>NZ_JAZQRL010000001.1:0-32198 GCF_045629565.1 Arcticibacter sp.
AGTTTTTAAGCAAAACAGTGCCGTCGGCTACTCACAGCATAGCCAGCTCCAAAATGTATTGCGATGTTAAATATTAGGAAAGATGTGGTTCTAGTACGGTCAGCGGATATTACGCACAGATGAGCGCAAGATCAATATCGAGTCCAGTAATATGATCTTTTCGGTATCATCCGCCATTGTTCTAAGACCCTTTTGGATTTGGTCAATCAACAAACTTGCCGCTAGGTTAGCAATCTGTTCGACAGATTGCTCAATTGAAGTGACCGGAGTCTCCAAAAAATCCAGATATGCCGAATTGTCTATTGACACAACCGACATCTCATCAGGTATTTTAATATTTGCTTCCTTTATAGCCTTTAGTATGCCCAGCAAGATTGTATCACTAAGAGCTATAATAGCTGTTGGCCTATCTTTTTTATTCACCAATAACTTCATTTCTAAATACCCCTTTTCTGATGTAAAGCTATTGCCACCAAGGTATTCATATGTTAAGCCGAATGTAGAGATCGCATCATGATATCCTTTGACCCTAAGCTGATTGGATATAACACTCTCATCACCTTGTATGCATGCAATCTTTTGATGGCCCATTTCAACAAGATATTCCATCAGCTTAAATGCCGATTTATAGTGATCCGTAGAGACAGAGAAGAAATCCATATCGGAAAAAAACCGGTCAATAAACACGGTCGGAATGTTGTTGCTGTTCAGGATTTCGTAATTGCTTTTTACCCCCATAGGAATGACGATAATTCCAACGAGATTTTGAGAAAGGAAAGCTTGTATAATTTTCTTCTCTTCCTTCTCGCTATTATCACAATCACTCATCATCACAACGAAGCCCTGAGCAAAAAACACCTGAGCTATTGTGCTTGCTACAGTAGAGAAAAACGGGTTATTTAAAGATGGTAAGACAAGTCCAATGGTATTACTTCTATTGGATCTTAGCGTCTTAGCCGCCATGTTCGGAATATAGCCAAGCTTGCTTGCCTCAGCTAAAACACGATCTCTTGTGTTTTTCGAGATCCGATATTTCTCATACGATCCGTTCAGCACACGAGAAACTGTGGTTAATGAAAAGTTGGTGTTTTTTGCAATGGTTTTAATGGTTACCTGATTTTCCATGAATAGTCAATTGCCAATTCCACATGGCTGATAAGTAATTTTAGGCTATAAAAACGCGAAAGGTACTAATAAGTAATTGAATGCAATCACTTATACAGATCAGCAAGCGGTAACCATCTGATAACTTTAGGGATATACTCGAATCAAGAAAGCTACTTATCTATGCTTCTTAAGCTTCCCATCCTTTCCTTCAATATATAAATATTCCGGATTTAACCCATCAAGCGCTATAACCCCTTGCAAAGAAGAAAACTTCGCGGGATCCTGCTTCCATGACCAGATTAATTTGCCCTTGGGTGTGAACTCGAGGAGCTGGTGACCGCTTTTGCCGAAATTAGGTCCATGCCCCTGCCAGTTGGCAACCAGATAGTTTCCGTTTTGTAAAACCTGGAAGCCTGAAAAGAAATGCGGATTTACTTCCTTTGAACCAGTGAAGATTGTACTGAGAGATCCGTCTTTATTTAGGACTTGAAAATTGACCGCATATCCTGAGCTAACAATAGTTTTATTCTTTTTCACGCGAACTGCCTGCCAGGAATTAATTTTCTTCGGTCCAGTCAAAGCGGCTTTCCAAATAACATTTCCGTCAGCATCAGATTCAAATACAACGGTATTAGCTGTAATTAAGTAAGTCCCCTTTGCTGTAGCCCTAACCAGTCGGACATAATCGTGTTCCGGGAAATTCAAAACCTTTCTCTTTGTTCCGTCCGAAGCAACTTCCATCAAAACAATACCCTTCTTATTTTCCCAATTCAATCCAACAAGTAACGTATTACCATTCTTTAATCGCCGTGCCATTACCGCGCCGGGATAATCAGAGACTTCTTTCAGCATCTTTCCTGAACGAATATCAAGCTCCTGGTATCCGGTACCAGTACTTACCAGCACGCTTCCATTTCCGACTAGCTGCAAATCACGACCTGCAGGTACTTTAACATACCAGTTGGCAGTCGAGTCATCGAGGTTTATAAAGCTGACCTGTGAGAGGCCTTCATCTCTAAGCAAAAAATTTCGATTGCCCCTGTACTCCTGGGCCAAAACAGAAGAATATACCAGGATTCCAATCAAACAAGTTAAAAGCTTTTTCATCTTTCAGTTTTAAAACTAGGCAAGCATATCGCCGATTTAGTGTTTTAAGGTCTCATACCTACAAACGATTGCCGAAAGATAATAACTGCGTAACAAACTTTCGATTAATCGACAGTTTTATTTCAATGATGACTGGTTCTGCAATCACAAATTGTGTATAATGAAGTTGCAAATGGAAATATTTGACAGGCTGAGTTTATTTCTTTTCCACCCTTTTCTTTAATTCTTCTAATGGCATATTCTGCATTCGGCCAATAGCCTCATTCCCCCGATAGGTAATCACTCTTAGCAATGTAGCATCTGAAGGCGGGATGAGCGGCTCGGTATATCTGGGATAATACCTATCCGGAAACGAATTATCGAAGCTATAATAAATCTCAAGGCCTTCTATCTCTGTACTGAGCTCTATCTTCAACTGCCCCTTCAAGGACAAGGAGGCCTTAAATACAGGATCGTACATGCTGCGGGCATATTTGGTTTCGGAGATGTCCAACCTCTCAAAATGTCTTTCGACACGTTTAATGAAGTCTGGCCAATTTTTTGCTCCCGTTGCAGACCAAAGAGATTCCGAAATAGCCATACCCCTTGGCCAGGTCATATATTCTGCATGTCTGATATTGTAAATCTGTTCTGTCCAGATATTAGCCTGTCCTCCCATGATCTGCGCCACATCTGCCCCTTCCGGATATGGCTCAAACTGGTAGGCCTTTTTCAGGCGAACTTCTTTATAAACTGGCGCTTCAGTTATCGCATCCGCCTGCATCAAATCCAGATACGTGTAATTAAAAGGCGTCATTACAACTTTGTGTTTTTTAAGAGAAGCTTCCACGCCTTTTTCTGGCTTTCGCCAAGCCATTACAGCGGCATCAGGTGAAAGCCCTCCAGTTAGAATTTCATCCCATCCCATAAACTTTTTACCATTCTTTTCCACCAGACCTTTCACCCTTGTACTAAAATAGCCTTGAACTGCATGCATATCCTTAAGGTTTTCCCTCTTCATCAGCGCTTTCACCGCTTCGCTTTTCTCCCAGTAATTGGTAGAAGTTTCGTCTCCTCCCATATGGATATAGGAAAAAGGAAAAAGTGGAGCAATCTCCTTGATAACATCATCCAGGAAATCATAAACACGTTCATTAGCAGGGCAAAGGTTGTTATCATATATCGCTTGTGGCAATTCTCCGCCTGCCGACCAATCCATTATTTTCTCTCCAGACCGCACCCTGTAGTTCACAGCTTCAGGTGTACATGATAATTCGGGATAAGCCGCTACAGCAGCAAGACTATGTCCCGGGACATCAATTTCCGGGAGAATGTCAACAAAATTCTCTCTTGCATATTGCACCATCTCCTTGATATCTTCCTGCGTATAAAAACCTCCATAGTCACTGGGATCGTCAGGGCGTGGTGGGGTAAAAGTACCAAAATTGCCGACTCTGTTTACACGCCAGGCTCCTATAGATGTTAACTTGGGATACTTTTTAATTTCAATCCGCCAGCCTTCATTATCTGTAAGGTGTAGATGCAGTAAGTTATACTTATAGATGACCATGTTGTCGATATATCGCTTCACTTCTTCTTTGGTAAAAAAATGTCGTGATACGTCAAGCATGAGCCCTCGCCAGGATAGTTTCGGATAATCTATAACTTCTGTGCAAGGTATCGACCAATTGGCATCCACGATTACCCCGCTTTCAATTTCCTTAGGTAGCAATTGCAATAAAGTTTGCACTCCATAAAATAATCCCGCAGCCCGGTTTGCCTTTATAGTCACACCCTTTTTAGTAACTAATAGCATATACCCTTCATCACCAATGTTAGGATCTGTTGTCTTCAGTAACTGAAGATTAATCGTATTTCCGGAAGATAGTTTTTTGGCAATACGGACATTCCTCCCTGTAGCCCGATGTATTCTTTTTCTTAAATAGGATAGTACATAATTTACTTTCTCCGTTTGCTCTGCATAAACAGCTATATCCCTGGGTAAAGTAAACTCGCCAGGCATGTCCTTTACCGATACGGGTTGGGGAATAATAGCAAGTCTACTTTCTGCTTTAGCTATCACTGGCCCAATTATAATAAAGACCACTAAGAGATTTTTAATCAAATCTCTGTTGACGGATTTACTGATTCGCGTTATTCCTGGCCCTAATGCATCTAACAAAGCTCTGTTCATTTCTGTAATTGAATACTATAAACGTGCTCTCACACGTTGCCACTGTGGGAAGTTATACAAATTGTGGTGTTGGCTGTGGTTCCAACGTTTTATAAATCTGAAAAAGAGCTCTGGGAACATGGAAGCAACCTTTCCATTTGCCCCCCTTCAAATTCAACAGTACCTCACCTCGCCTATTAAGGTAACCAAACCACTCTCCATATTCCTCATCTCTAAAATGTCCCCAAGTGTACTCGTGCAATTTTTCAAACCAGGCACCCGCTTCTTTTCTACCGGTCAACACATAGCCCTTAGCCATACAAACCAATGCCTCTACGTGCACCCACCAGAGCTTTTGGTCCCATTCCAGCTGTTGTGGCGGATAACCCTTGAAATCGAGGAAATAGAAAATTCCACCATGCTCCTTATCCCAACCATATTCTAATGCTTTTAAGGCAATATCCAAGGCTTTATTGATGAGGTTTTTATCATTCAGACGCACACCAAGATCCATCATAAACCACATTGCTTCTATGGTATGTCCAGGGTTAAGCAAGCGACCTTCAAAACTATCTGAAAATGAACCATCTATATTTACGTTCTCGAAAATAATGCCATGTTCCGGTTGATAGAAGACATTCATGACTTCGTCAATCACCTCTTGTATCAATTGATCGACAAGAGATTTATCAAGTAAATGCTCAATTTCTATGGAAAGGTTACTTAAAATCATAGGCAAAGAGAAGTTCCTATGGTCTCTTGTGCCGGGATATATTTTATTGTATTTGCCTTTAGTGTTATTCCTTCTTTTAAGGATGTTCTCAAAAGTCTGTTTAGCGATTGCTCCGTATTCTTCGTGTCCAGTTGCACTATATAGCGCGCCAAATCCCAAAGTTGCAAAACAATCGGAAAAGATATTATAGGGCTGGACCAGAGGTCTACCCTCTCTATTTAAAGAAAAATACCAGTTACCTTTCGCATCACGCCCATATTTTTTCATAAAGTCTGCACCATGAACGGCCATATCCAGCCATTCTTGTTTGGCCTGTAGCTTATCGTATAACGTAGCAAACATCCACACTTCTCTCCCTTGCAGCCACATAAATTTATCGGTATCAAAAACGTTTCCCTGGCGGTCCAGGCAAGAGAAATATCCTCCGTACTTTTCATCCTTCGAATGGTTCATCCAAAATGGGATGATATTATTTAATAGCTCTTCTTTATATACTCCACTGAAATTATTCATATTCTTCTCTCTCAAATAATCGATCCTTGTTGGTATTCCTGATACCTGTTGTATAGATGTCCGGCCTGTATATAAGCAGATTGCGGACTCATGAAATGCGAAAATTCGAAGGTAATCGCCTTGTCATAACCGGCATTAGCTGCAGCTTCCAGCTTTAAACGGAGTTTATCAAACTTTATAGGAAGAAATTTGATAGGCATATCGCGGTCAAATGACTCCACATTGGTCCAGCATTCCAGGCCGAAACGATCGGCCAGCTTTTTATTAACTTCGAAGAAAGCGGGCAACTCGTCATAATCAATATGTCCGTCCTGAAATGCTACAGCATCAATAGCACCCGAAATACCTTCAAAGATTTCTCCCCACTCCTCTTCATGCTCCTTAACTGAAATAGCGTCTTCTTTGCTTAGAGCGGCGGATGACGCCATTACTGCCTTTTTACCATCTATCCAAGGAGAGATTAATGTAGGTAAGCCATTGCTGATACCTTTGCACTGCATGCCCAGGGTCCTGAAGGCTTCGGTGGCTCCTTTTGTTTTTCTGCTGATTTCTGTACTTACATACCAACCGCCAAAACTTCTATAATGGCCATATTTTGCCCAAACCTCATCAACAACATATCGGTTAGCATCTATTTCATGTTGAAGGTTGCCCGTATCCCAATAGATACCGCTATCGTAAAGACCAAAGTAAAACTTCATACTGTATTTGTCAGCTAGCCTTAAAAACAGGTCAACTAAGTCGGTCGAGGGCCTGTAGCATCCATAATTTGCCATGAGATAATTTGATGGGTAGGTAATAAATTTTCTATATCCACTCCTGATCATGATTACGGTATCTATCCCGATATGCTTCATGTGCGCAAAATCCTGATCCCACTCTTTCTCGCCCCAATTTTGATGAGGAATATCATGCGATATCTCGTCTATAAATGTTCCTGTTATCTTCATCTGATATCTTTTAAATTTTTTTATTGTTCACATGACACTTCCTGGTTTTAAAATAATGATAGCTCATGCGCTTAGTAATTATTCTTAATACTTTGATTTATAAATACTTATTTTTCTTTAAAAAAGCCGCCCATTCTATATATGCCGCAGGCTTTAAATGCACCCCGTCCATGGTGAATTCTTTTTTCAAGACGCCTTTTTCGTCTTGAAATAAAGGACATATATCGATATAAGTAATCCGCTCTTCTTCCGCCAGGGCCTTCAATTTCTCATTCAGTTGGGGCACCAGCACATTTCTACCTTTCGTATAAGGTTCTGATGTCATAGACTCATTGATTGGCAATGCGCTTTCCAGATATATCCTGGTTCGTGGAGAGATCGCTTTAATTGTTCGTATAATGCGACGATAATTATTGATGCTGACTTCGTGGGGTAATTTTCTGAACTGGTCATTGATTCCGTCCATTAGGAAGATAGCTCTTGGCTTAGCCCTTAGCACCTCATCCATTCTTGCCAAAATACCGAAGGAGTTGTCGCCACCAATACCTCTGTTTACCACAGGATACTTGCAGTCAGCAAATAACTCTTGCCACTCGCCTCTCTCTGTTATGCTATTTCCCAGAAAAACGATAGCTTTTTTCACTGGTGGCATATGGTCAAAATACTCCAGTCGTTGCTGATAATACCAATTAGCGTAGCTGCTGTCTATCTTTTGACTTTGAGCTCTTGTGACTAATACAGATACGAGCAATATTGTTAGGGTAATGTTCAAACTCCTCATGCTCTTGCTATTTTAAAAAACCATTTTTGTTAAGATAGTCAGTCCATAAAATATAAGTAGCTTGCCGCAGATGCAAACCATCTATACACAACTCTTTCCTAAGGCTACCATTTTCATCAGCAAGTACCGGGTGAAGGTTCACATAAGCTGCGTCTTTTTCCTTGCACAACGCCTCCAGGTTCCGGTTTAGATCATTTATTTTACTGTTATTTATCTCTGCATACGCTACCGGCAGCATTTTCTCATTTACCGGCAGCAAACTTTGAATGTATAGTTGAGTCTTAGGCGAGGCAGCTCTTATCATCTGAATGATTTGGCTGAAATTTCCAAGGATGACCTCATTGGAAATTCCTCGCTTCATATCATTTATACCACATAACAGGAAAATCTTTGCTGGCTTTGAAGAAACGACTTCGTCCAGTCTCGCAATAATACCGTACGTAACATCACCACTTATCCCTCTGTTAACTACATTTTTATTCTTGATCATTTCCTGCCACTTACCGCCTTCGGTCAAACTGTTTCCCAGAAAAACAATCTCGTTTTTTCTGTCAGGCATCTTCCTGAAATAATCGAGCCGCAGCGAATACTGGTTTGTCAGATAACTGCTGTCTATAAGGTTCTGCCCCTTAGCATAAAATGAACATAGCATTGCTACATTCATTACTCCTATCAGTTTGTATAAAAACTTACTCATGTCATGTCATGTTATGTCACTTCCTCGTTCTCCTCCGGAGCTCTTAACGGAACGAGCCACGTTACTATAAAAGCAGGTATAGTTGCGATGAGTACCCAGATGAAAAACTCTTTATACCCCAGCATATCACTCAACAGCCCACTGATCATTGAAGGAAGCATAAAGCCAAGATTCATTAAACCACTACCAAATGCATAATGAGCCATTTTGTATTTCCCCGGAGCAATATTCTGCATCATAAACAAGATTAATCCGACAAACCCATATCCGTACCCCAAATATTCGATGGCAACTGCTGCTGCAATGATATACAGGTTGGTAGGCAAAGTGATGGCCAGAAATGCGTAAGCTGCAAATGGAAAGTTGAAGAAGGAACATAAAATCAAAAGGGTTCTTCTGGTTAACCCTTTATTGGAAACATAATAACCTGCCAGCAGTGATCCTAATACGAAAGCTATCGAACCAAAGACACCGTACAGCAATCCGATTTCAGATGTACTTAAACCCAGGCCTCCTTCAGCTCTCGTGGCTTTAAAGAACAAGGGAACTATTTTTATGGCCTGTCCTTCTGCAAAACGATAAAAAACAATGAAGCATAGACTATACCAAATATTCTTCTTCTGAAAAAAGGTAATAATCACATCTTTCAGCGTCGCAAACCCCTCCCGCACTGTCGATGTATCACTTGCTGAAGTCCCTGAAGGCAACGCCCGCATATTATACAAACCAAGCGTGACCATAATCAAACCGTATACAAACATGACGACCATCCACGCATTTGGAATACCTATTTCCTTTTCAAGCTGCCCGGCCAGGTAAACCAATACCCCCCCTGAAAACACTTTTGCTATATTATAAAATGCACCCTGCCAACCAACAAACTTTGCCTGTTGTTTCGGATTGAGTTCGTTGAGATAAACCCCATCAGCCGCGGTGTCGTGCGTTGCTCCACTGATAGCAATAATGGTCAGAATAGCTATAGAGAAACTAAAAAACTCATTTAACTGCAAAGTAAGAGCCAGAAGGCCGAATAATATGCCCGTAAAAATCTGAGTCGTAAATACAAAGAATTTCTTTGTTTTATACATTTCCAGGAATGGCCCCCATAAAGGCTTCAAGGTCCATGGCAGCATAATCAGCGACGTCCAAAAAGCTATTTGGGTATCAGATATACCCATGTTTTTATACATGATAGAACTTGCACCCGACAAGGCCACAAAGGGCAGGCCCATAGCAAACCATGTTGTCGGAATCCACAGGATAGGATTGAAGTGTTTTGTTTGAGTCACTTTTTAAATTTTAGTAGTTCGGTTTCCGGGGAAGAGATCTGTGGCTTAACGCACACTTAATCTTTCAACCCCTCTCTTATCGCATTCCACAATGGCTTTTTCAAGCGGTTAGCTTGCGGGGCATATACATGAATGATATCAAATAGCATCACACCTGCCGTTGAATTGTTCCTTAAATATTTAATCGTGTTTGTGACAGATTTTTCGTCAGGCCAGCTCAAATTTCCCATATCTAAACTACCATATAGAGGCATTTTATTACGGGTGACGTACTTTGCGCCTTTTAAAGAACCTTCTACACTCCACCAGTGATATTTCATTCCGGTAGTAGCTGGGTTATCATCGATATAAAGCTGGGTGAAATAATTTCCCGTCATTAAAAGATCAAGCTGTTCGGCATATCCTGTTTTTTCATAATCCGGATAAGCCCAGTCAAAACGAATTTCGCGATCGTTAAAGGGGTCATAGTCCTGGCTAGCCCAATTAACTCCTACCTGATAGTAAGTCGCATACCACGCACCTACATAAGTACCAAACTTCACATTGCTATTTACACTTTTTACGGCTGTCCTTGCCTTAGAGAAGAAGTCACGGATTACTGTAGAGCGATAGATCAACCACCGTTTGAAATATTTCCCGGTAGCGTTTGGAACAATTGCATCACCATTCTGCTTCCAGCTGCTAACAATGTCTGAGGGAAATTTCATGTTCTTTGCGTCATTGTCGTTATATTTTGTTTCCAGGAACTTAATAAAATCATTTTTGCTGTAATCGGAAAAGTCTGCGTAGGCATCCGCATATCGGGCATAGTCCATTAAAAAACCATCAGGATTATACTTGCTGACAATTTCTTTGATGATATTTATCGCCCGGTCCTGTACAGCCGGAATCGCCGGATTAACGAACCCGTTCCTATCCGTAGAGGTAATGGGGACACGGTTCCCGGCAATGTCACACACGATAGACTGGTATTGATCTTTAAACACGGGATCATCATATACCTTACCCTGGCGTCTTACCCGGTCTCCCTCTACAAAGGTCACCATAGAGCAAAAGACCTTCATTTTCCTTTTCTTTGCCTCTGCAATCATGAATCCGACGTAATCTACACCTGCTGGCAAATGTTTACCCTCCTTAACAAATGCGTTATCAGCATATTGACTATCATACATCGTGTGCCCGGAACTACCCTTCACGTCTAAAACAATACCCGTAATCCCTACCTGCTTCATCGTATCAAGCGTAGCTCGTATTTGCCCTGTATCAAGAAACCTACCGTAACTACCGAAAACATTAGACCTTGCATCTATCCATGCCACGGCCTCTTTCATCCTTAGAGTATCGTTGACTTCGGGTGTCGTTACTTCGGGCTCCGTTCCGTCAGGTGCTGAAGCTTTTTTACAGGAAGATAGTGTAAACAATCCTGCTGCTATCACGCTCAATGCTAAACCTAGTATTTTCATCTGTGTATCACCTTGATTTTTTGTCTGTCTGTCGTTGTCTGTTTTCATTTTAATCCGCTCAGACAGTGATGCGATAACCATGTAAGGCCATCGCAACACCACTGACCGGACTGAAGGCTACGGTGCGTACTTTGTAAACTCCTGAGCAAGTATCCCACCACCGGTTAAGAGCATGTAAACCTGCATTCTTTCTCTATCTGGAGAAAAGCCAATACATATGTCTGAGGTACTGTTTGGATTGCTTGACGTAGTAAAGTCTTCAGATTCATACATACTCAAAGTGGAATAACGTGAATCAGTAAAAGGCAATGTAATTTTCGCGGTTTCTGTCACGTCGAACACGCCAAGCCTTGCTCTAGTTACAGTGCTTGCCTGATATTTCACTAAAGCCATGAACTTTGCGTTATTGAACTCTGCAAAACCGATCCCCGTGCGGGATGTACCTACAACATTAGGGGTCAGAGAAAACCCTGCAATTTTTTGTTGTGTTCCGCCATTTACCAGGGCAACATCTCCTGCGTAATTAATAAAATAGTTCGCATTCGACTCACCCGATACGGGTTGTGCTTCAGGATAAAAACCCATGTGCCCGGTAGCTCCAATAACATTTTGATACTCCAAAAGCTCTGGTGTATTACTGATCAGATTTCCATTTTCAACTCTCCATCTGTAGATGGATTTTGAGTTACCGATCGTGGCCATAATGACAGCCTTAGAATTCAGATCACCATAAACATGAACTCTTCTGCCGATACCTCCATCTGAGGCAGACACTGAAGTGGACGTACTGTTAGTCCAGTCTACCAGCTTAACCGGGTTGGCATCCGTAGGACTCTTATATTTATACATTAAAAACCTGCCATTTCTAGCTGTATATGAACTACTCAACAGATTACCGACAGTATCATTAGCGATCATAAACGAATTCCCAACAATTGGATTTACCATATTTTGCACAAACGTTCCTGTTTGTCTGTTGTACACCCTGTAAACCGCAGGATTAGACCTGATAACCACCACCAGGTAATCTCCACTTAAAGCCATAGAAACATCCTGGCCCCCACCTTGACCTAAGTCTGCACTAGTCTTTGTCCAAAGCCTTCTGTTTATTCCTACTCCATATTCTAACTTACTAGGTTCCTGTGCTTTTAATGTATAGGTTTTGGAAACACCATCTATCCCTGTTACCCGAAAACTTCTATTCTGAGATAGATCAATGGGACTTTCATTCGCTATAGAGGCAGTGGAATGTTTGTTAATTTTATAGTTTAACACCGCACTTGAAATGTCGGTTCCCGGAACAACGAAGAAGATCACGTCGTTCCCATTAACGATAGCGTCAATTTCCTCAGTTCCAAAAGTTATTTTGGCAGATTTGATAGATAAATCTCCAACTTTCCTGGAAACAACAACATAATTATTGACCTCCCCGCTTCCTGATCTGATTGAGAGATCAAATGGTTTGCTTACATCCATAAAACCTCCTAATGCAGGGCTTACGGTAGCATCTGAAGGAACGGTAGATCTCAAAATAATTTTGGTCAGATCTGTTTCGATATCAGAGTCTACCGGGTAGAAATAAGGGATATCAAAATAGATGGTATCATTATTAGCACTGTATCTAGGTTCAAATAGCCTTTGACTTCCAGCCCCATCCTTGGTTGCATAAATATCTGCAAGCTCATTGTTCTGGTTCCGAACAATTTCTTCAGCTTGTTTGCAGCTTCCTAGCAAGAATGAAGCTGCGATAAGTGATAACATTATTTTTTTCATGTCAATATTTTTAACAACAGTGTATTACCAGCCTCTGATTTGTTCGAGTGCGTTGTTTCTGATATCCTCATCGAGAGGGATTGGCATGTAATACAAAGCCGGAGTGAACTGGCGATTTGCATTATCTACAGATATAGTCTCGTAAGTAAACGCTCCTCCGTTCCCCACAGGTCTGTGACCGGTAAATCTCACATTGTTCAATACGGTGTGAGCTTTTCTCCATCTTCTTAAATCCCAGTAACGATGCCCTTCGAACGCCAGTTCTATTTTTCTTTCATGTTCAATAGCCACCATTAAATCAGCCGCAGTTTGTGCCGGTGCATCTGGTAAACCGCGCTTATTTCTTAATGTATTTAAAGAAGTTTTTGCTCCACCCAAATCGCCTGTTTTTGTTTTCGCCTCAGCATCAATCAGCAAGATTTCAGCATAACGCATCTCGATCCAGCTCTGGGTGCTTTTGTTTACAATGATGTCGGTATTGGATTCGTCCAGGAACTTCTTAGTATAATATCCGCTTACTGTTCTCTTAGGATCAGATGTAGTACCATACTCAACTGTTCCTTCCAGAGGGTCAGACGTTGATGTATTAATAGTTCTCCCCTTCCATGCAGCTCCATTATAAAGAACAGAAGCGTAGAATCTTGGTTCGCGATTGGCATAAGGGTTAGCACTCATGGCAGGGTTCGACCAGGAAAAACTACTTCCATCTGCCATCTCAAATTCGTTTACCAACTCGGCCGTCGGCACCCCATATACAAGAGCCTGACCAGGAACATCGCGGGGAGGAACAAAACCTAAATCGTAAGTATGAGTAATTTGAGGTCTCATGTAGACCATTTTGAAAATCGCTTCCTTAGTATTCTTATTCGAAAATACGGAAGCGAAATTATCATCCAATGCATAATAGCCTTCTCCGGCGAGCTTAATGACCTCTCCGGATGCATTAGCTGCATTTTCATAATATGATCTGGCCTTAGCTTGTGGAATTCCCGTCAGTTCATCAGCATTGAATTGCTTTTTGTCATATTCAGCTATAGAAGCCGCGTATAACCATGTGCGGGCGAGCATTCCAAAAGCTGCCCCCTTGGTCGCCCTGCCCTCATTCGCCGCGTCCCATGCTTTTGGCAGATGCTCAGCTGCAAAAGCGAAATCAGCAGCGATGAAGTTATAACAATCATCTTCACTCGAACGGGGGTTATCTTTTTCCGAAGTTAATTTGTCCATTATAACAACACTTCCGTGCAATCTTACCAACCAGAAATAGACATAGCCTCTGATGTAACGGGCCTCTGCTTCATATTGTAATTTCTGCTGGTCTGTTAAAGGATTGGGCGACTCTTTAATACCTTTAATTAGCTCATTCAAACGAGATATACGATTATATCCTGAACTCCAGTAATTTAGTTGAGGACCTGCAGCATTAACCCTGGAAGCGTCGGTTGCCAGGATATTTACGGTACCATTCCCAGATGTGCTCGAAGTATACTTCATAATATCGGTCAGTGCATCAGTTGCATTTTCGTATCCGATAGGGAAAGCTCCAAATCTGAAAGTGTTAAACTCATTATACATTCCCAGCATATACTGCCGAATAGTTGACTCTTGTCTGTAAACCGATGATTCGGAATACTGGTTGGTTGGATCATTTTCTATACTGCAAGAGCTTATGATGACCGCTATTACCGTTACAAAAAAAGACTGTTTGATATATTCTATAAAACTTTTCATGACTCTCTGATTAAAAAGTAACACTGACACCACCTGAAATCATTTTTTGTTGTGGATAGAACCCATTGTTCACATTAGGCGATTCAGGATCAAGGTATTTCAACTTATCCCAGGTAAAAAGATTAAATCCTGACACGTTTAAGCGAACACGCTCGATTTTGTTATTGAATAACGATTTTGGCAATGTGTAACCTAACTGTATAGATTTTAATCTTAAGTAATCATTCTTAATGACGTGAGCCGAGTTGGCATTTGCATTATGTGGTGAGAAAGATGCAGTATTAGTGGTTAACCTTCCAAAATTTGCATTATGATTATCAGGCGTCCAAGATTGCTCCGCTAAATAATAAGGTGTATTACCGAAGTTATAAAACGTCCTTGTAAACGGACTATTATCTTCAATCCCCTCAACATTGCTTGACCCTTCATATACACCGCCGAGAGCTACAGATGAGATAGCCGCTCCCTGAAATAGCGCAGAAAGATCAAAGCCCTTATAACCCACCTCTAAATTCAAACCATACATAATTTCAGGAGTATTCGATTTTCCTACCCAGGTCATATCCGCATCCCTGGTAATCCTTCCGTCGCCGTTCAGATCACGATACTTAAAGAATCCAGGAGCTAAAAATCCGGCACTTGGCGAGCTACCATTTCTTGCTTCTTCCCAGGTTTCATAAAAACCATCAGCAACGAAACCTAATTTTTCACCTACACTTCTTCCGGTACGTTTTTGCCATTCAGGGAGGTTCTGATTTTCAGTTATCTTCAAGATCTTGTTTCGCGCCCAGTTAAAATTAGCTGTTAAGCCATATCTGAAATCTCCTATCTGGTTTCTGTGCCTTAATTGTAAATCAACGCCGCGGTTTGCAACTATTCCATCGTTCACTGTAGAGAAGAAGTAATGGCCTACTGAAGCCGGGTACAACGCGGCTACAGAATTTAATATGTTATGTGCTTCTTTATAGAAATAATCGAAATCTATTCCGAATTTCCCCCCTTTAAACTCGGCTTCGAATCCAAAATTCGCCATAGTATGCTTTTCCCAGATTAATCCAGTATTCCCCGGGGCACTGGTATAAAGAGCAGAAACTGGAAGTCCCCCAATAACTACAACCGGGTTTTCAGTAAGAGAGAACGTATTCAGATAAGCAAAAGAACCTATTGTTTCGTTCTTTCCTGTTGTTCCAATAGACGCTTTTAATTTGAAGAAGCTCATAGTACTTTTTACCTTCTCGAAAAAAGCCTCCTCACTTACGATCCATCCCAAACCTGCACCAGGAAAAAAGCCCCATCTCCCTTCCACCGGGAAGTTTAAGGAAGCATCAGCTCTGGCAGCCACTTCTAACAAATACCTGTTTTTGTAAGAGTAATTGATTCGTCCTACATACCCATGTCTTGCAACTACGCCGCTCTCTCCGGTTGGGGAGATAAAGTCATTTGTAGCTGTACTTCCGAAATTGATCTCATGTATATCAGTAAGCGCAAAATTTCTTGCCCCGGTAGAAAATACATTGTTTTTTCGTTGAGACCATTCATACAATGCGAGCACATCTATCGTATGGTCGCCATGAGTTTGATTATAATTCAAGCTCGGCTGAAAAGTGATACGATTATTCTGACTATAAGATTGTCTTAAAGTATTTACAGTTAACCCGGGGGGGTTGACCAAAATAAAATCTCCCGAAATCTGCTCACGGGTCTTCCCCATTAGTTGATACGGTACTGTCCAAGATTTATTTTCAGTGCTGGTCTTGTCATAGGTAGTCATGACTTTACCTTTCAAGCCTTTTACCCAGGGAATATTTACATTAAACGTCAAGCCACCCTGAAAAACGTCCGACATGGTGTTTTGATACCCCGATTCACTTACTGCCGCTAACGGATTTACATAACCACCTCCACTATTTGATGCCGTCGGAATCCCGTTATGATATTTAGGCATGTTTGGAAGAGTCCTCACTGCCTGATAAAACGGATTCATGTATGCGGTATTTTCCGGCAATATTCCGGGCGCTGATGTCTTTTGCTGTCTTACGCTCAAATCCAGGGCAACTGAAAAAATTGAATTAATTTCAGCGTCCAGATTAGTTCGGGCATTAAACCGCTTAAAACCGGTTCTGTCGACAATGCCGTCCTGATCATAGTAACCTAAATTAGAAAAGTACCGGATTTTGTCTGATCCGCCACGCAAAGTAACGCTATGTGTTTGAGTAGTACTTGTTTTATCCAGCAGCTCACCCACCCAATCGGTGTTTCCCAATAAAGGATTGGTATTGGTACCGTTTCTAAGTGCATCAATCTCTTCCTGTGTGTATACCATAGCCCTTGGATCCAGCCCGGTATTAATAAAATAATCGTTATCCATTTCCTGAGCGCGGGTATACCATTCCATATAATCCGGCCCATTTAAAAATTTTGGAAAACGTGTATTTGAATTCACATTGACACCACCATCATAAGAGACAGTTGGCCGCTGGTTTTTACCTCTTTTAGTAGTGACCAGAATAACACCATTAGCAGCCGTTATACCATACACTGAAGAAGAAAGAGCGTCTTTCAAAACGGAAACAGTTTCAATCTCATTAGGGTCTAGTTGTGAAAACTGATCCATGGTGCGTTCTACACCATCGATAATCACAGTTGGCCCCTGACTTCCCTGGTTTGACCCTATCCCGCGTACCCTTATTGTCGACCCATCAGCACCAGGTCTTCCCGATTGCTGCAAAGTGGTGATACCAGGCAAACGGCCAGCTAACATATTAGACACGTTCATAGTAGGCGCCTGTTTAAAATCATCGGCCGTAATCTGCGCCACAGATCCAATTACGTTCGATTTCTTTTGCGTACCATAACCTACTACAATTACTTCGTTTAACTGAGACTGAGATTCGGAAAGTTTGATGTTTATAGAAGATCCGCTTATTGAAACTTCCTGAGTAGTAAAACCAAGATAGGATGCCACTATGACGGTTTGTCCATCTGGAACTTTTAAAGTAAACTTTCCGTTTACATCGGTCATTGTTGCAGCAGAGGTATTTTTCACCCTTAAGGTAACACCAGGCAATGGCTCATTTTTGCTGTCTGTAACCGTGCCACTTATCGGTCGCGTCTGGGCAAAAACTATTGTATCGAAACACAACGCGCAGAAGACCATGAAAAGAGCTAGCCATGGCAACTTCTTTTTCTTTGTAAAAAATTTTGGCATGAGATGAGGGATTGATTATTATATAATAGTTGAGTTTAATTATTTCAATAGATTCCCATTGAAATCAATCGGCGTCTGAAACGGATTTAAAAACCTGTCTATCGCCAGAGCAACTTCTTCACGGGTCAGCGTTTGTGCATCCTCTTTTTTCAGGTACTGCAACACAGAATTAATCGGCGTACTAGCATTGATCATATGAATCAGATCTGCGAAAAATTTGGCGTCCATATCTTTCCCAGATCCCTGTATGTGATCAATTACCGGGTAATAGGTCTTTAACCCCTGCACCATTTCATATTCGCTAATTGGATGATTTGGGTAAAACCAGGTTTGATTAGCCCATTTATAAGAGATGCCGGTTCCTCTCAAAATACCGGTAGCGCCAATCCTTTGAATAGCCTGGAAACTAGCATTCTCCGGTTTCACATCTATAAAAGGTAATAAATATGCTTTGCCATCCAATAACAACTGTTGGACGTCCCTAATATTTACGTCCTTTGGTTGGATATCTTTTTTTACCGCAACTGCAGCAAGTGCACCAGCAGCCTGTCCAATTCCCAATACCACCGGTTGTAATCTCGTAGCACCAGCAACAATATTGGAAACACTGATGCTCTTTTCCGCAACAATTAACCCATCTAAATCCTTCGGAACCAATGCTCCAAGTGGCACATTATAGGATGGTACTTTTATTTTCACAAAATCAATCTTCGGTGCGTCAGGGTTCTTAAGATGATGATGGTCTATGGTATAATCTCCCACAATAACTCCGGTACGGTAGAACGCATTTTCTTGATCGTAAGGTTGTGACACATAAGGAAGGGTAAGCCTTACCAGGCCATGTACTCGTCTCGATTCACGATGATATGGAATCATCGGTAACTTGTCTTTCGTTGGAAATTCATCCGCAATACCTAAATACTTGAAGCCTAGTTCGGTTTGCATGTAATACAAGAACCTTAAGGTATGCAGCTTAGCTTCTTCCAGAGCCTTCTTTCGCTCAGCATCACTCTTTTCAATTATATTTAAGTAGATGTCGTTCCCATCTTTAGGCCAGTTAATCATGTACTTACCGTTGGGCAGTTTACCATAGGTGATCATTTTGGAACAGTCTATTAGAGGTGTAGCATCGATCGCAGCAGGATCTGCGACATCACAGCAATGTTTGAAAAGTTCCGGGTCATAACCCGCAGGTTTTCTGATGGTTTTATCAGCTCCTTTACCAAAGTCTTTTAGGATCACCACATAAGTAAGATCCTGGATGATGTCGTTTGCTTTTTCAGGAGCCTGAATTTCACCACTTACCAGTCTGCTATCCATCCCAATATCGTACCTTGCACCGCAAGCAGCCATCACATCCCCCAGCTCAGTGGCATCAATAAGAACTCTTGCATGGACAACCTGCAAATTTTTCCCTTTCCTCACCTTTACCAGCCATCCAGTACTATCTTTCTGTATACTTTCGAAACGCGACTGATACCATATATCCAGCAAAGGAATTTCGGATGCCATCTTCTTTAACAACTGATTTCCAACCGAAGGCTCAAACAGTGTGTTACTTACCCAGCCGGTTTCAACAGCAGCCGGCCCACCATAGTATTTATACAGTTCCTCACGAAATTCACCCCATAAACCTGAGGGCAACTGGTGATTTCCATCGATAGCTGATACCCCTGCAGACGTAAGCATCCCGCCCAGCCAGTTCGTTTCTTCGATAACTAAAGTTTTTGCGCCCAGCCGGGAAGATTGGATGGCTGCGGTCACACCGCTGGCGCCACCTCCTATGATAAGCACATCGGTATTTATGCCTTTCTGTGCAGACGCATTTGTAAACAAGCAAAGGAAAACGGAGATAAATATATAGAGGTTCTTATTCATACGTTGTACTATTAAACGAATGTAATTATTATTAATAATAGAACAAAGCTTTTTAATATTTTTTAATAGGTTTTCGTCTATTACATTATAAAATAAGATCCTGTTCAATAATTAATGCCCTCAAAATTAGGAAAACGTTAATAAATGCACCTTACAATCGAAAAAAATACCGAAATAACGCACATTTAATAAAATTTACTAATCAAAAACCCTAAAATTCTACCAAATTACAAATGCCTTAACTTTTTAATTTTTTGGCATTATTTACGATATCTTCTAGTAGGTGTTGATATTTGAAATATATTTGAGCAAATTTTGTATTTTAAATAAATACAAAGAGAGATTCTTTATTAAGTATTATGACATTCTTTGAAGAACTTAATGACGAAAATATTTCCGGTGTTGCCTATAAGAACATGCAGCTTAAGAAAAACGCAATATCTTATCTGTGCAACAATGGAAACTGCACGATTGCGGATCTTTGTAAGGAACTCAGTCTAAGCACTCCAAAAGTCACCAACTTGGTGAGTGAATTGATAGGGGACGGACTGGTAAGAGATCTTGGAAAGGTTGAATCCACAGGCGGAAGAAAACCTAACCTGTACGGCATGATTGCTGATTCAGTATTTTTTTTAGGAGTAGATGTTAAACAAAGCCATATCAACATAGGCTTGACTGATCTGCAAAAGAACCTTCGGGAAACCAGGCACAACATCCCTTATGTATTAAGTAATGCTCAAAACTCACTGGACGAACTTATCAGGCTAATCAGGGATTTTATTAAAAGCAGCAGCGTTAGCAAAGAGAAGATTCTCGGCCTGGGTATCAACTTATCAGGAAGGATTAATTATTCAACGGGCTACAGTTACAGTTTTTTTCATTTTAATGAAGAGCCTCTTTCAAAAACCGTAGAAAACGAATTGGGCATCAAAACATTTTTAGAGAACGACTCCCGAGCTATGGCGTTTGGAGAATTCAATTCGGGCGTTGTAAAAGAGGAAAAGAACGTCATTTTCCTTAATATGGATTACGGGCTAGGAATGGGCGTCATGATTAATAGTCAGCTATACTACGGAAAATCGGGCTTTGCCGGAGAATTTGGCCATATTCCAATTTTTGATAACGAGATTATTTGCAATTGTGGGAAGAAAGGGTGCCTGGAAACAGAGGCGTCAGGTTGGGCATTGACCCGTATGTTCAAGGAAAAAGTAAAGGCGGGATCCTCTACAGGCATCTTCAATAACGAAAATATCAAAACAGACAAAATCGAAGATATCCAAATGCAAGACATTTTGGAAGCTGCACAAAATGATGACGTTCTGGCCATTGACCTGATCGCTCGTGTCGGTGAAAAACTGGGTAGGGGAATTGCATTGCTCATCAATATTTTCAACCCAGAGCTGGTAATTTTAGGGGGAAGCTTATCTACTACGGGAGAATACATACGCTTACCTATAAAAAGTGCCATTAATAAATATTCACTTAGTCTTGTAAGTGGCGACACTCAACTAAAAGTATCTGGACTTGGAGAACAGGCCGGGATTATCGGCGCATGCTTATTAGTAAGGAACCGACTATTAAACTTAAAATAAGATTTCAGGCGTGAAAAAGAACTAAAATCCCTTTCCACTGATACTAAGTATTTCGGCTCCCCTTTTCCTTTGTTCCTCAGTTGCGACAACTCGAAAATTCGCCCTTCCCGGGCAAGTCATTTCTGTATACCTTCCATTGTGGAATGGCACCTCTATGATATTTTTGTTGATACTTCTGTAGAGGCTTGTAGATTTCCATTCCGACCCGAAAACTTTGGTTCCGGTGGACTGCACAGGCTTACCCTCATTTGCAACCTGATCGATGGCATTCACACGCTTAAATTCGCCCTTTGAATCAAACGTATAGCCGTCACATTCGAAATCGCGCTCAAACTTTTTACCAGCTCCCTCCACTATAAATCTAATCTTACCATTAGCAATAACCCTCACAGACATGTAGACCTCCTCTCCGGGATACCAATAATATTCTTTTTTAGCAGGTGCATTCTCAAAAACAGCCGCCTGACCAGACACATGACCCGTACGTCGTAAAAAAGGCCTGAAAGCCTTTCTTTCTGCCGAAATACTTCCATCATCATCCTTTACTATCTCCCATGCCAACCCGATGTCAGTCTCCTGGCCCCCCATAAGTCCACCAAGATAGATTGATGGATTGTCAAGATATTGCTTTGGCTTTTTTGGATTAATACGCCTTTCATCAAACTGAAGCTTGGGCAACACCACTTTACCGCTAATCCCCAACCAACTATCCTCCGAAGAAACAAGTTTCCTATAATAGGCTCCTTCAAAACAAGGTCTTTCCCTCACAGGCTTTACCTCGTCGCTATAAAAGCTGTCTGCCGGAGCGTTTTCCAAACCCCTTGAATGTGGAGAACAGGACGAGAATAGCAACCCAAATCCCGTTATAATTAAAAAAATCTTCGGCATATCTAAGTCTTCAGAAAAAGCATTCGTATAAACGGCGTACTTGTTTACTTTAAATCAACCGGTACAAAAATTAAAGGTGTAGGCAAACAAGAAGCTCCGGGAGGAGAGTATTTTAATTTAATAGTCTGCTTGCTGCCATCTTTAGATGGCTTGAATACCTGCACCAAAATAGCTTCCGGAGCTCCTCTTGTTGTAAGTTTATTGCTTGGAAGCTGAACGATACCATCCTCAAAAATCCCTTCGCTGATCACCATACTCGCAGCCATACCACTACACCACTTATTATCCGTTCGGGAGTTCCATGTCAGCAAGGCCAGGCCTTTTCCATCAGTACTTTTCCAATCCAGCTCAATTTCATAAATCACACCGTAGTTACCAGCAAGTTCAGACAACTGTCCGCTCACACCTTCTTTTCCAACCACCCAGGGATCACTTTTCCCATCCGCCACAATTAACTGGCTCACACCATTTTTGGTGTCCAGTAACTCTTTGTTCAAAATTTTATAATTACTCACCCCGAACAATCCTCTCCCTGCATTTTTATGCCCTGTTGGAACTATAGTTTTAATCTTGTTGTAAGCCTCAGGCCCAGACGTGGATGGAGAAGTTTGCAGAACCGCAATTTCTGCGGGCTGATCAATAACAAATTCATAGATCCCATGAACAAGCTCGTCATATTTGACTACGTACTGTTCCAGTTTCTGATCTATGGCTATTGTTTTTCCGGGAGCTATCTTTACAATCTTATCCGAAGGCTGTGCTGCGAAATAATCGGCCAAACCTTGTTTACCCAATTGAAAATAGTTGGTACTTGGTTTCTGAGACACATATTTAAGCATCTTAAGATTCAAAGTACTATTTCCAGTATTCTTAATCACGGCAGTAATTTTCCTGTCTATTTTCACCGGCTCCTTTACTCCATTCACATTATACACATAGAGACGAACAGCACCCGGTTCAACATTTTCCTTTAAAGCGATGGCCTCAGGGATGCGGATATACTCCGGATCATCAGATATGATATACTGCGGGCCAGGCATCACAATTTTTTTATAGTCTATCGTTTTGATCTGCTCGCTCAAAAAACCCGGCAACTCCACAATCTCGCCTCTTCCCGCTTGGAGTAATCGCGTCTGATTTTCCTTACCCAAATCCTGACCTTTGAGGCTTGCCAATATTCCAACTTGTAGTATACAAGCAAATAAGTATTTTCCTTTTATCATCATGTAACCGAATTTTTAATTACTATTCAACAGTGTGTTTAATTTGATTTGCAAAAAAATGCATGTGCTGTAATAAAGTCGCAGACCAATATCTCCCCGTATGTGCACCTGGTTGCGCAATATAAGTAGCGGAAAGCTTTAAAGAATCACATTTATCCCGAAGGCTTTTATTCGATTTATACAGATAGTCATCGGTACCACAGTCGAATACAAAGGCCTTTCCCGTTCCAGCCAGCTTGTGTATATTATTTACAATAGAATAATCATCAAACGCAGCATTACGGTCCGAATATTCACCCAGATGAGCAGCAATAGTCGTTTTTTTAAAACCGGAATGCCGAAGGTTTACAACTCCTGATGTACTTCCCGCACTGCAAAACAGCTCTGGATAGCGAATAAACAACCATAAAGCCCCATAGCCGCCCATACTCGCCCCGCTTATAAAGACTTGACGTCTATCAATCGGGTAGGCTTGATTTATTTCCGGCATTAGTTCTTTAATAAAGAAACTTTCATACTGTGAGCTATCCTGTCGTGGCGAGTCGAAATACCAGCTTTTTTTCAACCCATCCGGACAAATGATAAGAAACCCGTACTTATCGGCAATAGATTGCAAATCGGCAAGTCGTGACCAAGCCCGAAAATCAGCCGAATGGCCATGTAAAAGATAGAGCACAGGATACGTTTTCTCTGTCGTAAAGGATTGAGGCTTGTAGATCAAAACTGAATCTTGCTCCTTCAAAAACTTCGAGCCGATGATTTTCAGCTCCTGAGATGTTGCACTACCACATAGAAAGCTCAGCGCCAAAATAAAGCAAACCAACTTTCGTACAACACAAATTCGCATATAAACAATGATTTAAACCAGGACAGCCGAGTAACACTTACCAAATTTAAAATAGTTTACATAACTACAAAAATCTTTTTAATATTTTTTAAAAATACTTGTTCGTTATATTTAACATGTTTGGGGAAGACCTCACTGAAGTGACTAGGCTTTTCAAGGTTCGTCACAATTCCATAGGAAGTCCTGATCTTTTATAATAAACAATTCACTAAATCAAGCTTGAGCCCATGTTGTATAAAAGATATGTGTATCCTCCTAGCATAAGTTTCATTATTCAAGTTTAAATGATAAATTGCATAATAAGTGCCAAGTACGTATAAGTGCTTGCATCTGTAGCAGTTGCCCTCTAACCTAAAACTAATTCAATGAAAGTTCAGATCTTAGGCACTTTACTGATATCGATCTCACTACTAACAAACGGCCAGTCTTTAACCGCCCCTCTTCAAGTCAGGGTCGAGCAAGGGATATTGCAAGGTAAGAGTGAAGGTGGTATAACAGTATTCAAAGGCGTTCCCTTTGCCTCACCACCAGTTAAGGCATTGCGCTGGAAAGCCCCCCAACAAGCCAATAAATGGCAGGGCGTAAAACAAGCGACCGAATTTGCTCCTTCCCCCTATCAGCCTGGAAATCCGGCAGCAGGAAAAAGCGAAGATTGCCTGTACCTGAATGTCTGGACACCGGCCAAATCATCAACAGAGAAGCTCCCGGTCATGGTATGGATATACGGCGGCGGATTTAGCTTTGGATCGACAGCAGATCCAACCACTACAGGTGCCAACCTTGCCAGGAAGGGAGTAATCGTTGTGAGTGTCCCCTACCGCGTCGGTCAGCTGGGTTTCCTGGCCCATCCGGAATTAAGCGCCGAAGATCCTAATAAAGTATCCGGCAATTATGGCTTACTCGATCAGATAGCAGGATTGAAATGGGTACAAAAAAACATTGAAGCATTCGGCGGTGACCCGCGAAAAGTCACCATATTTGGTGAGTCGGCAGGAGGAATATCCGTCAGCATGCTCTGCGCATCCCCTCTAGCCAAGGGCCTGTTTCACGGTGCTATATCCCAGAGCGGCGGCTCCTTCGGTCCTACCCGTGCCACTACATATCCCGGCGAAAACATGAAAACGCTTCAGCAAGCAGAAGCTGATGGCCTCGCTTACGCAAAATCAACAAATGCAGCTTCCCTGGCAAATTTGCGGGAAATGGATGCTGAAAAGCTGCCTATGGGGATGAACATGGGTGGAGCATGGCCGATCATTGATGGTCATGTTCTTCCAGACGATCAATACAAACTTTACAAAGAAGGGAAGTACAACGCGACGCCTGTGCTGATCGGATATAACTCAGACGAAGGACTTAGCTTCACTCGCGAAAAGAACCCTGAGGAGTTTAGGTCTAACGTCGAAAAACGCTATGGTAAATACGCCGATCCGTTATTAGCAGCCTATCCACTTTCAAAAGACGGTATACCCAAATCAGCCCGTGACCTGAGTCGAGATGCAGCTTTCGGCTGGCAGACCTGGATCTGGGCCAAGCTTCAGTCGCAAACGGGCCCAGCTAACGTTTACCTCTATTATTTCGACCAACACCCCGAGTATCCGAAGAATTCCCCCAGATATGGTCAAGGCTCGCCTCATGGCCAGGACGTTGCTTATGTATTTCAGACGCTGGATGACAAGAACCCAGATATATCTCCATCAGACATCAAACTCTCCGAAATCATCAGTACCTACTGGACAAACTTTGCCAAGAATGGAAACCCAAATGGAAAAGGAGTACCAGAGTGGCCGGCGTTCAAGCCTACAAACCCGAAAGTAATGTATCTAAAATCCAGTTCACATGTCGGCCCTGTTCCAGATGAAAAGTCACTTAAGGTATTAGATTCATACTTTCAATGGAGGTTTACATCCGAGGGAAAAGACTCAGCTAATTAGCATCGAAATGAAATACCGTCTAATCATAGCTTAGTATAACAGAGAGCTACCCACCCAGCTCTCTGTTATTACCCAACTAGTGATTATGCCCCTTTTCAGCATGTATCTCAAATTTTAATTTCAATACATCTTCGCCAGCAAATTTGCTAGCATAATCACTATGGTTCCAGTCGTTCCTGGAAACGGTCGCTTTTACGCCACTGCCAAGTTTTCTCAATACATAAGTAATCTCTTTAGCTGCACCCTCATTATCGCGACCAACAGTAAAGTAGCTAATGATACCTGTTGTGCCGATTCCGCCGCTACCCGTCACATCTGTACCATCACCATATTTCAATTCTCTTGGCTGAAATATGGCGCCGCTTTCACTAGTTGAATTCACATTCAGTTTAAGGTTCCCGCCAACCAAAAAGGCCTTGTACTGGTCAGCAACTGCCTGACTGGCGATGTAATTATTCTGAACTTCCTTTCCTTCGTAATCCCAGGCCTTTAACTCCATTTTATAGATGGCATCAGCCTTTAAATGCAGATGACCGTTGGCAGTAGCCGATCCCTGCTGGTTGAATTTAATCACAGTCTTTTCGCCTTCTACGGCATTCGCCAATCCATGAAAATGATCACCATGCGCTTCTACTCCAGTTCCTCTAACCTCTGTTAAGATGATCTCCGATCTTTCTACTCCCTCTTTGATGGGATCATCATTGTCTTTTTTACACGATGTAACCGTGAGTATCCCTAAGACGATAACTGCAAGCACTGTTAAGTTGAACTGTTTTTTCACATTCTTCCAATTGCCTATGTATATCTTGGCAGATAATGTGGTAGCACTTGAAGCTATCTGGAAAGACAAAGCTGTCGAAATTGAAGGCAAGCTTGCCGACGCCCATCATAACCAAGCTCGTGTAAACATCGTTCAGCAGCTACTCACTGAGAAGATGGCCGAAAGCAACGATGATCTACAACTCGTCTCCTGTTTGGAACAGGCAAAACTCAACGGGGAATTCCTAACAGTAAGGCAACTCGCTAAGACAGTCGGACTAAGCCAACGGCAGCTCTCTCGCAAATTTCAGCAGTATGTAGGCGTATCCCCCAAAGAATACCTGCGAGTCAGCAGATTTACCCAATCTCTGCAACATCTCAAGCGATATCCAGCATACTCCCTCACGAAAATTGCTTACGAAAGCAGGTACTTCGACCAGGCGCACTTCATACGGGATTACAAAGAGTACACGGGATATACACCCGGCGTGTTGATCAAGTCGAGCGATATCGTATATTGATGTCCGATTTATACAATTAATGTAAGCTGATTAATTGCATTTTGCAGCACAAAAACAAAAACATGCGAAAATTAATTCTAGGATTAGCTGTAACATTGGATGGCTTTATTGAAGGCCCAAATGGAGAATACGATTGGTGCTTTACCGATCAGGATTATGGACTCAGTGAATTCTATTCACGCATCGATGCCATTTTTATCGGTCGAAAAAGCTATGAGATAGCGCAGCAATACGCCAGTGAAAACAACGGCCAAATGGCTCCGGATATGCCGCCTTTACAGGAATATATATTCTCAAAGACCCTTGAGACTGTAAAAAAAGGCGCTGTACTGATATCAGAAAACAGCATGACCGAAGCCCGCAAAATAAAAGAAGAACCTGGCAAAGACATCTGGCTTTATGGTGGTGCAGCACTCACTGACGCTCTAATGCACGAGGGCTTAGTAGACGAGATCTGGTTGTCAGTACATCCGATTCTTCTCGGCGCAGGCACCCCCCTCTTCCGCCATCAGGACACTAGGACAAAACTGGAATTGCTGGAATGCAAAACTTACGAGACCGGATTAGTGTCGCTTAGATACCAAATCAAACAGTAGTTCCAATCATCGGAGTACCCATTCTGATTTATTCAGTTTCTCCACGAACATAATATTCGGCCATCAATTTTTTGCGCAGACCTGATCATCAAAAAGATGATCAGGCTTTTTTAACAAATTCTGATTTGAGTGCCATGGCACCGAAGCCCTCGATCTTGCAATCGATGTTATGGTCGCTATCCACCAGGCGAATATTCTTGACCTTTGTTCCAGCTTTAATGGATTTAGGGCTCCCTTTTACCGGAAGGTTTTTGATCGTGATCACTGAATCACCATCGGCCAGCACATTACCGTTGCTGTCTTTTACAACAAAGGCGGTCTCACCAACCTGTTCTTCAGCAGCTTTCCATTCATGTCCGCATTCCGGACAAACCAGTAAGTTTTCCAGTTCATAAGTATAAGGAGATTGACAGATCGGGCAAGGTGCTAGTTCGTTCATATAAATTCAAAATTGTTCGTGCGCAAAGGTAACAATTGCCAGGATTCCCAGGGAAGATTGATCACCGTTTACCGCGCCGCCAACTAAAAATGATTAGCCACCATAGCTTGGCTACATTCTAATCACGCCCTATATCGAAAAAAATGATGTAAAACATTTTGCGGCATGGACATTCCTCTTACTTTTGACAAGCATCAAACTCAGAAGCAGATACTTACCTAATAAACTGGTTATAAAAACACACTAATTCGTAACACATTGAAGATAGCAGTTCTTAAAGAGCAAAAAAATCCCGAAAAAAGGGTGGCATTAACTCCGGATGTTGTCAAAACACTGGTCAAGGCAGGGTTCAAATGTCATGTTGAAACCACTGCCGGAAACGGGAGTGGTTTCTATGACTCATCCTATGTTGCAGCAGGCGCCGTAATTGAAAAAGACAGAACCTCATTATTGGGCGATACCAGGATTTTGCTAAAAGTAAATGCACCCTCTCTTGAAGAGGTATTGCTTTTGAAAGAAGGCGCAGTCATTATTTCTTTTATGTATGCTTACACCATCCCGGAAATTGTGGAAGCCTGTAATGCAAAAAAGATATCCACCTTCGCCATGGATGCAGTTCCCCGAATTTCCCGCGCTCAAAAGATGGATGCCTTAAGTTCGCAATCTAATTTAGCAGGATATAAAGCGGTATTATTAGGCGCAAATGCATTAGGTAAAATATTCCCATTAATGATGACCGCTGCAGGCACTATTACTCCTGCAAGAGTATTGATTTTCGGTGCTGGGGTTGCCGGCCTACAAGCTGTGGCGACAGCTAAACGCCTTGGCGCACTTGTAGAAGTTACCGATGTGCGCGATGAAACGAAGGAGCAGGTAGAATCACTCGGCGGACGCTTTCTACAGGTACAGGCAGATGGCGTTCAAACCGAAGGCGGCTACGCTACAGAAGTTTCCGAGGTGTATTTGCAGAAGCAAAAGGAACTTATTTCTAAACATGTAGCAGAAGCTGATATAGTGATTACTACGGCTCTTGTCATTGGGAAAAAAGCACCGCTACTGATTACCGAAGAAATGGTAAAAACGATGAAACCTGGTTCAGTAATTGTTGATATGGCCGTAGAAAGCGGGGGTAATTGTGAGTTGAGCGAGTTCAATAAAACGATTATTAAACACGGAATTACGTTGGTTGGCGAAGCTAACCTACCAGCACTGGTTGCTGTCAACGCCAGTGAACTCTACGCAAAAAACATCAGCACCTTATTGCTACACCTGGCAGATAAGGAACATTTCAAATGGGACATGGATGATGAAATTACCAAAGGCTCGCTGATTACCCATAACGCTGAAATTGTGCACGAATTCACCAAAGAAATACTAAATAAAAACAAAGTATGAACCCAGAAAATCTAATTGTACTACTCTATGTGCTGGTGTTGGCCAGTTTCATCGGATTTGAACTTATCGCAAAAATACCTCCTACTTTACATACGCCATTGATGTCGGGCTCCAATGCCATTTCAGGAATTACCATTGTTGGGGCCATTGTAGCCTCGGGTCCGGATATGTGGTCGACCAGTAAAGTTTTAGGAATAGCTGCACTTTTTCTGGCTACACTAAATGTAGTTGGCGGTTATGCAGTTACCGATAGAATGCTTCAGATGTTTAAAAAGAAGAAATGAATCAAGACATTATCATTAAAATAGCCTATTTGGTAGCATCCGTCCTATTCATTGTAGGTATCAAGATGCTCGGAAAAACAACCACCGCTCGTAAAGGAAATACCCTTAGTTCTGCTGCAATGTTAATTGCCGTTTTAATAACGCTTCTGGACAAGAATGTATTAAGTTTTACTGAAATTTTCGTCACTATCCTGATCGGATCTGCTGTAGGCTTGTACATCGCACAGAAAGTAGAAATGACACAGATGCCCGAGATGGTGGCGCTGCTAAATGGGTTTGGCGGCGCGTCTTCCGTGCTCGTCGCAACATCAGAATACTGGAAGTTAGCACATGATACTGCCCTAACCATGGATCCAATTGTTGCCGTAACCGTAGCCTTAAGTGTGATCATCGGCTCGGTTACTTTCACGGGATCCATGGTAGCTTTTGGCAAACTAAAAGGATTAATAAACGGAGGGTCAGTTACATTCAAAGGGCAACACTTTTTAAACGCACTTTTTTTAATTGCGATTATCATTTTCTCGGCAATGATGGTTTCCAGTCCGAATAGCGAAGTCTGGATGTTCTCGCTGTTAATTCTTGCACTAGTTTTAGGCGTATTAATAGTAATTCCTATCGGTGGTGCCGATATGCCAGTAGTGATTTCTCTGCTTAACTCCTACTCCGGTATCGCAGCATGTGCAACGGGCTTCATATTAAACAACCAGGTATTAATTATCGCCGGTGCACTGGTTGGAACCTCTGGCATTATTCTTACGCAAATTATGTGTAAAGCAATGAACCGTTCTTTAGCAAACGTCTTGTTAGGAGGCTTTGGACAAACCGTTGGTTCTTCTTCAAAAAGTGAGCAGGAAATAGTGACCAAAGAAGTAGGTGTTGAAGAAACAGCTATGCTTTTTGATTCAGCTTCGTCCGTTATCATTGTTCCAGGTTATGGAATGGCGGTAGCACAAGCCCAACATGTGGTAAGAGAATTAACCGACCTATTAGAAAAAAGAAATATCGATGTGAAATTCGCGATTCACCCTGTTGCAGGACGCATGCCAGGGCACATGAATGTACTTCTTGCAGAAGCAAATATCCCTTACGACAAGTTGATTGAAATGGACAACATTAATGACGAATTCGCTAATACGGACATCGCATTAATAATTGGTGCTAATGATGTAGTAAATCCTGCTGCCCGTAGCAATCCGCAAAGCCCTATTTACGGCATGCCGATATTAAATGTTGACAAAGCCCGTACAGTAATTGTATCTAAACGGAGTATGAATGCCGGTTATGCGGGTATCGAGAACGAACTGTTCGGCTTTCCAAACTGTTTGATGTTATTCGGAGATGCAAAATCCTCTATGTCTAAAGTGGTAAGCGAGTTGAAAGAGCTCAAGTAATACAGAATTTCGAGCTGACGTCTTCCGAGGCGTAGGACCATCAGCTTGTCGTGCCTATGCTCTCGATACTCTTGCACGTTAACCATCTACTGGGGTTAATTCATTCCATGCAGAATTCTACTAACGACAAAAATAAATCCTATTACTTCAAGAGTAATAGGATTTTCCACAAGTTTTTATACGCTAAAGCCTCTTGATTTTATCTACATACTATCTCCAGATAGCCTTAATATCGTAAAGTTTTATCTGGCCTACAGTAGCTTTATTGTTTGTTTCAATTTTAAGCTGGTCCATTTGGTTCTCCGGAAAGTAGACATCGGTAAATACATTTAAACCATTATCTACAAAAACCTCAGCAGAAGCAGAATCAAAATAGATGCTCAAATCAATTCGCTCTGATGAAGATATCCGAGGTGCAAAATGTTTTTTTGCAAAACCTTTTTCGAAATCAGACTTACCTGCCTTGCTCCGGTCGATAAAATATCGATTAGAATCTTTTTCATATCCGATCCTTAACTCTTCACCACTTTTATTAGAAAGGACGATCTGGAAATTTTCCTTATTTTCAAAAGATACGTCCAACCTAAAAGTGCCGTTCAGCTTTTTAAGGTTGGTGGACAGATCTATTTCTCTTGCGCTATTTATATTTTCTTTTGAGTATGTTAACCTTGTTATCTTTTCGAACTCCTTAACAGGAGAAGACACCAAATGAGCTTCTCCATTTACCGTTGCAAGGCTTAACTCTCTCGCCATAGTCGTTGCACCTCTCCACTCGACCGTTGGAACAACATTCGCGTACTGCCAGTTATTCATCCATCCGATAAATACTTTTCTGTTTCCTGTATTAGACCAGGTTACTCCTGCGTAATTATCAGTTCCATAGTCAAGCCACCTGGTTTCCGTAGAATGCGGAACAAACGTCTTACCATCAAAGTCTCCCGTGAAGTACTGCG
>NZ_JAZQRL010000002.1:0-24220 GCF_045629565.1 Arcticibacter sp.
ATTCTTTTTAGCATGAGGATTTCCCATCGCCAGCTGCTGGATCTCTTCTGCCCGCTCATCCAGATGTTCAACCAAACACTGCCGCAGAGTATCTTCCGTAGCCTTCAATTGTTTGAACATCCGAAGGATCTCCTTATGGTCATCCTCGCAATACGAATACACTTCTTCCTCCCTGAAAGACATGTAGTGCTTTCCCCCGAGATGCTCCTTCACCACATTTAATATACTGGCACGACTCAGCCCTGCACCTATCAAATATTCGAGCAGCTCCGCTGGCAAAGTCGTTACCTCTTTCCTCCAGAACTTGTTGACCTCATCTTGCAAAACAGCACTGGTGTCCTGAAGCGTTTCCGCTCCAAAGAGCTGCTTCGTTTCAAAAGCAAACTGTGTTAGTGTTTGCTGACAAAAACTGTGGATCGTCAGCACAGACGTTTCATCCAAAAAGAGCACCGCGTCGCGAAGCAGGTTTTCCACCTGCTCCACACCGAGATCCCCGATTGCCTGATCCACCAGTTGCATAATGGCACCGTCACCAATCTCTTCCCCCTGCACATACTTATAAGCAGTACGAATGAATAAACGGATCCGCTCTTCCAACTCAGCCACAGCGGCCTTCGTAAAGGTTACCATCAGTGCCTCTTTCACCATCAGCTGTTTCTCCAGGATCAGCCGGAGCATCAGAATGGCAATCGAATAAGTTTTGCCAGTACCCGCACTTGCTTCGATCAGATTACTGCCTTGCAGAGGGACCTGACTCGCATTAAAATCTTCAAACTTATGAGCTACTGCCATCATTAAAAGTAAGTTGGAAATACCTGGGTTAAAGGAACCAGAATCCTCTCTGTATTTTGCACAAATGCGTGAAACGCATCCTCCCCGGAGAAAAATCCTTTGCCGTACTCCTTCAAAGCGTAAGCGTCAGAACTCGGAAACATGGTATCTGCAAACTTTTTCTTTACCAGAGAATTAAACTTTTCGAGCGATAGTTGAACAAAATCTGACGGATCGACATGAAAATCAGGATAAAAGGCGAGAATCTGCGAGTGACCCATTTTGTATAAAATCAACAGGTCAGACAGCCTTTCCATGGCCTCGGCCTTACTGATCGCTGCACCTTCATAAACCTGACCTTTGATCGCAGAGACGAAAAACAGCGAAAGGTTCTCGCCGGCAGCCCGGGCAAACAGATACTGTATGTAAGCGTCGATCAGGTACTTCATCTCATGCTTAGACCAGGAAACATAAACCAGCATATCTCCATAAACCTGGTCAAGACTTCCCTTCAAAAGCACGCTATCAACCGTCAGCTCCAGGGATACACTTCTTAGGCATGCATCCCCGATGCATGCCTTGAACAAGGATCTTACAGGCAAAACTTCCTTCTCAAGCTGACCCAAACTAATCTCTGCCATGCTTTTCAAAGGCAGCCCGCCAGTCTTCACCAGCTTCTTTCTCAGCCCCGCAATGTCCTCATCACCCGCACGAAGCAAGTCCTGCTTCAATTGCCACTGCTGCAGCTTATCCAGTTCAAAAAGCTCAGTCTCATCCATCAGCACCTTATCAAGACGGTAATAGATTCCCAGCACATCGTTATAGTACCCTTTGATCGGGTTCTTAAAGAATGAAACAAGAGAGCGAAGAGATAACTCCGAGTTTTCCGACACAGTGTGCTGCCTATTCTCAGCAGCCAGCGACATGCCCGATCCCATCTGCGTAATGTAGCTGAACAATCGATCGTCACCGCCCTGGTACTTCTGACTAAAGCCGTGAAGCGGGTGATGGGTAATCAGGTTTTCCTTCACAGATCTCTTCTCAAAGGTCCCAGACTCGATATAGTCAATTAACTCATCTATTAACGCCGAGGGCGGAAGCGCAGTATTGTCTCTCGCACTCTGTCCGATATAACTGATGTAGAAATATTTGTGCGCCGACAATATCGTTTCAAGGAAGAGATGCTTATCGTTCTCCTTCACATTACGATCGCCTCTCTTTTTGTCTTTCTCCAGTAAATTGAAGCTTACCGGGTTCTCCTTTCTGGGGAACTTATCAAAATCCAGTCCCAGCAGAGCAACCACTTTGAAAGGGATACTCCTCATGGGGATCAACGAACAAAACGTAATTCCACCTTGAACAAAGGCTCCCGCACGAGTAGAGCCAGAAATTGTCTGCAGGAACTTATAGCGAAACACATCGTATTTAATCTCCTCATCCACCATAGGCGTCAATAGATTATATTTATTCAACTCAGCGAGGAGCAGTTCGAAGTCCTCCTCAGTGCCCTCTTCCAGATCCCAGACCAGGTTTTCCAAAACCCCTTGCGTATACTGTACCCATCCGGCAATGGTTCTCACTTGCTTACGCTGCCTAACAGAATCCATCAGCACCTCCATGAAGTGACAGAAACGGATAATCTCGTAGGAGGCAGAACCCTCAATGCTGTCTACTGGATAAAAACCATCTTTCCCTGCGCCATACTCCTCGCTTCCAAGCATGCAGATGCCATACATCAAGCGCTGAATACCATACTTCCAGCTTACATAGACAGTATCGTCAGCAACATCCCCCTCCATACCGAAACGGATATTCGCGTTGCCCACTGCTGAACGAATCAACTGCAGATCCGTAATTCCGAAGCGCTTTCTGATATAGCTGGAATCCAGCAGCTGCAGCACCTCTTCCGCCCCGAAGTTATCTTCGCTGATCGAGAACAAGGAATGGAGCGCATTGCTGATCGTATCCGTATGTGTGAAATTCTCATCTGCGATGGTATACTGAAACTTATAAGGAACATTGCTGAACACCGCTTTGATATAGGGTGCGTAAGCATCGATATCACTTACCATCACGACGATATCCCGGGGAGACAATTCTTCCTGCCGCTTATCTATCAGATGCACCAGATAATTATACAAGACCTCGACCTCCCTGGCCGGAGTAAAACAAGAGCTGATGGTAACAGAGCCATCGCCAAGATCCTCAGGATAGATCTCATTACGATCATGCCCAATCAGATTAAAAAAAATATCATGCTGTATCTTGCCCAGAAGACTGTCTGGAACCGGCTCCTCAAATTCCGCCTCCTCGTAAACATTTAGCATCTCATCGTTCTGAAAAAACAAATGAAAGGTATTTTGAATGACCCTTCCCCAGCTGGTTAGCAGCGGGTTTCCTATCGTCATTTCATCGGGCTCAGCAAAGCCCTTTTTCTTCATCCAGGCTAGCTGCTTTTCGCTCTTATCTTCAAACCAGTATACCGCAGGAGCCGGATTGAGAATATGGAATGAAAAATCAACGTGACGTGCAATTTCATAGAATAAGGTCAGGTGATAGCCCGTCGTGATCGATAAGCCAAAGACATGTATGGCCGGCATGTACGCCCGAAGCAAGTCAATATTCTCACCCTGACGCAGGGTTTTTAGAATATAAGCCCCGACAAGCGTTTTATCCGGCAGCTGCATCGCAGAAAGTACCCGCGCTTTCATCCATAAGTACTGCTGCCAGTCGACGACACCTTCTTCCAAACTCGACTCATTCCACTTCATGATCATTTCCGGACGATAAATCTGGTACTGATCGAAAAGATCGGCAAGCTTATCTGCCAGGCCCATTCGCTTTAGATTACTATCTGCGCCACTATGTTCATAATAGCCGGATACCTCCGGATATCGCTTCACAAAATCCTCATCATCCAGCAAGTGATACAAAAGCCAGGAGGTATTTTCTGCCGATAATGTAGTGCCTGAACCCTTTCCGCCCAGAATATAATAGATCTGGTTAATTAAATCACTCGGCTTGTAGAACTGATAGTTGGCCGCAATGCCCATATTTTCCGCAAAGGAAAGTTTCAACCAGTTATTCATTCCCTCGGTTTGCGTCACAATTACATAAGGCTGAAATACACCTGGCTGCTGCGCTCGCAGTTCTAAGCAAAGACTCTCAGCAAGCTTTGTTAACGAGTTAGAAACTTTTAAGAACAAACTCATATTATGCCTCAATCTGGTTTAATCGTTCAACAATTCCCGATGCACGCTCTACAAATCGGTCACATGCCCGCACGATAACGTCTTCAGAACCCTGGAGCAACACAAAATCGCGGGCACGTGTGATACCCGTATAAAGCAGTTCCCGGGTTAGCAAATTGCTATTGCTGTCATCGGGAAGAACCACCAGGACCTTCGTAAATTCAGAGCCCTGGCTTTTATGGATGGTCATGGCGAATACCGTCTCGCAATTCGTTATGAAACCTGGGCTGTAAGATCTGACTTCGCCCTCCTTATTTTCAAACCAGGCGTAAAGAACACCCTTGTCGTCAGGTCGGATCAAACCAACGTCCCCGTTAAACAATCCCAGATTATAGTTATTGCTGCTTACGATGATGGGGCGGTGATGATAGAACTCCCTGTCTACTTGGATAAGTCCCCTGGCCTCCAGATATTTCTCAATCTTCAAGTTCATGGCGTACAGTCCTTGAGGACCCTCTCTCATGGCACAAAGCACGCGTAGGTCATTCAGATACTTCAAAGCAAGAGAAATATCTGGCTCCTTGATATATCGCTCATAAGCCCGGATGAATTCCGAAAAAAGACCATCCGAATACTGAGTATCGACTGCAACATGCTCATCTCTTTCCTGACGGATAAAGTCCCTGACTACAGATACATCATTTTTGATGATCGCTTTACTAAACTTGCCAATACCCTCCTCATCCTTAAAACGTCTGCTGAACTTCAACTCGATCACATGTTGAGCCAGCGGGTGTCGCGACTGATGCGATCCGGAAAGAGGAACTCTCGCCAATTGATCAGCAAAAGAATTGATGAGGTCCAGGCGTTCTGGCCCGAATACATTCAGCGGCTCCTGAGCCTGACACAGATCGCCGAACAAACTGCCCGCTTCCACTGACGATAGTTGATCCTTATCGCCCAGCAGGATCAGGCGGGTGTCAGGCCCGATAGCATCCAGCAACTTCGCAAACAGTGCAACATCAATCATGGACGACTCATCCACGATGATCACATCAACATGCAATGGATTCTCACGATTGTGTTTAAAGAATGGGGAGTCAGGAATGAAGCCTAACAGGCGGTGGATCGTAGAAGGTTCCAGCGCCTGAAAGAATGCAGCAAGCTCCTCTGATCCATCAACTTTTGCGTTTTTCAGCGATTCAGCCATCCGTGCCGCCGCCTTACCGGTCGGGGCAGCAAGAGCCACCCGCAAAGATTTGTTTATGGAATGAAGGAGAGCCAGAACCTTAGCCACCGTCGTGGTCTTACCAGTCCCCGGCCCTCCAGTGATAATCGTGAAGTTTTGCAATACCGCACTCACAGCCGCCGCCAGTTGCCAATTTGGGCGAGCTTCACTTAAGCCCTCTTCCCTGAACAGATTACTTATAAAGTTGCCGTTCTGCTTCAGTGCTTGGATTCTCTCGGCTCTGAAACGCTCCTCATGGGAAATAAAAACAAGTATACGCTGTAGAATCCGGCTCTCGTACTGGAAATAACGGTGCAGATACAGGCGCCTGTTGTACAACACAAACGGTTGATATCCGTCCGGATCCGTAGTAACGATATTTTCCCTTTCCAGCCGCTCCGTATCATCCAGATATGCCTGCCAGTTCTCAAACAGATCAGCCTTCTCTCTGTCCAGGCTATCCAGCCGCAGACAAATATGCCCCTCGCTAAGTTTCTTGGAAACCAGGTAGATATAAGGCTGCAGAAACTGGTTCTGAAAATATACGGCGAATTGATGATGAACGTCTTTTAAGGTCTCCATTAAAAAATCTTGAGCAGATAAAGCTACAAGAAATTAAGCTAAATATTACCTAAATCAGCGACAGGTTCACACTACCGCTGCCACTCACGCTGACCGGGATACCTCCTCCGTTTACTGTTCCGTTTATACTACGTTTATCAGTAGTGCCATTAAAGTTCCTCAGGGGATTTACCCGCACAGACTGTCCGCTTACCTTTAAATTCATACCCTTTCCCCCAGGCATACTCATATTCACGCTTCCTCCCGACGTACTGACAGACACATACTTACCCGGATCAAGCAACGTGATATTCATGCTGCCACCGCTGGTTGAAGTCTCCAGACTGCAGGATAATCCATCCAGGTTTACGCTTCCGCCTGAGGTGTGGGTCTTCAATTCGCCCGAGATATTACTTCCCCTGATACTGCCGCCACTGGTATTTGCCTGAATAATGCCTTTCAGATTATTAAGCTTCAAAGATCCTCCCGATGTAGCAAGCGAAATTTCCCCACCGGTACATCTGTCAGCATTTATACTTCCTCCCGATGTCTTGCCCTCTATGTTTCCACGGATGTCCGCAATTTGCAAACTTCCGCCGCTGGTCCTGAACCGTTGGTTACCATTTAAATTCGACAGCTTGATACTACCTCCGCTGGTTGATAAGTCACTGCTAACATTCCTTGGAACGTAAATCTTGTATGAGATACTCAACTGACGCTTCCAATTGATGCTGCTCCTGGACTTTGCTGTCACTTCCAGCTGATTGTTTGCCGTCGAAATAACCAGGTCGTAATCATCCGTTAGCTTTTTCTGAAGTTCAGATTTGGACATACTTCCGAAACTCATTCCCGAAGGTTTCACATAAACCTCCAGCCGCGCCTCTCCCTCTGTGACCCCCGCCACAACAATACTGCCACCCGACGTACGAGCAATAACCTTCCTGATCGACTGATTAGTTAATGACTTAGTAATCAGCGGATCCTTATCCGCATTAAATTGAGCCTTCACTGAAACAGCCAGACCCACAGCCAAAAGAAGAACGACAAACTTTTTCATCTTATATGATTTTAAATGGTTGAGTTAAAAGAACCGGAGAAAATGATATCTATAAGATGAAAAAGCCTGGTGAATAGTTACAGTGTATGTCGGCTAATTATCCTAAAGTCCACTGTCATCCAACGCAAAAGTGTTCTTACGCTCCTTCCATGCCCCTTTGGTGAAGTCAGGAAACTCCTGCGGCATATTACCATCAGCAATCGACTTTTCAGAAAGGGGCGTGATCACGCTCATCGTTAAAGAGTCATAAATATCGATCGGCGTCTGTTTCTTCTGCTTTACCGCTTCTACGAAGGCGTTGAACACAAACCAGTCCATACCACCATGTCCGGCACCTTCAGCCAAATGTTCGTACTTCTTCCACAAAGGATGATCATACTTTTCGAACCATTCACTGGCTTTATCCCACTCGTCATACTTCTTCGATTTGCCTTCGATATAGACACTGTTGTTGACATCCATCCAGATCCCCTCTGTCCCCTGAACCCGGAAACCTAAAGAATATGGTCTCGGCAAATGAGTGTCGTGCGATAAAAGTACCGTTTCACCGTTTGCACAATTGAGCGTAGTCGTGATGATATCACCATTCTTAAACTTTATATCCGCATTCTTATGCCCCGGAGCTATCTTCTTGATGTATGCGTTTAAACCAGGTGACTTTGACGAAAATGATACCAGGTTCGTAAACCTATTACCACGGTTGATGTCGATATAATTCATGATGGGTCCAGCGCCGTGAGTAGGATAAATATCGCCGTTCCGTTCGATATTATATTGCGTACGCCACTGCGCTTCTCCCACCGTCTGCGGGCCAAATTCGGCACCCCCGCCATAAAACTGCTTACCATCATTAAACAATACCGGACGAAGGTCATGCTGGTATCCACCCTCCAGGTGTACCAGCTCCCCAAAAACATTCTGGCGCACCATATTCAAAGCGGCCATCACATCTCGTCTGTAACATACATTCTCCAATGTCATGTAAGGCACCTTTGTTTCCTCGTATACCTTTAGAATATCCCAGTGATCCTGCGTAGTGATGCCGGCAACAACCTCGCAGCCAACATATTTTCCCGCCCGCATAGCGTCAATTGACTGATCTCTGTGAAACTCCCATGGTGTCGAAATGATTACACCATCAATATCCTTGCGAGCAAGTAACTTTTTATACGCGTCTACGCCTCCTGTATACTCAACAGGCAATTTCTTCTTTGCCTTGACAAACTGCTCGCGGCAGAGCTTGAGTGAACTTTCCTGCGTATCGCATATAGCAACAATCTCTATATCTGAGCGTAGTAAGCCTGCGGTGATGTGATTCCGCCCACGAAGCCCCACACCGATATAACCGAGACGAGCTTTGTCCCTGTCCTTCGCAAATAGTATTCCTGATGGCAAAATTGTCAGCCCTGCTAGTCCAACAGCGGCATTTTTAACAAAATCTCTGCGATCCATATTCTCAAGTGTATATTAAGTTGATATTTATATTAATTTTTTGACCTGTAAGCTTCGACATGGCCGAAAATAACTTCGTTCAGGTCGGCCTTCCGCTTATAAAGCATTTCAAAAAGCTTTAACTGCGCCCTTGCTCTTTGCAGGTTATGATCCCGAAACTTGATCTTAAAGTACGTATCACCATTTATATGGTCAGTTAAGAACCGCACAGCCTGCATGTATGGCAGCAGCAGGACACCCATGATCAATGACTTGATCTCCGCATCGATCAGGAAGTCGCCAGCTTCCTGCATGTATCCCCGGGCATAAGCTTTAAACAGAGGTACGTTCAGCTGAATCTTACTCACATCCTCCTCATCTTCAGTCCTCGTGTTGATGATTGTACGAATGGCGTCGCCGAAATCATAAGCCACATACCCACACATTACGGTGTCAAGGTCAATAACACATTGTGCCTCGTCATCCTTATTGAGCAGCACATTATTAAACTTGGTATCGTTGTGGGTGACCCGTTTAGGCAGGGCGGCCTGCTGTTCCGGCTGCTGAAAGTAACTCATTTCCTCTGAATAAGCATCAATAAAATCAAGCTCTGCCTTAACCGTTAGACTCCGTTTAAGCGGATCAACCTGCACCGCCTGTTCCAGAGCCTTTAACCGGCTCTCAATGTTATGAAAGGCAGGAATAACCTCATACAATGTTTCTGCACGCATATCCGACAACATGTTCTGAAACCGTCCGAAAGCTTTGCCGCCTTCGAACGCCTGCTTTTCTGTTTCCACTACGTCGTATGTCTTGGTATCGTTAAGAAAAAAGCACATCCGCCAATAGTCACCCTTACTATCCTGATAAAAGTACTTCCCGTCCCTACCCTGAATGAGAGTCATAACTTCCTTATCCGGACAACCGGAGGCTTTCATTGCTACCTTTTCTTTCAGATGATTAATCACCCTACACATGTTCTCGGTCAGTTTACCTACATCTGTGAAGATGTGATGATTGATGCGCTGCAGCAGGTAATCGAATCCTGCCTCGTCCCTGTTCTTTAAAAAATACGTATCATTGATATGCCCTGACCCAAATTTCTTCAGAGAACCCGTATCAACATTGCAATTGAAATGAGCTGCTATCTCTGATATGTTCTTTACACTTTGCACTATATATCAATTAGCTGTTAGAAAATAAACGTTAGTTAACTTTGATGGTATGGTTTAGTCTGTTGTACCCGGTTGTTTCTTCCCAGACCTCCTCATTCGCGAGGCGAATGCTATACTCGGACTTTCCTGCCAGGCTCTCGTAAACGTCCGGAAGGTTGAGAAGCAGTTCATAATCACCGACAGCCATACTTTCCGGAATCTTGATATTTTCCTCAATTTTGTGATTTCCCGAGAACCACTTACGTACATCCGTAGCCAGATCAAAAGACTGCACCTCGTTGGTTTGCTTGTTTCGTAACAGGAGCTTTGCCACCCGTTTGTTGAAGGGCGATGCATATCCGGCATTTTTAAGATTGATGACGATGCTCATCGAAGTTCCACGCACCACATTATCGGGAAACGACCCGTTCAGCAAAACAAAACGATAGCCCAGATTCTTCTTAATATTATCCATGCAGCCACCGCTTTCCCAATCATTATTGACGTTGTTGTTGTAATGAGCATTGATGTAACTGTAATGCATGGCAGCAAACTCGGCCTGAGCCTTACCGGCAGGTTCGCAGTCATTTGCGGGACTGTAATCATCCGAGCACGTTTCCCCTCCTACCGCAACATATTTGCTGTCATTTTCCATATAGCTGCGCAACGCGTTGATAACCGAACCGCTGGAAGCTCTTGGCGATGCGCTATTGCCATAATCCTCGTATGTGCCCAGGTCATTGGTGCTGGCCAGAAAGCAATCATTATGAAACCCAATACGTGCATTGTCAGTAGCTGTAAAGCCATCGGCGTCGGTCAGGGGAGCCGAACTAATCGGGGCGTTAACGCCATACACATAGCGCTGCTTAATCTGTGGATAACGTACCTGTACCGTTCGGTCTGCAGGCACGGCATCAAGCATGGCCCGTAACACCTCGGCACGATCCAGCCAGTTCCGGTCAAGCAGTTTATTGCCCTGCCCGCCGTTGGTTGAAGCGTCACCGAAAAAGTCACTGTAATACTGTTCACCCCACGTACCTATGAAGCCCAGCTGCACACAGGCAATTACATCGGCATTAGCTTGTAAAACCGGCTTAAGCTGTGAAATATGGTTGAGAACGACGGCTTTTGCCGCGTCGCCGTAGGGTGGACAGATGAATCCCTCCGGACAATCACCGCTTTTTTGCTCCACGGTATAAACGAAACGCGGGATAATCTTCACACCTCCCGAACGGGCTGCAACCATATCCTTTTCTATGTTTGCAAGAAACGAGGCCTGGATAGGACCAGCAGTAACATTGTCAAGGATATAATATCGGAAAACCAGTGTACTCAATACCTGGTACCCTGCTCCAGACACTGTCTGCAATGTGCGATAACCTTTCAATTCATCCGCATTTAAAGCCGCAAAATTGCTGGCATATGTCTCTGAATACCGATAAAACCCACGCTCCGGATTGGGAAAATCCGCCGTGCTCTCCGTGTAGGCTACGTTCAGCTTTTCCACCCGCACCAATTTAGAATCGCTGTCTTTGCAGGCTGCGGTAAGTAATAAGGCTGCGAAATATGCGCGCAGACGGAAATTATTGTAGCGACGTTTCATAGTTAAACTCATTATAGTTTGAAGAATATCTTTTGTTTGTATAACCAGTAGCACAATCCCCATTCAAGAGCCAGTGCTGCTAAAGCCGATATCAATGCTGCCACTGTGCTGGGAGTATCGAAAAAAGTCTGCAGAAGACCGCCTGTGAAGATGTGCACCGTGCCATTAACCCACTGCATCCCGACCGTTTCAAAAAACAGATAAATAAAAATCGCATTCATTCCCATTACCGAAAAGAACCATGCATATTTCACGTTCTGTTTAACATCGACTAGCCAGTAAATGAACGCCTGCATCAGCAAAACCCATCCCCCGGAGGCAAGTACAAAAGAGGACGTACTGATACGTTTAATTATGGGAGTTACGCCTGCCAGATCAAGTGAAAATCCCGCAAGCAGAGCCAGAACCCCTGAGATCATCAACAATCTGATCTTAAACTCCGCAGGACGTGCCGAAACCAAAAGCTTGCCCGTCAACACTCCCCAAATCGTATGAGCAGCGGTTGGTACAGCATTAATAGCTACCCAGCCGTCGCTGTTAATCTTGCCCATAAGTAGAGTATCCATATAAGAGCCGAAGTTATGCGACTCAACAAAGGGCTGATCAAATCCCGGCACCAACACCATGCGATAAAGCAGCTCTGTTACCAACAGCAAAGCGATGGAAAATAGAAGCTGCCAAACGAAGGGCGCTTTAATGATCAGATATGCTACAACAGTAGTGAAGGCCAGTTGCGTAAGCACGTTCCACAGTTCCCATACCAGTTCTCCCTGGTATGCACAATGCAGTGCAACACCACAGATGAACAGCTTCGCGCTCCGCCAGAGAACGTGCCGGAAGTTGGAACTCCAGCTGATTCCCTTTGCCAACTTGCGGCTGTAAGATATGTACATAGCAGCACCTGCCATGAACATGAACGCCGGCTGAACAAGATCCCAAAACCTAAGGCCATGCCAGGGATGATGGAAGAACTGGTTTACCATGCCGGCAAAGGGCTGAACAGGCTGTAGTTTACTCAGAGCAACATAGACCGCACAGCTTTCCGCACAAAGCAACAGCATAATCAGTCCGCGCAGTACATCAAGAGAGAGAACACGCCCGTCGGTTCGCTTGCTAGTAACCGTCATACCTACTCGCTCATATCTAACCGAAAGCTCGCAGTGCCATCGTCTGGTGCACTACCCAATGTTGCCGACCAGTCACTCTTGATAGCCTGAATTGCAATCCTCAACCCTGAACCTGTAAGGCCCTTTAGCTTACCGCGGCCGATGCGCATTTCAAATTTCACGTTCGCCCCGGTCTCCACAATAGTGCCAACCTGATAAGCCTCTGAAATGCTTTGCTGCGCAAAACTAAAGGCATTCTGGTCTGCACTGTTATGATAAAAGATATCCACACCTGCAGCAAGAAGTTGACCTTCCAGTAGTATATCATAGCCCCCCTCTGTGAATGTGCCGGTTAAAAGACCTGTCGAAGGATTATTATCAGAATCAATATAGAAATCGAAAATATCTTCGTTGGCTTTCTTCCCCACCATGTCAACGTATACGTAAACATAGTTTCCATCATAATCCATCTTCACCTCATTGAAAACACCTTTCCTCGCACCGAGCGGAATAGTTGTGGCTACTGCCTCCCAGTCATCCAATGTATTGTCATTAAGCTTTACCGGAGTGGTCTTCGCTATCCGGAGTACTGTTGAGGCTTCCACCGGCTTGCCATCCACCGTGGCATACAGCGTAGGCACATACTTGCCCTTTCCCGGATAGGTATGAGTGGGATTAGCGTCGGTGGAGGTCTGCCCGTCGCCGAACTCCCATCTGTAACCACTTACTCCTTCCGTCTTCACCGTAAAGGTTACCTGATTGCCTTCCACAGCAACTTCGTACAACAGATCTGTTTTAATCTCCGTTTCATCCTTTTCACATGCGCTTAACATGAACCCGATAACCAACCAAGTCAGCAGGTATATATAATTTTTGCTCTTCTTCATTGTCGTAAGTATAAATTGATGGTTGCCTGTTAAGGATTTTGAACTACTAGCGGATTGCTGAGCACCTCGTCGATCGGCACATAATAAATGATACGAGGATTGGTGTATGGTACCACCATATTCTGATAACCTGAGGGAGTACGGCTCAGGTCAATGTCAGTCTCTTTCAGCCCCACCAGATGATAGCCCCAGTAAGTCTTATCAAGCGACCGTTTGTTCCTGAAAACGTCATAAGTACGATGCCCCTCAAACGCCAGCTCGATACGTCTTTCCTCCAGCACGGCGTCGAGAGCAGTATATCCGGCAGGCAACGTACCGTTATACACAGAGCCCTGCAGCCCGCGGTTCTTACGAATCTCATCCAGATCTGCGAGAGAAGCGGCAGTTTGGTTAAGCTTTGCCTGCGCTTCCGCTCTGTTGAGGTACATTTCTGCAAGTCTGAAGATGATAGGCGAGCTTAAGTTAGGAGAACCATCCTGGAAGGAAAATTTCGTAATATAGTGCATCTCTATACCGTTCTTTTTCTGAATGTTCCCACCAGCATCTTTAGAAGGCACGATATATGACCAGCGCACATCTTCAGGATGTTTGGACATGAGCCCTCGCAACGATGAGGAGGCAAACTCTTCTCCCCAGCCCGAATTACCGTCTGAGTAGATCATAGAAGCAATGGAACCGAACTTGCCGTAATCGTCTGCCGCTGTAAAAGCTACGCAGAAGATCGTTTCATTACTGGTAGTGGCTTTAGCAAAGAGCCCCGGGTAGCTCGCTGTTGTTTCAAGCGAAAAACGGCCTGAATTGATCACCTGATTGGCGTAATCAATAGCCTTTTGATTATCCTCCTTGTAAAGATTGACGCGAGACAACAACGCCCATGCCGCTTCTTTAGAAGCATACTGCACCCCCCGGGGCTGAGTCATCAACGATGCTGCCTTTTCGGCATCCGCGATTACGGAGCTATATACTTCCGCAACAGTAGAGCGCGCTTTTATCGACTCTTCATTTAGTGAAGTGCGCAGGATGATACCGGGAGATTCTGACTCAACGCTGTAAGGCTTACCGAACAGACGCACCAGATTGAAGTGACAGAACGCACGTATAAAGTAACACTCTCCCAGCAGCTGTTGTTTTGCAGCATCCTGCTCAGGTGATTTTTCAACAGCATCGATTACGGTATTCACCCCTGAAATGATCTTGTATGATACATACCAGAAATACCGTGTATTTCCCTGCGATGGAGAATGACCCAGACTGAAACTATAGTAAAGCGGGTCAGTGGTCACCTGTCCATTCACGATATCGTCGCTCGCAAAATCAGAAAGATGATAAAATTGACGGAGATACATGTTATTTTGATCAACAGTTCCATTGAAGGTGATGTGATCCTTGAACAGTGCATACGCACCATTCAGTGCATTGGTCAGTCCCGCGGTTGTTGTAACCAGCGTTTCGGTGCTGGTCGCATCAGTTGGCAACACCGAAAGATCCTCGCAACTGCTTGTGATCATCAACAACAGAGTAAATATGGCGGTTATCTTAGTTTTCATGTCGAGTATATTTTATTGGCACGTCAAAGTATAGGTCTAGAAGTTGCAGTTTATGGTGAACAGATATTGTCTGTTGTTCGGATATTTAAAGTCAGACACACCCGGAGTCACATTACTGCCCGGAGTGATCGTAGTTTGAGGATCCTGACCGAGGAAATTCGAGAATGTGGCGACGTTGTCGGCCGTTACCCCTATGGTAATGTTCTCCAGATTCAACTTTTTAGAAAATGACGATGGCAACGTGTAATTGAATGCGATATTCCGAATCGTAAAATAACTACCATTCCTCAGGTAGCGGGTCGACGTTTCAGTGGAGTTAGCTGAGTTTTGAGGGCTGGGTTCAGTCGCCTGCGTATCACCTGGACCTGCCCACACCTTCGCATCATCCTGCAGCTTAATCTGATTATAATAAGGCTCATGACCATCGTTCATCATAAAACGCAGATTGTTGCTAAACACCTTGTTGCCGTAATTAAAGTAAGTATTTACCCGCAGTCCGAAGTTTTTGTAGCGGAAGCTGTTGTTAAATCCACCCTGAAACTTAGGCAGTGCAGAACCAACTTCCTGGATAGTGGCATCGGCATAATTAGCTGTCTTTTCGCTCGCAACAGCCACGCCCGCGTCGTTATAAATAAGTTTCTCCCAAAGCGGGGAACCCGTTTCACTGTCAATACCAGCCCATTTAGGCATATAAAATTCATAGAGGTTGCCACCATTGCGGTAAATCTGTGAGATACTCCATGATCCGGTCTTTACCACATCTGCCGGTAAACCGTAGATCTTGTTATTATTGAAGTTGATGTTAAAATCTGTTACCCACTCGAAGTTGTCATTGGTGATATTCGTAGTAGTTAGTCCTAGTTCGATACCCTTGTTAATTACATTTCCGGCATTTTCCCACCGTGTTTCAAATCCTACGGACAGGGGTTGCGACACTTCGAGCAGCAGATTCCTGGTATCATTTCGATAGACATCAGCGGTAAGATTAACGCGCTTAAACAGGTTCAGGTCGAAGCCAATATTAGTTTGGTGCTTACTTTCCCAGGTCAACATCGGGTTAGCCAACTGGTAAGGAACCGCACCCACCAATGCATTATACTGAGTCGTCAAAGAAAACAGGCCGAGATATCTGGATGCGCCGATGTCCTGCGTGCCTGTTACACCATAGCTTGCTCTTAGCTTGAAATTGTCAATCACCTCGCTATCCTTCAGAAACTCTTCGTTGCTCACCAGCCAGGCGGCAGAGACTGCCGGGAAAGAACCATACTGTTTGCTTTCCGGGAATGCGGATGAGCCGTCAACCCTGAACGAACCGGATAAAATATAGCGTCCTTTATACGTATAGTTCAACTGAGACAAGAAAGACCGCAGTTCGCTTCTGTCGTTATAACCGTTAACCAGCTGCGTATTAGAGGCGACGTTCAGAACCTTAAGCCCCTCGGGCAGTCCTCTGCCAGATCCACCCGAATACTCAGACTTACCACCTTCGAAGATAAGTCCTGCGAGGCCGCTCAGGGAGTGGTCGCCCAGATCAAAGTTAAATTTTAACAGGTTATTGGAGATACCACCGTAGTTCAGCGTATTCAGCTCATCTATATAGCCATCTCCGTGATATGTCCCTGCTGCTGCAGGTGAAACATAATTTACACCCTTGTTAAACGCTGCAGAAACACGGTTTGTACTACTAAAAGTTAACCAGTCGGTAATCCGGTAGTTGATCATGAAGTCGTAGTTCACGTCGAAACCCTTGTAAGTATGATCAGCATTTTCGACCGTATGTATAGGATTGATTTTATCTCTGGACCACCATTTAAAAGCGGAATTACCATCAACATAAACCGGGTTGCCGTTTTCGTCGTAGGGATTGTCCCATGGCAGGTTCAGGAACGAATAATACATATCCATGTAATCGTAACTGCGACCTGTAGATCCACTTAAGTTGATATTGTTTGTTACATCCAGTCTCTTAGAGAAATGGTAAGTCGAGTTTGCCCGAAGATTGATGCGCTGATAGCCCGTATTGACAAAAGTTCCCTTCTCATTGTAATACGACAAGCCCGCATAGTAGTCATTCTTGTCTGTCTTGCCACTGGCCGATACGTAATAATTCTGCACAGGGGCCGCCTTAAATGATTCTTTAGACCAGTCGTAATCCTGACTACGCAATGTAAGCGGACGCTCACCATAAAACTTCACCAGATCAATCTTATACGAATTATCGGGGGCGCCCACAATATAGTCCCTGTAGAACTCTTTATGATAATCGTAAAGTTCATTGCTATTCATCAGTTCCATCTTGCCAAAATCAGCAGTGCGAAAGCCCGATGTTGCTCGCACTTCGAATCGCGTCTTCCCTGTTCTGGCAGTTTTTGTTGTAACGATAATTACACCTGCGTTAGCCTGCGAACCATATAATGCGGTAGAGGCAGCATCTTTCAATACCGTGATGCTTTCCACGTCATTCGGATCAAAATTGCCACCTATTATTCCGTCTACCACATAGAGCGGACTTTGATTGGCATTTACAGACGACACCCCGCGCAACCTGATCTCAGGGGCAGCACCCGGCGCACCCGAACTGTTCACCACCTGCAGACCCGCTACCTTGCCCTGTAGCATAGTACCTATGTTATTGGCAGTTACATCTTTCAGCTTTTCAGCAGACACCACGGTAACAGCACTGGTAAGCTCACTCTGCTTTTTACTGCTGTAACCAACAACAACAACATCGTTAAGCTCCGTAACATTGTCAGACAGGAGTATCACCATATCCCTCTGACCGGCGGTCACATCGACCTCTTTGTTTAGAAATCCAACAGAAGAGATCACAAGAGTTGCTCTTGAAGACGGAAGAGTGATAAGAAAGGTTCCGTCAACTTTTGAAGAAACGCCAACTCTAGATCCTTTAACAGAAATGGCCGCACCTGGAAGCGGCTGCTGATCAGAACCGGAAATAATTTTGCCTGATACAGTCTGGCTCTGAGAGAATACCTTCGAGAAGGCAAACAGGCAACAGAACAGGAGTAGAACTTTTTTCATACTGTGTTATGTAGGGGTTAGAGAACTAATTAGTAAATGTTCGATGGAATAGCTTAAAGTTCTGCTAAAAAAGTCACTAAAAGAATCCGTGCAGATGAAGAAAAGGGAAGTTTTAATTACGCAAACGTTTGACTTACATGCGCAAACGTTTGTCTTATTTTTAATATGCGAGAGAAATCACACATTTTCAGAGTCTGAAAGCAAACAAACAAGCAAGAAAACAGGGTTTTTAGGCTGAAACCTAGTAGTTCACCAGTTCAGAATCAATAATTCGTTGTAAAAAGTCTGAGTTCGGGCTTTCTCCTTTCGAATTTCTTTCGATAAGTTTAAAAAGAAAATCAGTAGCCATTGACGCTTGCTTGTACGAGAACTGTTCGATCGAAGCAAGAGGCTTCGTGTCCATATACTCCCAGACAGGTAGGTTTGCAAAGCTAATGAAGCAGATGTCGCGATTAACCCTCAGTCCGGCAGCCTTCACTGTAGCAATACAGTCAAGTAGCACATAGTCATTAAACACCATCACTGCCGTTGGAGGATTATCCTGAATGATCAGCTTCTTCATTGCTTTAATATTATCCTCTTTAGTTAGTGTTGTAGAAGTAATAATATCATAGTTAATCGCAAGCTGATTCTGCTTGAGACATTTGAAGTAAATTTCCAGCCGCTGAAGCGTTGCAGCCATTTTTGCCGGGCCATTAATCAGGCCGATCTTTTCATGGCCCATATCGATGAACTTAGCTATCGCCTGCAGCATCCCCGAATGGAGATTGCAGGACACAAAATGAATATCCGTCATTTGCGGAACCCGATCAAAAAAAACAATGGGAATATTGTACTTCTTCAGATTTTCGAAATGCTCATAAGACGAGGTATCCTTGGTTAATGAAACCAATATCCCATCCACCCTATGATCTTTCATATTTTCAACAATCCGTTTCTCACGTTCAATACTGTCCAGAGACTGCCCAATAATCACATTGTAATTGAATCGTCCTGCAAAATCTTCTACGCCACTTAAGGCAGATGAAAAGAAAGGCTCAGCTAAACTTGGAATAATGACACCAATGGTGTACGTTCTTCGCTCTTTGAAATAGATGGCAGATTTATTTACCTCATAACCCAGCTCCTTTGCAACCTTGTGGACACGCATGGTGGTCACCTGACCTATACTCGGATGATGATGCAGGGCTCTCGATACGGTTGATGCAGATACATTCAACCTCTTGGCAATCTCTTTTATCGTCGGTAATTTATTATTCATCTCGATCACTAAATATAACATTTAGTTTCAATCCTGATAACATGAAGTGCGTATCAGACGAGACATAGTTTACCAATCCTTAAATACTACCGCTTCACTCATCTAATGACTCGTATACCGGCAATCTGTCAAGCGCTACTTCTTGCTTGATCACACGCGGGCCTACGAAGGTCTCACCCCTGTCATCACGCCATCTGCCTTTCGGTAACCGGACCGTCTTTTCCCTTCCCTTGTTCAGAACGGGGGCTACCAAATATTTTTCTCCCAACATAAATTGTTGCTTTTCATTTGAGAAGCCCTGGTTGGGAAAAGCATACTCCATGCTTCTTACAATAGGTTCACCTGTCGTCGATGATGTTTTGGCGAGATGGATGATATAAGCAACGTGCTTTTCGCGCAACGCAACCATTTTCTTTACGATGGCCAGGTTTGACTTACTCAAGACCCGCCACGGCGCAACGGAGAACTGCATCATCGGCATCAAAGCAGAACATTGAGCCGAACGGACGATCAATTCCTGATCGAGGATCTTGATATCGCGGAATGAGCCAAATTCACCTCCGCCGATCATGTCCGGACAAGTGAACTGATATCCCAGCAAACCCGCAGTTGTAATATGCGGAATAAGCTTCTGCAAATCTTCCCATGTATGCTGTTTATCACGCAAACGTTCAACCAGCGGTTCGCCGCCCATCTTCCACATAGCACGATATTCATTCAATGGAAATTTAAGCCCTATTTCGCCCCATAGTCTTGTATGATCATTTGGACTTGCTTTTTGAAACGAAACCGCATCGTCGGGATAAAAGTCCGCGTCTCCGGCATCAAATTTAAAACCATCAATATGATAGGTTTTCATCATGTAATGGAGCCGGTCCGTGAACCAATTCTTCGCCTGAGGATTGGTAAAGTCCAGTACAGCACTATAACCATTCCACCAACTGATCAATGCTGGGTTCTCCGCATCTTCCCAAGAAATACCACTATTTCCTCTATTTGTGAACAACACGAGCTTTTTACCTAGGAGTTCACGAAAAACTTCCGTATCAGGAGAGATAAATGGACTTACCCATAGCATCACCTTGAATCCCATCTGATGCAAGCTATCGACCATCCCTGCAGCATTCTCAAAGCGGTCTTTCCGAAAATCGAATCTACCGTAGTAATCAGCCCAGTTATCATCGATCATAATCACACCCTCGGGGAACCCATTAGCCTTAATCGCCCTTGCATAGCTTAAAATATCCTGCTGATTCTGGTTATAAACAAGTTCTATCCATGTATTATACTGCGGCTTCGTAAAAAGCAAGGTGTCTGGCACTTGCTTCTTCGATGGAAAGAAACGCCTGGACGCATTTCCAACAGCATCCCGCAAGGTTTTCCCTCTTGCATCTATCAGAACTTCTCCCTTCGCTTTTGAAATAACCAGTTGGCCATTCTCAAATGAAAACTCGAAAGGCTCCTCGCTCCAAACGTACCTTCCCTTGTTCGACAACAGCAGAGGCGCAGCCTGGTTGCCGCGTACATCACCAAACAAATTCAATCTATATCCATCAGTAAATGGCATCAGGTGTGCATCGTTGACAGCCCCTCCGTACCATTTTTCACCATTTTGAACGTTAATCACCTGGGCCTGAAGTTGGGTACCGAATGCGCATAGCATAACGACCAGCAGCAATGTTGTCTTGAAGGGAGTTTTCATTTGAAGGGTTTAATACTTAAGCTTAAACCTAATTTGGAATAAAATTTCCGGTGGTCAAAACGCTGATCCGCAAAAAAGCATACGCAAACGTTTGTCTAATTTTCCAATAATGAATCAGCTACTCATTTTAGGTAGAAACAACGAGGTTCTTAAGAGTAGACTCAACGTTATGGTGACAACAAATAATACCGGCCAAAGCAAGAAAGCGCCCCAGGGACGCTTTCTTGCTTTGGCCGGTATTAATCATACGACTATTTATAAACAGCCGGTCTATTTATGTTTGTTAAAAATGAAACTGGATTCCCAATTTTGGAGCGAAAAAGTTAGTTCCGAAACTTACACGGTCATATCCTGCTCCCTTAACGTCATTGTCATCACCATCTTTAACACGGTAGTTGGTATAATTTAAACCGTTTAATGCGAATTCAATGCCAACTTTCTTGCTTGGGAAGAACGCAAAACCAGGAGATACCGCTACGCCGATTTGAGTAGATTTGCCAAGTTTAGCACCCTTGTCACCATCTGCATTAACAGCATGTGTTGATCCGAATTCCATTGGTACTGAAAGTTGTCCGAAAAATTTAAATCGATCTGAGACGTTTGTATAATAACGACCAAATGGGCTTACAACAAACGCTTCATTTTTCGAGGTACCAATTTTTTTGTCATAGCTATAACCAATACCAGTACCAATTGCGACATTATCTGAAACGAAGTAACCTACGTTAGGAACAATCTCAAAGCTGGTATTTGCTTTAGAGTTATCTGCATCACTTTTCTGGCTATCAAATGCAAGGTTACCACCTAACATAAATTTACCTTTTTCTGTTTGTGCTTGAGTAGTCATACTCAACGCAGCCACTGCAAAAACTGACAATAATAACTTTTTCATTTTCTTAATTTTTAAGTTCAACCTATCAATTATCTATTTATTGACTTACATTGTCAGATAGTCAATAGCTGTGCCAAACCCAGATCATATGCTCACGGTTTTACACAACCATCATAGATACCCTTAATTAATAAGCACTTGTACAGATTTCATGAGATTCATATGATCTCTATTTGACCCGATTATTACATTCTGACAAATCCAAAAGATAAGGCGTTTTCTAAATTTGACTTTTTTAGAAAGATTGTCAGTTCTTAAATGAAATTATGACAAAGTAACTGCCACAGCGTCTGTTTACGAAGTGCCTCTGTATTGTGCCATCGCAGTGAGAACGGTGTAAGTTAAATCCTTCAGCACTAAGACAGGCGTAATGGAGTTCGCTATTGCCGCACTGCTGATGCTGTACGTTCAGGCTGAACGACGTCAAGTTGAAGGATGTTGCCTCCCCTCCATCAGCAAACAGATCTCTTCTATGAGGTGCCCATCTCGGATTGGCGGAGAAAAACAAGCTGGGTCTTGAAACCAAGTTCGACTTTTCAGAAAAAGGCATGACAGCTTTTAAAGTTGGAAACAATGAAGCTGCAATCATTCTTAGCAACAGGCAAAATACAAGACCAGCCATTTGGTTCACAGTGGATGATGTTCACCAGGCTTACCATGAGCTAAAACAAAAAGGGGTGGTATTCTTGACAGAACCATTCGAAATTCTGACTGGGTTCTCTGTGGAATTTAATGATCCCTTCGGAAACAAGCTAGGCATCACCGACTATTCTAAATGTGCCTGCGTTAGCTCATCCAACCATAGCAAATGAGCTGCGCTATCTTACTCGGCTCCATATTTCATAAATCGGCTCACCTTTAGAGCTCAGGCCGCTATGATGCCATTCCCCATTTTCTAGCTTCCCATCAAAGCTCAGAGAGGCGCCTACACGAGAGCCGTCTCTTGAAAAAAACTCGATAGTTTCGGTATATTTCCCATCAACGAAGGTATAGGTACCTCCTCCAGTTCCTGAAAATTCCTTTTTCTCAGGATCTATTGCTGCCCATTGGAAACGTGTTCCAGAGAGTATTTTATAGGTCTGCCTGGAACCTGTTTGATGGATGGGAGTAAGTTTGCCGTCCTGCTTGCGCGAAGTAATTCGCCATACACCCGCCAAAGGCGCAGAGCTATCATCCAATCGGTTCCAACTTTGTGTTTCCCCGTTAAGTGATAGGTTGAGCGTCTGTCCGGTAATGGAGTACTTTGCACTGAACTGATTTCCAACCTCTTCCTTATTTGATGAATTAAAATAAATTTCAGCCTTTAATGCATTCGGGTTCTGACTGTATGTTCCCCCACGACTGTAAAAAAACAGCTTGTCGCCCTTGTTGTAAGCGGTATGAAAGAAAAACCCGTCCTGCAAAATCAATAGTTGTTCTTTGTCTGCTTCTTTGATTTGCCATGCACCAGCTATTGCCGGGTTATTTGATTGAGCAAATGCACTCGTTACAGCTGTAAGTGCCAGAATAAATACGACCAGTATACACTTGCTTTTCATACGCGATTTTATTGGTTCTCTAATTTAATAATTCATTTCTATCTTTTGACGCCTTCTCTTCGTATCTATGCAAACTACTATCGCACCAATTACCTCCCGGCTGCGTTGTCGAGAATATCAAAGATCCCCTCATTTCTAAAAATTATACATTCCCAGCCTTTCATTTGAAGCACCTTCCTTGATTTTATAGGAAAACTCCGGACGGCCATCTGAAATGAACAGTCGAAGCCATTAAACTAAACAGTTCCTATTGAATAGAAAAGGCAGAGATCTACATTTTCCATTTGAGCAGCCTCGACAACTAAGGCAATTTTAGTTCTTCCTCCCGTCAATCTCATCAAAATCGTTTGACGGTTCCAGCATCGTCTCTTTCAGTAACCCGCTCCTCCTCCGTTCTGGTACTGTTTAGAATGGATACAGAGTACTATCAGGATCGTAAGATTCCAGATCGTTGTAGGTTTATTTATCAATTATAAGCCTCATAAACTAAACAATAACCCTGAAAATTTGATTAATGGTTAAAAAATTTCCACATATTCAAGTAACTCGGAATTTCCGCTTGTAAAGTCCTTTCATTTGATAACCAATCTCACTTTCAACATAGTATTCTCTTTGTCGCAATTGGGGATTTTTGCCATCTAATCCCTTTAAAGTTATTACCATTAGAGAATCCCCGTTAACGTCAATGGTTTTAATTGGATTATTCCCTCCGTATTGATAAGGCGTTAGATCAACATATTTCTCTGCAAATCTATCTATTGTATTAAAACGCCCAATCACAGTGACCACCCCCCGGAAAACAGCAGCAGCTTAAATTAGAGAAAAAGGGCAATTATAAATAACTTAACTAAATAATTGCCATGAAAAAATCGAAGTTTACCGAAGCTCAAATCGCCTTTGCGCTGAAGCAGTCAGAGACTGGAACTCGGGTGGAGGAGATCTGCCGAAAGATGGGTATTTCCCAGGCTACATTTTTTAACTGGAAGAAGAAGTACGGTGGCTTAGGGGTGAGTGAATTGCGCAGATTGCGACAGTTAGAAGAAGAGAATCATCAGTTAAAAAAGCTGGTTGCCGATCTGAGTCTGGATAAACAGATGCTACAGGAGGTGATAAAAAAAAGCTTTGAAACCGGTGTTTCGTAAACAGGCGGCCGTGTGGCTGCAGGACCAGTACAGGATATCGGGTCGTCGGGCTTGCCGGATGGTATGTCTGTCCAGCTCGATGTATTACTATCGCCACCAGCCTCGGGAAG
>NZ_JAZQRL010000003.1:0-1502 GCF_045629565.1 Arcticibacter sp.
AGTGTTGGTTATAGCGGCTTTTGTATTCGGCTTCCACCTCTTTTAGTACCGCTATCGTAGTAGCATGATCATTGGCATTGTCCATACTTCTTAAGAAAGGAACTTTAGCGCCATATTGCAGTGCAATAGTTGCAATCTCTTCATCGTCAGTAGATACCATTACCTCGTCAAACAGACCACTGTTTAAAGCAGCTTGAATGGAATAAGAAATAATTGGTTTCCCCAAAAAATCCTTGATGTTTTTTTTGGGGATCCTTTTACTTCCTCCTCTTGCTGGAATTATGGCTAATTTATGCACGATAATAATTCGTTATCAATTCAATTACGTATTGCTGCTCATCTTCGGTTAGTGTTGGAAACATGGGTAAACTTATACAGTTTCGGTAATAGGCTTCCGCACGAGGAAAATCTCCTTCTTTCCATCCTAAAGACCTATAGTAAGGCATTAAATGACATGGAATGTAATGGATTTGGGCAAAAACCTGATAGCTACGCAAATGGTTATATAAACCGAGGCGATCGTTAACTTCCAACACATATAAATGATAGGCATGTCCTTCAATCGTTCCAGATTGGCTGATGATGAAATCTTTGCCTTCAAAGGCCTGTTTGTATATTGCCGCAATTTCTCTTCTTCTGTTTAGCCCATCGTCAGCCCTTTGGAGCTGACTAAATCCTAATGCTGCTTGAAAGTCGGTTAAACGGCAATTATATCCCAGGGTCTGCATTTCCATGTACCAGTTTGGATAGCGATCTGTACCGCCAGCAAATTCAATGCTATTGGTGTATTCATCCTCTTTCCGGGTAATGCCGTGTGTACGGAGTTTAAGTAGTTTATTATAGAGCGCCTCATCATTGGTAGTGATCATTCCACCTTCACCACAAGCAATGTGTTTCACAGGATGGAATGAGAAAATAGCTAAATCGGCAAATTTACCGTTACCACAAAGTTGTTGTTGCTTGTTTTGATCTATAAAATAACCTCCAGGGGCATGACAGGCATCCTCAATGATCCATAGGCCGTACTCATCCGCTAACTTTCTGAATGCTTCCAGATCGACTGCACGGCCTCCAAAATCAACCGGAATAATCCCTTTATAAGTTCCTTTTTCTGCTGATGCCAAAAGCTTCTCAACGGCCTTGATATCCAGCAAATATGTTTTGGGATCAATATCCGCGAATACAACCTCACCACCACAATAGCGAACACAATTCGCGGAAGCTACAAATGTGATTGGCGTGGTAATGACTTTGTCACCTGGCTTAACGTCCAGTGCCAGCGTACTTAGGTGCAATGCAGCAGTACCGTTGGCTACTGCTACGGCATATTTGCTTCCGATATACGCTGCAAATGCTTTTTCAAACTCAGCAATTTTAGGTCCCTGGGTGAGGTAATCAGATGTTAGCGCATCAACCACCGCTTTGATATCCTCATTGCTGATGTATTGACGACCATAGGGTATGACGTTATCTTTCATTAGCGTTCGAAACTAGAGTCAACA
>NZ_JAZQRL010000004.1:0-52124 GCF_045629565.1 Arcticibacter sp.
AGCCTCTCTTTGTATTATTTAGCAGGCTCTTCAGCCGAATCAGCTGCTGGAGCTTCTGCTTCCGGAGTTTCTTCAGTCGCCACCGCTGTTTCAGCAGCAGGTTCTGCTTTCTTAGCTTTAGAACCACGTCTACGAGTAGACTTCTTCTCAGCTGCAGCAGGAGCCTCAGATTTGTATGTTTCATTGTAATCTACCAGCTCGATCAAAGCCATCTCAGCGTTGTCACCTAGACGATTTTGCAACTTGATGATACGTGTATAACCTCCCGGACGGTTTGCAACCTTAGCAGCCACATCGCGGAAAAGCTCAGTAACTACTTCTTTATTCTGAAGGTAGCTAAACACAGTTCTACGAGAGTGAGTAGTATCGTTTTTAGATTTGGTAATTAACGGCTCAACGTAGGTACGTAAAGCTTTAGCTTTAGCTAAAGTAGTAACGATACGCTTGTGCTCGATAAGCGAAGAAGCCATGTTAGACATCATCGCTTTACGATGACTGTTGGTACGGCCTAAGTGATTGATTTTTTTTCCGTGTCTCATTGTTTGTTAAATTTCCGTGCTTATACCGTTCCTGTTACAGGAGGAATTATAAGCACGTCGCTTATGTATAATAAAGAGAAGATTACTCTTCGTCTAATTTGTATTTAGATAGGTTCATACCAAAAGAAAGGCCTTTTGACTTTACCAGGTCTTGAATCTCTGTCAATGACTTTTTACCAAAGTTTCTAAACTTAAGCATATCAGCCACATCATAAGATACAAGGTCAGCCAGTGTGCGAATATCAGCTGCTTTCAAACAGTTTAATGCACGAACCGAAAGATCAAGATCCACTAATTCAGTCTTAAGGATCTTACGCATATGAAGAATTTCTTCATCTACTTCCTTAGTTTCCTCTTTAGCCTGGGCCTCTAACATGATATTCTCATCAGAGAACAACAAGAAGTGGTGAATCAAAATCTTAGCAGCTTCCTTAAGGGCATCCTCTGGATGAACGGAACCATCAGTTGTAATATCAAGAACTAACTTCTCATAATCCGTCTTTTGCTCAACCCGGTAGTTCTCGATAGTATATTTAACATTCTTGATTGGAGTGTAAATAGAATCGATAGCGATAACGCCTAAATTGGCATCCGGATTCTTGTTTTCTTCAGCAGCAACGTAACCACGACCCTTATTAACTGTAAGCTCTACTTCAAGCGTTACAGACGATTCCATATTACATAATACAAGTTCAGGATTTAAAACAGTAAAATTAGTAGAGAACCTGGTAATATCACCTGCTTTAAACTGCTCCTGACCATTAATGATTACGTAGATCTTCTCGCTATCACCGGCATCGCCTGTTTTCTGAAAACGCACCTGCTTTAAGTTCAGGATAATCTCAGTCACATCTTCTACAACACCTTTGATAGTTGAAAACTCATGAGAAACACCTGAAACACGTACAGACGTAATTGCATATCCCTCTAGAGAAGACAATAGAATACGACGTAAAGCATTACCGATGGTAACACCGAAACCCGGTTCTAACGGACGAAATTCAAACGTACCGTCGAAATCCGTTGATTTCTGCATGATAACTTTATCTGGTTTCTGGAATGCTAAAATTGCCATTTATATTCAGTTAAATGTTTTGAACTGTATGTATAAAGCAGTCCCGATAAAATCAGGACTGCTGTAATTATTACTTAGAGTATAACTCGACGATCAGATTTTCCTTGATGTTCTCAGGAATCTCATCACGATTTGGGTAGTTTAGGAACTTTCCAGTGAAAGAATTTGCATCCCAATCCAACCAAGGATATCTATTTAGTTTACGTCCGGCAACAGAGTTGGTAACTGCTTCAAGAGACTGTGAACGCTCACGAACAGCAACAACATCACCAGCACGTAAAGAGTATGAAGGAATATTCACCACTTCACCGTTTACAGTGATATGCTTGTGACCTACCAGCTGACGGGCAGCTGAACGTGTAGGAGCAATACCTAAACGGTAAACTGTATTGTCTAAACGGGCTTCAAGCAATTTCAACAGTAACTCACCAGTAATTCCTTCTCTGGCTGACGCCTTGTGGAACAGGTTTTCGAACTGACGCTCTAATACTCCGTATGTATATTTTACTTTTTGTTTTTCCATCAGCTGGACAGCATATTCAGACTGCTTTCCACGACGCTTTGAAGCACCGTGCATTCCAGGAGGATAATTTTTTCTTTCTAATGCTTTATCAGGACCGAAGATCGGCTCTCTGAATCTACGCGCAATTTTGGATTTTGGACCAGTATATCTTGCCATTTTGTTCTGTTTAAAGTATCATGCGACCTGTAGCCGCAGAATCTTATCTTTAAAATCGATTAATTAAACTCTTCTTCTTTTTGGAGGACGACATCCGTTGTGTGGAAGAGGAGTGATATCTCTAATAGTAGTCACTTCAATACCTGTGTTCTGAAGAGTACGGATAGCCGACTCACGGCCAGATCCCGGACCTTTTACAAATACTTCTACTTTACGCAGACCTAAATCAAAAGCCACTTTTCCACAATCAGCAGCAGCTTGACCTGCAGCATAAGGAGTGTTCTTCTTAGAACCTTTGAAACCCATCTTACCAGCAGATGACCATGAAATAGCCTGACCCTGTAAGTTAGTTAAGGTAATGATGATGTTATTAAAAGTAGCGTTAATGTGTGCCTCACCAACTGGTTCGATAACGACAATACGCTTCTTGGTTACTTTTTTATTCTTAGCCATTATTGGTATTATTTAGTAGCCTTTTTCTTGTTAGCAACTGTTTTACGTTTTCCTTTACGGGTACGAGTATTGTTCTTGGTTCTTTGTCCACGAACAGGAAGTCCCTTACGGTGACGCAAGCCTCTGTAACATCCGATATCCATTAAACGCTTAATGTTTAACTGAACCTCAGAACGTAAAGCTCCTTCAACCTTAACCTCGTCGTTGATGATCGTACGGATCGCTGTTAATTGCTCATCGGTCCATTCTTCAACTTTTACATCACGGCTAATACCTGCCTGGTCTAAAATGCTCTGCGCAGTAGACCTTCCGATACCGAAAATGTAAGTAAGTCCGATTTCTCCTCTTTTGTTTCTTGGTAAATCAATACCTGCTATTCTTGCCATATTTCTTTGAATGATTGATTGATTGAATGAACAACTGATCCGATGCTAACAGCTAACTGGTCACCTATCCGCAGACACTCAACAAATTATTTTATCCCTGGCGTTGTTTATACTTAGGGTTCTTCTTGTTAATTACATAAAGTTTTCCCTTACGGCGAATTATTTTGCAGTCCGCACTGCGCTTCTTTATGGATGCTCTAACTTTCATCTTATTTATATCTGTAAGTAATTCTACCCTTTGACAAATCATATGGAGACATCTCAAGCTTTACCTTATCACCAGGCAAAATCTTGATGTAGTGCATCCGCATCTTTCCTGAAATGTGGGCAATGATCTCATGACCATTCTCCAATTCCACACGAAACATTGCGTTTGACAATGCTTCCTTTATGATCCCGTCTTGTTCAATAGAGGCCTGTTTAGCCATATTTTATTGATTTCTATTTAATTAACTCCAAACATTTGGGGTTGCAAAATTATATAAAATATTTAGTTTATTTTAGTTATTATAATAATTTTTATATACTAACTTTTTAAAACCTCATCAACATAATCAAATGTTGATAAAATATCCGCTTCTCCTTTGCGTATCGCCACTGTATGCTCGAAATGAGCAGACGGCTTGCTATCAACTGTACTTACAGTCCACCCATCTTTCCAAAACTTAACGCCGGCCTTTCCGAGATTGATCATCGGCTCAATGGCAATGACCATCCCTTCCTCCAGCTTCATGCCTGTTCCACGTTTGCCATAGTTAGGTACCTCCGGCTTCTCATGAAGTTTAAAACCAACTCCATGGCCAACAAGTTCCTTCACTACACCATAACCATGCTTCTCCGTATACTCCTGAATGGCGTAACCGATATCACCTATTCGGGAACCGACAACAGCTTTCTCAATTCCCTTGTATAAAGATTCTCTTGTTACTTCCAAAAGCTGGCGAACCGAAGGATCGATTTCTCCAACAGCAAAAGTAAATGCGGAGTCCCCAACGAAGTTGTTCAAAACAACTCCACAATCAATAGAAATGATATCCCCTTCTTTAAGTTCATCATCTCCGGGGAAACCATGCACGACCCTTTCATTAGTAGAAATACAAAGAGAATACGGAAATCCGTTATAATTAAGAAAAGCTGGAACGCCTTTGTGATCTCTGATGAATGTTTCAGCTACCCGATCCAACTCTATAGTCTTAACGCCCGGCTTAACCAGGCGTCCGACCTCGGCGAGAGTTTTTGATACGAGGAGCGCGCTCTCTCGTATCAATTCAATCTCTTCGTCCGTTTTAAATTTTACTTTAGACATTAGTTCCGATTAAATCACAGACCCTGATGCGCCGGTATCGGCAGCTACTGGTGTGCGACCCTTTAATCTGCCCGTCTTCATCAGTCCGTCGTAATGACGCATCAATAGATGACTCTCGATCTGCTGTAACGTGTCCAAAACAACACCCACCAGAATAAGCAGTGACGTACCGCCATAGAAGTGGGCAAAGTTACTGTTCACGCCAAGTACGATCGCAACAGAAGGAAGAACTGCGATAGCTGCAAGGAAGATAGATCCCGGTAATGTAATCTTGGAGATCACAGAATCGATATAATTTCCAGTAGCTAAACCTGGCTTAATTCCAGGAATGAAACCGCCGTTTTTCTTCATATCATCCGACATCTGAACAGGGTTAACCGTGATGGCGGTATAAAAGAACGTAAATGCAATAATCAGCAATGCAAAGGTCAGATTGTAGGCAACAGAAGTATAGTTGCTCAACGATGCCAGTACCGGGCCTTGCGCTGCAGGGAAGAATTGCCCTAACGTAGTCGGAATAAACATCAGTGCCTGAGCAAAGATGATCGGCATAACTCCGGCAGCATTAACCTTCAACGGTATATACTGACGAACACCACCGTATTGCTTATTACCTACAATTTTCTTCGCATACTGAACAGGAATTCGCCGCACACCCTGGACAACCAGAATCGTAAACACCACAACAAAAAATAGTGCTGCAATCTCCACGATAAAAGGAATGATCCCTCCAAGTCCGTTAATGCGCGAGTCAAACTCAGTAATAAATGCCGCAGGTAACTGCGCAATAATACCAACCATGATAATTAACGAAATACCATTACCAATACCCTTGTCTGTAATCTTCTCACCCAGCCACATGACGAACAAAGTACCGGCAGTAAGGATAACCATAGAGGATATCGTGAACAACGGTTCCGCCAGTAACCTGGCATCAGGAGTAATCTGCGTACGCACATACCCGATGGCCTGCAACAACGTAATCCCCACTGTCAGGTAACGGGTAAGCTGAGTAAGTTTCTTCCTGCCACTCTCCCCTTCCTTTTGCATCTTCTGAAAGTACGGTACCGCAATACCTAAAAGCTGTACAACGATAGATGCAGATATGTAAGGCATAACACCAAGGGCAAATATCGATGCTCTGGCAAATGAACCTCCGGCAAACATATTTAAAAGCCCAAGGATACCTTCCCTGGCTTGTTGATTATCCAATGCTGTAGCGCTAACGCCCGGAAGCACAATAAATGATCCTACACGGTAAATTAAAAGAAATAAGAGTGTGTTTAAAATACGCACTCTTAAGTCTTCAATTTTCCAAATATTGGAAAGGGTAGTGAATAACTTCTTCATTAATTATTTATAATTTAACAATTGCACCACCAGCTGCTTCAATTGCTTTCTGAGCCGTAGCGGTAAAAGCATGAGCAGTAATATCCAGTTTCGCCTTCAGTTCACCCCTTCCGAGGATCTTTACAAGGTCGTTTTTAGAAACCAGTCCGTGCTCCTTCAATGCAGCGAAGTCGATAGCTGTTAAGCTGAACTTCTCAGCAAGGCTTTGAAGTACATCCAGGTTAATACCTACGTACTCTACGCGGTTGATGTTTTTGAAACCAACCTTAGGTATACGACGTTGCAAAGGCATCTGACCACCTTCGAAACCTACCTTAGATGAATATCCTGAACGGGATCCGGCACCTTTATGACCGCGGGTGGAGGTTCCACCACGACCAGAACCCGTACCACGTCCTATTCGTTTTTTATTTTTAGTTGAACCTTCTGCAGGTTTTAAATTACTTAAGTTCATGATTAAATACTTTCTACTGCTACTAGATGATTAATTTTCCTTACCATCCCGATGATAGCCGGGGTAGCTTCCACTTCTACAGCTTGGTTAATCTTTTTCAAACCTAGAGCCTGCATTGTTCTCTTCTGGCGCTCGCTTCTGTCGATAACGCTTTTAATCTGAGTGATCTTGATCTTCGCCATGTTCTTATCCGTTAAAAACTTTATTAAGATCCACACCACGTTGCTGAGCTACAGTATAAGCATCTCTCATTTGAGATAAAGCCGATACAGTTGCCTTAACCACGTTATGCGGGTTAGATGATCCTCTTGATTTCGCTAATACGTTATGCACACCAGCACTTTCCAGAACCGCACGCATCGCACCACCAGCAATAACACCGGTACCATTAGCAGCTGGCTTTATTAAAACGAACCCACCTGAAAACTTACCATATTGCTCATGAGGAACTGTTCCATTGATAATAGGAACTTTTACCAAATTTTTCTTCGCATCGTCAATACCTTTGGCGATAGCCTCAGTTACTTCCTTTGCTTTTCCTAAACCATATCCTACTACACCATTCTCGTCACCTACAACAACGATGGCTGAGAAACTGAATGTACGACCACCCTTAGTAACCTTAGCAACGCGCTGAATGCTAACTAAACGATCTTTCAGTTCAATTTCGCTTGATTTAACTCTCTTTATATTGATTGTTGACATTTATTCTCAGATTAAAAGTTTAAACCAGCTTCACGTGCTCCGTCTGCAAGAGACTTTACACGACCGTGGTATAAATAACCATTTCTATCAAATACTACCAGACTGATGCCGGCAGCAATAGCTTTTTCTGCTACAAGCTTTCCAACAGCCTTAGACTGCTCTATTTTGTTTCCATTTGCAGAAAAATCCTTTGATAAAGATGATGCTGAAACTAGAGTTTTTCCTGTAGTATCATCTATAACCTGAGCATAAATACCCTTATTACTTCTGTATACAGACAAACGAGGACGATCAGTAGAACCAGACAGTCTCTTTCTTATACCTTTTTTTATACGCTCTCTGCGAGATAATTTAATTCCTGACATGATTACTATTTTTTAGCTGCTGATTTACCTGCTTTTCTTCTCAATACTTCACCTACGAACTTAATACCTTTTCCTTTATAAGGCTCAGGAGTACGCAATGAACGAATCTTGGCAGCAACTTGTCCTAACAACTGTTTGTCTACGCTTTCTAAAATGATTGTTGGGTTCTTACCTTTATCAGCAGTAGTAGCTACTGTGATTTCTTTAGGCAATTCAAACACATAATGGTGAGAGAAACCTAATACAAGGTCTAATGTATTACCTGTGTTTGTTGCACGGTAACCAACACCAACCAACTCCTGCTGAACTTTATAACCTTCAGTTACACCTATAACCATGTTGTTAATAAGTGAGCGGTATAATCCGTGAAGTGCTTTGTGGCGCTTCTGCTCGGTAGGGCGTTCAACAGTTAAAATTCCGTTATCCTGAGAAACGGTGATATCACCGTCTAATCTTTGCTTTAATTCTCCTTTAGGGCCTTTTACCGTCACTACATTCTCTGCAGAAACCGAGATAGTAACACCTGAAGGGATTGTTATCGGGGCTTTTCCTATTCTTGACATCGTTTAATCCTTTTGATTAATGAACGTAACATAATACTTCACCACCGATGTTAAGGTTGCGGGCCTCCTTGTCAGTCATCACTCCTTTAGAAGTTGAAACAACTGCAATTCCCAAACCATTTAATACACGTGGCATGCTGTCTACACCTGAATATTTTCTCAAACCAGGCTTACTCACACGTGTTAGAGTGCGAATAGCAGGAACTTTAGTTACAGGATGGTACTTCAAAGCGATTTTAATGATGCCTTGTACGGTATTGTCCTCAAACTTGTAGTTCGCGATGTAACCTTTATCAAAAAGAACTTTAGTTATTTCTTTTTTAAGGTTTGATGCAGGAATTTCCACAACCCGGTGGTTGGCCTTAATGGCATTCCTTACTCTTGTAAGATAATCTGCTATTGGATCTGTATTCATTACTTGTTTGTTATGATAGTGGTTTCCATTGTTTATATGCGGACCTGCTATCGGTTAAATCTTTATGTGGAGGTTGGGAGCCATGCCCCCAACTCTATATTACCAGCTTGCCTTCTTTACTCCCGGAATCTTTCCAGCTAACGCCATTTCACGGAATGTAACACGTGAAATACCAAACTGTCTCATGTATCCACGAGGGCGGCCAGTCAGTTTACAACGGTTGTGTAAACGCACCGGCGAAGAGTTCTTTGGCAACTTATCTAAAGCAACCAAATCTCCTTCAGCTTTCAAAGCAGCTCTTTTGTCAGCATACTTGGCAACCAACTTTGCACGTTTAACTTCCCGTGCTTTTATACCTTCTTTAGCCATTATTTACTGGTGATTGATTTTTGAACGGTAAACCGAATTGTTTTAATAACTCTAACGCCTCAACATCATTTTTTGCGGAAGTTACAAAAGTAATATCCATACCCATAATTTTATTGATTTTATCAATGTTAATCTCTGGGAAAATGATCTGCTCAGTAACACCTAAAGTATAGTTACCATGCCCGTCGAAACCTTTATCGTTGATACCTTTGAAATCACGGATACGAGGTAGAGCAACAGCGATCAATCTGTCAAGAAACTCATACATCTGGTTATCACGTAACGTTACACGAACACCAACCGGCATTCCCTTACGTAATTTGAAGTTAGAGATATCTTTCTTTGATTTAGCTGCTACAGCCTGCTGACCAGTAATGGTAGTAAGCTCTGCAATAGCGTTATCAATTAGCTTTTTGTCAGTAGTTGCAGCACCAACACCCTGGTTGATTGCAATCTTCTGAAGCTTAGGAACCTGCATCACAGTCTTGTACTGAAATTTCTCTTTCAGTGCTGTGCGGATTTCCTCCTTATATTTGGATTTTAATCTTGGTACGTAACTCATTGCTTAACTTCCTCCCCTGATTTTTTAGCGATTCTAACAAATTTTCCTTCTGCGTTCTTTTGTTTTCCAACGCGGGTCGGTTTGCCAGTTTTAGCATCCACTAACATCACGTTTGAAACATGGATAGCGGCTTCTTTTTTAATAATGCCACCGTTAGGGTTAGCAGCATTTGGTTTAGTATGACGTGATACCATATTCGCGCCTTCTACAACAACCCTGTTAGCTTTCAATAAAACCTCAACGATTTTACCTTGCTTACCCTTTGAGTCGCCTGCTATTACCTGTACTAAATCTCCTTTACGGATCTTAAGCTTAGGCAAGATATTCTTTTTCTTTTCCATGTTACAATACCTCCGGTGCTAATGATACGATTTTCATGAATTGCTTCTCACGCAGCTCTCTCGCAACCGGACCAAAGATACGGGTACCTCTCGGCTCGTCCTGATTATTTAATAAAACTGCTGCGTTATCGTCGAAACGGATATATGAGCCATCTTTGCGTCTCACTTCTTTCTTTGTTCTTACAACAACTGCTTTAGTAACAGTTCCTTTCTTAACGTTTCCAGAAGGGATAGCACTTTTTACGGTAACAACGATCTTGTCACCAAGAGAAGCATACCGTTTACCGGTACCTCCCAGAACACGGATAACTAAAACTTCTTTAGCTCCGCTGTTGTCTGCGACATTTAGTCTTGATTCCTGTTGTACCATTACTTCGCTCTTTCTAAAATTTCAACTAATCTCCAGTTCTTAGTTTTACTCAGAGGACGAGTCTCCATTATCAACACAGTATCTCCGATACCACAAGTGTTGCTTTCGTCATGAGCCATAAATTTGGTAGTCTTGTGAACAAACTTACCGTAGATAGGATGCTTTACTTTCCTTTCTACAGCAACAACGATAGATTTATCCATCTTGTTGCTCACTACCAACCCCGTACGGGTCTTTCTTAATTTTCTTTCCATTTCGACTCTAAAATTATTCAGTTTCAGAAGCGGACTCTTTCTCAGCAGCAGCAGCCGCTTTACGTTTAGTCAATTCTGTGTTCAAACGTGCGATCTCTTTTCTCACCTTACTTATACGAGATGGATTCTCTATGGCAGAAACTGTATGCGCAAATTTTAATTTAGTAAGATTGCTTTTCTCCTCGCCAATGCGGGAAACAATCTCTTCAGTTGATAGCTCTAATATTTCTGAGGTTTTCATCTTTTCTTTTTCTTAGTTGTTGGTTGTAAGTTGTTTAGTGATAGTTATAAAGCAATACAACAAACAACTCACAACCTACAACTTTTTTATGCTTCTACGTAATCTCTACGTACTACAAATCTTGTCTGTACCGGTAATTTTTGAGCCGCTAAACGTAGGGCTTCTTTGGCAACTTCCAAAGGTACGCCTTCTGCTTCAAAAATCATTCTTCCCGGGCGAACAACGGCAACCCAGTATTCTGGAGCTCCCTTACCTTTACCCATACGTACTTCCGCAGGTTTCTTGGTAACGGGTTTGTCAGGGAATATACGAATCCACACCTGGCCTTCACGTTTCATGAAACGTGTTACCGCAATACGTGCAGCTTCAATCTGACGGCTGGTGATCCATGCCGGTTCCAGCGATTTAATTCCGAAAGATCCGAATGAAAGTTCTGCTCCGCGAGAAGCTAAACCTTTCATCTTACCTTTTTGCATCTTTCTGAACTTCGTTCTTTTTGGCTGTAACATCTTTTTCTGTATTTATATCTTTACGATGTCTGAACTTCAATTATTTCTTTGCGCGAAATCCTGCACCACCGCCACCGCGGTTAGCACCTGGACCTCCAGGGCGGTTGCCTCCCTGACCTCCGGGACGGTTCTGGCCTCCAGCGTTTCCACCACGGTTGTTTCCACCCCCACGATTTCCACCTCTGTTATCTCCAGCTCCACCACGTCTGTCGTTAGCACCACGTCTGTCGTTTCCGCCTCTTCTATCTCCTCTTTCGCCAGCACCATATGAAGAGTTACCTTCTCCGCCTCTGCCTCTTACACCAGTTGTTTGACCAATGTTCGGAGAAAGATCACGCTTTCCGTAAACTTCACCTTTACAGATCCATACTTTAACACCGATCTTACCATAAGTAGTAAGGGCTTCTGCTAAAGCATAGTCAATGTCAGCACGAAATGTGTGCAAAGGAATTCTACCGTCTTTATACTGCTCGGTACGTGCCATTTCAGCACCACCTAAACGACCTGAACACATAATCTTGATACCTTCAGCTCCTATACGCATAGTTGATGCGATAGAAGTTTTCATTGCACGACGGAATGAAATACGGGCCTCAAGTTGTTTTGCGATACCTTCTGCAACTAATTGTGCGTCAAGCTCCGGGCGTTTGATTTCGAAAATGTTGATCTGAACTTCCTTTTTAGTCAGTTTCTTCAACTCTTCCTTGATCTTATCAACTTCCTGTCCACCTTTACCGATAACGATACCCGGGCGGGCAGTGTGTACAGTGACAGTGATACGCTTTAATGTACGCTCGATAACCAATTTGGCAACGCCTCCTTTAGCTATACGTACAGAAAGGTATTTTCTGATCTTCTCGTCTTCAACTAATTTCTCAGAATAGTTGTTGCCACCGAACCAATTAGAATCCCAACCTTTGATGATTCCTAATCTGTTACCTATTGGATGTGCTTTTTGTCCCATTTCTGATTAATTAGTTTGTGATTCAAGATTCTTGCTGTCCACTACTAGAGTAACGTGGTTTGAACGCTTACGAATTCTGTGTCCACGACCCTGAGGAGCAGGTCTAAGTCTTTTCAACTGACGACCACCGTCAACAGTAATTGTTTTCACAAACAATTCACTCTCTTCCGGGCGCTGACCCTCGTTTTTCGCTTCCCAATTCTTGATAGCCGACAATAAAAGTTTCTCAACTCTTTGTGCAGCTTCCTTGTTGGTATACTTTAATATATATAGTGCCTTTTCAACACGCTCACCACGGATAAGGTCAACAACCAATCTCATCTTACGAGGCGAGGTAGGGCAATCATTTAATTTTGCTACTGCTTCCATTGCTTATTTCTTCTTTTCAGCGTGACCTCTAAATGTTCTGGTTGGAGCAAATTCTCCCAACTTGTGACCAACCATGTTTTCAGTTACATACACCGGAATAAACTTGTTTCCGTTGTGAACTGCGAATGTATGCCCTACGAAATCCGGAGAAATCATTGACCGGCGTGACCAGGTTTTGATAACGGTTTTCTTGCTTGTCTCGTTCATAGAAAGCACTTTGCTCTCTAAATTATGATCGATATAAGGGCCTTTTTTAATTGAACGTGCCATTATTTCTTCCTCCCTTCAATGATGTAACGATTCGAACTCTTCTTCTTGTTTCTGGTCTTGTAACCCTTAGCTAACATACCGTTTCTAGAACGAGGATGACCTCCTGAAGATCTTCCTTCACCACCACCCATAGGGTGATCGACCGGGTTCATTGCTACACCTCGAACGCGTGGACGACGTCCCAACCAGCGTGTTCTTCCCGCTTTACCTAACACTTCGTTAGCTCTTTCAGCGTTAGAAACCGAACCGATTGTTGCCATACAAGATGACAGGATCATACGAGTCTCACCTGAAGGTAATTTGATAATAGCATACTTTCCGTCACGCGCAGATAACTGTGCATAAGCACCAGCACTACGAGCGATTGTTGCTCCCTGACCTGGGTTAAGTTCAATGTTGTGAATAATTGAACCCAGAGGGATGTTTTGCAATGGTAATGTGTTTCCAACCTCCGGAGCAGACGCTGCACCTGATACTACAGTTTGTCCAACTGTTAATCCTTCAGGAGCAATGATGTAACGCTTCTCTCCATCAGCATAGTGTAGCAGGGCTATACGAGCTGTACGGTTTGGATCGTACTCAATTGTGGCAACTTTTGCGGGGATGTCTTGTTTATCGCGTTTAAAATCAATCAATCGGTACGACTGTTTATGTCCCCCACCGAGATAACGCATAGTCATTTTACCGGTATTATTTCTACCACCTGACTTCTTGATCGATACTACTAACGATTTTTCTGGAACGTTTGTAGTAACATCTGAATAATCGCCGCCAACACGGTGACGAGTTCCAGGGGTAACCGGTTTAAATCTTTTAACTGCCATGTTCTAATTAAATATTGCTGTAAAAGTCAATAGTTTCACCATCTTTTAACGTTACGATCGCTTTCTTGTACTTAGGCGAGCGGCCTGATACGAATCCAGCTTTTGTGTAACGATTCTTTGCTTTACCATCTACCACCATGGTGTTTACAGCACTGATGCTAACACCAAACATCTGCTCAATTGCAGTTTTGATCTGCAACTTGTTAGCTCTGTGGTCTACCTTGAATGCATATCTGTTTAGCTTCTCAGTTAGCGCAGCTGCTTTCTCGGTTAAAATAGGCTTCTTTAAAATTTCCATATTACTTGGCGAATGCCTCCTCCAATAATTTAACAGAACCTGTAGTCAGGATAAGCTTTCCTGCGTTCAACACATCATAGGTGTTTAACTGATCTGCAGTGATCACTTTCGCTTTTTTCAAGTTTCTGCTTGATAAATACACATTGTTATTTGCTGCTGCTAAAACCAATAAGGTTTTTTCAGACGCAACATTCAGATCAGATACCAACTGAGCGTAGTTCTTGGTTTTGATTGAATCAAAAGAGAAATCTTCAAGAACAACGATGCTGTTATCTTGTGCTTTGTATGATAAAGCTGACCTACGAGCTAGTTGCTTTAATTTTTTATTCAGCTTAAAGCTATAGTCACGTGGCTGAGGACCGAATACACGACCACCACCATTGAACAAAGGCGACTTGATGTTACCCGCACGAGCACCACCTGTACCTTTTTGCTTATATAACTTGCGGGTTGAACCAGCAATTTCGTTACGCTGTTTTGATTTATGCGTTCCCTGACGTTGATTAGCAAGATATTGCTTCACGTCAAGATAAATCGCGTGATCATTTGGCTCTACACCAAAAATCGCTTCAGGAAGTTGCACCTTGGCACCTGTTTCTTTACCTGAGATATTTACTACGTTAACTTCCATCTTATTTATCAACGATTACGTAAGAACCTTTAGCTCCCGGAATTGAACCGCTAACTACTAATAAATTTTGTTCAGCGTATACTTTCAAAACCTGAAGATTCTGAACTTTCACACGTGAACCACCTGTACGACCCGCCATACGCATACCTTTAAATACGCGAGAAGGCCATGAAGAAGCACCTAATGAACCCGGAGCTCTCAGTCTGTTATGCTGACCGTGAGTCTGCATACCTACACCGCTAAAGCCGTGTCTTTTAACAACACCCTGGAAACCTTTACCTTTAGATGTACCCACTACATCAACGAAGTCGCCTTCAGCAAAAATCTCCACAGTAACTGTGTCGCCTAAACTTTTCTCATCTTCAAACGTCTTAAACTCCACAAGCTTCCGCTTTGGAGTAGTGTTTGCTTTCGAAAAATGGCCTTTCAGCTGCTGAGTAGTGTTTTTTTCCTTCTTCTCATCGTAAGCCAATTGAACAGCCTCATAGCCGTCAACCTCTTCGGTACGAAGTTGCGTAACAACGCAAGGGCCAGCCTCAATCACCGTGCATGGAATGTTCCTTCCATCGGCATCGAAAATGCTGGTCATTCCTACTTTTTTTCCAATAATACCTGACATTTCTTTTTAATTCGTTTTTTGTGCCCATCGAAGCAGTAGGGCTTCGCTCAAGGCAAGTAAATCCCTCGAAAGGGAGGGCAAAGATAGGAATGTTTAATTAATTATCAAACACTTAGGGATTTATTTTTCGAGATATTTGCCTATATATGAGCAACTCCCGGCAACCAAAGTTGAATCGTGCCCGATTCTGGCCATTCCGCAGCATATTGCAACCTCGAAACATCTAACTATCAACCCGTTCAGCCGTTATTTCATTCGCTTCTCGGAACGACAAAACAACGCCAGAACGGCCCTCTTCCAGACACTATACGGAACATCGCCATCCGGCTCAAAGCCGGCATGTTTCGAAGCGGCCTTCGACACCCCATCCGCCGGCCTCCCAAACCGCTGGATCCCGAACCGGCTTTGAGCCGAATTTGAACCTTAATTTGCGTCTTCCAGACTTAAAATAATATCTTTGGACTTACCCCATCGAAATATGTCACTTAAAAAGAGGATTGCCGTTTTTGCTTCAGGGTCGGGCTCCAACGCGCAAAAGATAATGGAGCACTTCCACAAACACCCGGATGCGGAAGTAGCCATCGTTTTGTGTAACAACCCAAACGCCTACGTGATCCAGAGAGCCGACAATTTCGAAATCCCCTCCCATGTCTTCGACAAGTTCGATTTTTACCAGACAGATCATATCGTCAAACTACTCAAGTCTATGGAAATCGACCTGATTGTTCTCGCGGGCTTCCTTTGGCTCATCCCCGAGAACCTGTTAAAGGCTTTTCCAAACCAGATCATTAACATCCACCCCGCCCTGCTTCCAAAATACGGCGGCAAAGGAATGTATGGCGATCGCGTGCACCAGTCTGTATTAAACAATAAGGAATCTGAATCGGGGATTACCATCCACTTCGTTAATGAAAACTTCGACGAGGGTGAGATTATACACCAATCGAAATACAAAATAGATAAGGACGACGACATTGAAATGATCAAATTCAAAGGTCAGCAGCTGGAACACCTGCATTATCCGAAGGTCGTAGAAAGCCTGATCAAGAAAATGAAATCGCTGTAACCAGCCGCAGTTTTCGTTTTAATCTCCCGATAGCAGGGCAGCCCCCTACCGGCGCCACGGAGCTATCACCTTATAATAAGGCTTCAATATTGCCGCGTATTTTATTTGCAGCAACTCAACAGGAGCCGAAACCGCCTTGCCTGATAGTGGGATGAGCCGCAAAGCCTGGGCATGCTTTACAACCTTATATCTCCCGACCTGCTCCTCTATAATAAGACTGTACTATTAATTATATAGCAACATGTTTTGGGTAAGGCTTTATCCTCCCGGAGACTTGTCGCTCATCAGCCGGATAGCAGCTAGGGAGCAACTTTCAGGCAGCTAGGGGGTGTAGCCACACTTCAGCCGCCTTACAGCCACGGTATAGCCACGTTTTATTGAAGAAAGGTGGCTACAACGTGGCTACACCCTGGTTGCATCGCGGCTACACCCCCTAGCTGCTCCCTATCTGCTCCCCAGCTGCCCTCAAGCAATCTTCAAGCAATCTTCAAGCAACCCCCGCACAGACTACGAGCGGAATCCCATACAATCCCAGGCAACCTCCTTGCAAGCTACCAGCAGCACTAGAATGACCCAAGGCTGCCGCACCAAAAAAAGCGGACAATGCTGAATTATGGCGCCCCCTCATCAAAACCAGGTATTAAAACATATTTCCACGATTTTTCCGCAAAATGGAATGTGATTTTACCCTGCAAAAATCCTATCTTTGCCGCTTAATTTTTCAATACATGAACCATCCTGTTAAAATAAAAAACGCTTTAATATCAGTATATTACAAAGACGGCCTGGAACCTCTCATCAGACAGCTTCACTCATTAGGTGTAACATTTTATTCAACAGGCGGAACCGAAAGCTTTATCAGGGATCTCGGCTTTGATGTGGTTCGTGTAGAGGATCTGACGGGCTACCCTTCTATTTTGGGAGGCCGTGTAAAAACGCTGCACCCGAAAGTCTTCGGTGGCATTCTGTCGAGAAGAAATCTGGAAGAAGATAAAGCCCAGGCTGCACAGTATGAAATTCCGGAGATCGACCTGGTAATTGTGGACCTCTATCCTTTTGAGGAAACAGTTAAGGCAGGGCTTGGCGAAGACGAGATCATTGAAAAGATCGATATCGGCGGCATCTCCCTGATTCGCGCAGCGGCAAAGAACTTCAACGATGTCGTGATCCTGTCATCTAAAAATGACTACGCTGAATTACATCATATATTGGAGGAAAACCAGGGTGCAACTTCCCTGGAACACCGCAAGGCGTTCGCGAAAAAAGCATTCAATACGTCATCTCATTACGACACGGCTATCTTCAACTATTTCAATCAGGAAGATCCGCTTCCGGTATTTAAGGTGAGTGAGCAAAAGTCGACTGTCCTTCGCTACGGAGAGAATCCTCATCAGAAAGGCTATTTCTATGGAGATCTGGACGCCATGTTCACTAAGCTGAATGGAAAAGAGCTTTCCTACAATAATCTGGTTGATGTGGATGCAGCTGTTGCCCTGATCGATGAATTTACGGAACCGACCTTTGCTATACTAAAACACACGAATGCTTGCGGCGTTGCATCTAAAGACAATCTGCTGGATGCATGGAAAGTTGCGCTTGCTTGTGATCCGGTTTCGGCTTTCGGCGGGGTGATCATCTGTAATGGCGAGGTCGATGGCGAAACTGCACGCGAGATCAGCAACCTTTTCTTTGAAGTGCTTATAGCTCCTGCTTTCAGTGAGAAGGCCATCGAAATCCTGACGGAAAAGAAAAACAGAATTCTTCTTCAACGTAAGCCAGTTGCGCTACCTGGAAAATCATTCAAGACGCTGCTGAACGGCGTTATCGAACAGGATAAGGATGCTACGATCGAAGGCCCCGACCAGATGACCCCGGTAACGGAAGTAAAACCGACACCAGAGCAGCTTCAGGATCTTCATTTTGCTAATAAACTGGTTAAACATACCAAGTCTAATACTATTGTTCTCGCAAAAGACGGACAGCTTTTGTCAAGTGGCGTAGGACAAACATCCCGGGTCGACGCGCTTGTACAGGCGCTCGAAAAAGCAAAGACCTTTGGCTTTGACGTAAAGGGTGCTGTCATGACCTCTGATGCTTTTTTCCCTTTCCCTGACTGCGTAGAAATAGCGGCTAATGCGGGTATCAAAGCGATTCTTCAGCCAGGCGGCTCCATTAAGGACAAACTCTCCATAGATATGGCAAACAGCAAAGGTGTAGCTATGGTAACTACCGGTGTTCGGCATTTCAAACATTGATTTAGTACTGAACAATTTACTACATTTGCATACTTTAACAATTTAAAATGTCCTTAATGGGTTTATTTAATTGGTTTACACAAGAAATAGCAATTGATCTGGGTACTGCAAATACCCTGATTATACATAATGATAAGGTTGTCGTCGATGAGCCCTCTATAGTAGCCTTCGACCGTACAACTAACAAAATTATCGCCATAGGCAGACAAGCTATGCAAATGGAGGGTAAAACCCACGATAATATCCGCACGGTACGTCCGCTCAAGGATGGTGTCATAGCCGACTTCAACGCTGCCGAACATATGATCAGAGGGATGATTAAGATGATCAATAATGGCAGGGGCTGGTTCTTTCCGTCTCTGAGAATGGTTATCTGTATTCCTTCAGGCATTACAGAAGTGGAGAAAAGAGCTGTACGTGACTCCGCCGAAATTGCCGGTGCGAAAGAAGTATATCTGATCCATGAGCCGATGGCAGCAGCGGTGGGTATCGGTATTGACGTAGAGGAGCCGATGGGTAACATGATTATCGATATCGGTGGCGGTACTACCGAGATTGCAGTGATTGCCTTGTCGGGGATAGTCTGCGACCAGTCTATCCGCGTTGCGGGAGATAACTTCGACAGTGACATCGTACAATATATCCGCCGGCAGCACAACATCATGATCGGTGACCGCACGGCGGAGAAGATCAAGATTGAAGTGGGCGCGGCCTTACCCGAACTCTCTGAACCTCCTGCTGACTTCGCTGTGCAGGGAAGAGACCTGATGACCGGTGTGCCAAAGCAGATCACGGTATCTTATACCGAAATTGCTCATTGTCTTGACAAGTCTATCTCTAAAATAGAGGAAGCCATCCTGAAAGCCCTGGAGATTACTCCTCCGGAGCTGTCTGCAGATATTTACCAAACCGGAATCTATCTGACTGGTGGGGGCGCCCTGTTAAGAGGTCTGGATAAACGCGTAGCGGCAAAAACAAAGTTGCCGGTACATGTAGCTGAAGATCCATTAAGGGCGGTTGTACGCGGTACTGGTATCGCCCTGAAGAACATCGGCGGTTACAAATTCTTAATGCAGTAAAATATACATGCCAGCCTGCCGATAGGCACTGCATCAACGGCAATTATTTGCAGGCCGGCATTTGCTTTAAATATAACACCTACTAGTTTATGCGTAATCTCTGGATTTTCATCAGTAAGTATAACGCATTCTTCTTTTTCATCATCTGCTTTATCATTTCTATCACCTTAGTGGTTAGAAATAATTCTTACCAGCGATCAGGGGTATTCAATTCGGCAAATCACTTCATAGGTGAGACCTATGCCCGCATTAATAAAGCGCAACGCTACCTGCGCCTTGCAGAGGTCAACGATAGTCTCGCAAAAGAGAATGCTCTCCTGAGACAGGAACTGAAAATGTCATATTTTGATGATAGCGTAGCAGAGCATACGACAAAAGACACTACTTCCAGACAGCAATATACCTATATTGTAGCCCGGGTTGTAAATAACTCCATTCATCTTAAGAATAACTACATCACGATTAACCGTGGAAAACGGCATGGTATTCAAAGCGGTATGGGCGTTATAGGCGCTTCAGGCATTGTCGGTATTGTAAAAGACGTTTCGGAAGACTTTGCGACGATCTATTCGCTATTACATAGCGACACCAAAATCAGTGCTAGCATAAAGGAAAGCCAGGCTTTCGGTTCGTTGGTATGGGGTGAAGAAAATACCAATCCGCGGTTAGCCGTATTGCAGGATATCCCGAACCACATTAGCGTTAAGACAGGGCAGCATGTGGTGACTTCGGGGTACTCTACGCTGTTTCCTGCGGGACTGCCCGTTGGACGGATTCTCCGTACCAGAGAAAGAGGCGGAGAGAGCTTTCCTGAAATAGAGGTTCGCCTGGAAACGGACTTCGCGACGCTGCAATATGTCTATGTCATCAAAAACCTTTTCGGTCCGGAGAAGGAAATTTTAGAAAATCTGAGTAAAAAAGATGGGTAGAACTATTATTACCAATATCATTCGGTTCGTTGCACTGATCTTCATTCAGACGTTTCTGTTGAAGAATATGGGATTTTACAATCTGTCCATTCCATTTCCTTATATCCTGTTTATCATGCTGCTGCCATTTGAGACACCTAACTGGCTGCTTTTTCTCTTGGCGATACTGACGGGACTCACGGTGGACTCGTTTTATGATACCGCAGGTATCAACGCAGCAGCATGCTCACTGCTTGCTCTTGTACGGGTTATATTCATTAACGTGACCGTTGAGCGGCAGGGATTTGAGAACGAACCCGAACCAAGGCTGGGCATTATGGGATTTCGCTGGTTTTTTGTTTATACGGTGGTACTGACGCTATTCCATCATCTGACATTGATATTATTAGAGTCATTTGGTTTTTTTGATCTGAAATATGTACTAATCCGCTTTCTTTTAAGTTCTCTCTTTACCATATTTTTGATAATCATTTCAGAATTTATATTCTTCCGTAAGAAAGAGCGTTAATGAACAGTTTTTTTCAGCGTAAATATGTCGTCCAGGGAATCTTTATTGCAATAGCACTTATTTTGCTGGCCCGCCTGTTCTATATTCAGGTAATTGACAAGAGTTATTTTCTTTCAGCTAATAATAATGTGATCCGTAAGGTAACAATATACCCTGCCAGAGGCGTTATTTATGACCGTAAGGGCCGGATCCTGGTACAGAATGAACCGGTATATGACCTCATGGTGGTTCCCAGGGAAGTAAAACCTTTTGACACACTTGAGTTCATCAAGCTGATCAATCTGGATAAAAAAGGGTTTTATCAGCGCTTCAACAAGGCGAGAAATTACTCGCCATACCGGGCATCGGTCTTTGAGAAACAACTGTCAGCTCAGACCTTTGCATCCTTCCAGGAAAAGCTCACCCAGTTTCCCGGCTTTTATGTGCAGAAGAGGTCTGTCAGGCGGTATCCCGACACCATCGCTTCCCAATTTTTTGGCTACATTAACGAAGTTGTAGAGTCGGATATTAAGCGCTCCAGCGGTTATTATAAGGCAGGCGACTATATTGGCCGGACAGGTGTAGAAAAGTCGTATGAAGAACTTCTCAGAGGACAAAGGGGTGTCGAAAACCAGATGGTAGATGCCTTTAACCGGCCCAAGGGACATTATGCAGATGGAGCGTATGATACATTGGCTGTCACAGGAAAAAAACTGATATCATCCCTGGACAGGGATCTTCAGCGGTTGGGCGAAAAACTCATGCATAATAAGATCGGTAGTATCGTTGCTATTGAACCTTCGACTGGAGAGATACTGGCATTCGTGAGCAGTCCGAGCTACGACCCCAATCTGATGGTCGGACGAGAGAAGGGAAATAACTACATGAAGTTATTAAGAAACCCCCATAAACCGCTTTTCATCAGGCCTACAATGGCTGAATATCCTCCGGGATCTATCTTCAAGGTTATTAATGCCCTGGTCGCTCAGCAAATGGGAAAAATTAATGCAGAGACGCGGTTCTACTGTCCGGGTGCTTACTACTACGGTCGCAGGGGAAAGATGGGTTGCACCCACGTACATGGATCGACAAGTTTGATTGAGTCTATCCAATATTCATGCAATACTTACTACGGCTATGTTTATAACCGCATGATAGACCATTCGGGCATGCGGTCGGTTAAGGCTTACCGCAAGTGGCACGACGCAGTAAACAGGTTTGGCATAGGCTCTAAGTTAGGTGTTGATCTGCCGAATGAACGGAAGGGGTTGCTTCCCACCGCTGAATTCTATACCCGGCACTTCAAAAGTGATAAATGGACTTCGGGCTACAATATCTCTCTTTCCATCGGGCAGGGAGAATTGGGAATTACCCCTCTTCAGATGGCCAACGTTGTTGCTACTATCGCCAACAGGGGATTTTATTACACGCCTCACCTGATCAGAGGAATAGGAGAAGATCATGTGGTAAAGCCTGAATACACCAAGAAAAACAGTGCAGGGGTGGAAGCGCGGTTCTATGATCCGGTGATTGAAGGAATGAGCAGAGCCGTTAACGCCCCGGGCGGAACGGCCTATCCTATTGCGCAGGTACCAGGCTTTGAGGCTTGTGGCAAAACAGGAACAGTGCAAAATCCGCATGGCGAAAACCACTCTGTTTTCTTTGCGTTCGCTCCCCGGCACAACCCCAAAATTGCGGTTGCCGTCATGGTTGAAAATGCCGGATACGGTGCTACGTGGTCGGCTCCTATTGCAAGTTTGATAATGGAGCAGTACCTCACCGACACGATCAGGCGGCCAAAATATTATACGGAAAGGTTGTATAACGCCAACTTGCTTCCCGGCGCAAAGCCGAAAGCCAAACCGGCGCAACGACCCCGGGTTGACAGCCTGCCAAAAATCGAGATGAAGCCTGTTGAACAAATTACTCCCACTTTAACGACGCAAAATGATTAATCAACGCAGCCTTTTTTTTAACGTTGACTGGATTCTGATCCTGATCTATCTGTGTTTATGTGTTATTGGATGGTTCAACATTCATGCTGCTGTCTATGACCCGCTTTATCCGGGCATTATGGATATGAATACCAACTACGGCAAGCAGTTTATATTCATCGTTTCGGCGATTATTCTGGGTGCGGTTATCCTTCTGCTCGACTCGAAGTTCTTCAGCACCTTCTCACCGGTATTTTACGGCATTACGTTGCTGCTGCTGATCGCTGTACTGATCGTTGGCCGGAACGTGGGTGGAAATCAGGCCTGGATACCGATAGGCAGCTTCAGGCTTCAGCCCTCGGAATTTGCCAAGTTTTCCACCTGCCTGCTGTTGGCGCATTATATCAGCTCGACCAACCTCAAGATGCACGAGTTCAAGATGATCGGCATTTGTGTGCTGATCCTGCTGATTCCCACAAGTCTGATCATGCTACAACCCGATACAGGATCTGCTTTGACCTTTACATCGCTAATCTTTGCCCTCTATCGCGAAGGCCTCTCCGGCTATGTCCTGGTCATCGGCACTATTCTGATTGCCCTTTTTATACTTGCACTCGTTATCAACAAGTTCATTCTGATAGGGATTATTATTTGTTTGAGTGTCCTGGTTATCATGCTATCAAGGGAGAGCCGAAAATACATTCAGCCTATCGCGGTTTCCGTAGTCGTCTCTATTGCTTTTATTTTTTGTGTGAACTTTGCCTATCAGAATATCTTGCAGAGTCACCAGAGAAACAGAATTGATGTGATACTGGGTAAATTAGATGATCCGCGTGGACAAGGTTACAATTTGAACCAGTCGAAGATAGCGATTGGGTCGGGCGGATTATGGGGCAAAGGCTACCTCCAGGGAACACAAACAAAATATGACTTTGTTCCTGAACAAAGCACCGACTTTATTTTCTGTACCGTTGGTGAGGAGTGGGGTTTTGCAGGCAGCCTGGTCGTAATCGCGTTGTATCTGACGATGCTCTTGCGCATTGTCAATATTGCCGAAAGACAACGGTCTTCCTTTTCCAGGATTTACGGATATGGGGTAGCGTCTATCCTATTTTTCCACTTCTTTATTAATATAGGGATGACGATCGGCTTGGTTCCGGTTATTGGTATCCCGCTGCCCTTCCTGAGTTATGGTGGATCATCCCTCTGGAGTTTCACCATCCTGCTTTTCATCCTGCTAAAGCTGGATTCAAACAGGATGGGAGTTATATAATTCAGATAATAAATCTTCTGCGAAGGACTTCATAGAACTTTTCTACGGTCGCTTGTTTTGCCGCCCAGTTGTTCTTTGCTGCATAATTTGACTTCAGGAAATTGTCTGCTGATTCAAATGTTTCGAACCGGTTAAGGATCTCCATGGCCTCACTGTAAGCAAGGCTATAGCCATTAAACAGGTCCTTAATGAACGAAAGCTTGTCATTGAGATTCACACCTGACTTCAGATCCGTAATGGGAGCCTGCTTATATTGGCTGGACGTGCCTTGCTGCGCTTTCTGAGATGAAATCATATCGTTAAGACTTTGAACCCGTGGCTGCTGGTAAGCTGCCGGCGCGGTCACTGGCGGAACGGGCACTGAAGGATATGAAGGCTCTGGCGAAGAGACCTTTACTGGCTCGGGGCTTTGCGGCACCTCAGGGGCCTTTACCGGTTCTGGTACAGGAACGTAGAGCGGCTCCGGTCTGCTCGTTTGCACATCCGTTAGGAGTCCGGGTACCGGGCCTTGCGCCGCCGGCCTGCTTTCCTGTTGGATATCATGCGTCTGGGGGATAGGATTAACCTCTTTGTTTTCGGCTACAGGTTCTTCTTTTTCTTCATTTGCAGCTGTATTCAGCAATGTCTCCAGTGATATCTCATTCGTGGCTCTGACGGGAGCAGATGGCAACTCCGCATCATCATCTTTGCCGGCTGCTTTTTCAGACACAGCTGTTTCAGACGATCGCTTTTTTGCGTTCAGTTTCTTAAGTACTCTCAGGTTCTCGGCCAGAAAATCAGCATTAGCAGAAAGAAGCTCAAGTTCCAGGTCATTCAGGTCTTGGGGGTTTTCTTCAATATACTGGTATTGTTCAGTCAGCTCTGATAGGATATTACCCGCTTTTTTAAAAATCTCTGCTTTATTAATCATGGCTAATAGACAAATTTAGATAATGTTTTGTTGGTAACTAGGTTCTCAAAAGTACCATTAAATTCTGATATTAGCCGCTCTCAAAAACGGGATATGTTGTTTAGTGAGTTCCATTTCCGGTCTAAAAACGAGCGTAGCGGCAGTATCGAAGTGATCTGCGGCTCGATGTTCTCTGGTAAGACCGAAGAACTTATCCGTCGGTTGAGACGGGCCAAAATTGCCAGGCTTAACATCGAAATCTTCAAACCGGCAACTGAAGTGCGCTACCACGAAACGGAAGTCGTCTCACACGACTCCAGCTCTATTCCCTCTACTCCGGTTGAGCATTCGTCGGCAATTCTCTTGTATGGCTCCAACACGGACGTCGTGGGGATAGACGAAGCGCAATTCTTTGATGAGGGACTTACAGACGTTTGCATTGCTTTGGCAAACCGCGGGATACGCGTGATCATTGCGGGACTGGACATGGATTTTCAGGGCAAGCCTTTCGGACCAATGCCCGCTCTTATGGCCATTGCGGAAGACGTGACCAAAGTACACGCTATATGTGCGCAATGCGGCGCGCCTGCCTCTTACTCCTATCGTACCGTTACCAATACCGATACTTTCTTTCTTGGAGAAAAGGAAAGTTACGAACCTCGTTGCAGAGCTTGTTTCAACATTAAATAACTATTTGACCACACTTATTTTATGGGTATAACTTTTGCCCTTAAACTTCAGCTGAAGTATATAGATACCCGCATGTAAAGATGCCACATTAAAATACAAGGTATGACTGCCCTTAAAAAAGGTTTGATTATGCAATAGTGTTTTTACCTTCTGACCCATCATATTAAAAAGCGACAGGCTTATCGGCACGTCATCCGGAAGATTTACCACGACTGCCACATCGCCGTTATTCTTTGGCGTTACAGGGTTCGGATAGGTCGACAGGATCTCTATCGTTTCCGTTTCTTCTTTTACCAGATCATAATCAGACTGAACGCTTGCAGAAGCGTTGAGCAACTCCTCCAGGCTAGGCGCACCTAAATATGCGAAAGCCACTTTGATGGAGCCATTTGACGGAATGGTATATGGGCCGTATCCGGAAACAAAGGAAACGTCATAAGGGGAGACCGGAGAGCCGATCCCGGTGGACTGTATTCCGGAAGATAAGGTCTGAAACTTCTCCGGGGTGGTAAAGTTATCATCCGCCAAAATACCGCTGCCCAGGGACAAAGGATAGTAGTGTGGCTGTCCTGAACTACTCAACAACTTCACCGCCGCAAAAGGGGCTTCCTTTGCAGTGGATGATACATAGGCGAGTTTGCTTGCCGCATGGTAAGCGGTATAGTCGGAGCTTCCACCGTCTATATCCCAATCGGTGAACATCCCGATATAAACGCCACTGATTTCCTGCGCACTCCTGTTTATTACTTCGTATAGGGAGACGATATAATTGTCTTTGTCTGGATCCTTTAGCGCCGTTACCGTCTGCTTCACGTCTACCAAGCCCCCTTGCGGCTGACCGCTATCATCAAATATGGCCTCAGCAATTATTTTATCGCCCTGGGATATTTCGGCAATAGAAACGCGCTTTATGAAATGCTCATCTGCGTTCCCGGCGCTGGTACGGGCATTGTTAGCGACTGAGCTGGCTGAATAGCCAATCAGCAGTGAAGCTTCATAAAGCATCTGTTTACCTTTGTAACGGAATCCGAGCCCTCCTTTTTGACCGGTGGCGGCGTATCCGATCTTGCCAACACTGGTAGCAGTAGTCTGCAGATCGTCGGTGACGATATTAAGATAATCCCGGGCTACCAGCAACGTAAAGGTTTCATAATCTTCGTATTGTCCGTTGTTCGCCTTGAAACCAACAATGAACTCTACTGGCAGGTTGTCGGGGGCTCCTGCTTTCACTGTAAACGTGAACGCACCAATTCCTGCCTGGTCTTCCATCATTCCTAAATAACCCGCCTGACGGGAGTCGGTTATGATCTCTACATGAGGGTTATCTGTCCGCAACGTCACTTCGATATCATCAGCAGGCATCAAATAATTACGGATATCGATATGCATTTTAATTTCAGGGCCCGCGCGGAAGCTTCCATTCCCTGGATCTTCGAAGCGGACAGCGGTAGTACGCAGCGCCGGTGCTGTCTGAGTGAGCGCACGAAAGATATTCAGCCTCCCCTTCCCCAGTTTTCCCGAATAGGATGGATTGAGGTGGTTAATATCATCCGCAGTAACGCGCAGCAGTTCGCCCACCTGTGCCATAGACAGCAGGGGGTAGTATGTTTTGAGCAGTGCAGCGGCACTGGAAACGATGGGCGCCGCCATGGAGGTACCCGATTTCACGCCATAGTTTCCGTTGTAGGTGGTACTAAAAATGGCGTTTCCGGGCGCACTGATCGACACGTAGCCACCAAAGTTGGAAGTGCTGGCGCGGGTATCGTTGTCCATAATATTAGCCACTGCCAGAACACCCTTGTATCCGGCAGGATAGTCCGGAACGTCATTACCCTGGTTTCCGGCGGCAGCAATCACCAGGCAGTCTTTGCTTATGGCGTAATTAATGACATCTTCACCGAAAAGACTGCGTGCAGATGTTCCCCAGGAACAGTTTATAATTTTCGCTCCGTTATCCACAGCGTACCGGATCCCTTCGTATCCGTTGTATATATCTTCCGGAGAGTCGTCTGCTGCAACTTTAACAATAAGTAAAGGCGCCGTGCCAGCAATGCTGGAGATTCCTTTACCATTACCGGTCAGGGCCGAAGCCAGGCCGCTTACATGCACACCGTGGTCGTTGACTGCCTTTTTCACATCCGGGTCATCGTCCGGCAATATATTTCCTGCATAGGCGCCTACGAGATCCTTGCCGCCTGCGAAATTCGCTATCAGATCTTCATGGTCAAGATCAGAACCCGTATCCACTATCCCGATGACCACACCGGATGCGTTGGGGACAAGATCCCATGCCTGGGGTGCACCGATCTGCGCGAGATAGCTTTGCCGGGGAGTGTAATAGGGATCATTGGGGACTAAACGGGTGTGATGAATATAGGCAGGTTCGGCGTATTCGACGTTCTTCATCGATTGAAGCTCCCGGACGACGGCATTGACGTCGGCAACGCCACTGTATTTGAGCTCGTAGATACGGTCAAGACCGATTTTATTGGTGTTCGAAGAACTGCTGACCCCCGAACGCAGTGCGGCCTGGGGAAACTTCGGAGTAAGGCTCCTCACCTTCGCGGCTTTCAACAGCAGCTGCGGCAGGGACGACCGACTCATCGGGGCTGGGCCAGGCGACTCTTTAAATTTTACAATTACGGTATTGGGTAGGCAGGCGTTCCTGTCAGCTGCATCTCCCACATAAGCAGGATCACCATAATAGTTGGTTTGGGAAAGTAATGCGTGATGGTAGCCAAGAAATACAAGGAGAAGTATAAGTCTATTCATCCAATCAAAATCATAAACGAATATAGGAGACTTCGCATGTAAAAAATAGCAGCTCAAAAAGTTTCAGGCGTTGTTAAGCCGCAAGTTATTTAAGCGTATCGAGCATCTTAAACATTTTTTGCCTGATTGCAGAGGAGCCACCACTATAGTTATTGGTGATGAACGAAAAAACAAGCGGAATGCCGGCGGCGCTCTTATGGTATCCGGTATAGGCAAGAACACGTCGGATGCTGCCGCTTTTCATCTTCATATTATTGTATAAGGGGAGGCTCTCATAGAACTGCGGGAACCATTCTTCGGATCTCGCAGAATATAAGATAGTGGCCATCGCGAGGGTTGTCACCCTGTTCTCTGGTGACAGACCACTGCCATCCAGGATGGAGATAGCATTTTTATCAATGCCGAGCTTTTTATCCCAGTAGCTGGCAAGGGTCTTTGTTGCGTCGTCAAAGGAGCCTGTTCTCCCACTAGCAATGGAGGCCGTCCGCAACAGATTCTCGGTATAAAGGTTAAGACTTTTCTGGTTTAGCCAGTATACGATCCTGGAAATATCAGGTGATTGATAACGGTCGATAATGGCGGACAGTGCTTTTGGGGATTTCTGATCCAGCGCCAACTTTCTGGCGGTTGTTACCGTTCCCGTAACGGGGATACCTGCTTTGCTCAACTGGGCGCGAAGCTCCTGAGCCAGGAACAAGGCCGGGTCGGGCATGGAAATTTTGATCTGCTTTTTGAGGTCTATTCCGTAGGTACCACGCAGATAGATGATATCCCCGAATGGCGCAGAGTAGGCATATACATGGTCTCCACTGCCCGGATGACCAGTAATTACTTCATTGACAATCCGTACGCCTGGCACCTGTGGGTCTGTGCTCCTTAACGTAGTGGTTGCCCCGCTCCTGCTTCCGGGAGTAAAATTGACGCCTATCTCATTTTCCCGCCAGGTCATGGCTGTTGAACCTGCTCCGTAGTAGTTACCCATGTCTCCCCATGTCCATCCATCGGACAAAGTCTGCGTTCCAAACAGCAAATCATCTGCAATGATATCTCCGTTTATCTTGTTGATGCCTGCCTTTTTAGCCGCATCCAGCCATCGGGCGAGTAAGATCGCAGGTTGGGTCTCCTGATAGCGGCTGCTGCCCAACGAAGGATCTCCGTTGCCTTTGATGATAAGATCTCCACTTAGCACTCCTCCTGAGAGCGTACCGTTATATCCCAACGATGTCTCCCATTGGTATCCCGGCTTCAGCAAGCTGTAACCGGTGATACTGGTGATTGTCTTCAGCGTAGAGGCCGGAGCCAGGCCCGTTGATCCGTTTTTTGAAAAAATCACCTCTCCGGTCTCGGCATGAAGAACGGTAAGTGAGCTTAGACCGTACTGAAGCTGACTGTCTCTTTCATAACGGAGGTAGGCTTCTGAAATTTTCTCTTTCAGAGTCTGACCAGCGACAATTTGTGATACAAGTAACAGTAGAGGCAAAAAACATGATTTCATGGACAATCGGGAAAAGATTTCAAATTGGTCAACTCGGATGTAAAGCGCATAAAAAAGGCGATGTTTTTAAATACACCGCCTATTGTAAACTGTTTTTAAAATTATGCCGGAAGTAGTCCGTTTTTTAGCATGTACTCAGCAATCTGGACAGCGTTTGTAGCAGCACCCTTACGAAGATTGTCTGCAACTACCCATAGGTTCAAGGTTTTATCCTGCGACTCGTCCCTGCGGATACGGCCTACCAGCACCTCATCTTTCTCGTGAGCGTCTTTTGGCATCGGATAAACCAGGTTAGCAGGATCGTCAACGACCAGAATACCCTCCTGCTGCTCAAGCAGGGAGCGAACTTCTGCCAGATCAAAATCATTCTCGAACTCCAGATTGATAGATTCCGAATGCCCGCCCATTACCGGTATACGCACCGTTGTAGCGGTAACACGGATGGAGTCGTCGCCCATGATCTTCTTGGTCTCGAGAATCATTTTCATCTCTTCCTTAGTATAACCGTTATCCTGAAAAACATCTATCTGTGGAATAACGTTTAGATCAATAGGGTACGGATATGCCATTGGCCCTTCTACACCTTGTCTTTCGTTCATTAACTGGTCTACAGCTTTAACTCCTGTGCCGGTTACTGATTGATAGGTTGATACAACAACTCTTTTTATTTTATATTTCTCGTGCAGTGGCTTTAATACAACCACCATCTGAATGGTAGAACAATTTGGGTTGGCAATAATTTTGTCTTCCGGGGTAAGCGTATCTGCGTTTACTTCAGGAACTACCAGTTTCTTAGTCGGATCCATGCGCCAAGCAGACGAATTATCAATAACCACAATACCAGCCTCCGCAAAGCGGGGAGCCTGCTCCTGCGAAGTGCTTCCACCTGCAGAGAAAAGCGCTACATCAGGTTTCATTGCAATTGCTTCATCCACTGTCACCACCTTATACTTCTTACCCTTAAATTCGAGTTCCTTACCAGCACTTTTCGCTGAAGCAACGGGAATCAATTCGGTAACCGGGAAATTGCGCTCTGCTAATACTTTTAACATCACTGATCCTACGAGACCAGTAGCGCCTACAACTGCAACTTTCATCTTTTTTTGGAATAAATATTTGTTACATAATTACTAATCCAGCAAATATGAAAAATTGTTTACTGTTTTTCACTTTTTTTTACTGGAATTTTGCTATAGCTCAACTGAATGAATCATTTAATGACGGGAACTTTACAAGCTCGCCGATATGGGTTGGTGATGTGGCTGCCTTTATGATAAACTCAGCCGGTAGGTTGCAGACTGTCAAAAACGATTCCGCCTCCGCGAAATACCTGTCTACGGGTGTCGACCTTCCGGCAGCATGCAGCTGGGAGTTCAGCGTGGAACTGGGGTTTGCTGCTACATCGTCGAACTTTGTGCGCATCTATCTGGTGTCAGACCAGGCAGATTTGAGTAGCTCATTGAACGGATACTTCATAGAATTTGGTGAAGACGGAACGAAAGATTCTTATGACCTTTACCGACAATCCGGAGGGCATGCCCAGCTGCTTATTGATGGAATTGACGGAAGGGCTTCGGCATCAACAGTCAGCACGCGGATTCTGGTAAACCGCAGGGCAGATGGTTCATGGCAGCTGTACAGTAAGAACAGGTCTGAGTCTGCTTTTACTCTGGAGGGAGAGGCGGCTACCCAGCCCGAGGTGCTATCGTCTTCCTGGTTCGGGTTCCAGTGTGTATTCACCAAATCACATTCCGCGCAGTTCTATTTCGATGACATTGAAACCGGGACACCGAAGCGTCCAGACTTAATTCCTAATCCAGAGGCCCCAAACGACAGTACCTCTGCGCCAGGACCAGGCGGTGGACCGGTTTATTCAGCAATCGGGAAGGAAGAGATTATCATCAATGAAATTTTATTTAATCCACGGAAGGATGGAGTTGATTTTGTAGAAATATACAATCGGTCAGACAAGGTGTTCAATCTGAAGAACCTGTCGGTTGCCACGATGAAAGAAGATACGGTAACAGCGGTAAAGCCGATTAGTAAAAGCGACATCCTTTTATACCCTGCCGGCTACATGGCCATGAGTGTCGACCCAAGTAACATTAAAAGTGAGTATGATACGCCTGATGAGAACGCTCTTCTGCAGGTACAGGCGCTCCCGGTTTTCAGCAATGATAAGGGAATTATTGTTTTGGTATCTGACAGCACAGTGGTAGATCGTCTGGATTACTCAGAGGATATGCACTCACCCCTGATCAGGGATCCTGATGGTGTATCTCTCGAACGTTCGGTATTTGACAGGGGGGCTAACGAGCCGGGAAACTTCTGCTCTGCAGCTGGTGCTGCGGGTTACGCTACTCCAGGATATCGAAATTCGCAGCTTCGCGAGACGGTGACCGCTGACGAGCCCGTAATGCTGGCTTCAAAGACGTTTTCGCCCGACAATGACGGCTTTGAAGATTATCTAATTATCCATTATTCTACCCGGGCACCGGAAATCCTGGCTAATATATCTGCGTTTAGCAGGAGCGGAACGCTGGTGAGGCATATCTGCAGAAATATTACGCTTGGTTCTGAAGGGGATCTTTTCTGGGACGGAAGGGATGAGAACGGCGAAATGGCGCCTGTTGGAATTTACATCATATTTCTGGAACTGACTGATTTGAACGGAAAAACCCATCGCTGCCGAAAAGCATGTGTACTGGCATCGAGATTTTGATTTTTTAATTCTATATCTACGTATAAAGGTTGCCGGAGTAAGGTCTTTTCTGGCATATTTTGTAAGTTTGGACTTCGTTTTCTGAAACTGGAGAACCCTTAAAAATACTATAAAATAACTTTACTTATATATGGGAAGAGCATTCGAGTTCCGTAAAGAAAGAAAATTTAAACGTTGGGCCAAGATGGCAGTTCAGTTTACCCGCCTGGGTAAGGAAATTGTGATGGCTGTAAAAGCCGGCGGGCCGCTTATTGAGACCAATTCCCGGCTGCGTACAGCTGTTCAGAATGCCAAAGCCGTCAATATGCCGAAGGACAGGATAGAAGCGGCGATTAAAAGAGCATCGAGCAAGGACGAAAGCAATTACGAAGAGATTGTTTACGAAGGTTATGCGCCTCATGGGGTAGCCATACTGGTTGAAACAGCAACTGACAACACGAACCGCACGGTAGCCAACGTACGAAGCTATTTCAATAAAACTAACGGAACATTAGGCAAAACAGGCTCTCTGGACTTTATCTTCAATAGAAAGTCGGTATTCAAGTTTGATCCGGCGGATCGTGATTTGGAGGAACTTGAGTTTGAGCTGATTGATGCGGGCCTCGAAGATCTGTTTGTGGAAGCGGACGAAGAAGGAAACGACATTGCGGTACTTCATACTGCGTTTGAAGACTTTGGAAAGATGCAGCGTGCACTTGAGGAGAAAGGTATTGAAGTTAAAAGTGCGAAATTGGAGCGTGTAGCGTTATCTTTTTCTGAGGTTACGGAAGAACAGGCGGCTGACGTGATGAAGCTAATCGACAAGCTGGAAGATGATGATGATGTGCAGGCGGTTTATCATAACATGGCTGAGTAACTAAAACGAACGAAATGACTTTTGAAGAATTTTTTAATAAAAAGAGAATCGACCTGGGACTGATGAGAGATGCAGATCCTGCCCTTTATTCTGAATTCAAAAGTCATTTCGAGTCGATGGGCGAAAAGAGCTTCGACCACACCAAGAAGTTCTGGTTTAATAAACTAAGACATTTATACCATCTGGCAGAATCTGCCAAGAAGGTTGCCACACAGCTGGAGACCCAGATTGCGTCTCAGGCGGAACCGCTAAGCTCTCCTACTATCGAGCAAAGCATTCCGGCACTGCAGCCCCAGGCGAGTCAGGAACCTAAAACGCCGGTTTCAGCTAAGCCTGGATTCAGGCCAAGAAGCATTGCTGCTGCGGCTGTTAAAAAGCAGGAGCAACCTACGGATAGCAAAGCGGATGCGTCCGCTGATAAGCCTGCAACTCCGGTTAGCAAACCAGGATTCAAGCCGAGGAACATCAAGCCCGTATCGGGAGAATTGTCAGAAGACGTACAGAAAACAGCCAGCCGACCGGGCCAGGAGATACCATCTGGCGCTTCACAGGGTAACACGGCAAATACACCTCGCCCGGCATACAAACCGCGCTTTAACGCAGGAAAGCTGGCAGAAAATACGGAAAATGCCGAGAGGAATAAGCAGGAAGCGATTGAAGGTACCGCAAAAGAAAATGCATCGGCGGACGAGGTCCAACATACTGGAGAACCTGGTGTCTCAGCACCTGCAGCCGCCACTCCCGGAGAGCATTCTGCTCCGGATTCGCTACTTTCAGCTGGCGATGCCATTATAGGTAGTGATGCAGCTCATCCTGCAGACACGGGCACTGTTCCTCCAACGAAACCGGCATACAAACCTCGCTTTAATAGTAAGACGACTGCCAGGAAGGACGTTCAGGAAGAGAATCCGGAGCATGAAAATCCATCAGCCGGCGTAAGTGTTACTAATGAAAATAACCCTCCTTTGCCAGAACCGGCTGATGAAGCAGCAAAACCTCAGGCTGAGAATGGGGATCGTCCTTTAGAGGAGGGCACAGATCATAACGAAGCAGCAAAAGCTGCTGTTCCTAAGCCTGCTTATAAGCCGCGCTTCAACGTGAAAACTATCGCAGCGAAAACTGCCGAAGAACCGCCCGTTTCATCATCTGAACAAGCGGCAGACTCGGTGGAGTCACCTTCAAAAAGCCAGGAGTCGACTACGGAAGCTCCGGAAGAACCGGCTAAGCCTGCCTATAAGCCCAGGTTCAATATGAAGAATATCAAGCCCAAGGAATAGCTTTACGTTATTTTTCGAGATGATCGGTCCGCTTCCTGGAAAATAGCCAGGGCAGGAGTTCAGGCTCTGCAAACGCAGGATCCCAGCTATTATGGTTAGCCTCCGGATAAAGACTGAACTTAACATCCGCTTTTCTCTTTTCCAGTTCTCTGACGATCTCTTCTGAAAAATGAGGTGGCACAATGTCATCTTTCCCCCCGTGAAAGATCCATAGCGGTACATCATCATATTTCTTAACGTTAGAGGGGACATCGCCACCGCATATAGCGAAGGCAGCTGCAAAAAGACCCTGTTTCCGGCGAAGCAGTTCGAAAGTACCCATTCCTCCCATGGATAGCCCGCCTGCATAAATTTGCGTTGAATCGATAAACGGCTTTTCCACTATCCTGTCCACCAGTCCCAGCAACAGCTGCATCGCCTTTGTAGGTTTACCTTTCTTCCTGAACGAAAAGTTTCGTTTGCCCGCGGTATCTGTGGTGATCTTGACGTTAGACCAGTAACTGTCTGCGGGACATTGAGGGGCTATCACTATACAGGGGTATTTGGTTCTGAGCTCAGGCCTTAAGAAAAGCGCAGCACCGTTTCTTAATTGATCTTCATTATTAGTACCGCTCTCCCCTCTTCCGTGAAGAAAGAAGAGCACCGGATACTTTCTGGAACTATCAAAGTTCTGGGGAAATAAGATCCGGTAAGGCAATGTGTCGCCCTCGCTGATGAATACCGTGCGCTCATAGCGACTGAAGTCCTGCGCCCGGAGAAATGCGGAGCTCAGGCCAATCATCAAAAACATCAGACTTACTTTCATATATGCCTATTTACATTGTATCCGGCAGAACCAGACTGATCATTCATCCCCTTTTATCCGCTTCTGCCTTACTGAAGCCTGAATTTGGCCTCTTTTACATCACGGCTGTTGGTTCCGATAAATAGCTTAAACTCTCCGGGTTCTGCAGTGAATTTTAGCTCTGAGTTGTAAAACTTAAGCATCTCTTCGTCTATGCGAAACGTCACCTCCCTGGACTCTCCCGGTTTTAACGAGATTTTCTGGAAGCCCTTCAGTTCTTTCACAGGACGGGTTATACTGCCCACCATGTCACGGATATAAAGCTGCACGACTTCCTTTCCTTCTGCAGATCCGCTGTTGGTGAGGGAGACACTCGCGGTGATTGGCTGGCCTGACCTGAGCAGACTGTCGCTGAGCTGAATATTTCCGTAAGAGAACTGTGTATAGCTGAGGCCATATCCGAATGGATATAAGGGATCATTGGATACGTCCAGATAATTTGAACGGAACTTCTGGAACCATTTACCTTCTTCCAAGGGTCTCCCCGTATTTTTGTGGTTATAGAAGATAGGAACCTGTCCGACATTTTGCGGGAAGGTCATCGTAAGCTTTCCGGAAGGATTAACAGCGCCAAAGAGAACATCAGCTATTGCATCTCCCGCCTCAGAGCCCCCAAACCAGACGTTTAGAATCGCTGGCACATTCTCTGATTCCCACTGAAGCGCTAACGGCCTTCCGGTGAACAGAACCAGAACGACCGGCTTTCCGGTTTTTAACAACTCTGCAAGAAGATCTTTCTGAACCTGCGGAATGCCAATGTCTGTGCGGCTGGAACTCTCTCCGCTCATCTCGGCGGACTCTCCCAGAGCAGCGACGATCACGTCTGCCTGGCTGGCGATCTGGAGGGCTTCGTTTCGGATCGCTTCCGCACTCCGGCTATCCCGGCGCAGGGTCTTTCCAAACATGGTGGCGCGTTCCTCAAGCACACTGTCTTCAGTGAGGTTGGAACCCTTTGCATAAAGGATACGACCTTGCTTGCCGACACTTGACTTCAGGCCGTTCAACACGGAGACGGATTTACTAAAGTCAGCAGCCACGCTCCAGGTACCCGTCATGTTCTCAGTTGCGTCAGCAAGAGGACCTATCAGGGCAATTGTTCCGGTCTTCTTCAGCGGCAGCGTGTTTCCTTCATTCTTCATCAGCACAAAACTCTGAGCAGCGGTTGATCTTGCTTCCTTTCTGAAGGCAGGAGTATATATTTCTTTCTTACTTCTTTTGATATCGCAATAACGGTAAGGGTCAGCGAACAGGCCGAGCTTATACTTGGCTTCAAGCACTCTTCTGCACGCCATATCGATCTCCTGCCGGGTTACCTTCCCTTCGTCAAGAGATTGCTTAAGGGTCGTCAGAAAACCTTCTCCTACCATATCCATATCGACGCCGGCTTTAAGAGCCAATGCGGAAACAGCACGCAGATCGCCTAATCCATGATCCACCATTTCATTGATAGCCGTATAATCGGTAACGACCATGCCGCTGAACCCCCATTGATTTCTGAGAACGTCTGTCATCAGCCATTTATTGGCACTGGCGGGGATACCGTCCACCTCGTTAAACGAAGTCATCACGGTCCCTACACCTGCTTCAATAGATGCTTTGTACGGAAGGAAAAATTCGTTGTACATTCTTACCCGGCTCATATCCGTAGTATTATAGTCTCTGCCCGCTTCTGCTGCTCCATATAGTGCAAAGTGCTTTACACAAGCGATGATCGTGTTGTTTTTAGAAAGGTCATCTCCCTGATACCCTTTTATCATGGCTTTGGCTATTTCTGCACCGAGGTAAGGGTCTTCCCCGGATCCTTCGGAAACACGCCCCCATCGCGCGTCTCTTGAAATATCGACCATAGGCGAGAATGTCCAGTTGATCCCGTCAGCACTTGCTTCAATAGCCGCGATCCGGGCACTGCGCTCAATAAGGGGCATATCCCAGCTGCAGGATAAACCCAGCGGTATGGGGAACACTGTCTGGTATCCATGGATCACGTCCATTCCGAATATCAGCGGGATCTTTAAGCGACTTTTCTCTACCGCTATTTTCTGAACATCTCTGATCTTGGCGACTGACTTGATATTAAACAATCCGCCAACCTTACCTTCTGCTATCTTCCCCGCAATATCAGAGCTGGAGGCTTGTCCGGTTGTGATATCGCCCGCACCGGGTAAGTTCAGCTGACCGAGCTTTTCTTCAACAGTCATCTGCTGCATCAGCCTGTTAATGAATTGATCCATCTTAGTATCACGGGTTGTCTGTGCCATCACCGCTGTTAGAGATAGCATTGAGATTGTTAGTAGCGTTCTGTAAACCTTCATAATTGACTAATTAAGCTTGTACCTGATGTTATTTTACTTCAACAATGGCAGACCGTTTCGATATGCCGTTTTCGTTGAATGCTTCAATACTGAAATAATAGGTCTGATCTACACCGAGGCTTTTTAAGTGCAGCGTGTCATCCTTGTAGACCATCCATGAATTGTACAATTTATCCGGAGCTATTCCCCAGAGTATGTTATGTCCCTGTACGTTTTCCTCTTTCTTCCATGAGACGATGGCATCACGTCTGTCCGGCAGACGCTTTACACGAAAAGACTTCGCCGCAGCCGGGGCTTTTCCCTGCCCCAGTCCAAACACTCTCAACCCGGAGATAGCCAGATTAGGGGTGGGTACATGGATGTTCTTGTAGCGAATATATCGCAGCGTTTCTGCCTTTCGGAGTTCAACATAATCATTGGGAACATCTTCAAAACTTTCAGACTTATCTACGAGAACACTCCACTGTTTCCTATCTGTTGATCCCTCAAGCACATAACGATGGTAAAGACCAGGAACACGACCATAAAGATCAGACTTAAAATCGTGATAATTTAACTGAATAGCATGAACAGCAGCGGGCTTCTGCAGATCAATTTCCAACCATTGTGTCGAGTCGTTCTTAGCAGCTACCCAGAAGGTCTTAATACTTTCATCTGTAATATTCCCTGGAGAATAGCCTTCTAATGTAGAGGATGCTTTAACCGGCTTATTAAAAGACAAGAGCATCCATCCTCTGAATGCACCATTTTTACCGGCCACAGCAGGAGCGTAGTGTGGGTAATCGCCGTAGCTTGTATTGGAATACATGAGTCCATCCTCGTCAAAGAATGCAGGAAACATACATAGTCTTCGTTCCCAATTTACATTGACAGATAGTGCCATGGAAGCAAAATGCCAATAGACATGATCAGGACCCAAAACAGTGCTGCCATGTCCCGCACCATTAGCAAAGCCCCCGGGTTTATAGAAAACCGGGTTGTTAGGCGCATATTGGTAAGGACCCAAAGGGGAATCACTGGTATAGACCCCATCACCGTAGACATTGAACTCTGTACCCGGAGCAGCATACTGCATGTAATATTTATTTTTGTATTTCGTTAGCCAGGCTCCTTCCATATAGCCTTTTAGTACCGTATCCGAATGATTTTCTCCGAAGCGTTCCCATCCATGTTTCTCACCATCCAGTTTGAAAAGCTCCACGATCTTCTCATCAGCGACGAATCGGTTATTTCTATCCAGTTTACGTCCTCTTAGCGGATACGTATTAGATGAACCCCAGAACATGTAAGCCTGACCATCATCGTCGATAAACAGGTCGGGATCTTGTAAGTCGTTGAGAATATTCGGTACGGCTTTCCAATCTCCCTTCTTGGGATTATCCGTGTAGAGAATACTCATGGAGCCTGAAGGGTCGCCGGCTACGTATAGAACAGAGTCCTTGTAATTATGGGCTGCTGGAGCGTTGGAACCCTGAAAGTACCATTTCTCTGGCGTAATGAACGTCCAATTGGCCAGATCCGGAGAATGCCAGTAGCCCATGGAACGGGTTACGAACATATAATACTCACCTCTAAACTTCACGACAGCAGGATCTGCACCTGAACGGTACGAGATGTTACGGCTGGCGTCATAAACCATATAGGTGTAATCCATATTCAGGGGATTGCAGTACGTACTCATTTGTGTCTGCTGCGCCTGAAGCTTTTGAGGAGAGCAGACAAGAAATAGACAGAAAAACACAAAGCAGCCCCAGTATATTTTAATTCTTTCGATCATATTAACGTTTTAAGTGTGGACTCTCAAAGCCCAGCTTCTTCAATCCATTTTGTACATCCTGATTTTTCATAAACAGGTTCCAGAGTAAGCCGGAACGTCCGTTCTCAATCATGACAATCTCAGGACCCTGATCTATTGCCAGATACCTTTGAGGATACCAGTGCTCCGTTTCGCTGAACGCATCATAGAATCCATATTTCCCCCATACCTTATTTCCAAGATCCTCATAGAGGTGGCGAATCACCTGCATGGAGTATTCGGGAGTGTAGGGATATGATGAGATAGCTGCGGTAGGTGATATCACGCCCAAATCTTCGCCAGGCTTGTGACCTGCGTAGCCATTAACGGAATAGCTCGCCGTAAATCCCCAGGACTTTTCTCCGTAGCCCTTATACCCCTTGGGATTCTGGATGGCGTACGCGCGGTTAATCAATGTATGGTTCTTGTTGAGCGTCCAGTAATCCGCATACCTGTCCTTCAAGCCTGTCGGGTCTAAACCCAGATAAGAATAGTGAGCCCAGAAAAGCGGGCCAACACTTCCGGGTGAACCATTGTGAGAAAGTACTAGCTGATGTCCAAACTGCTCGTCATCGGTCTTTACCGCTCCATTCCTGGCCCAACCTTCGTGATATACTTCTGCGGGCACGCCATGCGTAGGCGAAGCAGCTGCCAACACATACATAATCAGGCACTCGTTATAACCACTAACCGGAAAATTCATGGCCCAGCCGTACTGCGGACTCCAGTGCCAGTATAACACATTTTCACCATTTTTCCGGTACCAGCTCCAGTCGATAGTTTTCCATAAGCTATCGGCCCGGTTTGCAAGCGCCTGTTCCTGCTTGTTTCCATTGCGGAAATACTCACTCACACAGATGAGTCCCTGAGCCATAAACGCTGTCTCCACTAAATCGCCCCCATCGTCTTTCTTACTAAAGGGCTTTACCTTCCCTGTCTTCCCCTCCAGCCAGTGTGGCCAGGCGCCATGGAAACGATCTGCTTTGCCAAGAAAGGCCACCACACGGGAAAGGCGCGCAACAGCTTCCTCTCTGGTGATAAACTTCCGTTCGATACCCACCAGGATCGCCATTACTCCAAAACCACCTCCTCCAATGGTTACTATATCCTGATCATTCTGAGGATAGTCACCATCCATATGGATTCGCTCTCTCGCCAATCCGGAATTAGGTTCTGCACCCTCCCAGAAATAGTCGAACGTTCTTCTTTGAACAAGGGTTAGCAATGAATCATCTGTAAGTGAATCCTGGCCTGATGATGATGTGGAAGAGTTTGCTTTATCACTATTTCCGCAAGCAGTCATTAAGAGTATAAGAACCAAACAAGGAATAAATAACCGTTTCATTTTGCTTTTATTAAATATGAGGACTGGTAAAGCCTAGGGCTTTAAGTCCCTTTTTCACTTCCGGACAACTCATAAACAACTCCCAGAGAAGACCGCTTCTATAATTCTCGATCATCACGATTACAGGACCTTGATCTATGGCAAGAAAAGATTCAGCAAACCAGGGTTCAAAAAGAGAAAAAGCATCAATGAAGCCATATTCTTTCCATAGCCTGTCTCCCAGTTTATAATAGAAGAATTTCAGGGCTCTCATAGATTCTTCAGGAGTATAGGGAAATGAGGATAATGCCGCCGTTGGCGATAGCACGCCATTATCATTTCCAGGCGCATGGGCCAGATAGCCGTTGATATCGTCACTGGCTGTCAGCCCCCAGCACTCTTCGCTGTAACCATAAAATTTTTTGGGATTAGCCACAGAGTATCTATAATTAATTAACGCATGCGCTTTATTCTGGACGCCGTAATCCGCATACGCATCTTTCAAACCATTCGGATTCAGACCCAGAAAGGAATAATGAGAAAAGAATAGCGGACCGCCGTTAGCAGGCCCAAGCGGCAGTACCACATCATAATATTTATTGCCATTTACGATCTGACCATTATTAGCCCAACCCCGGTCATATACCGATTTAGAAATGGCATGTCGCGGTGAAGAAGCAGCAAGTACATAGGTTATTAAGGCTTCATTCCAGCCTTGTACGGGAAGGTTAAGGTCCCAGCCATATTCTGGGCTCCAATGCCAGTAAAGAACATCTCCATTACCTCTTCTAAACCAGTCCCATTCTACATCATTCCACAAGATAGTAATATCGTCGCGGAGTGCCGTCTCTGCGGCACCCGTCCCATTGAAGAACTGGCGGGCGGTAAGCAGGCCCTGAAAAAGCAAGGAAGTTTCAACAAGGTCAGCTCCATTATCTTTAGTACTAAAGGGTTGTACAGCTCCTGTAGTGCCGTTCATCCAATGTGGAAATGCACCATGAAACCGCTGCGCTTTATTCTTGAGAAAGTCGACTATACGGTGCGTTCTGGCTAATGCATCTTGTCGGGTAATAAAATTACGATGAACACCTATCACTATCGACATAATGCCAAAACCCGATCCCCCGGATGTAACCGTTTCGCCGGAGGTGTTTCTTTCTCTGGCTAAACCACTTACGGGATGTGCAAAATCCCAAAAATACTTGAAGGTCTGCCTCTGCACTAAGGTTAACAGTTCATCGTCGGGAATTCGAGCAAATTTATCGGTGGAGTCTAAGCCTGTGGTCAGTTTGATATTGACATTTTCTTTTAAGGTCTGCCCGGTGGATGCCTGTAACGCCTGGCTAATCACTAGCCTAAAGCTGCTGAACGAAGCAAGGGGGGAAGCAGGCTTGACCACTATAGATCTGTTATCATTCTCATACGACAGCGAAAACTGAACTGCTTCTCCTGAAGACCCGTTGAAAAGCACTTTATCCGCTGCAGAAGAAACGTCCAGTGGCGAAGAAAAGATCAGCTTCATGGAAGGCTGTCGACCAACCTGGGAATATGTCAATACCGTATCTGCTATACTATCCACCTGTACTGCTACTAACTCAAACGGTTCGAATTCCGGAGCAGGCTCTTCCTTACTATCTTTTTTGCAAGCCAAAAAGATAGTAAGGAAGACTATCCATAACAAGTGTGGTGGTTTCATGTGCTCTCAGTTAATTATCTACCCTGTCGTTCTAACTGATATAACGCTGATACTTCCTGACTGCTTAAGGCCTTTTTATAGATACGCATCTCATCTAGCATTCCAGTATAGTTAAGCATCCAGGGTTCCAGCCCTCCATAAGGAGCACCCAGGTGATTCTGGAATCCTCCAATTACGAATCTCGCGGCATCTTTAAACGCCAGCGCACCCAGGCCAGCGTCACCAGCACCACTTTTTCGGTCGGCACTTGCACCAAGATCAACCGCCTGTCCGTTTGCGTACATTGCTGCTTTTGATGTCTGCTCATCATATGTATATGTCACGTGCCTCCAGGCTCCATACATATTATCTGGGCGAGCTGCCTCCGGTGGATCTATCCAATGCTCTGTATTTATGACAGGCGGCGTGGAGTTTTTCTCAAAATGAAGCTTCATCTGCATCTTGTTGCTTGTTGAGGTGTTCCCTTCTATGATCACCTGAAAGTTACCCCAAAAAGAGCCATCGGCTCTTGTCAGCGCATAAATCCCCTGAGCACCACCGCCATGCTTGGGAGTATTGATCCAGAAAGCTACTGTAAAGCTTGTTAGTGCGGCGATGGAGCCTGGACTATCATAAGATATAAAAGCATTAGGAGCACCCATATAGGCCTGCCCTTTCCTTCCGGGGGCAAACGTTCCGCTTCCATTAATGCGTTCACCTGTTACGTTTCCCATAGCTTCTTTTGCATCTCCGTCGAAGCTCCAATAAGCTACCAGATCAGACGGCGCAATTTCCTCAGAACCGGTCCATTCTCCAATGGACGGAGGAGCACCTGGTGTAAAGTCATCATCCATTTCCGGTTCCGTACACTGGCTGAAAAACATGCCCAACACAGTTACTAATAAAAGTGTTTTTAGCGATTGATATCTGCGTTTCATAAGAATTCTTTTAGATCACGATTAATACCCCGGATTCTGAGTTAAGCGCCCTCCGCTCAAATCACGTTGTGTCTGAGGGATAGGAAATAATTCATGCTTACCATCGACAAAAGGCTTACCCTTGGAACGCAACACAGTACCCGCACGTCCCTGCCTCACCAGGTCGAAGAACCGATCCTGCTCCAAAGCCAGCTCAACCCTTCGTTCGCGCCAGATATTGTCGATAGTACCCGGAACGGCATCCAGCCCTGCGCGGTTGCGCACCAGGGTAAGCTTCGCCTGGGCCTCTCCGCCATTCCCAAGATTAGCCTGTGCTTCCGCATACATCAACAGCACATCAGCATAACGCATCAGACGTATGTTCTTGGGCTTCTTATCTTTGTTATTACTAACCTGCGGCGACTCCCTGAGCGGGCTATGGTAGGCCTTATAATTGTAGCGCTCATTCTCCACGGAATCTTGAGTTGGGATTCTGAAACCATCCCATAACACGGTTCCTACGTTGGCTGGATCACCACCCGCTTTGGGAACAACAGTTGGATTGATAAAGATAATACTGGCAGCTCTCCTTTCATCATTGGGCTCATAGGCGTTAGCAAGATCGGCGGTTGGCGTGTTAATGCCGAAACCAAGATCATTCCAGCCCCCCCGGGACCGTGGCCCCTGGCCATTGCTATAGAGCTCACTTACAGCATTCTCACCCAGATTCACTCCAGTTTGCACCTCAAATATGGATTCAATGTTATTGTTACCGCCCTCATTATTAACAGGATTCTCTCTGAAAATCAAAGCATAATCCTGAACCAGATCATATAAGCCCGAACTAATGACTGCCGTGGTATTTTCAAGTACCCGAGGCCAGTCTTTGCGATACATGTATACCTTTGCCAGATAACTTTGGGCCGCACCCTTTGTAGCGCGACCTACTGCTGTTGCACCTTTCAACGGAAGATTATCAGCCGCAAATTGCAAGTCTTCAAGTATCACGTTATATATTTCCTCTTGTGATGCACGGGTCTGAAATTCATCACTGTTGCCCTCTGAAGGGTCAGGCACACGGATTAATTTGGGCACCCCTCCAAAAGTCCTAACCAGATTGAAATAGTACAAGCCTCTAAGAAAACGCACTTCTCCGAGCAGTCTGTTTTTGACGCTCTCTTCGAACGTACTCTGGCTGAGAATATCAATCGCCCTGTTTACCCTGGCAATAGCGGTGTAGTGTCCCGCCCAAATATTGTTGAGGATAAAGTTATTTGGAGTAACCGTAAAATTGTCTATCTCTCCGCCAGCAGCGAAGTCAGACGGAGAGCTTCCTTTCTCTGTATCGTCAGATGCAATATCGTTAAGGCATTCAAATAAGAACCCTACTGTAGTGTTTCCAAAACCACCGAAATATAAGGTATTATACACGCCGCCTACCAGTTGCTCTGCGGCGTTGGGATCTCTCAATGCCTGTTCTTCCACGAGCTGTCCCTGCGGGTTAATATCTAAAAAATCCTTACTGCATCCAGACAGTATAATCAGCGTTGCTGAGATCAGTGTAATATATCTATGTGTTCTCATTTTGTTCCGTTTAAGATTACAAGCCTATGTTGACGCCAAAAGTAAACGTGCGGGTGGTTGGATATATATTGGATTCTATCCCCGCGTTGAGCGGGTTTCCGCTGATGATTTCAGGCGTAAACCCGCTATAACCTGTGATTGTAGCCAAATTCTGAGCAGCAACGAAAACCCTGAGTCTTTCTATAAAAAATCTGGAAAGTTTTTCCTTGGGTATAGCGTAACCAATAGTTAGATTGTTTATTCGGAAGAAGTCTCCTTTTTCAAGAAAGTACGTAGAGGCGGGTAACTGCGCAAGGTTAGCACGTGGGTCAGTATTTCCAGGCCTATCGGGAGTCCAACGGTTCTTTACAACAGCTGCTTCAAGGTTGTCTCGCTGGTCTAAACGTGATGCCTTCTTCCCGTTGTATATCTTTCCTCCGGCTGTTCCATAGGTATTGATACTCAAATCAAAAGACTTATAAGTTAAACTGCCGTTGATACCGAACGTATACTTGGGTTGATACGATCCTACATAAGTTCTGTCGAACTCATTAATGACTCCATCTGGAGTACCATCTGGGCCTCCCAAATCCTTGTATATTAAATCGCCCGGACGCGCGTCCTTCTGTGCGGAGGCAGCTATTTCCTCAGCGTTCTGGAAAATCCCGTCTGCTTCGTAAATGTAGAAACTACCAATAGGCTGGCCATTGTCGGATCGGGTCACATTCCCCTGGTTTCCGCCAATATTTCCCTCCACAAGTGCCTGTCCGCCGTTAAGACCAGTAATTTCATTTTTATTATAAGCAACGTTTCCACCAATATTGTAACTCCAGTTATCATTGATTTTATCTGTCCAATGTATTCCAAACTCCAGCCCTTTATTGGTAAAAGTTGCCGCATTCGTAGTATACAAAGCGTCAGCATCTCCTAGAATAGCCGGAATCCTGATGTCTATCAGAGCATCGGTGGTTTTCTTATGATAGTAGTCGATTTCGCCGGTCAGTCGGTTATCAATGAAACCGTAGTCGAGACCTAGATCAAATTCTTCTGTAGTTTCCCACTTTACATTCCGGTCAGGCAATTGATTGAACGCTATACCCGAGTATTCTACGCCCTCATAGAAGTATGGAAGGTTGATTTCAGCAATGGGAAAATACACATTGGTATTGATCTGGTCATTTCCAACCTTACCCCAGCTTCCCCTGATTTTAAACGTGGTAAGCGTCTTCTGCCCTTTCATAAAATCTTCCTCCGCAATATTCCAGCCTAAGCCTACTGATGGAAAATAACCCCATCTGTTTGCAGAAGGGAATCTTGACGTGCCATCCGCCCTGAAAGTAGCGGTTAAGAGATAACGGTTATCATAAGCGTAATTCAAACGACTGATGTACGAATTCCTTGCCCATTTATCACCAGTATTATTATTGGTTGCACCAGTGGTTGAACCGGCACCCAGATACCACTGGTCAGGATCGGCAGGAACATTAACGCGCTTGCCTTCCAAACCATTAAAACGGTAGTATTCAGAAGTTACACCAACCAGAAAGTTTACACTATGCTTATCAAAAATTTTATTAAAAGTGGCTGTATTGTCCCAAACCCATTTCGTAGCATTATTACTGATTGCGGTAAGGTCACTCTTATCACGAAGTTGATTACCTCCCTGTGTGATGAACACGCTGTTCGGCCCCACATTATCAAACTGGTAGCCATAGTTGGTACTTCTTAAAAAATCAAGATCTACCCCAAAGCTTGACCGAAGGCTCAACCATGACACCGGCTTCACATCAATAGCAAATGATCCCTGCAGACGATTACCGAGAGTACGATTATCGGTCTTTTCCAAACTGAGCAACGGGTTCCCAACATTATTGGATAATGACGTATTGCCGTATAAACCATCTACTTTTGCAGGTATATATGGCGCAGCACGATAGGCCACGTTGAACGCTCCCAGATCCACCCCTCGGTTATTCAAGCGGCTAAACGATATCAGAGAGGATAGCTTCAACCATTTCGTAGCGTTATATTCATTGTTAGATCGAAGAGTAAATCTGTTAAAGTTATTCGTCTCAATAATTCCAGCATCAGAAAGATAACCCGCGCTGAAAAAATACGTCAGGTCCTCCGAACCTCCTGAGAGTGACAGGTTATGATTTTGTTGAAAACCCTTCTTTAGAATTGCATCATACCAGTCCGTATTAGCACCGTTAGTAATTTGATCAGCAGTAATCAGCTCATCGCCACTGCCATAATAGATATTCGCTTCATTCAGATAGCCAGCATACTGAGCGGGTCCCGCCATATCAACGAGGTTTGCAGCCTCTTTTACACCCGTGTGAGCATCATAAGAAATCACCATCTTACCGGTCTTACCTTTTTTGGTGGTAATCAATAACACACCGTTCGCTGCACGCATGCCGTATATAGCCGTAGCGGAGGCATCCTTAAGGATATCCATAGAAACGATATCAGCGTTATTGATGTTCCTGATATCCTCGGTGATAATTCCATCGACCACGTATAGCGGGTTAGCACCCCCTTTCATCGTTCCTGTACCACGTATCCTGACAGTGGGTAGGGCATTAGGATCTCCGGAACTAATGATCTGGACACCGGCCACACGTCCTTGAATTGCTTGCGTTGCCGCTAAAACTGGCTGACTGGCGATATCTGCTCCTTTCACCCTTGCAACAGATCCTGTCACGTCGCTTTTCCTCTGTGTACCGTAACCGACGACCACTACCTCTTCCAATGCAGAGGCGGAGGTTTTCATCACCACGTTAAGGTTAGTCTGATTGTTGACCGGAACTTCGACAGGCTCAAAGCCGATGTATGTAAAGACCAGGGTGGCGGTAGGTGCGACGTTTATGGTAAATGCACCATTTGCGTCTGTGGATGTACCTTGGGTTCCTCCTTTGACCTTGATACTTACACCTATTAATGTTTCACCATTGGCAGCATCTGTGACCCTGCCTCTCACAACTATATTTTGTGAAAAAACTTCTCCGGTAAGCAAAAGGACTGTCAGAACGCAAGCTGCCAGACTTGTAAATAATTTTCTCATAGTTTGGTAGGTTAATGAGCGGTTTATCAGTTAATTGAATAACAAAACTGCTTGCATTTTGTGCCATCAAGAAGAGAAAAAATAAACTATCGAACAGGGAGCTGCTAACACAGATAATATAGCCTGATAACACCCGAACAACCGGGATACAATTGCTGGAAAAAGCAGTGAATGCCTAAAATCAAAAAGTCCGGCTTATTGGGCCGGACTTTAATAATATATTAAAACTGAAGTTCAGGAACAGGCTCCCCGCCTTTTCTTTTATTCAGATTAACCTGCATCGGCACTTTCACATAATACCCGGTGCCGTCATATTTTCGCTTACGCGGATGTTCCTTACAAGGTTCAGAACAACAGCCATCAAGCTCCCAGCCGCAGTCATCACACTGCGTAAAGTGCTCATTACATTCTGGATTTGCACAATTGATCATCTTAGCCGTTGTCTTTCCGCAGTTATAGCACTTAGAAATAACAACCGGATTAACCTTATTTACATCAACAGCGACCCGACCGTCAAATACATAACACTTGCCTTCGAAGTCCTTCCCCCCTGCTTCTTTACCATATTTAATAATACCACCATGGAGCTGATAAACTTCAGGAAAGCCTTCATGCAATAATAGCGCAGAAGCCTTTTCGCATTTGATGCCCCCTGTGCAGTACGTCAGGATCTTCTTATCCTTATATTTCGCCAGTTCATTAATCATCGCAGGGAAATCACGGAAGTTATCGATGTCAAGAGTCACCGCATTCTTGAACTTCCCTAAGGAATGCTCATAGTTAGAACGCACGTCGAGCACAACTACATCATCCCTATCCTTCATCTCCATGAATTCTTTAGGCTCGAGATGTATTCCCGTCTTCTCCTGAGGATTGATGATCTGAGGGTCACGAAGTCCTGAATGGACTATCTCCGACTTGTATCGGCAGTGCATTTTAATAAACGAAGGTTCTGCTACGTCGTCAACTTTGAACTCAATCCCTTTAAATATCGGATTCGATTCAACATGAAACATGTAGGCTTCACACGATTCCTTTGTACCCGAAACCGTGCCATTAAGTCCCTCGTCGGCAACGATGATCCGGCCTACAAGATTAAGAGATTTGCAATAGCGAAGATGGTCTTCAGCAAACTGCTCTGCGTTCGCTATCGTAGTATAGCAATAATAAAGTAATGTTTGATATTGTGTCATAGATTCACCGATACTGCTGCAAACAGCGTTAAATGCGCTGCAAAGGTAAAAATAATTCCCGAAATTATTTACGCTGAAGCTTCTCTGCCAGCTGGATAGCATTATAAGCATTTACAACGCCACCTGACACGCAGAGCTCAGAAAGCGGTACGCGTTTACTTCCTTCCACATCAACAACTTTAATCTTATGGTCAACCTTTACAACTGACCTCATAATGATATCTTTAACTTCAACAGCTGTCAATGATGGATAATAGGAACGAATAAGGGCTGCAACACCCGCAACTACGGGCGAAGCCATACTGGTACCATTATTGGATTTATACTTCGAACCCGGCATCGTGGAGTTTATTTTAACTCCGGGGGCGAATACATCTACGGTACGCTTACCATAGTTGGAGAACTCGGCCACAAGATTACCATCATTCTTCCATCCGGAGGCCCCTACCTCTATCCAGTTCTCCGCCTTTGGAAGACCTAGCTTGGTTGTATCCCTTCCGATCCTAACAGGAGTTCTGGACCTCATTCCATTTCCGGGAATTGTCCCGGGACCTGCCTGCTGTAATGCGGCAATGACCGGACGGGGAGCATGCCACATGTTCGGATCCCTGTCGTCTGCAAATATCGCAGTAGGGAAATTGTTGCTGTAATCCGTATTTTTTCCGTCATTACCCGCTGCATGCACTAACAGAACATCTTTAGATGCAGCGTACCTGACTGCACTATCAACCAACTTCTTGTCCCACGAAAAAGATTTTCCGAAACTCATGTTGATAACCTTCGCCCCATTATCAACAGCATAGAAGATAGCGTTTGCAACATCCTTATCCCGCTCATCACCATCAGGAACGGCCCGGATACCAAGGATCCGCACGTTATCCGCTACACCCTTAATGCCTTTACCGTTCGTGCGATCAGCACCGATAATCCCGGCAACATGGGTTCCATGATCAGCATCTGGTCCCTGTATATCTGCATTTCCATAATGGCGTTGCCACCCGTTTGAATAGTCATCCTTAACAGAATCGCGGGGGTCATAATCCATATTCAGATGATAATTCACCTGGCTGTGGTAGTAGTGCAGCGTCTCATCGAGCTCTTCCTTAAACTTGTCATAGTCCGGTTCCTTCTTCAATGAAGATCTTATTGCCCTTAGGGCCTTGGATTCAAACTCGTTCTGAGCTTTATAATTGTCGAAATCCTTCAGCGTGGGTTTCTTCTTATCAATTTTCGCCACGATAGCCGATACATGCTTAGAGAGCAAAGACATCTGCTCATACCCATAGCGAGCGTTCTCTAACTTACCCATGTACTCCGTCACGAGCCTCTTGTAAAGATTAAATTCTGCCCTTTCTTCTTTATCAAGAGGTGTAGAGTTTACTACAGAAGCATATCGATCCTGGTATTTACGAACCATTCTCAGAACCTCCAGATTGTCATATCGCACATTTCCTTCGGGTGAACCTATAAAATTCCACCCATGGATATCGTCTGCATATCCATTATTATCGTCATCTTTCTTATTAGCATTAACTTCATTAGGATTTACATACATTACGTCTTTAAGATCCTCATGATCCTGTTGTATTCCTCCGTCAATTACCGCGACCACAACAGGAACGCCCTTTTTTCCACTCAATAATTCTTTATATGCTTTTTCGGTACTGACTCCAAAAACGCCATCCTCAACGAGATCAAGGTTAAACCAGTTCGGCTTAGGTTCTGCAGATTTTTGTGCGATAGAAGCGAACGGCAGGAATGCCAAAAACAAGAGTACTTTATTCAATATATTCATCCGAGAATATTCCTTTCTGAGTTAGTGTGTTTAGTGTGTGTATGTGAGCTGCCCCACTTATAAGGCATAGCTTACGAATATAGCAAAAGCATAACGCACAAAAAAGCCCAGTAGTACTGAAACTACCGGGCTGATTATAAAATTGGGCACCGACCTACTCTCCCACATGTTACTGCAGTACCATCGGCTCTGGCGGGCTTAACTTCTCTGTTCGGAATGGGAAGAGGTGGACACCGCCGATATAGGCACCTGAATAAGGTGTAAACTGCCTGCACCGGCTTGTTAGCTTTGATGCAGCGTTTAATATCATTAAGTTTTCAAAGAATTCGTTAGAATGGTATCGCTACCAATCTAACTGTTCTTCTAAACTTTTAACACTATTGAAAGAAGTCTTTGAATACACAGTCAACATACAGAGTTTCTGCTATGAGAAAGATTCGGGTAATTAGTACTACTCGGCTGTGATGTTACCACCTTTACACCTGTAGCCTATCAACGTGATAGTCTCTCACGACCCTATATGGAAGTCTCATCTTGTGGCTAGTTTCGCACTTAGATGCTTTCAGCGCTTATCTATTCCAAACGTAGCTACTCTGCAGTACAGCTGGCGCCATAACAGATTCACTAGAGGTTTGTCCATCCCGGTCCTCTCGTACTAAGGACAGCCCCACTCAAACTTCCTACGCCCACAACAGATAGGGACCGAACTGTCTCGCGACGTTCTGAACCCAGCTCGCGTGCCACTTTAATCGGCGAACAGCCGAACCCTTGGGACCTTCTCCAGCCAAGTCGGAGGCCAAGCGGTCTTAGGAAGACAATGGGTCTTACCAACTCCTTGGCCCACAGAACGACATGGCTACGATCCGACTTATCCACTCAAATTTCTAACGCCCACAGTAGATAGAGACCGAACTGTCTCACGACGTTCTGAACCCAGCTCGCGTGCCACTTTAATCGGCGAACAGCCGAACCCTTGGGACCTTCTCCAGCCCCAGGATGTGACG
>NZ_JAZQRL010000005.1:0-9725 GCF_045629565.1 Arcticibacter sp.
CCCACCTTTCAGAGCAACTCCTAAACCAGGTTTTGACGATACTCCTGGTCTGAGAACAAGTACCCCAGCTTTGTCAAAATACTGCCTTAGCTGATACGCTGAAAGCCTGCCCGCTTTCCTAGTTCTCGAAAGTGAATTGGGGAAAAAGTACATCACGTAGGCTAGCGAAAACTGATCGATGTCGTTATAAGAAACGGTGTCATATCCCTTAAATGCCAGGTTAAGACTGCGTTTAAGATAATTCATCACCAAAGGATGAGGTTTTGGATACTGGGCGCAATCGGCGATGGCAGGATAAAGCCCGTTTATGATCTCCATTCGAGGAACAAACTCTGCAGCCTTTGCTACCTTTTCCCTTTTTAGAATATCTATTTTTCCTTTTGTCGCCTGCCATAAACCTTCCCGCAGTAGAAGATAATGTCCAAAGCCAAATGCATAATAGTCCATGCCTTCACTGCAATACCCATCATCCAAAATCCCATGAAGGTAGTTATTTGAATAGCGCTCGGCAATGTAAGCGAACAGCGCCCGCTGTTGTCTATCCTCGATAACCGCTAAAGCCGCAATGGTCACATTGGCCAACGTGAAAGCATTATAGTTTCCGGTATTGGTAAGTGACGTAAACTGGGATCTAGCATCCTTATACCGCACAGCATCCAGAACCGGCTTAAAAATTTTACGGGACAATGCATCCAGCAATTGTTTCTTCAGCGCTTTATCAAGCCTGGTGTCTAACAGGTACAACGTTTCCCCAAGTTCATGGCCATAGGCTGCCGAACTTAATGCGATGGTATATAAACTACCTTCGTAATTCGTTTTGTTCTTATCCTCAGCAGGAAACGACCATGATGTGGTGTAAAGAATATCATTCAGGGCTTTATTTATGGCAGGCATGTATTTACCTTGATTAGTCAGGCATTCAGCCCAAACCAGTTTAGAAAGCCATCTTCGCCGGTTCATAATAAACCGCTTGGATGTTTCGGAATCGACCCCTTTATAGTATGAAAAATAAATGTCTTCAGTAAGCACCGGAAATGGCAGTGCAGCCAGGCTGTCGGCATCGCGAATCAACTTATCAAACTGCCCCGTACTATACAACCTAGCCCAGGTCGTCCGTTGCTGAATGGGATCACCAAAACCTTTCGGCTGCTTAGGAAGCATGGAAGCTATTGCCTTCACCCTTTCCTGATCTATAGGCATCAGCGGCAAAGCTCGTTCGCCAGACTTCTGCGCCTGCGTTGAAAAACATGTCAGAACAAGGACTAAAATATGTATATAGATTTTCATACTCCTCTTTATCTATCTGATAAACCGCATCTCGTAATTATTTACATTCAATCCTTCTTTTGAGTCCGCCTATGTCTATCGTAAATACACCCGGTTCTGTAACATGTTGCAATTTTTGGTTGATGAAAGACAAACCTGCCTTATCAACCGTAAAACTTACTGTTGTTTTTTGACCAGGCCGAAGCTCGATCTTTTTAAAATCCCGTAGTCTCTTCACTTCGGGCGTCACACTAGCCACTTCATCCGAAAAATAAAGCATAACAGTTTCTTTTCCAATTACTTTTCCGGTATTTACAACATCAATACTAACAGTTAACGGCGTCTTATCATCCAGCACAACACGGTTCATCCGTAGATTTGAGTAGGCAAAATCAGTATAGCTTAGCCCATGTCCGAATTCCCACTGCGGGTCAAATCCTGCTGGTTCAAACTGTTTGGTTTCGGTATATTTATGATAGTAGTTCAGCAGACTATTGGTATTTCTTGGGTAAGTATAAGGTAGTTTTCCACAGGGATTCACTTTACCGGCTAATACATCAGCAATAACATTTCCACCTTCATTTCCTGGCAAATAGGCATGAATAACAGCCCGGGCATACGGCTCAATCGCCGACAAAATACGCGGACGTCCTTCTGTTAGAACAAATACAAGGGGTTTGCCTGTGGCATGCAATGCTTTTGCAAGCTCTATCTGCGGTGTTGAAAGCGTCAAGTCATGGATATTTCCTGGCGTTTCGGTGTAATTGTCTTCACCTATGCAGAGAACGATCACATCAGACGCTTGCGCTTTAGACACTACGTCCTGAATATCGACAACCGACTCGAAAGATACGCCCTGACTATATGTTATCTGATTTTTTCCGAATACATTCTGGAGGGCCTCCAGCGTGGTGTTCTGATCAGCATCCGTTTCATCTGTATTGTTCCCCTGCCATGTTCTGGACCAGCCCCCGTTTAAAGGGCGCATAGAATTTGCCGCAGGGCCGGTAACCAAAATGCGCTGATTTTTAGAAAGCGGCAAGGTATGGCTTTCATTTTTAAGCAGGGTGATGCATTCGGCGGTAACGGAGTAATTCAATTGCTTATGTTTAGTACTATTGAATAGTGGATAATCGCCTGAGTTCCCGTTAGGATTGTCAAACAGGCCAAGCTCATATTTTACAGTGAGTATCCGTCTAACGGCATCGTTAATCCGGGTCATAGTTACCTTGCCTTCTTTTGCCAACTCGGTCAGTGCGGTACAGAACGAATATCCTGTTGGAACCATGCTCATGTCTATCCCGGCATTCACTGCCATCATTACCGCCTCCTTGTTGTCTTTAGCGATGCGATGACGTTCAAATAAGTAGCGGATGTCCTGCCAGTCGCTCACCACAAAACCCTTAAAGTTCAGTTCGCCTTTTAGAATATCAGTCAGGAGATGTTTGTTAGCGTGCACCGGTAGGCCGTTAATCTCTCCGCTATTTACCATTACGGTTTTAGCACCTGCTTTTACAGCTGCAGCAAAGGGAGGAAGAAAATACTCCCGCAATTCTCTTTCAGGGATCCAGGCCGGTGTACGATCATGCCCGCTTAGAGGCATACTATACCCCATATAGTGCTTTAGGCATGCAGCTACATGATATTTATCCGTGTTCGCTGACTTTCCTTGAAAGCCTTTCACCATAGCTGCACTTAAACGTTCGGCCACCAGCGGATCTTCACCAAATGTTTCCCATATCCGAGGCCATGCCGGATGTCGGCCTAGGTCGGCCACCGGACTAAATGTCCATGGAATAAAGGCTGCTCTCGTTTCATACGCTGTTGCCTCTGCTGCTTGCTCTACTAATACAGGGTTAAAGCTGGCAGCCTGTGCAATCTGTTGGGGGAACATGATGGAACCCATCGTGTAATTGTTCCCATGTATAGCGTCAATACCATACAGCACCGGAATTTTTAACCGGTCCTGCATAGCTATATTTTGTATCGTAGCAATCCGCTCCCGCCAGGCCTGTAGCGTTTGTGCGTTGCCACCCACGTTTAAAATAGAGCCCACCTTGTATTTTTTTATACATTCTACGAGAGCGGCAGTATCAGTTATATGCGGCTCTATGGTTAGGCCCTTATTTTTTTTAATCAAAGTATCGATCGATATCTGCGTCATCTGACCCACCTTTTCCTCGAGAGTCATTTTCGCCAGCAAGGCCTCAACTTTTTGCGCGATGCTTTGCTGAGCAGATGCATGCGAAAAAAAGAATAATGCACCTATGGCAGTAATCGCTAATGTTTTTAGATTCATCATTTGTTAGATAATTGGGTAAGCTTATATAGTACTACTCCATGGGCGGGTATATCAGCGGAAATCTCCTCGCTTGTTTGACCACGGTCGGTTCCTTTCCATAAATCCCTCAGTCCGTAACGCCCGTTCAATCCTGCCTGCTCAAGCGTAAACTTAGCCAGCTGGCTTTGATCTTTATGATTAAACAGGGCCAGATAGTACGAATTGACCTGCTTTCCTTTCGAAAGCCATACTACCAATCCGTTTTCGGAAAAAATTTGCTTTTGTGCTGTCCCAAACTGATTCACTTCCAAAACGTCCTTATTAGTGAGCAGCTGAAGCGTGAATGCATTATTTTGGATAAGGTCATTACTAACCATTAGCGGCGATCGGCTAATGCACCACAGCGTCATAAGCGAGTATTGTTCATCAGTGGTAAACCGGGTAAGGCGTTCGCCACCAGCATCACCACTGCGTGTACCAATTTTTCCAAGCGGTAGCATGTCAAGATCAGGCCAGCGACCAGGAAACTCAACGCTGTGAACTGCCCATTGCTTAGCAAAATCGAATTGCTTTTGCAATTGCTCCCAGGTATCCCAAAAATCAGAAGACACACGGAACATGTCCGTATTTTGCATAACGTGGTAGCGTGCAGATAATGGCGTAGAGCCCGGAGAAGCACTGAAAACCATGGCTCTTCCGGTTTTTTCTATAGCCTTCCTCACAGCCGTAATTTCATCCGCATGGTAGGGCATCGACAGGTCATCCACTTTCACAAAGTCCACGCCCCATGAAGTATAGAGGTGAAAGATAGAGTCATAATATTCCTGAGCCCCTGCTCTGGTCATGTCTATACCGTAAGTAGCATTGAACCATAGGCATACATCTGCCGGATTGGCAATATCTCTAGCCCGGCTTGTGCTGCCCATTATGGGCATATCTTTTTCTACGGCCTGCCATGGAATACCACGCTGTATATGTAAACCAAACTTTAATCCTTTGGCATGGACATAATCGGCAAGGTATTTAAATGACCCTCTTGCACCAGGGAATTTGTTGTTAGCAGGAAGAAAGCGGCCGAAAGAGTCGAGCTCCGCATCATGCTTGGCATAGGAACCGTGATGATATGCGCTTTTCTTATCAGCCGAGACACTCGGAGAATACCAGGAAGCGTCGATAACTACATACTCGTAGCCGTAAGGCTTCAACTTTTCAGCAACGTAATCTACCTGCTTTTTAAATTCAGCTTCTGTAATTTGGAGTCCAAAATTATTCCACGAATTCCAGCCCATAGGTGGTCGTGGAGCTACAATAGCCTTGGGCGTATTATTTATCCTCTGCGTCTTCTCTTCAATCGGGATTTGTGTATTTGCAACTCTTGGCATTCCCCAGTTAGGCTGAGCAAGGTTCTTCTGAGCAAAAATGAGTAGTATCAGCAGAGCTGTACATACCTTTAGACCGGATCGATCATTACGGGCTGTTATCTTTATCATATTTAATGCGTTTATTTGAAGCGACCGACGGATCTCAGGCCCCGCTTTGACCCATCTTGTACAGCTGCCTCGCTTCCGGTGTATCTATAATAATTTTCCAATGTTGCGTTCCACTACCATCATTGTTTCCTTTTGTCTTTTCTCGACAAACGCCTTTGCTTTTAGCGCCTTTTCTTTGGCTTTTTTCGGATTCTCAGCAATTTTAAGTACCGTAGGGACCAGGTTTTCGACTTGGTCCGCGTCGTCCATATCAAAAAGCCAGTCGTTCAACCCGATGTCTTTCCACATAAAACCCTTTGTAGATTGTTCATAAAACCGGCATACTACCGCTGGAATTCCCTGACCAATACAAATAATTGGAGAGTGTTGCTCCAAACCGAATAATCCGGCCGAGCGTTTGTAAGTACTTAAAGCTTCGTCCGTTAGCCAATAGCGATCCCGCCATACCACTCTCTTTTTCACATCTTCAGGCAGATGATCGAGCAGCAACGATTTACCTAGGGCCACATGAGTTTCATCTTCAGGGCAGATCAACACTTTAAGCGGTGTATTACGAGCCACCTGGATAATAGCTTCCCTTAACGGACCGTTGTCATGATCCTTCATTTGGTTATTATAATCCACATGATCCTGTCTATAAGGCCTATTCTTACCTTTCGCGAGCCATTCTTCCGTAAAGCGATAACGTGGAATACAGCACATAAACTTCCCTTCTTCCAGGCCGTGCTGCTTCATGAAAGATAAGGCGGCAGCATCATTATGCAGATCTACGGCAAAAGTCCCGTCCGGACCAAATTCCATCACCTGGCTGGTGATGCCGTTATCCTTAGCAATCCGCATAGACACGCTGTCTCTGAAAAAAACGAAAGCCGCCTTATTGAGCAGATCCACATCTAGCGGAAGTGGCTTTACCGACTCCCCTTTTGCCGCATAAATTCCAGGGAAAGTGATCCCGTAAATACCATACGGTTTGCCAGTTTCATTCACCCACCGAACAATATCATCTCTACCTACCAGCGAAGGGCCGCTGCCATGTAATAGAAGGTCTGCTTTAGCAAACGCATTTCCAACTTCTTTATCAGACTCTACAATCGCTACTTTTGGAAATCTCTTTTTGAGCATGTCTTTCACACCATTACCCACGTCATGCGGCCATAACATGACGTTCACATGTGGCAATTGCTTTTCTAAAATGGCCAGAACTCCCGGCGTATGGGCGATATCACCGATATTAAAAGTTTGCCAGGATGAACACAGCAGTACCGTTTTTGTATTTGCCATAGCTTGCAACCAGCCAGGCAACACCGTTGATATAGCTGCAGTAGCCACGGATCCTTTTATAAAAGCCCTTCTGTTAAATTTGCTTTCTAACTCCATTACCTTATTAGTTGACGTAGGTTCTTCATTGTCTTTTTCTGAATACTTTCTACATAATTCATAGCCTTGTTTGTTGATTCCAAAGCGATGTCGTAGTTATTATGTATCTGAAGAAGTTGCTGAGAAATTTGCGAAGCCGGCGTTTCATCCATCAGGAAATACCAATCACCCATACCTATATCGCGCCACATCTGTCCCTTCCGGGTATCTGTTGATTGCTTAATGTGGATGCTTGGGATACCATTGGCAACCGCCATAATCAGCGAATGCGGTTCACAGCAAACCATGGCTCTGGCATGTTTGTACACGCTGGTTGCTTCATCCGGAAGCCAAAAACTGCTGCGCCAAACCACATTTTTCTTAAGGTCTTCCGGCAGAGGATCATATAACACCTCCTTGCCCAGCTCCACTTGTTGGGTAACCTCAGGGCAAACCAGAACTTTGAGTCCTGTATTCTTTATCCAGGTTACCATTACCTCTCTCAACTTTGCCCCATCACGTTCTTTAAAGGCCATAGAAATGGCATACCGCTCTTTTTCACTTGTCGAAGGAGCTCTCCCTACCATTTGCCAGTAAGGTGTAAATCGCAATCGAGGAATAACACAGATAAACTCACCCTTTTTCAAGCCCACAGCATCTAAATAAGTCTTCGCTTTTTGATCATCGTAAATCTTAATACCGAAGGTCGAGTCGGGAGCAAATCCCTGCACTGGACAAGGATTGTTAAGGGTTTTCAGGTATTTCAGCGATTCGGTATCCCGGCAGTAAAAAAAAGATGCCTGTGCTATGAGGCCGAATAGAGCCGGATCTACTTCGTCTAACGACACTCCATAAATTCCAAAAGGCTTGCCTGTATTTTTTCGCCAGGCGGTTAATTCTTTTTTCGCCGTGACGTATGGACCAGAACCGTGTATCATAAATACGCACTCGTCGAATGCTTTCTTAAGTTCAGGAGTTACTTCATCTATGCCGCTTTTTACTATCGTTATTTTAGGGAAAGTTTTCCTCAGTAAATCCTCAACGCCGCGGTCATAAGCCTTAGGCCACAACACCAGGTCTAGCTCGGGGAGATAGCGCTCTATAATAGCAAGCAAACCGAATGTATGTCCAATATCGCCAATGTTTACCGTCTGCCAGCCTGAACGGATCAGGATCCTTTTCCTTCTGCCGGGATTAGCCGCCACCACTTCAGTGATGGGCGCAAGCATCACAGTTAAAGAAACGGCCGACAGGCTGCGGATAAAAGTTCGTCTATCTTGCATGTTATTGAATTGTATATATAAAACAGCTTATAAATTGGGCTATTGGACAATCGCGTCGAGGTACCGTTGATCTTTAACATTCCGCTCGTCATCGAATACCCCGAAATGTCTGCGATAACCCCATACGGTGTAGGGGATGTCATGGTTCTTGAAGATAGCGACCATATCCCTTATCCAGCGGAGCTGTAAATCACGGTCAGGGTACTTGAAATTGGATCCAAACTCGCCGCAGTGTATACGCAAACCAGTCTCCTTTGCTTTTTTGAAGACGTCGAAAAGTCTTGCTTCCAGTTTCTTAAGATCGTGGGTCCCGTTCATCACTTGTAGTTTGGCCCGCGAACTCTCATCAAGTGCTTTCACATCCTCGTCTGACACCAGTTTACCGGGATAATTCAGTTTCAGTCCTTTCACTCCATCGTCATTCTCATAGCTGTCCACGTTGTAATGGGTAAGGAGACCGGGATGATAGAAGTGAAAGCTTAATATGATATTCGGATCATTCTTCGGAACCTTTAGATAGGGGAAGGTGGTGATAGAGTTGAACTTGTTCGATCCGAGGAAGATCACCCGTTGCGGTTCAAGTTTTCTTATGGCTGTGATCGCCCTTGCAGACAATTGATTCCAATTCTCCGGATCGGGAGCAACAGGTTCATTCAATAGTTCATAGGCAAGCAGGCTGTTCGGATATTTGCCGAATTCAGCAGAAAAATCCTGCCAGAGCGCAATGAAACGATCCTGCGCCCGCCTATCGTCCCAAAGCGATACTTGGCCGGGTTTGGGCTTAAGCTCCCGGCTAACCTTCAGATCGTGAAGGTCCAGGATCACACGCATGTTAGCGTCCCTACACCAGCCGATCACATCATGAAGCAATGCAAAGCTCTCCTTGCGCTTTTCACCGTTTTCCAGGTAGATCTTGTCTTCCGCTACAGGCAGCCGGAGATGATCGAAACCCAGATCTTTCAGTAGCAGGAAATCCTGACGACTGAAGTAGCTTTTCTGCTCTTGCGGACTGGACATGTCAGTCTGCGACAACCATGCACTGATATTGATGCCTTTGCTGAATTCGAAGTCCGTTTTATATGGTGCCTCTATTTTCTGTGCTTTACTCGCATCTACTGCTGCTCCTGTAACTAGCAGGCTCAGCAGCAAAACAATCTTTTTCATATCTTTCATTTACTAATATCTGGAGATGAGTGAGTTGTGTATCATTCTACGGATATTTCAAAGCGCAAAACCCGCCATGAATGCCTCAGTAGCTGCAGCATTCAGATAATTCAGACGCTAGAAATGGGGTGGAACATACTGCCGTTGACACTTGCCCGGGCCGCATGTCGCTAAACCAATCAGCAGTTAATATCCATAGTCCTGAGTAATCGCTCCGTGAGATGCTTCAATTACAGAGTTAGGTATTGGAAGCAACTCGCTTTTATTCTCCGTAAAGTTGGCAGCGAACTTATCTACAATCGCCGGTGCAGTTACCGCCTGTAACCAGTTTATTGACGCATGACCGCTCGGCGTAGCTGCAGGAGTTGGTGCGTAAAGCGAATTTCCCCAGACGAGTCCGGTTGTTGAGTTTTGTCTATAAAACATACGTTGTGGAAGCTCATCGTACGGCGCTGCTTTGTTAACCATTTTTGTTAGCTCTGCTTTGGTTTCGGCAAGCTTATTGCCCAATATATTCCAGCGGATCAAATCATATTTCCGGATTCCTTCGCTCACAAATTCATACAGGCGCTCATCTTGAATGGCTTGAAGGAAAGATAGTTTATCCGCTTTCTGGGCTGTCGTAAGCTCGGCATCTGCCAGTGTAGCGAGCGCAGCCATTGCAGTAAACCTGGTACCACCACCTCCCGTTACGGTCACAGCGGGGGCTGATGTGTAATTTTCGCCCCCGTTGATCAGGTCTATAGCAACCACTTTTCCTCCACTTATTCGCGCAGCTGCGGTAGCGCCTGCACCGCCGCCACCGGTTATATTTACCGTAGGAATCGTCGTGAAACCTGTGCCACCATCAGTAATCGTAATACTCTTTACAGTTTTCACAGCCCA
>NZ_JAZQRL010000006.1:0-16904 GCF_045629565.1 Arcticibacter sp.
TCCATCCCAGAAGAACTCAACCTCTCCGATCCTAATTCCTGCAGGTATCATATCTCCTCCTCTGTGCTGAGATCTTTAGCCAAATCAGCGTGTTCGGTTTGTTTACGTTTCTGTTCGGCTGCAAGATTTAGAGCGACTTCGATGATATCCTGGTTGTATTGAGTCTTGTCAGGATTGCATACATAAGAAATATAGGCTCTGCTTTTTGTGATACCCTTTGCTTTCAGCCTCTTTTGAATTATACCAATGTATCCTTTGGGAAGCAGCGGCCTAAAGGTTTTCTTAATTTCTTGCTCATTCATCGATTTATGATTTATGTCCGATTGTCAAAACCGAACATTTATGTTCTGTTTGTAGAACAAAAGTGAACAATAGTGAACAGATATGCAAGACATTTTTGTAAATAAATCCGAACATATATGTACAGAAATTTGGAGCAATGAAAATTTACGTAGGGGAAACTGTAAAAAACGCTGTCAACAGCAAGAATCAGCCGGTTACTAAAACCCATATCGCGAAGCAGATCGGGCTATCAAGAACGCAGTTCTACACTATCCTTCAAGACCAGGAAATGGATCCGGCCTACGTAATCAAGATTGGAAAAGTGATTGGGAAGGATTTCCGGAAGGAGATCGCGCAACTTAGGGAATTTCCGGAAGAGCAGTTTTTCGTAAAGGAAGAAGTTATCGAAAACGGGATGACCTTCGAAGAGCTGAAGTCAGAAATGATCGACTTGCAAAGGAAATATATACATGCACTGGAGGATATCAGGCAGCTTCAAAAAGAGGTCAGAAACCTCGAAAAAATGGGCAAAATTCCAACATAATTCTAACATGGGTAATTAACAGATTGATAATCAATAGGCATTGGGCACTCATCTCGGACACGAAAAGGAAAGACACGAAAGTGATCTTTCCTTTTTTATTTTAACAGGTGGCGGCTTCCTTCCCTGCTCTCCCCTGCTTGGTCATTGGACGGATGGTTATTCTTGCTTACCCATCATCTTTAATGTCTTTTCGTCTTTGATGCCCTTAAAGAATTTATCCAGCACAGCCTCAAAAACGGGATCAGCGCCATCCAGGGAGCAAAATAGCGTCATAGATGACTTGAGCTTAAGGTCGTCTGGCGATCCGAATATCCTGTTCGCATCGTCCTCCTTTAACTGAAGTAACTGATTCGTGATTTTTATCAGTCTGCTACCCAAGAGCTCGTGAGTTAAAAATGCTTCCGCCTCATGCAGGTCCTTCAGCGCATAGTATCTGGAGGTTTCACTAAATCCTAAGCCTTGAATTTGCGGGAAAATATACCACATCCAATGGCTGCGTTTGCGGCCGTTTTCTATTTCGGAAAAGGCTGTTTCATAATCATCTTTTTGGGCGCTGACAAATCTTTCGAGGTCGTATGCTTGAGCCATATGGTTAATTCTAATGGATTGATGAACCACATGTACAACAACACATACAAAGCTGTGTTTTGAAAAACCGAATACCTCTTAAGAACGGCGAAGCGTTGACCTGCTTTTCGTTTTGTAGGAATTGACAGGCTAAAGTCTTTTTCTTCTCGGTGGCACTCAGGGAAAAAAAAATAAAGCATTTTTGCAACCGCACTTCACGATGTCTTCGTAAGTGCATTTCAAAAATGAAGAAAACCATGCTGATCATATCTTTCGTTCTGATAACTGTAGCTATTCTTGCTGTTATCCTGTTGAGCAGAGACATCTTTGGTGCCAGACCGACAGGCGCCCGTTTAGAGCTTATAAAAAAGTCTAAAAACTTCAGGGACGGAAAATTCCAGAACTTAAATCCCACTCCTTCGCTGACCGAAGGATATAGTTACCCCAGCGTTTTGTATAATTTCTTCTTCGGCACTAAACTCCATGTTGTGCCAGAGGACAGCATCCCTCATGTAAAAACGGATCTCAAGCGTATTTCGAAACTTGCCAACGCCCTGGTCTGGTTTGGCCATTCTTCCTACTGGATGCAGATCCACGGAAAGAGTGTCCTCGTAGATCCGGTGCTCAACGATCATGCAGCTCCTTTCAAAAGTATGAATAAAGCTTTTAAGGGAGCGGCATCCTACACGGCTGATGATCTTCCTTATATCGATTATCTTATCATCACACACGACCACTGGGACCATCTGGATTATGAAACGATCAGAAAGCTGAAGGGCAGAGTGGGTAAAGTGATCTGTGGTCTCGGAGTAGGCGCCCATTTAGAAAAATGGGGGTACCCGGCTTCACAGCTGATTGAAAAAGATTGGGGCGACAAAGTCGTTCTGGACGAACAAATAACGCTGCACTTCACTCCAGCGCGACACTTTTCAGGAAGAAGCATTTTTTCTAACAACACTTTGTGGACATCCTACGTATTGGAAACGCCGTCTTTGAAAATATTTTTAGGTGGAGACAGTGGTTATGATAATCACTACGAAGAAATCGGTCGAAAATTCGGCGGGTTTGATTTAGCCATACTTGAAAATGGCCAGTATAATGTCGCCTGGAAGTATATCCATGCAATGCCAGAAGATGTACTTCGTGCTGGAAAGGACCTGAGAGCCAAGCGGATTTTACCTGTCCATTCTGGAAAGTTTGCCTTGGCAGCGCATGCCTGGTATGAACCCCTGGCAAGAATAACGGAACTCAACAAGAATGCCGGTCAAACACTTATCACACCGATGATCGGCGAGGTTGTCAACATGGACGATGAGCAGCAGAAATTCAAACACTGGTGGCTTGGGTTAAAGTAAAAACGATTGCCCCGGTATTGGAGCAATCGTTTTTTACTATAAGACTATTATTGATAGCCGGGGTTTTGAGCCAGCTGGTTGTTTGATGCCTGGATCTCTGCTCTTGGAATAGGCAGCCAGTAATGTTGCGGTAGAAATGCCCTTCCTTCCAAAGCTACTTTCCGTTCATATCTCAGCGTGCCATTATTCTGTTTGGTGATGTTGATTCCATAAACCGGCACATTTTCGGTTATATCAGCAATCTTCCAGCGTCGAACATCATAATAACGGTGCTCTTCAAAGGCGAGCTCGACCCTGCGTTCGCGGATGATACGCTCTCGCATCTCCTCGCGGCTTAAGCCCTGTGGTAAAACAGGTAAGCCAACTCCCGCCCTGCCACGAACTGTGTTCAGCGCAGCATAGACGGATTGATCGGGACCGACTGCTTCGTTCTGGGCTTCTGCATAATTTAGCAGGATTTCAGCATATCTAAAGTAGATCCAGGGTTGAAGTCCTGCAACATTCCAGGGATTGTTTATCGGCATATTCTCATCCACGAACTTTCGGAGGTAATAACCCGTTTTAGAAGTATTCCAGTTAGACGGACCATCCTTACTATCGAGGCCTCCAGGCACGAACGTTTCCACATTGCGGCCGCGGTATGGTGCACCGTTGTAGAGAACAGTGGCTGCCAGTCGCGGATCACGATTAACGTATGGGTTTTGCGGATCATATCCTGACGCCGGATCGTCGATGGGAAGTCCTGTTATGGTTTCGTATGCATCTACCATGTTCTGCATCGGAAGATTTCCTCCCCAGCCGTCGTAACCGTTCGGCCCGTTTGCAATCTCCATCGGCACGTGTCGTGAGCCGATGGTGTAGTACCTGGCGAAAATAATTTCGTTGCTGCTGCCAGGATTAATAAACAAGTTCTGATAATTTGAATGCAAGCCATAGATGTTTAAATCCATTACCGCCTTTGCAGCTGCAGCGGCTTGCTCCCAGGATCCGGAACTGTAAAGCGGGCTTGCTGCATACAGCAGCAAACGAGATTTAAGGGCCAACGCAGCTCCTCTTGTCGCTCTCCCCGCTAACCACGCAGAATTGTTTGATAAAGGCAAGCCCGCCGCAGCTTCATCCAACTGCGCTACTGCATATTGGATACATTCGGCAATCGTAGCTCGCCTGAACAACTCCGGATCTGAAAAATCATCGCCTAAATTATATACTTTATCGCCCAGCAGGGGCACTCCTCCATAGTTCCTGATCAGGTCATGATAGCGAAATGCCCGGATAAACTTGAGCTCTGCGATCAGGAGATTTTTGTGACCCGTGCTCATAGGCACCTTATCAACATTAGCGAGAGCATAATTCACTTCCCGGATACTTCGATAGCTTCTTGACCAGATAGCTCCTGCTATGCCTGTATTTTCCGGAGACAGCTGCCCTCTCTGAATCAGCCAGGTGTTGTCATCATTATTGTAAAGCGACTCGTCGGTTAAAGAACTCCACATGGCATACTCAAATCCACGTCCAAATCCTGGCAGTGTTCCTTCTGCCTCCTTTTCTGTCATTCTCGTACCCAGATACCTGTTGATCACAAATGATTCAAACAGCGTAGAGTCTCCGATAATCGCTGCGTCGGTCACACGATCCGTTGGTGTGACATCCAAAAAGTCTTTCTTGCAAGAAGCCATGGATAAGGCCAGCAAGGATATATATAGGGAGGAAAGTATTCCTTTAGATGATTTCATAACGATGATTAAAACTTAACGTTAACGCCCAGGTTAATAATTCTCTGCTGAGGATAGAACTGGCCCCCCTCATGGCTGCCTTCAGGATCAAAGTCTTTTACTTTGGTGATCGTAAACACATTGAAAGCGCTTGCGTAAATCCGGATTCCCTGCATTTTGATTTTATCCAGTGCTTCTTTAGGCAGGCTATACCCTAACTCGATATTTTTCAATCTGAAGAAGGCGGTATTAAATAACCAAAAGTCATTACGGTAAAGACCGCCGCTGATCGCCGTAGAGGCTCTTTCCGGAACGCGGGGGTAGCTGCCTTCGATGTTAGAAGGGCTCCAGCGGTTGTCAGCCCATGTTTGATAGAAGTTCCCCACTGTTCCTGCTTCCGTAAGAACGTATTGCCTGACCCGCGATTGTCCGGAGAAAACTGCCGACAGATCGAAGCTCTTATACGATGCGTTCAGATTTATGCCATACGTTATCTGAGGGATATTGCCCAGTTCGGTTCGTACCTGATCATCCGCTGTGATCTTGCCATCACGATTAAAATCGAGATACTTCAAGTCGCCGATTTGCGTTCCGGGGACATGAGGATAGGAATTGAGTTCTTCTTGTGTTCTGAAAATACCGATTGATTCGTAAAGCAGATACGTATTAAGCGGCCGGCCTGTTTCGCGTTGATGGTTCAGCACCGCAGGCGACTCATCCTTGAACCTCACGTCACTTTTGGCATAGGTAATATTTCCGGAGATACCATAGCTGAAGTCTCCGCGATGGTTATATCCTAAAGTGGCCTCGATACCCTTATTGTCCACACGTCCGATATTTTCTGAAGGTACCAGAGGCTCGGTATCATCAGCATCATAAGGGTTAACAATACCCGTTACGCCGGGAATGGAGGCGTTTCTGGACAGTAGAATATCTGTCCTCTTTTCATTAAAGTATATAAATTCGAGGTTTATATTTCTGAACAACGTTGCGTTCAAGCCCAGATCAGTTTTGATGGATTTTTCCCAGGTTATCGAGGGGTTTGCAAGCTTAACGAGATCCAGACCGGGATATACACCGGTTCCAAGTGTATACTGATTATTGAACGAGTAATTATTGTTAAACTGGTTTCTCTCCACTCTATCTCCACCTAACTGTCCATATGAAGCTCTTAGTTTCAGATCATTTATAAACCGTATACCATCTTTGAACCAGCCTTCTTCAGATATACGCCACCCTGCGGATACTCCGGGGAAGTAACCGAACCTGTTATCCTCCGGAAAAATAGACGAACCGTCTATGCGCAGCTGAACTTCTGCCAGGTACTTCTGCTGGTAATTATAATTTGCCCTCCCGATAAAGCTGACACGGCTTTCTCTCCAGCTAAATCCTGAGTTGGTGCGGTCGGTTGGATCTGTACCTCCCTGCGAAAGCTCAGGCGTTAACGTAGTAGGAAAGTTCCTTCTTCCAGCCTCAAAATGTTCAACAGTCTGTTCACTTTGCTCATAGGCTACAAAGCTGTTTATATTGTGTCCGTTAAATGTCTTTTGGTAGTTAAGCTTCAGGTTGGCAGTCATCAGTGATGTATTTTCCTGCATCTGATTCAAAGAAGCTTTCGGCTCTCCAACGGTTCTTGAAGAATAGACATCTGTATTGTTATTATAAGAGTAAACCAGATAAGGCGTGATGAAATTCCTTTGGGAGAATTGTCCTTTGTCAAGAGCATAGAAGCCGTCTACCGATAGCCCGCTGATAAATGGCAGAGCGTAACTAGCTCTCAGAATGCCATTAAAATATAATCTCGGATTTTTAGTCAGACCGCCGGCATCCGTTACCATCATTACAGGGTTATTATTTTCGATACCGGTTGAAGGATATCCGTTCGGATAAGTAGCAACCACCGTTGGATAGGCCCGGTATACAGATCTGAAGATATCGCCAGCACCGGCGGCGGGATATTGCCTGTTTTCCTGTCTTCCGGCGAGTGATAGCCCTATTTTAAAGTTGTCGGTTATATTGGCGTCGATGTTGGAACGCAGGTTGTACTGCTTGTATTTTGTAGCTCCATTCTTATAGATACCATCTTGATCAAGTGTTCCGAGCGAGATGAAGTATTTTGTGTTTTCTGTTCCGCCATTAACAGAAAGATTATGCTGACTTTGAGGGGCTGAGGCTCTCAAAGTCGTCTTGATCCAATCGGTATTGGGATAGTTGACGGGATCGGAACCATCCCTGAACCTGGCAATCTGCTCATCGGTATAGAACTGGTTCATGCCTCCGGCAGGATTGTTATAGTAATTGATCTCGTTGACAATAGTGGCATAGGTAGCAGCATCGGCCATTTCAGGCAGACGTGTTGGGGAGGAAAATCCCTGATTGAAACTGTATGAGATGGAGGGTTTTCCGGTTGTGCCCCGTTTTGTCGTTACTAAGATAACACCATTGGCTGCCCTGCTTCCGTAAACAGCTGCAGATGCATCCTTCAGAACCGTAACGCTCTCGATATCATTTGGATCCAGCCGCTCAAATCCCCCTAATTGGCCGGGTACTCCATCAACCACAACCAGAACATCCTTGTTCCCGGTTGTGGATATTCCTCTGATACGAATTTCCGAATTATCGTATCCGGGTTCGCCGCCGCGGTTAGTAGCTATCACCCCCGAAAACCTTCCCGCCAGAGAGTTGGAAAGGTTTGGTTGAGGACTTTTCACTAGTTCTGCACCTTTTACCTCCGAGACGGAACCTGTAAGCGTTGCCCGTGTCTGGGTACCATACCCTACCACCACCACCTCGTTAAGTGATCTTGATTCGGGTTGCAGGCTCAGGTTTATGGTGGTCTGGTTGTTTACCCGTACTTCCCGCATTACATATCCGATAAATGTGAATGTTAAGACGCTGGAGCCAGACGGTACATTCAGTTTGTAAATACCGTCGGAGTTCGTGGAGACTCCGGTAGTTGTCCCCTTAACAAGCACACTTACCCCGGGCAAGGGTGCACCCTGCTCATCGGTTACTTTTCCGCTTACGGGAATCCCCTGGGCCAATACCGCTAATAATTTTCCGGGCACGGTCGCAAACAGCCCCCTGGCTGTTAACAAGAGGAACACTAAAGAAAACAAAATCTTCCCCCTTTTTCCATAAAGAAAGAGGACATCAGGTAGTTGTCGTTTCATAACAATTGGTTTACAAGATTGTATATTTCGGTAGATAGTTATTCCGCAGAAGCATTAGGCTCTGTGGTTGATTAGTTTTAACTAACCAAAGTTAGCGACGATCAGACCGTACTCAGGAGGGGTAAATTCGTAATAAAGCAGGGAAAATCAGTAGTAGAGCTATGATTCCTGAACTTCTATTGACATCTTGTTCAGTTTGTAAGATTCGTGAAAAGACTTTCTATATTTTTTTATGTACTCAGACGGTTTCATACCAAAGAGCTTAGTAAATTGCTCCCTGAAATATTTAATATCATTAAACCCTGCCTCGAAAGAAGCCTGACTAACGTTACAATCGGAGTTGATCATAAGCTCTGCAGCCTTCCGAAGGCGCACGTAACGTATAAATTCACTAACCGACTTGCCCGAAACCGACTTCACGCGCTTGTACAAGTTTGAATGACTCATGCCCAGTTCATCGGCGAATCTCCTGGCACTGAATGACGGGTCCTGCAAGTGCGTCTCAATGACTGATATACACCTGTTGAGAAACTCCCGGTATTCAGGAGATATCTTCAGGTTATCTGATTGAAGTGTGATATGATTATAGAAATACTGCTGAAGGTTGTTTCGGCTTTTCAATAAATTTACGACTCTGGCTACGAGCATTTCACGCTCGAAAGGCTTCGTAATATAATCTGCAGCGCCGGTCTCGAGACCTTTCAACTTCACTTCATCAGACGTAGCCGATGTAAGAAGAACAACAGGGATATGATTCAGTGCAGCACTTTCTTTAATCTTTTGGCAAAGCTCAATACCGGTCATTCGAGGCATGGAAATATCGCTGATAATGATGTCCGGCGAATAGCGTTCGGCGATGCGCAAGCCTTCAAGACCATCGCTGGCTTCTAAAACATTGTACGATTGGATGAAGGTCTTCCTGATGTAATTGCGGATTTCTGTATTGTCGTCTACGATAAGGAGCGACAACCGATCAGACACCTGAAGCTCAATATCTGTCATTTCCAATGTATCGAGGCTGTCTGAAGCCTGATCGTCAACGGCAGTCTCTTCAAGCACTGCGCTCCTTTCAGATTGCCTCTCATGTACCGCCCTGATATCCAGGTGATCAAAGTGCGACAAACCTTTCAACAGCGTAATACTGAAAGTCGAACCCTTCCCCTTTTCGCTTACATAGCTTACAGAACCTTTATGTGCAGAAATAAACTTCTTTACCAGATATAGCCCTATACCAAATCCGTTCCTATATCCTTTTTCAGGATTAGTAACTTGATAAAAGCGCTCGAAGATCTGATTACCGACGTCCTCAGGCACCCCTCTCCCCGTATCACTCACCTCAATCAGTAGTTCATCGAGCTGATCAGTAAGAGTAAGCGATACACTGCCGCCTGGCGAGGTATACTTAAAGGCGTTGGATACCAGGTTAAATACGGCTATCTCTACTTTCTGCCTGTCTCCATAAAGTTCCAGATCCTTATTTTCACATGTGAACGAATAATGGATTTTTTTCAAACTCGCCTGACTATTAAAACAGAGAAACACCTCATGACAAAGATCATGAATATTGAAGCTGAACACCTTAAGTTTATCATCCTCTCCCTCAGCCTTCCCAAAGAGCAAAAGTTGATCCACCAAACTCAACAGACGCTTGGCGTTGCGGAAAACCCCCGACATATCGTCTACATTCACCTTCTTTCCTTCGGAGTTCAAGAGCTCCTTAACCGGATTCATAATTAAGGTGAGCGGTGTTCTGAATTCATGGGCAATATGCGTGAAAAATGAAATTTTCTTCTCATTCAGCTCCCGCTCCTTTTGGGTGTTCAGGTTGGCCGATTGAATTTCATAGCGGAGCTGCGACTGACGTAAATGGTAGTTGATATAAAAATAGATCAGACTGAAAACAGCAGCGACATACAGCACGTACGCCCACCAGGACCGATACCAGGGTGGCAAAACTTTAATCTTCAGAACCGTTTCACCGTCAGTCCATAATCCATCCTCATTGGTCGACTTAATTCTCAGGATATAATTACCTTCCCAAAGTTGAGAATAGTTTGCAGTGCGGGCCTTTCCTGAATAATTCCAGATATTGTCCCAACCCTCCAGAATGTATTTATATAGGATACGGTCTGTTCCCGAATATTCCGGAGTGGTGTAGTCTATTGAAAGTACTGCCTTATCATAGGGCAACACCAGCTCTTTTATAGAGTAGATACTGGCTTCCGTTTCAAAGCTCTGATCCTGTTGAATGGGAATATTGTTGATGCGGATTCCTGCGATCAGCACCTTTGACGGGTTGTATTCGCGACGTACGTCTTCAGGAGAAAAGATATTAAATCCTCTGATACCGCCAAACAGGATCTCGCCCGACTGAAGCTTTAATGACGCATTGAAGGAGAACTGATTACTCTGTAAACCATCCTCTTCGTAAAAATTGATGAATCGATTACTCTTCTGATCCCACTTGGAAAGCCCATTGAAGGTGCTCATCCACAAATTGCCGGATGCATCCTCCTGAATATTGAGAACACTGTTGTTACATAGACCTTCCGCTTCGGTCATCACGGAGAATTTTCCACTGTTATTATGATCGAACTTGACCAGGCCAGTATATTGTACCCCTACAAATAAGTTGCCCTCCTTGTCACAAATGATCGATCTGATCTGATTTTTAAGATTATAGATGCGGTGCTTTCCTGAGTTCTCATCAATTTGGACAAGCTGGCCGTACTCCGTTCCGAGCCAAACGTTACCCTGATTGTCCTCGCCAAAACTAGTCACATATTTAAACCTGGAATCAAAGGGCTCAAATCTCTGTGTTTTGCGGTTCAGCTTATATGTTGCATCGCTACCGAAGGATGTTCCGGCCCAGATATCATTTTTAGAGTCCTTGAAGAGCTTCCAAACGTTCCTGTCTTCCTGGCCGTTATTCATACAAGCAAACCGCGTGAAAGAGTCGCTACTTCGGTCGTACCGATTAATCCCTCCACCGAAAGTGGCTACCCAAATAACATCATCGTCGTCACGAACAATACTGGTTATGTTATTATGGCTAATAGATGAAGGCTGATTCTCCCGGTGGGTATAATTGCGAAAGCTGTTCGTCTTCCTGTTCCACACCGAGATACCTGCTCCATCGGTTCCCACCCAGATGCTGCCATCGGTATCTTCGCAAAAAGAAAGCACGAAATCACTTATCAGGCTATTCTGGCTGTTAGGGAGATGGGACACCGTCTTAAACTTATTTTTCTTTTGGTCTAACAGGTTTACGCCCCCTCTGAGAGTTCCTAACCAGATGCGGTCATTATCATCATCGCTATAAATGCACATGACGGCATTGCTGCTCAAGGCACTGCCGTCAGGAGCACTTGCAATTCGGTTCACTTTAGCCGTTTTTGTATGGAGAACATCCACGCCACCTCCATCTGTTGCTATCCAGAGCTGTTCGCCCTGAAACCGAAGGTCCATCACTCTCGGAGCCGACAACTCCGCCTGCTCGCGGACAAGAAGGCCGCGGTTTTTTGAACGGACGTCGTACCTAAACAGTCCATTGTCGGTAGCTATCCAAAGGACGTTGTCCTTTTCAATCATGCGGTTTGCTCTACGTACTGACCTGCTTACAAGCCGCACCCTGTCGGTGGAGATAGTATAAACGCATAATCCCATGTTCGTGACCAGCCAGGCTTCACCAGGCCTGAAAGCGATGGCATACACGTTGTATTCAAGAGGTTTTCCATTTTGATCCTGAAAGTTGATCTGTTTCAATTCCTGACCAGCTTTACGAACCAGCAAGCCCTTGTGCTGGACCCCGACAAAGACACTGCCCTTATCGTCTGCTTTAACAGTATAAACCGGGTCGATAGCCCGGCGCTTCTTTCCGGCATAAGAAAATGCAGGCGTAGAAAACCTGGAGGTATAATGGTCAAACACAGACAAGCCCCTGTTTGTACCGATCCAGAGAGCGCCGTCCCTGTCTTCAGCCAGGTCAACGATCCGATTGTGAATCAAGCTTTGCGGATCTTTGATATTGCTCTTGAATACGTTAAAAGAGAACCCATCGTAACGGTTAAGGCCATCATCGGTACCGAACCACATAAATCCGTATCGATCCTTGTAAACAGCATTAACGGAGTTATTTGACAACCCCTTTTCTATGTTGAGATGTGAAAAAGGCGCCTGAGCCTTTACCTGACAAAAAATAAGTATAAAAACAACAGTAAATACCCAAGCCTTCATGGTTTTCTAATTGGCAGCAAGTCTATCCATACCTTCCGGGAGAAGATTGAAAGGTATATGAAAATACAAACATAGCTCAAATTTCGAGGTATATATCGCTAGTTTATCATTCTGTTACGACAATCAAAAGATTCTTGTCAGGAGTGATGGTACCAAAGCGGATTAGCGCTGATAACATGTGTGTATACAGGACAATCTTCAGAATGCGCTCCTTTTAGGATTCCGATACTGGTCAAGAACTCGTTAACGATCTCGCCACCTGTAAATTTAAAGGTTTTCTTAAACAGCTTTATCCATTCCTCTTTGGATTTAGGATGATGACTTTTGAGCCAGTTCTCGAACGAACCATGTTCGCTTTGCAACGCGAGAATCGCTTTTGCGTTCTCTATTGCAGCGTTGATTTTCAGGCGATTTCTAATAATTCCAGGGTCTGAGAGCAACCGGTCCCTGTCTTCCTCGGTATAGGCGGCGACTTTGCTTATCTTAAAGTCGTCGTAAGCCCTCCTGAACGAATCCTGTTTTTTTAATATAGTTTCCCAACTAAGCCCGGCTTGATTAATTTCAAGAACCAGTCGGCAAAATAATTCATCGTCGTTGTGAATAGGAAAACCATATTGAAAGTCATGATAGGCTTTGTGAACAGCCTGTCTGGCTTCGGGCATAGATTCAATGGCATTGCAATAAGACATGATCGTTATTTGTTGTTGTTGTTCACCTGCAAGATAATCACTTTCTCGTTTCGCCGAACACCAGACGAGAAAATGTCTTTTCCATATCTGCATATTCACAGACGATCATGCATGACAATTGAAACGTAACCAACCAGGCCGATCTCTCCGGAAGTCATTTCCTCCCTACGTACAAGTTCACAAGCGCCCATTTTGCAGCCGAAGTAAAATCACTAAAAATTGTCTCCTAAAAGCTGCCGTGTGACCTCCCTGCTGCCGGCCGCTAAACCGGAGCACTGCATTTCCTTTAGCTGCACAGAAAGAGGTCATAAGTTATAAGATATAGAAAACCTTTGCCCCTTTTGGTTTTCCGTCGTCGGTTCGATAATTTTCTTTCAACATTTGCATGATATCACGGTCGATTGTCCGGGAAATAGTCGTTGTAGGCGTATCCGTGGGTCTGTTTTCAAACGGATCCTGAAGATGGATAGCCATTTTCTCGATCAGGAAAAACGAAGATGATATTGCCAGGACCAGCGGTATCTCCACAATGCCAAAGAACTCAATAAGACCAAAAGGCAAAAGAATGACGAAAAGCAAGAGGGCAAAATGAATATACACGCCATAGGTAGCCGGAAATATCGTATTTTTAATACGCTCGCAACCGCCCATATGATTTGAAAAACGGGTTAGCGTTCTATCGATTTCTACCTGCTGATATTCGTTTATCCATCCAAGCTTATATGCGTTACGAAGATCTGACCCCTGCAGCTCCAGCAGGCCAAGAGCGACATTATTATATCTTCGAATATTAGCCATATCCTGGGGCGAAATGAATCGGTCAATTCCCTCCAGCGGATTTTGCCCTCTAAGCTGCCTGCTTAGACAATAACTCCAGGCAATTTGACGCTTAGCCATCCGCTCACAGAATAGTCTTTCCTCAGTTGTGCCCATATGCGTATCAACGAAAGTGAGCAGCTGCCGGGTAAGACTCCGCGAGTCGTTAACAATAGCCCCCCAGATTGTTCTGGCTTCCCACCAACGGTCATACGCCTGATTCGACTTAAAGGCGAGCAATAGAGAAATCACGGTACCTAACATCGTAGGCACCGCTATGGGAATTGAGATTCTTGTAAAATGGAAGTTGTTGTAGCAGACTGCAATTAGTACTGCATACACCGTTACCATAATCATCTCCTTCCGGATCTTACCCAGAATATAGCTGATTGGAATGTTTTTTCTAAGTAGCATAGGTCGATAGGTTTAAAGTGATACCTCTGACAGCACAGGTGAATTTTGCCTTTTATAGCGAGCAGGTGCAACATCAGCGAGCGCTACCTCATGCACTCTGAGCAATGGAACACTGCACCGGCCTACAAGAACGGAGGGGTCAATGCTCAACTTAGTTAAGCTTGAGACAGTGCAGTCTTCAGGATGGACGATATAGTCGATGCTATTTGCTTCGATAAAGTTCTTAAAGCGGCTAAGTGTACTGCCATAGAAAAATTCGATTCTAATCGCTTTCACAGCCTTATAAACTCTTTTCGTTTCTTCACATTGCTGATAGAAATCGTCGCTCACATGCTCATATTCCTTATTTCTTCTGCTCAGAAGTAATAAGTCGTTGATGGAATCTGAAAGCTTGAACAGATGGATAAACACAATATTCAGCGTCTCGGGTTGCAGCTGGGCACATAGAGAAGGAATGCAGTCAAACGCTTGAGAGCTAAAATCAGTTGGAATCAGTATTGTTTTCATAATCAGATATAATTTTGTTTCTGATACAATACTAATTAAGACACATTAAGATCTTTTAAGATGAAAATTAGACTTTGATTAGAAAACCGCAACCTTATGAGAAGATAAAACAGCAAATCGTGCAAGAGCTTTCTTAAAACACGGCAAATCTTTTAAGAGATATTAAAAAGTTATTAGAAACGCCTCTAAATCGGGCAATAAACCCAGAAATTACTGAACAATGGGAAGCAAAAGCATCATCTCGGTACCAACTTCTTCTTCTGAACGAATTCCGATAGAGCCCTTATGAATTCTGACAATATTCAAAGTAAGCGGGAGCCCTATTCCATACCCTTCAAAATCGTTTGTATTGGAGGCCCTGAAAAACGGTTCAAAGATATGTTGTTGCTCCGATTCGGGAATACCGATACCCTGATCTGTCACCGCAATGATTATCCGGTCGTTCTCTGTACTCAGTCTGATCGTTACCGGCTTATTATTTGAATATTTGCAAGCATTCAGCACAATGTTACTGACTGCGAGATGCAGCAAGTTGGCGTTTCCCTCTGTACATAGTTGTGACTCGTTTTCTGGAAGTGAGTTCATATCCAAATCTATTTTGCACTCGGGCTCAATCTTCCTGACCGAATCAATTACAGTCCAGATTAGTTCATCTACCCGGATTCTCTCCCAATCCTGCTTCTTTCCGTCAAAACCCGATTGGGCTAAACCAAGCAAACTCGCGAGGATATTATTAAGCTTTTCGGCCTCCTGGAGTATGGTCCTAACGGATCCTTCCATCTCTGGACTGAGGTCACGTCCGGACAACAAGAGCTCCGTTTCGCTGGTAATGATTGCAAGAGGGGTCCGTAACTCATGCGATGCATTGCTCACAAAGTTATTTTGTGTTTCAAATGCTGTCTCCAGGCGCGTAAGCATGTTATTGAAGGTGAAGACCAGCTCAGCAATTTCATCTTTTCCTTCAACTTCAGGCAGGCGCGAATGCAGATTATTTGCAGAAACATTTTTTACGCTCTTTATTATCGATCTTACCGGTTTTATCGTGTACGATGAGAAGATCCTTCCGGCTAAGAATGTAAGCACTAAGGAAACAATAAAGCAGACGAAAAGAACCTTTCTCAACTCCTCGAGCTCTTTGAAGCCATAAGGGTTAGAAGCCGAGACGATCACCAGGAATTTTGCATCCGGCCCCTTTATAAAAGATCCTGCATAAAATTTATTTCCTTCATTATACCTCGACTTTCCATACTTGAAGATGTCCTCATAGAATTTGTCCGGTATATCAATAGGCTTCTGCTTTAGTCTCCCTGCCCCGTCCAGTTTTACAATGTAGTCTTTCTCTCCGCTAAGTTTCTCCAGGTACCTGCTACGAACTTCCTGGTATGCAGCAGAATTTTCATCTGAAAGAATATTGATCTGCGAACTGAGATTGACACGCGCTTCAAGACGCTCAAAAAAGTCTTCGAAGTTAAAGTCAGAGATAAAATAAAAGATAGAAGCGTTGAGGAGAATTAAGCCGGTGGTGGAGATCAGAAAGAACAGCAGGGTTATTTTAGTCTGTATTTTCATGCCCAGATTCCTGTTTGAAAATGTACCCCATTCCGAAAACGGTATGGATCAGCTTTACCGCGTGTCCATTATCAACTTTCTTCCTTAGATAATTTACATAAACATCTACCACGTTAGTACCCATATTAAAATCGATATTCCAGACATTTTCCAGAATATTTATACGGGAAAGAACCTTGTTCTGATTTTGAACGAAGTATTCCAATAAGCGGTATTCTGTTGCGGTTAAGTTTATCGGCTTATCATATCGCTTCGCGGTCTTGGAGCTGATGTCAACTTCCAAACCTGCTATTTCCTGTTTGGTACTGACAACAGACGGTGCACTGCTTCTCCTGATCAGCGACCGAATGCGCGCCTCCAGCTCCGCAAACTTAAACGGCTTAACCAGGTAATCGTCGGCTCCACTATCAAGACCTGTAATTATGTTTTCGGTACTTCCCAGTGCAGTAAGCATTAAAACGGGAATATTGGGATTTTTTTTGCGAAGCTCGCGGCAGACTTGTATGCCGTTTATTCCAGGAAGCAGCACATCGAGTATGACAAGATCAAATGTGTGCTTAGTAGCCATTTCTAAACCGGTTGCGCCATCACCTGCAACACTGATTTCCACTCCCGACTCCTTTAATCCTCTAATAATCACAGAAACCAGGCCAGGTTCATCTTCTATCAGCAACATCTTCCTGTTTAACATGTCCGAAAAGTATCATTTTGCACCGAGACAGAGGCTACCGACAGATATAGTTGACTTAAAAATGACTTTTTTGAAGAAAAGTAATAAAATAATCACACAAAATCCCATAGTTCAGCTAAGAATCTACGGGATTTCACATTTTTTTAAGTCCGCTTATGCTTATCTGCGACTTTTACAGGCCTACACACTAAATCCCCTTGATTAAGGGAACTAGCGTGTATCTATCACTTCTTTCTCTCGTACTCTAAACTAGCTAAGATAAACGGCCCTATAGCTTTGCCTTCGTTTTGAGTCACGGTAACATCTTTGCCACAGAGGTAATAGTTAGCCGTGCCTGTCCTGGAGATAT
>NZ_JAZQRL010000007.1:0-76833 GCF_045629565.1 Arcticibacter sp.
GCTGACCACCAGCTGCTGGCAGGGTGGTGGCAAGCAAGTGTACAGAAATGCAGATCTTTAACACACTTGTCTGCATTAAATTGAATATGCATCCTCTTTTTTATTTACAGAGCTAAAACATTTAGTATTTTTACGGCAAAATAATTATGTCGGTATCAATAGCATCTCTTAATTCGGGCAGCAATGGCAATTGTTACTACATCGGTGATCAGACCGGTGGGATCTTTATAGACGCTGGTATATCATGCAAGGAAACCGAGGCCCGGATGTTACGCCTGGGTATATCCATCCGTTCCATTAAAGCAATTTTCGTCTCACATGAACACACAGATCATATAAAAGGCATAGCTGTTATTTCCAGAAAATATCAGATTCCTGTTTATTTGAACCAGACGATGATTTATAACGGATGTGTAAACGTTCAAAAAGATTTGATAAGAAAATATGATGCTAACCAGCCAGTGAGGATTGGAGCACTGGAGATTACGTCATTCCCCAAACTTCACGACGCTTGCGATCCGCATAGTTTTATTGTCAGGGCTGGTACTATTACCATTGGAGTGATGACCGATATCGGCCGCGCATGTGAGCAGGTTATTAAATATTTTAACATGTGCGACGCCGTTTTTTTGGAGGCTAATTACGATGATGAGATGCTCAGCAAGGGAAAATATCCGTATTACTTAAAGAATCGGATCAGAAGCGGAAAAGGGCATTTGTCTAACAGGGAAGCACTTGAGTTGTTCTTAAATCACCGGGCTCCGTCTTTGAGTCACCTACTGTTATCGCATTTGTCGAAAGATAACAACTGTCCTGATCTCGTTCAAAATTTGTTTAATGAGCATGCTGGAAAAACTCAGGTGATTGTTGCTTCCCGCTATAATGAGTCGCAGATATTCCGGATAGGGAAGGAGCCAGGAGAGCCCGCTGCGACCAGTCCGCTAGCCGCAGTCGAAGATGCTCAATACAGCTTATTTTAAAAGCTATACCCTTTTAAAGGGAAAAGTTTGACGAATTTAGGTTCCAACCTTGATAAACACGGTTATATAGTCAAAGTTTTATTTTTTTTTTAATTTTAAATTAACTGTCTATCAGTCAGTTGTCTTTAAAGTGAACTTTATGTGTAAAACCTGTTAAATATTTTGTGAATGTTGAGCTTATAACTATATTTGTATGCCCTCTCAAAGGGCATGTTTTTCATAGGTAGATGTAGGGTCGAATACTTGTATTCGACCCTTTTTTATTTTCAACCACAATTATACTTATTTGTTGAGTAATCATGATAAAAAGAAAAGTTGTAATAGCCGTAACTGGTGCCAGTGGTGCAATTTATGCGAAAGTGTTACTTGACAAGCTAGTGGAACGGCCAGGTCAGGACCTGGAAGTAGGATTGATTATGTCCGATAACGCCTTACAGGTATGGCAGTTTGAATTGCAAAATCAGAATTATCGAAATTATCCCTTCAAAATATACTCCAAAACAGACTTTAATGCGCCGTTTGCTTCCGGATCGGCAAAATATGATACCATGATCATCTGTCCATGCTCTATGGGTACACTCGCCCGCGTTGCTTCAGGGGTATCAAATGATCTTACTACCAGAGCCGCCGATGTGATATTGAAGGAACGCCGAAAGCTTATTCTTGTTACCCGCGACACGCCTCTGAGCTTGATACATATACAGAATATGAAATTGGTTACACAGGCAGGCGCGATTGTATGTCCGGCAACTCCTTCTTTTTACAGCCTGCCGAAGTCATTTGAAGAGCTTGCTGCTACGGTTGTTGACCGGGTACTTGATCTTGCCGACCTCGAAGTTTCTTCGTTTCGATGGGGCGAGTAAATAGTAAAAATAACTATCTTTGCCCCTTGATTATGAGCAGAAAAGTTGCATTTTACACGCTAGGTTGTAAACTTAATTATTCTGAAACTTCAACAATAGGAAGGTTATTCAGTGAAGCGGGATTCCAGACGGTTAGTTTTACAGACACTCCGGATGTATTCCTTATAAATACTTGTTCCGTTACCGACAACGCGGATAAGAAGTGCCGAAAAGTAGTAAAGGAGGCTCTTAAGCAGTCGCCTAACGCATATATTGTAATCGTAGGGTGCTATGCTCAACTCAAACCCGCAGAAATAGCTGAAATTCCGGGCGTGGATCTGGTTCTTGGGGCAGCAGAAAAGTTTCGGATCATTGAGTATCTGACCGATTTAACCAAGCAGCCGAAAACGATAGTCCATAACCAGCCGATTGTCGAAGCAAATCAATTCGTGCCATCCTTTTCATATGGCGACCGCACCCGTACCTTTTTAAAGGTTCAGGACGGATGTGATTACTCATGCACATTTTGCACGATTCCTCTGGCAAGAGGCTCCAGCAGAAGTGATACAATCGAAAACGTTGTTGCCCAGGCGCAGGCCATCGCTGCTTCCGGCGTGAAAGAGATTGTTTTAACAGGTGTAAATATTGGAGACTTCGGTATTCGAGAAGGCGCAAGGGAAGATAGATTTTTTGATCTGGTTCAAGCACTTGATGAAGTGGAGGGTATCGATAGGATTCGCATATCGTCTATTGAGCCTAATTTGCTTACCGAAGAAATTATTAGATTTGTAGCGAATTCCAAGCGTTTTGTGCCGCATTTTCATATTCCTTTGCAATCTGGCAGTAATAAAATACTGGGTTTAATGCGCAGGCGTTATAAGCGGGACCTCTATCAGGAGAAAGTTGCAGCGATAAAGGCGATAATGCCCGACTGCTGCATCGGTGTTGATGTGATAGTGGGTTTTCCGGGAGAGACGAGAGAAGATTTTCTCGACACCTATAATTTTATAAATGGCTTGGATATATCCTACCTCCATGTGTTTACCTATTCAGAGCGTGAAAATACTCCTGCTGCTGAAATGCCCGATCCGGTACCCGGATCACAAAGAGCGGATCGGAGCAAAATGCTTCACATCCTGTCTGACAAAAAAAGAAGGGCATTTTATACAAGTCAATTGGGCAGTAATCAACTCGTGCTGTTTGAGGCTGACCAGAAAGATGGTTACATGCATGGTTTCACGTCCAATTATGTAAGGGTTAAAGTGAAGTTTGACCCCTTACTGGTGAACGAAACGAGGCTTGTTCTTTTAACTTCAGTAGCAGACGATGGCGATGTCGAAGTAGTGGAAGCAGCAGCTGAAGTATTGATTCATTAATTTTTATTATTCATTTCATAATCAACCATGTTTCCTAACCTCTCGCATCTGATAGAGTATCTCACCGGACTGAATATTCCGCTTCCCATCCAAACGTTTGGCTTCTTTGTAGCACTTGCCTTCGTGGCGGGCTATTGGGCGTTTAGCGAAGAATTAAAGAGAAAGGAGAAACAAGGACTGGTTCATCCTTTCAAAAGAAAGGTTACCATTGGCGAGCCTGCTTCTACTTCGGAAATGCTGATGAATGGCTTGTTTGGTTTCTTGTTAGGATATAAAATTGTTGCCGCCATTTTTAGTTATAGCGAATTCGTCAATGATCCGCAAAGCTTTATTTTATCGGGGAGAGGCAACTTTTTCGGTGGCCTAATTGTCGGTTTAGCTTTTGCTTTCATGGCTTTTAACGATAAAAAGAAAGTTCAACTCCCAAAACCGCGGGTTGTCGAAGAAGTCGTTCATCCTTACCAGTATATGAGCACGCTGATCGTTTGGGCAGCTGTATGGGGCTTTCTCGGTGCAAAGATCTTCCACAATTTGGAGTATTTCGATGAGTTTATGCGCGACCCGATAGGTGGCCTTATTGCGTTTAGCGGACTCACCTTTTATGGTGGTTTAATTTGTGGTGGTGCCGCAGTTTTATATCTGGCTCATAAGAGGGGAATTAAGCCGGTTCATATGCTGGATGTAGGCGGACCAGGTATGATGCTTGCCTATGCTGTCGGTCGGATGGGATGCCACATGTCGGGAGATGGTGACTGGGGTATTGAAAATTACAGCCCGAAGCCGGGATGGCTTAGCTGGGCTCCTGATTGGGTATGGTCATTTAAATTTCCCCATAATGTTATTAATGAAGGTGTACCTATTCCGGGATGTGTCGGCCGGTATTGTAATGAGCTTCCTGTAGCAGTGTACCCCACCTCATTGTATGAGTTCCTGGGCGGACTTTTACTATTTGCGGTGCTGTGGTCTCTGAGAACAAAGATAAAGCCTGCGGGAATGATGTTTTCTCTATACCTTATTTTAGCAGGTGTTGAGCGCTTTCTTATTGAGCTTATCCGGGTTAATTCTAAATATCATGTAGGGGGGCTTAGTTTTACTCAGGCCGAACTTATTTCCACCATAATGGTTTTGCTAGGAGTAGCAGGGATCATTTGGTCGCTGAATAATTACAAAAGCCAGAAAGTCCAGTCAGTATGAATTTAGAGCATTTAACCAATCAGGTAATAGAACTGGCAAAGTCGGCGGGTTCGTTCATCCGCGAAGAATCCTCCAGATTTGATGCTGCGAAGATTGAGTATAAGGGGCTTAACGATATGGTATCTTACGTTGACAAGGGTGCTGAAGAAATGATCGTTGCCGGCTTATCCAAATACTTACCAGCAGCAGGCTTCGTTACGGAAGAGCAGACGATTAACAAAGTTGGCGAAGTGTATAACTGGATCGTAGATCCTCTTGATGGAACCACCAACTTTATTCATGGCATACCTGCTTTCTCCGTGAGTATCGCTCTCCAAAAGAACGATGAACTGCTTATCGGGGTTATCTATGAAGTTAATCGGGATGAGTGTTTCTATGCCTGGAAGGACGGCGGATCTTTTATGAATGGTAAGAAAATTACGGTAACGGGCAATGAAACATTTTCTGCTTCCTTACTCGCGACGGGGTTTCCTTATTATAACTTCGAAAAACTAGAAAGATACATTAACGTATTCAGGGAACTTACTCAGGTAAGCCACGGCTTAAGGCGCATAGGTTCAGCGGCGGTAGATCTCGCCTATGTAGCCTGCGGTAGGTTTGACGGATTTTTTGAATATAATCTTAACGCATACGATATTGCAGCTGGTGTCATCCTTGTTCGTGAGGCCGGAGGATTGGTAACAAACTTTTCCGGCACGGAAGAAGTGTTTGAGGCAAGGGAGCTGATCGCAGGTAATCCCTTTATCGCTTCAGAGCTTCACCAAGTCATTAGTAAGCATTTTAGCGATTAAGCCGCCAATACTCCCGGTTTGTTGTTAGACGTGAGACTCGACTGCCGTTGGCTGATAAACAGAAGCCCTTTAGTTTCTTACTAAGGGGCTTCTGTTTATAAAAGGAAATCTATATGAACTGATGGCAGATATGACCTGCGTAAACATTAAAGAGCTTCGGAAACAACTTCTGTTACTTCGGGAACCATCCTTTTTAAAAGACTCTCAATACCGGCTTTCAACGTGTAGGTGGAAGACGGGCATCCACTGCAAGATCCTCTTAGCTCAACAGTCACTATACCATTTTCAAAAGATCGGTAACTGATAGCACCGCCATCTTGCTCTACGGCAGGTCTTACGTAATCGTGAAGAATTTGCTGGATCTTAATTTCAGTTTCTGTTCCTTCAAACGCCGTGTTTTCATCTACCACTACATCTTTAACGCGCAGCTCTGCCTCGGTGGCACCTTTAACAAATTCCTTAAGTATCGGCTCTATGTCGGCCCATTCAGCATCTTCCGTTTTGGTAACAGTGACGAAATTACTTGCAAAGAAAACACCATTTACGAAATTAAACTTGTAAAGTTCTTTTGCAAAGGGAGAGGCCTCAGCACTCTCTTTCGTCGGGTAATCCACACTTCCGTTAAGCAGAAGCTTGTTCACCAGAAACTTCATGGTAGCTGGATTGGGTGTGGACTCTGTATATACGTTTATATTAATTGCCATTAGATGTATGTTTTATACAAAATTATCAAAAATATCAGCCTGCCCCTGTGTTAGCTGAGCTTTTTACGTGTAGATGACCCACAGGCGACAGGTGTGCCCTGGATTATACGCCAACGTAGGTGAGTGGACTGATTTTTCTGATTTCATCCTTCACGTCTTCTGAAACGTTGAGGGTAGACACGAAAGCGGATATGGTTGAAGCGCTCACCTTCTCATTGGTCCGCGTGAGCTCCTTTAATGCCTCGTACGGATTGGGATAGCCCTCTCTCCTTAAAATGGTTTGTATGGCTTCTGCGGCCACCGCCCAGTTCTCATTCAGATGTCCTTCAATTACGGTTCTGTTGAGGAGTAACTTTCCAAGCCCCTTTAAGGTCGACTTCACGGCTATCAGCGAGTGTGCTATCGGTACACCTACGTTTCTTAACACTGTAGAATCGGTCAGGTCTCTTTGTAGGCGGGATACCGGCAGTTTGGCAGCAAGGTGTTCAAAAAGTGCGTTCGCTATTCCCAGGTTTCCTTCAGAATTTTCAAAGTCAATCGGATTTACCTTATGTGGCATGGCTGATGAACCAACTTCTCCGGCTTTGATTTTCTGGCCGAAATAGTTCATCATGATATACATCCACATGTCGCGGTCGAGATCCAAAATAATGTTATTGATCCGCTTAAATACGTCGCAATGTGCAGCGAAGTTATCGTAATGTTCTATTTGTGTAGTGTACTGTGAGCGATTTAAGTGGAGTTGGTTGTTAACAAAGTTATTCGCGAATTGCTTCCAGTCGATTGAAGGGTAAGCGATGTGATGTGCATTGAAATTACCCGTCGCGCCACCGAACTTCGCGGAAAATGGGATTACTTTTAACTGCTCGAGTTGAGCCTCCAGACGTTCCACAAAGACGTAGATCTCTTTACCCAGGCGGGTGGGTGAAGCAGGCTGTCCATGTGTGTGCGCCAGCATCGGGATTTCTGCCCAGTCTGAAGCCAGTCCCTTTAACTTATCGATCAGCTCGGTAATAGCAGGCAGGTAAGATTCTTCGACAGCAAGCTTTAGCGAATAGGGTATTGCCGTATTGTTGATGTCTTGAGATGTAAGTCCGAAATGTATAAATTCCTTATATTCTTGTAAATTCAGACTGTCAAAAACTTCCTTTATGAAATATTCAACCGCCTTAACGTCATGGTTGGTAACACGTTCTATCTCCTTAACACGTAAAGCATCCTCATCCCTGAAATTAATATAGATAGACCTTAGCGCGTCAAAATGCCCGGCTGGAAAGTTTTCAAGCTGGGGAAGAGGAATAGATGCCAGTGCGATGAAGTACTCTATTTCCACATAGACCCTGAACTTGATGAGCGCGGCCTCTGAAAAATATGCTGATAGTTCGCGGGTGGAATTTGCATATCGCCCATCAACAGGAGATATGGCATTTAGTGAAGATAGTATCATTTTGTAAATTTTGCCAAAGTTAATGTTTTATGGAAGACAGGGAAAAAGTATTGTAGATTGTAAGGCAAGACAAAAAAAAACCTGTAACTTGATAAGCTACAGGTTTTAAAACATGTCCTTCTGTAAGGAACAGAAAGTGTGTTTTGAATATTAGTTCTGAATTGAATCAACAGCAGCAGAAGAAGCTGAATCGATAGTGTCAGTTTTAGCGTCAGCAGAAGCGTCGATTGAATCGATGCTAGCATCTGCAGTTGAATCGATTGAATCTGCAGTGTTGTTTTCAGTTTGAGAAGAGTTACAAGCTGATGCAGAAAGAGTAATAGCTAAAGCTAAAAAGCCGAATTTAAATAGATTTTTCATTTTATTTTTTAATAGTTTATTGTTAATACCGGTATTTCTAATAGGTAACCTTGACTTGCGAAAAAAATCAAAAATATTTCTCGCTTTTTCTCAAAGATTATTGAGCTACAGTTGAATCAACAACTACAGTTGAATCAAGAACAGCAGTAGTGTCAGATAGCATAGTAGTGTCAGTTGTAGCAGAATCTACCAAAGTAGAGTCAGCACCACTTTCAGTTTTAGTAGAGTTGCAAGCAGATGCTGTTAAAGTGATAGCCAATGCTAAGAAACCGAATTTTACTAGATTTTTCATTTTAATGTCTTTATGATTTTTTACAAACAATTTACTGTTAATACCAGGTCTCCCGAAAAGTAACCCAAATAACTCAATATTTTTTTCTTTCTAATTTTACTTATCATTGGGTTACAAATTTCTTAAAAAGGTATAAATAGTGAGTAGAATGATAAAAAGGTCAGAGCCAGCGGATAATGAGGTGATCCTCGGAATTCTGAATGGTTCTAAGGGCATACTGGAAGAAATATATAAAGCGTATTTTCCGATGATTTTGCAGCTTGTGGTAATGAATAACGGGAATGACGATGATGCGAAGGATGTTTTCCAGGAATCTGTTATCGTTCTTTATGATAAAGTCAAGAAGGGTGATTTTGTGCTGAATAGTAAGCTCAAAACCTTTATCTACTCAGTATGCAGGAGGCTATGGTTAAAAAGGCTTTCGCAGAAAAGTCGTAATACGGGTAATATTACAGACTTCGAGGATGTGCTTACTGTGGAAGATGACATCGAAAGGCATGAAGAGAAAGACCGACAGTTTACCATGATGGAAGCAGCTTTAGGACGACTCGGAGAGCCTTGTAAGACGATTATTGAGGATTACTATATAAACAACAGATCTATGCAGGAGATCTGTGAGAAATTTGGTTACACAAATGCTGATAATGCAAAGAATCAGAAATACAAATGCCTGCAACGCTTAAAGAAACTATTCTTTCAAGTATAAAGGAGTTTAGATTATGGATATTACAGAACAAATTGAAGCATATTTACGGAACGAAATGTCGGCTGATGAGGCTGCTGCTTTCGAACGATTAAGAGCTTCTGATCCCGATCTGGACCAGAAGGTGGTATTGCATGAGCAGTTTATCAAACAGATGAAGGATTACGGAGAGCATCGTAAGCTGATTTCTGACATGAATGCCATTCATGCAGGTCTTGATATCGAGTCGATCAGAGAAGAGGTGATCCCGTTCGGACTGAAAGTCAGAACGATGTGGAGAAAATACCGGGTTAATGGTGCTATAGCTGCATCTGTTGCGCTTATGGCAGTCTTTACTACGTTATTTTCCACGGGCTATTTCAACAAGGCTACTTCCATACGTTCGGATTATAACGCACTTCGGAGAGAATGGAGCAGAGATATTAATACAAAGGTTAAGCGCTCTCAGAACGAGATATTGCAAAATATTAATGCCACCACCAAAGAGCCTTCGGCTCCATCTCTATTTGGAGGTACAGGCTTTGCGTTGAACACAGAAGGATATGTAGTGACTAATTATCATGTAGTCAAAGGGGCCGACTCTGTTTATATCGAGGATAATGATGGAAACTCATTTAAAACAACAACAGTTTATGTTCACCCGTCTTACGATATTGCTGTACTGAAAGTGACTGACGCTTCTTTCAAATTACCAAAATCCCTTCCTTATTCGTTTAAGAAATCAGGTGCGGACTTGGGACTGGATGTTTATACGTTGGGCTATCCTAAAGACGACATAACCTACACCCGCGGATACTTAAGTTCCAAGAGTGGGTATGCAGGGGATACGCTTGCTTACCAAGTTGATATTTCCGTGAATGGAGGAAATAGTGGAGGTCCGCTGCTCGATAGTAAAGGAAATGTAGTTGGAGTAGTAAATGCAAAACAAGATCGTACTGATGGTGCATCTTTCGCAATTAAGTCTGCTTACCTCCTTGAAGCTATTGATGCTATTCCGAAAGATTCCTTAGGACGAAAAGTTTCAGTCAATACTAAGAACACGTTAGCGTCGTTAAATAGAAGTGAGCAGATCAAAAAGATAGGCAATTACATTTACATGGTTAAGGTTTATTGATAAGAGTTAGTTTGAGTGAACAAAGAAGCCGTTTGGATTTCCAAACGGCTTCTTTGTGTTATAAGGGTTTGTCTTATTATCTGTCCAGCTCGCCAAGTACAATATCGACGGAGCCTATTATCGCTATCAGGTCTGCGATAAGAATTCCTCTGGAGATCTCAGAAATGACTGATAAGTTGCAAAAGCTTGGTCCCCGCGCTTTTACACGCCTGGGTATTTCAGACTTTCCATCTGTGATAAAGTAGAAGCCAAGTTCCCCCTTGGGGTTTTCTGCCCTCATGTAGAAATCCTGAGCCTTAGGAATGATTTTTTTAGGCAGCCTCGCTCTCGGGTCAAATTCCTTTGTACGCTTGAGATCGCTCTGTAGTCGTGCCAAACACTGACTGATAATACCCACCGACTGCTCAATCTCATCTATACGAACCTTGAACCGGTCCCAACAGTCTCCCACAGTGCCCATTTCGCCCTTACCCACCGGAATCTCAAATTCCAGCTCTGGGTATGCTGAATATTCGTCAACTCGTCTTAGGTCCCATTTCAGCCCCGATCCACGCAGCATAGGTCCTGAGCATCCGTAATTGATCGCCGTGGAGAGTGGCAATACACCTACATTGGCAGTTCTGGATATGAAGATTTCATTTCCGGTTAGCAGTTCATTTAACTCGCCCATCTTTGGTTTAAAATAGTCGATAAATTCTTTGCACCTTTCTTCAAAACCAACCGGAAGGTCATAATACAACCCGCCAACCCAGATATAGTTGTATAACATCCTCGATCCTGAAGCCCATTCAAGCATATTCATGATGTGTTCCCTATCCCTGAAACACCACAGAAAAGGCGTAAAGGCACCGATGTCTATTCCATACGTCCCTAAAGCGATAAGATGAGAACCTATCCTGTTCAATTCAGAGACAAGTACGCGTATGTATTCAATCCGCTTCGGGATGTCTCCATCTATACCCAGCATTCTTTCAACCCCCATCACCCAGGCATGACTGCTGTTCATGGAAGCCAGATAGTCGAGGCGGTCAACGAAGGGAATAGTCTGCTGATACGTCAGATTCTCCGCATGCTTTTCAAAGCATCTGTGAAGATAGCCTACGTGTGGGATTACTTCTTTCACAATCTCCCCGTCAGTGATCAGTTCAAGCCTCAGAACTCCATGGGTGGAGGGGTGTTGGGGACCCATGTTCAGAACCATTTCAGTAGGTTCCACTTCTGATATAAGCTTATGATACCGTGTTGATTCCATTAGTCCACTTTAATTCCGTTATAATATTCCTGCGCCTTGTAATCCTTCCTTAGGGGGTGACCTTCCCAGTCGTCCGGAAGCAGAATCCTTCTAAGATCAGGATGGTTTTCAAATCTTATTCCGACAAGGTCATAGGCCTCACGTTCGTGCCAGTCGGCGGTTTTCCAAACTTCAGATACGGTTGGGAAGGAGGGCAGTTCCTCGCGACTACGGTCATGGTACTTGCGTACTTTTAATGTCAGGGAACTTTTATAAGGTATGGATGCGAGGTGATAAACGACGCCAAATATATTTTCCTCAACACCATAGTCAACGCCGCTAAGTGAAGCCAGAAAATCAAACCATGTCTTGTCGTTGTCTCTTAATTCCAGACAGACATCTGCTATTGCTTCTGGCTTAATGACCAGTGCAGGCTGGCGCCCGGTGGTTTCTTCGCCTACGATCACATCCTGACCAAATTTATCAGTCAGCAGGATTTTTATTTCTTCGAACGTCATTTTAAGGAGCTAATCGTACAATTTTCCAATTATTGTCTACCAGTTTGTAGGCAATCCGGTCGTGAAGTCTCCCTGATCCGCCCTGCCAGAACTCAATAAAGGTAGGCTTTACGACATAACCTCCCCAATGTGGTGGCTTCGCAACCTCTGCACCATCTTTGTATTTCTCCTCAAGAAGTGTGAGATTGTTTAAAAGAAACTCTTTATTGTCTATTTCACGGCTCTGAGGTGATGCAACAGCTCCGATCTGACTTTTCCTTGGGCGTGAATGGAAATAAGCTTCCGAGTCTTTCTCGTTTAATTTTTCGAGGGTTCCTTCGATTCGAACCTGTCGTTCCAATTCCTGCCAGAAAAAAACCATTGCAGCCTGCGCATTCTTGGTAATCTCCTGACCTTTTCGGCTCAGGTAATTGGTATAAAAAACAAACCCTCGCTCGTCGAATCCCTTTAACAACATTACCCGCGCTGAGGGTTTGCCGTCAGCGGTTGCTGTAGCCAGTGTCATAACATTCGGCTCATATATCTGCGAAGCCATGGCTTCGGCGAACCATTTTGAAAATTGGCTAACCGGATTGGCTTCAACGTCTTTTTCAGATAGGGTAGCACTTTTATAGTCCTGTCGCAGGTTTTGGATGGTCTCTTTATCTAAGGTCATAACTATACAAAGTTAGTAATTGCATGAATCTAACTATTATAAACACCGAGATTAGTTAGGAATCTTATAAAAACATATAATCGCATGACATTGTTATTGATATATGCTGAATAAAACCCAACCAACAAAAGGAAGTTTGCTGATCTCCGAACCGTTCATGCTTGATCCCAACTTCAAAAGGTCAGTCGTATTGCTGGCAGAACATAATGAAGAGGGGACAATCGGATATGTATTGAACCAGAGAAGCAATCTCTTGCTGAAGGACGTTTTGCCGGATTGTCCGGACGCGAACTTTCCGATTTATGTGGGTGGACCGGTGGGAGCAGACACACTGCATTTTATCCATTGTTGTGACGAGAGAATCAGTGGCGGGCAGGAAATCAGCAAAGGGATATTCTGGGGTGGTAACTTCGAAGCGTTGCTGCTGTTAATCAACACGCAGCAAATAGGGCAGGATGAAATAAAATTCTTTGTTGGGTATTCAGGATGGGAACCCGGGCAGCTAGATCGCGAGCTTGAGCAAAACTCCTGGTTGGTTACCGATAACTATAAAGCAGCTTTCGTGATGAATGCAAATAATGAAGAGGGTTTATGGAAGGAGATTGTAGCAAACCTGGGTCCCAGGTTTGCTCATATCGTTAATTTTCCGGAGAATCCGCTTTGGAACTAAACGCAGATTCCATCTCCCGTGCGGTTTCTTCAACCTTCAGCTTGAGGTCCTCCTTATAAGCCTTAAGATTTTCCGTGATTCGAGGATCTGCAGTTGCTAAGATCTGCGCTGCCAGGATGCCGGCATTCTTTGCTGCGTTTAAGGCAACAGTGGCAACCGGAATTCCGTTTGGCATTTGAAGGATAGACAGAATGGAATCCCAGCCATCTATTGAGTTCGAAGACTTAACAGGAACGCCAATAACCGGAAGATGCGTAATTGATGCAACCATACCCGGAAGGTGAGCTGCGCCACCTGCACCCGCAATGATCACTTTGATTCCTCGTTCAGCAGCGGTTTTAGCATATTGGAACATTCTTTCCGGTGTGCGATGCGCAGATACTACCGTTATTTCGAATTCGGCACCCAAAGCCTTTAAAACATCCGCGGCATCTTGCATAACCGGTAGATCCGATTTGCTGCCCATAATAATTCCAACTTTCATGTATATACTAAGCTATTACTTTAACTATGCTTTGAACTAAACGGGCTTTTTCTACAGCTTTCTCACGTATATCATCAATTATGGTTACGTGACCCATCTTTCTGAACGGTTTAGTGAACTTCTTTCCATAAAGGTGAACGTATACTCCGTCCATTTTCAGGATATCATTCAGGCCCTCGTATACAGCTGGTCCTTCGAATCCCGGCTCTCCGAGTAAATTGATCATGACAGCATTGCTTACCGGTCTGATATCGCCTAAGGGAAGGTTAAAGATTGCCCTGAGATGTTGCTCAAACTGAGAGACGTAGTTTCCTTCAATCGTATGATGACCGCTATTATGCGGTCTTGGAGCCAGTTCATTCACGAGAATGGTGCCTGTTTTGGTTAGAAACATTTCGACAGCCAGAAGTCCGGTTATTTTTAATGAATTAGCAATTTCAAGAGCTAGAAACTCTGCCCTTTGCTGTACCTCAAGAGGTAAGGTGCTGGGTGAGATGAGAAATTCAACAAGATTAGCGTCTGGATTGAACTCCATTTCCACGCAAGGGAAAGCTTTTGTTTCCCCATCATTATTCCGGGCGACAATTACCGCAATCTCTTTATCAAAATCAACCCACTCCTCAATTATGCTCGGCTCATTAAATGCAGTATCAAAATCACCTTCGTTTTTTATTTTATATACGCCTTTACCGTCATAGCCGTCTCTCCTCAGCTTTTGTATGAAAGGGAAAGGAATAGAAGCGTTTTTTAACGAAGCCCTCGACGTTATCAGCTGAAACGGCGCAGATGGGATGCCATGTTGCTTGAAAAATTCTTTTTGAAGCCCTTTGTCCTGAATCAACCGGATGACACGTGGCTCAGGATAGACGAGCACGCCCTCTTCCTCCAGCTTCTGAAGGGCATCGACGTTAACCTTCTCTATTTCGATAGTAAGAAGGTCAAGATTTTTACCGAATTCATAGACCGTTTCATAGTCTGTTAGAGAACCAACTACGAACTTATTACACAGATATCTGCAAGACGCCTCCGGGTCAGGGTCGAGAACTCGGATATTAACGTTGTAGTTTATTGCTTCCTGGATAAGCATACGGCCTAACTGGCCTCCTCCAAGAATTCCTACGCGCAAATCACCATAAAATGCTTTCATTCGTGCAAGTTTACTCTAAATCTCCGAAAAAAGCTAATATATATCCCCCTGGAGACTACATAATCTAACACGAAATTGCTGGTTAATCAGCTGGATGTCAGAAGACTCTCTTCGGTTATTTTTTTCTGCAATTCAAGGAAACCACCGATCAGGGACTCGGGGCGTGGCGGACAGCCTTGTACATATATATCCACGGGTATGATACGGTCGACACCTTTTACAACATGATAACCATGTTGCCAGTAAGGACCACCACAGTTTGAGCAAGATCCCATAGAAATAACGTAGCGGGGTTCCGGCATCTGCTCATAGAGCCTTCTGATCCGTTCAGCCATTTTAAACGTTACCGTTCCCGCAATTATAATAACATCAGATTGTCTTGGCGTAGGCCGGGGAAATACCCCAATCCGGTCAAGGTCAAAATTAGCGGAATAAGCACCCATCATTTCTATCGCGCAGCATGCTATTCCAAAGCTGACAGGCCACAGCGAAGAAAGCCGGGCCCAGTTAAGCAGGTCGTCGAGTTTAGTAACCATTACTCCACCATCCTGCGACATTTTATCTAAACTCATTTTTGTACTCTTTTAAAAGCAGGCTTAAATGCCGGCTTGGGTGATGATACCGGAGCTAATTGCTCTGGTGCTGTCTTTAACGGTTCTGCAGAAAAAGCTCGTGTGACGTAGGTTTCAGCATTGATCCTGTCATATGCACTCAGAGGTACGGCCGTTTCCACAACTGACAGTGTAGGCTTCGGCTTTATCCAGTTTAGGTCTTTTCGTCTCCAAACGTAGACGAGCCCCAGTAATAAGATGCCAACGAAGATGAACATTTCAATCAGCGCCAGCCATCCCCAGCTAGAATCTGCACCAATCAGTTCTTTTTGTGCAAAAATAGTCGACCACGGAAAAATAAATATCATCTCAACTTCAAAAAGAAGAAACACCAACGCAATAACGTAGAATCTGGAGTTAATTTGTACCCATGCATTTCCGCTTGGTTCCTCACCACATTCATAAGAGCTTAGTTTTAACGCATTTGGCCTGGAGGGGGATAGAAGTCTTGACAAAAGCATGGTGCCCGACACAACCATTATACCCACCAGAAGAATTATAAATACTTTTCCAAATTCTGTTAATTGAGACACTTCCTCCATAAAATCAAATGTAAGCAATCCTTTAAAAACACATATTATTAATACAAAATTTGACAATAAAAAAAATCTCTCTATATTTGCGCTCTTTGTAAGAAAGAGTCATATTTTATATAAGTCATGAAAAGAACATTCCAGCCTTCCCAGAGGAAAAGAAGAAATAAGCACGGATTCAGAGAGCGTATGAGCACTGCCAATGGTAGAAGGGTTTTAGCTTCAAGAAGAGCCAAAGGTAGAAAAAGACTATCAGTATCTGACGAGCGTCGTCATAAAGCATAATTATTGATTGCAGCCGTTGTCCTTACGGAGCTGCAGATTATCTGCATTCAGGCGTAAAGCAATCAGTACATGCATACATTTAAGAAAGAAGAACGGTTATGTAACAAAAGGCTTTTAAAGAAGCTTTTTACTAGCGGTTCTTCTTTTTTAGTATACCCGTTTCGGGTTGTTCATATGCCTGAAGCTACTTCTGACCATTACCCGGTTCAGGTTGTAGTTGCCGTTCCCAAACGGAAGTTCAAAAAGGCAGTAGACAGGAATCTGCTAAAGAGAAGAATACGGGAAGCTTACAGGCTGCATAAAGATACTCACCTATATCCTGTATTGACCAGGAACGACACCCGCATCATCCTCTCATTGAGCTATATAGGCAATGAGATAGCCGATTACAAGATCATAGAAAAGAAGCTGTTAACTGTTCTTAAACACTTGCATAAAGCATATGATAGAGAGGATAATTAGCGGACTTTCATGGCTCATCGGACGTCTTTTTCTAATAGTAATCCGGTTTTATCAGTATTTTATTTCTCCCTTAACTGGTGCATCATGCCGGTTTACACCCACTTGCTCGCAGTATGGTGCAGAAGCGATCAGAAAGCACGGGCCGTTTAAAGGCGGCTGGCTTACCATCAAACGTATCGGCAGGTGCAACCCCTGGGGCGGTCATGGACATGATCCTGTCCCTTAATTAAATCTGGAATTAAATCATCATCTAATTCATGGCATTAATACTTCAAATCGAAACATCTACCATATCATGTTCTGTAGCTCTTGCTGAGAACGGAGCTACCATAGCTTGTAAAGAAGCTTCGGAAAGAAACATCCACGCCTCCAGTATTACATTATTCATCGAAGAGGTAATGAAATCAGCAGGGAAGGGACTGAGCGATCTGGACGCTGTCGCGGTCAGTAAAGGTCCAGGTTCCTATACGGGTTTGAGAATTGGTGTTTCCACTGCCAAAGGATTATGTTATGCTCTTGACGTTCCTTTGATCGCTATCGACACCCTAAAAGCTATGGCTTCCAACAGGGAGGTGAATTCGGGCAACGCAGCGTCTTTACTGTGTCCGATGATCGATGCACGGAGAATGGAAGTCTACACTGCTGTTTATGACAATGTCTTAAACGAAATCATTCCTGTTTCGGCAAAGATAATTGACGAAAATTCCTTCGCTGACTTACTCGATAGCAGGAAGATGCTTTTTTTTGGTGATGGTGCCGGGAAATGTATGGAGATCCTTGGAAGGAAGGCAAACGCCTCCTTCATAACCACGTTTGAAAATTCCGCATCAGATATGAGTGAGGAAGCTTTCAAACGCTTTAATCAGCAGCTTTTTGAAGATATCGCCTATTTCGAGCCTTATTACCTCAAAGATTTCGTCGCAACTACACCCAAAGTCATCTAGTCACGTTTTCCAAATATCTTGTTCAGGAACCCTGTCCCGGGAATCCGGTGGTTGATGCCTGGGATGTAATTCTCATTTTGGGGGTCACTTACAATTCTGCCAAACTTCAGTGAGAAGCCGAGATAGGCTGATGCTCCTTTGATTCCTTCGTTCAATCGTTCTTTACGCCGATTCTGATCGTCGGTAAGTAACACCCCGGCCTTGTAAGACTGGAAGAGATTGTCGGTTCCCATGAAGAACTCCACATTGGGCGACTTAAGCATAAGCTGTCCTCCAAACTGGAAGTAATCGTTGAGATTATACGCCCCTGAAGCTCCGATATGTAAAATTTTATATCGAAAGGAATTCATAAGAACGATATCTCCGCTATTGTTGAAAAGACTTTTAGACAACAATGCAGATAGCTTAAACGCACCGAAATTCTTTGATATAAGAGCTTCCGCCTTTCCGTTGATCACCGATGTGTAGCGTTCTCTCACCAGCACATCCTGTATGTTGTTTAATTGATCTTCTGCATCATCCAGCGTGTTTATATTCAAATCAGAGCCGTTCCTATAAGAATCATTACTCCAACGGATAAAGCCTATATCCTTCAGATTGGTCAGTACATTCCAACCGTCCCTGAGCTTCATATTGCTGCTAAGCGTTAAAGACATACCCGGATTACGGAAGTTAGGACGTAGATCATCCCAGGCTATATTGTCATAGTAGCTGCTGCGCAGAACTCCGCCGACAGTAAAAGTCCGGTAATCCGGAGAGGCAGGGTCAATATTAAGTTCGCCCGATCGCACCTTGACAGAATTATGAGCGATACCGCTGAGATAGCTCAGCTTAATTCCGTAGCTAAATTTTTGATTGTACTGCTCCCTGAATGTAAATCCAATCTGGTGGTAGGCTTGAGCCTGGAGGTCGGTGGCGCGGAGCTGATTAGGACCTGTTCTGTTCAAATACTCATCAATGCCATTAATCCCCTGTTCGTTAGCCGTTTTAAATACAATTAAAGCCTGGTTATGAAGCTTTCCATGACTCTCTGCCCTGGTTTGCCATGAAAAGCCAAGTTCACGCCTATGATCAACTGTCTTAAATAGCCGCAGCATCAGGAGATATGAATTCTCACTCGCATTAAGCCTGTTAAACCGCCGGGCATCGACATCCAGATCACTGATCGAGAGACCATTCGAATAGAGGAGAATGTTTTTGAGCGCAACCTGTGCCGGTCCGTTAAACTTCAAGTTCACACCACTGTTTGGCACAAAGAAATTCGAAGCAAACTGCCTGCTTTCATTCAGCTCGAAAGGAGATTGCGCAGGGTTCTCAAAAGAATCCCACAAAGATCCTGTTCCGTAAAGCGAAAACTGTTGTGCGGGGACTTTAGATGAGAGGAAAAAAAACAGAAGGCCGCACCAGGCAGCCCTCGATCTATAGCTTGTACGCATGTAGGTTGCCATCCGGACTGCCGCAGATAAGGTAGCGCAAACCATCGTTTCGAATAACGCCCATATAGAACTCTCCAACAGCCTTAATCGGAAAACCTCTGGATACATTCCCTTCATTGTCAAATAGATATATTTCATTATTCTGGTAAGACGAAACAGCAATGCTCCAGGAGCTCTTATCAGTGCTGAAAAATTGTAGATTTCTCTTAACCGAATCCTCAAATTCATAGCTGAAAACAGATGTATTGTCACGGTTGAATACGGATAATCCCTTATTATCAAGGTAAATATACTCAGGATAACTATCTCCGGTAATATTTTTGTAACCAAATACATGGTTTTCATCCCAGACACCGATGCTGGTCCGCGAGACGGAATCAGTAAAAGAAATCTCGTGAAGCACGCCCGCCGTGTCTGTTGTTACCATCCAGGAATCTTCCGCCCGTTCTTTAATAACGGGAAAGAGTCCACTACGGAAATCTGTAACTACATTCTTCTCTGAAGCCTGGTGCAGGAGTGATCCGTCCCGCTCATCAAAGAAGAAGAACTCGCCTGTTCTTGTACCCGCGATAATGTACGGTGTTTCTCCGGCTTCAGTATAAACCAGCTCCGTAAAGATTCTGGAAGGCAGATTCTTATCCCAGGCTTCCAACGCTTTTCCTTCGGTTGTATACCCCAAAATCTTATTTTGTGCGGCGATATAGATCTTTGCCTGTGCCGGATCATTTCCTGTCAACGTCAGGCCATGTACGGTCTTCTGCGGAATCGATACCGGAAATCCACTAACTGCAGATCCGTCAGGATGAATCCTGTAAATTCTGTCTTCTGTGTTGAATAGAATAGTTTCATCCTTCAACTGGTGGAGCTTACCCCGTATGGTTCCGGGAAGCTGAGTGGCCCAGATCCGCTTCCCTTCGTCAGAGATCGCATAGAGGTTATAAACATTATCCTGCACCATAATAATGTGCTGATCACCACTCCTGAATACCTGAGGGGCGGAGGCGATCCGTGCGTTCATCTTATAAGACCATTCTTTCTTGAAGTCGCGCTTCGCGAGTGTATTATAATTGGCAAATACATTGGTTTGGAAATGCTTACTCGCAGAACTCCATTGAACAGAGAGTCCGTAAAAGTTCGACAATCCCGATTCTTCATCTTTAAACAGGGCGGCATATCGGCTTTTCAAAGTGGAGCGGATCTGTCTGGAAGAATTTTTGTTTTCAGCGAAAAAGGAAATATTGCTGCTCGTTGCCACCAGCTGGTCGTGCTCCTTGAAGTCTTTTAACTTATTCAAGAACCTGCTAGCTTTATAGCTGTCCATATAGCGCGTAATCGCACCCTGTGAATTCGCCAGAACCATCATGTTGTCGAAGATCTGAAAGTATGGCCTCACAAAAGGTTTCATCGGATCCCCGTAACAGTAATAGAAAACGTTAGAATAATCAATCCGGCTGATAAATTCGGAAGCTTTACCGGAAACCTGCTGAAGGGAAGCTTCCAGAGCCGGGCCATTGTTCAGTTTAAGCAGGGCCAGCTTTTCACCTTCCGCCGTTTCAAATACAAGGAATTCATTGCCTAACTTAGGGATCAGATCATGGTCGATGTTGAGCGACCTTTCTGTCATTATCGCTTTCACCTGCGCCTGAAGTCTGGGCAGCTCCTTCTTTTTGGTAAAGTAGTTTCTTAAATCTGCATGAAAGATCTTAAAATTTGAAATGCCGAAGGTCAGGAAGTTAGCCGTGTTCTGTGGGAGGATACCTTTAAGCTGGTTTTGAACCGGACGTTGCTTAAGGAATGTATTCAAGTAGTTACTGCTGCTTGTGTCGGGCGTACTGTTTCCGTTAAACATAAGCGCATCGCTCTTGAAGTTCATGCCAAGTGCAGCGTATCCTTTCAGTCCGTTTAGAAGCTGCATATTACCGTTGGCACGCCCGTTCATAAAAGACATCACAAAGCGAGATAAATTTCCAGCGTTTACAAAGAGATTCACGGGCGAATTCAGGTTCTTATCCGCTTCCTTATTGATCAGCTCAATGAAATCATCAGGAATTTTGTCGCTTTTCTCATTCAAAGCTATTGTGAGGAGGTCTAATGAGAAGCTGCCAATAACCACGCCCTTGTCAATATGAATAAAGAACGGACGCTTTAACGTGCTCAATTCAAGTTTGAAGACTGAGTTCTCGCCAATCGGCGTGCATTTAACTCCTTCAATATTTTTAAGGGTCAGCTCTGCATCGTCCTTTTTAACCGATGAGCCTGTTCCGATAGCGAACAGGTAGTCGATCGAATCGGCTTTCAGCTGGTGAAATGATATGAAAACCTTTTCACCGCTGCTTATCTCCGCAACAAGGGGATCGTTCAATAAAACCGACTTGAGCTGAGATATTTCAGCACTGCGTCGCTCACCAATAACCTCGCCAAAAAGCTCATAGTCTTCCACGATATCATAAAATGATTCGTCATTACTGAAATTGACAACCAGGGTAGCGTCTGAGGGTATATATTTTAATACTTTTGTATTGCTGTTGGAGTTACCGGTAAGTTCTGCAAAGTACTTGACCGCGATGAATATGATCGCGACTAATAGAACAGAACTGAAAATGATTAATTTCTTCATCGTCTGTTTACAAACTTAGATAAATTTTACCTTTAACCTTAATTTAGCACCCTTAAGATTTGAGTATGAACAAAAAGATTATCGTCACTGCGGCACTGTTCGGAATTTTAGCTGTTATCCTGGGAGCCTTCGGAGCTCATGGACTAAAGAGTCTGATTTCCACATCTGACCTCGAAAACTGGAAAACAGCAGTCAGCTATCACTTTTATCATACTCTGGCCTTGCTGTTCCTTTCTACCATGGTCCGCTACCGCGACCGGTTCATCGAATTTGCCTATTATGCATTCACGATAGGAATTCTACTATTTTCCGGTTCTCTTTATCTCTTGTCTACAAGAGCGGTAACCGGACTGGAATCCGGAATCCTTGGTCCGATCACCCCCATAGGAGGACTCATGTTCATCCTCGGATGGGTGTTCCTTTTACTGGCAGCAATCAAGAATAAATAATGCTCGAATTCAATGAAGCAGAAGGGGAGTTTAAGACCTACTTTGTAGAGGTAATACTACCTCTTTCTATATCAAAGACCTACACTTACCGTGTTCCCCGTGCACTCAACGATCAGATAGGTATCGGAAAGCGCGCCGTCGTGCAGTTCGGCAAGAGTCGCATTTATACCTCGGTGATATATGCTGTATCTGAGAAAGCTCCTTCTTTATATGAAGCTAAATATGTGATTGATATCCTGGACGATAAGCCAATCGTTAATGCACAACAGCTGAAGCTGTGGGAATGGATTTCAACCTATTATATGTGCACCATAGGCGAAGTCATGCAGGCGGCTTTGCCTTCGGCACTCAAGCTCGCCAGTGAAACGCGCGTTGTTCTGATTGCTGATGCGGAGTATGATAAAGCAGACCTCAACGATAAGGAGTTTCTGATCATCGACGCCCTGGAGATTCAGCCGGAACTGAAGGTGAACGATATTGTTAAGCTTCTCGGCCAGAAGTCCGTTTTTAAACTCTTAAAGTCACTGTTTGATAAGGGGATTATCCATATTTCCGAAGAGATTATTGAAAAATATAAACCCAAGACAAAAGCTTTCGTCCAACTGAATCCCATATACCAGGAAGACGGAAGCAAGAAGGCGCTCTTTGAGGTGCTGGAGCGGAGTCCCAAACAACTCGAAGCCTTTCTCGCCTGGCTTAAGCTGAGCAGGAACAACACCGAGGTGCTCCGAAAGGACATCATGGAAGAATGCGGGTGCAGCGCCTCTGTGATCAAGACCCTTATTGATAAAGAAATTTTTGTTCTCGAAAGCAAGGTCGTTAGCCGGCTTGCTCATGGAGAGCTGGAGTTGGCCGATGAGTTCATGCTGAGTTCCAGTCAGCTAAAAGCTGAGGAAGAGATCAAGAGCCACTTCCTGCAGAAAGATGTCGTCCTCCTGTATGGTGTCACCTCATCCGGCAAAACGCAATTATATGTGAGATTAATAGAAGAGAACCTGCAGAAGGAAAAACAGGTGTTATATCTACTACCGGAGATCGCCCTCACTACCCAGATCATCGAGCGACTAAAGAAATACTTCGGAAATGCCATAGGTATTTACCATTCGAGGATGGGCGATAACGAACGAGCCGAGGTATGGTCGAGAGTACTCAAGAATGAGTATAGCATCATTCTGGGAGCACGATCTGCCGTGTTTTTACCCTTCACTGACCTCGGACTGATAGTCGTTGATGAAGAGCATGAAACGTCTTACAAGCAGCAGGATCCAGCTCCGCGGTACCATGCCCGTGATACGGCTATATACCTCGCGCATATCCATCAGGCAAAGGTCCTCCTGGGATCGGCCACCCCATCACTGGAGAGCTTCTTTAACGCAAAATCTTCCAAGTACGGTTTCGTGCAGCTGACCGAGCGATTTGGAGAAGCCGGGCTGCCCGAAATAAAGGTAGTCAGCATCAGTGAAGAAACCAGTAAGAAGACTATCCAGGCAAACTTCACGAGCGTCCTCATCGACGCTATCAGAGAGAACCTGGAAAAAAAAGAACAAGTTATCCTGTTCCAGAACCGCAGAGGCTATACCCCGTTGTCGATTTGCCGCACCTGCGGATATATATCCAAATGTATCCACTGCGATGTGAGTATGAACTACCATAAGAGCACCGGTCAGCTCCATTGTCATTATTGCGGGTACAAGCAAGACGTGCTTTCCTCATGTCCGGCCTGCGGCTCTGTTCACATTGAACCGAAAGGTTTCGGCACGGAAAAAATCGAAGACGACCTCAAGTACATCTTCCCTGAAGCAAGGATAGCACGCATGGACCTCGACACGACCAGAGCCAAGCACAGCTTCCAGCATATCCTTAGCGAGTTTGAAGAGCAGAACATTGATATCCTGGTTGGAACGCAGATTGTGGCCAAGGGGCTTGACTTCAGTCACGTAACCCTCATCGGTATTATTAATGCAGACAGCCTGCTGAGCTTTCCGGATTTCCGGGCTTTCGAAAAGGGATTTCAATTGCTTTCCCAGGTAGGAGGCAGAGCCGGCAGACGCGATAAGGCTGGTAGGGTTATTATTCAGACTTACGATACCAAACATCGTGTGATTGATCAGGTGATCCGTCACGATTACGAGAGTCTTTTCAATACCGAAATTCAGGAGAGACTTAATTTTAAATATCCGCCTTTATACAGAATGATCCGGCTGGATATCAAGCATAAGGATCAGCAAGTACTCAATCAGGCTGCGCAGCGTTTTGCTGCAGCGATCCGCACAACGCTGGGAGAGCGTGTTTTGGGTCCCGAGGAACCCATGATTTCCAGAATCCGAAACCTATATATCAAAACCATCTATATCAAAATCGAACGTAAGGGAATCCCGGTATCCAAAGTGAAAGAGTACCTGGCACAGGCGCTTCTGGGGTTTGAAGCCGATAAGCAAAACAAAGGAACATTTATACAGGTAGACGTAGACCCCTTTTAGTCAGATCTAAGCAAATTATGGCGTTGATTGCTAATGAAGTATCCGCCTTACACGTAATTGTAGCATTAAATTCTCGAATTAAGCTTATTTTTGGCGTAGGATGGCTTACAAGTTCGTAGATAATTACAGGGAAAAAGGGGCGAGGAAAAAATTAGTGAAACTCCTTAAGGATGAACGACAGATTGAAGATATTAACGTTCTGGACGCGATAGGAAAAGTACCGAGACATTATTTCTTTGACGAGACCTTCTGGAACCAGGCCTATCGCGATATCGCTTTCCCGATAGGGGAAGGGCAAACCATCTCCCAACCGTATACCGTAGCTTACCAAACTCAATTGCTGCATATTCGAAACAATGATAAAGTGCTCGAAATAGGTACGGGATCTGGCTATCAAACCTGCATTCTTTTGGAGCTGGGGGCGGAAGTTTATACCATCGAGCGCCAGGAGAAGTTATTCCATCGCTCCAAACTGTTCCTCAACAAAATGGGGTATTTTCCCCACTTCTTTCTTGGCGACGGGTCAAAAGGACTTTCAGAGCATGCCCCATACGACAAAATCCTGGTAACGGCAGGCGCACCTTTTGTTCCTGAAATTATGTTGAAGCAGCTGAAAATCGGAGGGACGATGGTTATTCCCGTTGGCGATGAGAAAAGCCAGAAGATGATCACCGTGATCCGTCTTAATGAGAGCGACTACGAACGCATAGAGCTGGACACGTTCCGGTTTGTTCCCCTGGTAGGTGATCAGGCCTGGTAGGCTTAAGAGAACCTTAGCGTTTCATTGCTCTGTCGAGCTCGATCTTACTCTCCCTGTCTTTTATCGTGTCACGTTTGTCGAAGGTTTTCTTACCCTGCGCCAGACCGATCTCCAGCTTGGCGAAACCACGCTCGCTGATAAATAGCGCAAGCGGAACAATAGTAAAGCCTTTCTCTTCACTCTTGTCACGCAGCTTCTTCAGCTCCTTCTTAGTGAGTAACAACGCACGATCACGTTTCGACTCATGGTTGTAAAATGAGCCGTGAGAGTACTCTGAAATATGCATGTTCCTGACAAACAACTGATCTCCCAGAAAAGCACAAAACGCATCATTCAGATTGGCTTTGCCTTCTCTTACTGACTTGATCTCCGTGCCCAGGAACTGAATACCCGCCACATATTTATCGAGGATATGGTACTCAAAGTATGCTTTTTTATTACGTATGTTGACGCTCATTTTTTTTGTCTGTTGTTTAACAAAGGTCTAAACAATCATTATGTTTTCAGCAAATTTCTGAGAAACCGTATTTAACTGATTGTCAATCAGAATTTCAATCGTTCCATCATAGCTCTGACGGGACAAGACCTTTATGGGTGTATCTATTTTTAGGTTCAGCTGACTTACGTACTGAAGAAAAGCGACAGTATTGTCGCGTACGGCAACCATCTTACACTGCCCGCCAGGCTCAACCTCTGCCAGTGATTTCCTGAAAGAAGGTTTCAAATTTCCTTGGGCATCGGGTATGGCGTCACCATGCGGGTCATATTCGGGGAAGCCAAGAAACTTATCCAGCTTATCAATCAGTTTCGGAGAATGGATATGCTCCAGCTGCTCCGCTACCTCATGCACCTCATCCCAGGTAAAGTCCAGCTTCTGAAACAGAAAAGTTTCCCATAGGCGGTGTTTGCGTAAAACTTCAAGCGCATGGCCTCTCCCGTCGTCAGATAAAGTAATCTTGCCGTACTTCTCGTAGTCGATAAGGCCCTTTTCCTTCAGTTTTCGTAACATGTCGGTCGCCGTAGCAGGCTTGACCCCCATATAGGAAGCCAGCTGGTTAGTTCCAGCCTCATTGGAATGTTCAATTTCGTACGTCAGGTGAAAGAGTGCTTTTAAATAATTCTCTTCTGTATAAGAAAGCATAGAGCAAAAGTACGAAAAGCTGCGCTTTTAACAGAAAGTCAATTATCTTCACATCTGCAAGGGATATTCCTCAGTGTACCATTTTATTAGCACATGCAGAACTGGCAAAAGCTTCAGGTTTCGCCTTGAATACGAATCCCATACTGAGTATATAACCCATCGCATCGTGCAGGGCCTGATTAGACTTGAACATAGGGTTCGTGTTGATATCCGCATGCACCTCCAGATCCACATGATACAGATCAAGAAGGTCACATAATGAGTAGGCCACCTCGATGGATTTCTGGACTTCGGTCAGCATTCTTTCCTTGATGCTCATCTTAATGGAACTTCGCTCCTGATGGATGAACATAAAGGCACCCTTCTTTTCCCTGATGAATACGATGACGGTAGCGTAGTCCGTCACTGATCCTTTCACCTGGGAATCGGTTCCAATGCAAACCTTTAGCTTATTTCCCTGGTGGTATTCGCGCAGAATAGCGCTCTCTACTGCTTCATGTATCGAGTTTGAAATCATCTCGCCACTAAATTTTTTCCAGGTCATAAGAGTAAGTTTACATGCAGTGAAGTTTTCGATTGCTTGGTGTTAGCGTAAATATAAATAAAAGCATGTGAAAGGAATGTTTATTATTTGTTAACATATTCACATTCAGTTAGTGACGAACCTGATGGAAGATAAAAAAAGCGGCACATTAAAAAATGTCCGCTTTTTAATTATTTAACAAAAGTTTGATCTACACTCCCAGATCCGCCATAATCGCATCTACTTTCGCGTCCAGCTCCTTGCTTGCTGCATCATAAGCTGCCTTATCAGCAAGAGTTGTTTTAACACTACAATAGAACTTGATTTTAGGCTCTGTTCCAGATGGTCTCGCAGAAATAATGCTGCCATCTTCAGTAAAGAACTGAAGCACATCAGATTCAGGGAGTTCAATATCAGATTTCGTGCCGCTGGCAATATCAGTCGATACCCGAAGCTCATAATCCTTCAACGTCGTCACCTTTGAACCACCCAAAGTCGCAGGAGGATTATTACGGAAACGCTCCATCATTGCTTTAATCTCTTCAGCTCCCGACTTGCCTTTTTTCGTAACCGATACCAATTTTTCTTTATACAAACCATATTGCAGGTACATATTCAGCAAAGTATCATACAGGCTGCTTCCCTGATCTTTGTAATAAGCCGTCATTTCTGCTATAAATGCAGCCGATACAACAGCATCTTTATCACGTACCAGATCACCGATCAAGTAACCATAGCTCTCTTCACCGCCGCCGATGAACACTTTCTCATCCTTGAAGCGGGTCATCAGCTCACCGATATATTTGAAGCCGGTCAGCGTATTGTAGCACTCTACATTCTTCGCCTTCGCAATCTCGTCAATCAGGTAAGATGTAACGATCGTTTTAACAATGTATTCTTTGCCGGTGAACAAGCCTTTCTGCTCCCATGCAGTAAGCAGGTAATTGATCAGCAAGCTTCCGGTCTGGTTACCGTTCAACAAGATAAATTCACCCTCGTTGTTCTTTACCGCGATTCCGATACGGTCAGCATCAGGGTCGGTAGCCATGATCAGGTCCGCGTCCACTTCCACACCTTTTTCAAGGGCAAGCGTGAGTGCTTCCTTTTCTTCAGGGTTCGGATAGATCACCGTAGGAAAGTTGCCATCGGGCTGAATCTGCTTTTCCACCAGGTTCACGTTGGTGAAGCCAAACTTCTCAAGCGCTTTCGGAACCAGGGTAATTCCCGTTCCGTGAATAGGAGAGAACACAATCTTCAGGTCTTTCTGACGGGCTATAGCGTCAGGAGAGACACTCAGCTTAGCTATCTTGTCCAGATAAAGCTGGTCAATCTCTTCCCCAATCGCCTCGATGTTCTCTTCCACACGGTCAAACTTCACCTCATCGATGCTCTGGATAGCAAATACTTCTTCCAAAACCCTGGCATCTTCCGGACTCACAAACTGTCCCCCGTCTGCACCATAAGCCTTGTATCCATTGTACTCTTTCGGGTTGTGTGATGCGGTAATCATCACTCCACTCTTACATCCGAGCTCACGTATGGCGAAGGATAATTCAGGTGTAGGACGAAGTTCTTTGAAGAAATAAACATAAATCCCATTTGCGGAGAACACCTCTGCAGTCACCCGTGCAAAATAATCGGAGTTATTACGGCTATCGTGTGCGATAGCCACCTTAATCTTTTCAGAAGGATAGGTTTTCTTCAGATAGTTTGCCAATCCCTGTGTGGTTTTACCTATGGTGTACTTGTTAATGCGGTTGGAGCCCGGACCCATTGTTCCACGAAGTCCACCTGTACCAAACTGCAGATCTTTGTAAAACGAGTCGGTCAATTCAGTAAACGCTTTTTCGTCAAGTAGTTGTTGGATTTGTTGGCGGGTATCAGCATCATAGCTTCCCTCAAGCCATTCATTAATTTTGTTTAGAACAGAAGGCTCTAATTCCTGCATAGTTATTAAGATTTAAGTATTTCTTTTGCAATCTACGTTATTGTACAAGTATAACAACACAATGTAAATTTAACGCACTTGTTTTACAAAGAAAAAAAACTTCAGCAAGAAACCCTAATGGTGGGCAGTGAATCGGGAAATTTAGCGAAAGCTTAGCTTCAAAGCGGAAAGGTTGTCCAGGGAGTTGCGGATATCTTTCATGTGATGGTCTAACATACAGCGAAGATGCTTGTTTTCGCTTGTGTGGGATAGTGTCGATTCATACTTTCGCAGGGTGACGTTGCCTTTCTGAAGCCCCCAACGTAATAAAGCGTCACTGTCGTGCTTGTTAATCGTCTGGCGGAAAGCTTCCCAGGCTGCCGGGTCAGGACAGTTTGCGAAGTTAAACTCACTCAGCTTGCAGTTGGCCCGAACAAGGAAGGAGCGTATACCTACAATATGTTCTCCCCGCATCCAAAGATATTTCGCAAACGCCGACTTCAACGCAGGTACCCGCACCAGATCAATCGCCTGGTCATAAAATCCGGTCTCGTTCAGGCTGTGGATTAATAGGGGTCTTAGGTTAACGATCAGATTATCCTCCATATTTGAGCTTTCTTAAGGTTTACATGGTTATAGGTTAACGCCTTAAGATAAGAAATAGTTTATTCCTATATTGTAACTTTTTTACTCGATTCGCGTACGTGCTCCTGCTGTACCATTATATTTAGCTTATGAATGCAGCCCACCTTTTGTTGATTGCATGCCTTTGTGCGGGTATGTTTTTCAGTGTATATCAAAGGAAGTTAACCTTATGGGGATCGGTATGCGGGGGCATTCTTGCTTATATGCTTTATCTCGGTTCAGGATATGCAGGGGTGCTCATGATGGCGGGTTTCTTCGTTCTCGGAACAGGTGCGAGCCAATGGAGACATCAACTAAAAGTTCGCATGGGACTTGCAGAAACCGATAAGGGACGACGGGTTGCGTCACAAGTGCTGGCTAACGCAGGCGTTCCCGCCATAGCTGCACTCATCGCGTTCAGCCTTCCGTCACAACGCGAGTTTTGCACGGTGCTCATTGCTTCGGCTTTTGCCTCTGCAACCTCAGACACGCTCTCCTCAGAGCTGGGGAACGTCTATGGCCGTCGTTTCTATCATGTTCTCCACTGGCAGAAAGATGTCAGGGGAGAGAACGGAGTCATCAGTTTAGAGGGGTCGATGGCTGGATTAGCGGGAAGTGCTTTAATAGCTTTTCTATTCGGCTGCTTTGCCGGATTTACCCCTTTGGTCGCAATTGTGATGATAGCAGGTATGGCCGGAAACCTCTTTGATTCTGTACTTGGCGCCACCCTAGAGCGGAAACATGTTATAGATAATGATGTGGTAAACTTTTTAAACACGCTTTTCGCCGCATTGGTGGCAGGCGCATTACTATCCGCAAGTGATTTTTTAGGATAAAAAAAGCCCCTGCTATAATGAGTATAGCAAGGGCACCTAAACCTTATCACCTACTTTAACGATGAAACCGGCTAATAGTTTCAAAAAAGTGAAAAATTTTTTAAATATTTTTTCTGACCTTATTTGTTCCCTTTTTTATCATAAAAAGGCGCTGTGGCAGCCAGAATCAGGAATATGATAATAAATACATATATAGTTAAATTTTCATGTCCTCGGTTGGAACCTGCAGTATTGCTTAAATCACTGTCCACCACATTGACTGCGAATGAACCATATGCTGAAGAGGCGATTAACAAGAACGTGTACAGTGCTTTTTTTAAAAGAGATTTCATGAGTTTGCTTTGTTTGAGTTTCCAAATGTATTAAATATCCGTTTCAGACGGTACATATTTTTATTATAACCCTCTTTGTTACTATACTAACAATACAGGAACAGGATTGTTGTCACTGTCTGGATCAAACAAAACAATGAAAATTCTACTCACAGGTGCAAATGGTTATATCGGCACACGTCTGCTTCCCGTACTGTTGGCGGAGGGTCATGATGTGGTTTGCATGGTTCGCGACAAGCGACGTTTTATAAAAAAAATCGAATATCCCGAGAAGGTAATGATCATCGAAGCCGACCTGGTGACGGGAAAGGGGTTGGATCAGATCCCTGTGGATATCGATGCCGCTTATTATCTCGTGCATTCCATGTCCTCACCCAAAGGTGACTTCTCTGATGCGGAGAAACAAACTGCCGGAAACTTTGTGAGCGCCCTTTCCCGATGCGATAATTGTAAACAGATCATCTATCTGACAGGCATCGTCAATGATGCTAAATTATCGAAGCATCTTTCATCACGACTGGCTGTAGAAGATGTTTTGAAACAAAGCAATATTCCATGCACTATCCTAAGAGCAGCGATTATCATTGGATCTGGCAGTGCCTCATTCGAAATAATCCGCGACCTGGTAGAAAAGCTCCCCGTCATGGTTGCTCCTAAATGGGTGAGAACCCGCTGCCAGCCTATCGGTATCCGCGACGTGCTTCGTTATCTGAGCGGCGTACTCGTAAAAGAAGAAGCTTATGATAAGACATTCGATATAGGCGGTCCGGATATCCTGACCTACCAGCAGATGCTTTTGGAATATGCCGCTTCCCGAAATCTCAACCGTTACATCATAAATGTACCCTTCCTGACGCCCAAGCTGTCATCCTATTGGCTTAATTTCGTTACATCTGTTCCTTTTTCACTGGCCAGTTCTTTAGTGGAAAGTATGAAAAATGAGGTAGTTTGCCAAAACGATAACATCAAGAACATTGTTCCCGGAGAATGCTTCAGCTATCGCGAATCGCTAAAACTCGCCTTCGTTAAGATCGAACAGCATTCGATCGTCAGCAGCTGGAAAGACGCTCTTAACAGGGGGTACCTTGAAACAACTTTTATGGATCAGATCAAGGTTCCTCAAAATGGGACCCTTAGTTCGCAGGTGAAGATTATCTTCGACAGAAGCTCGGACGAAGTGCTCGAAAATATATGGGGAATCGGAGGTAACAGGGGTTGGTATTACCTGAATTTCTTATGGAAGCTTAGAGGCTTTGCCGATAAAGTTGTTGGCGGTGTAGGAATGAGGAGGGGCAGAAGAAACCAGGACAGCCTGATCGCGGGTGATGCACTGGATTTTTGGAGGGTATTACTCGCCGACAAAGAAAAGAAACGGTTGTTACTTTATGCGGAGATGAGGCTACCGGGCGAGGCTTGGCTGGAGTTCTGCATCGATCAGTCGGACAGGTCGGGGAAAACATTGATCCAGACCGCAACTTTTCGTCCGCGCGGACTATGGGGACGTTTGTACTGGTATGCTATGTGGCCATTCCATTTGTTTATATTCAAAGGTATGGCCACGCAGCTCACGCAATATCAAAATAGTGTTGGGTTACCGTCGCCCAAAGATTAGGATTGCTTCAGTGGCTCCTTTTCTTTTTTAGGCTCCATACCTACTTCAACAAGTTCTTCCTCATGTTGTTCAGCCGCTGCTGCGGTGGCATAATTAAGTTTTCGGAATCGCCAGATGGCGAAGGCCGGTTCCTGGTATTTGTTGATGAGTTTAAAAAACTTGGGCAGATTATAAATCTCCTCCAAAAGGACTCCGGTAACAATACCATTATTGTCAAGTATCTCCCTTATAGTGTACTCTTTATCTTTAGTAACCCAAATTTCGAAATCACGACTGATCTCCTCTTTTTTATCTGCGTCTATAAGCGCATTGATGCAAATAACTTTATCCCCTGGTTTCATGCTAATCGGCTTTCTGTGTTTCTCTACGAGATTTATTACAAAAATAGCTAAAAATGGTTTGTAGTTAAGGTATTCATGGAGTCAATCGGTAAATATTCGGATAAGGCCTTATCCTATATGTGGGCGTATAAAAAGCGACTTGCAGCCCATATGAGTCCGACTAACAGGCTTGAAACTCGGACTCATATGGGCTGCATACCCGCCCATTATGGGTATCATATAGATCATGATGTGGAGAAAACCCTTTTAATGTTCATTCAGGTTGACGTTATTTTGCAGTTTGTATTTCTTCTGATATTCCAGATTTCCAGTTTTTTACAGCCCGTTTTTCTATGGCTCTATCAGTCGTCCACCGGATTTGGTTTGGAGCCTTGGTGTAGAAGCTAAGCTGACCGTTTCATATTACCAATACGGTAACATTATTTATCTTTGTACCAAAGGATGGGAGTTATAGGAACAAGAGTTATTTTCATCCTTTTTATAAGGGCATTACCTAAACCTCGGATATCATCCTTTGATCGGTCAAGACAGAAAGGTATATTAGTTAAATTGATTAAAAATTCGTTAAAACTAAATTGATCACAAATCAAATTTGGCTTCGGCTACTGAGGCAAAAGGAATTGAATTGCTCTTTTCGAACTGACCTTAAGGTTCTTTGTGCTTACTGTATATTCCATCTGATTACAATTTTTTTAGATTCTTCTGTGCCGGTAGCATTGCTATATGGTCCGGTATTGTATAGATTGTATCGCAGTCTAACGATGGAACCCGTAACAAGTCGTATTGAATATCATTTGCACCAGGTGCCGTTTTACGCGATGACGGTGCTAAGTCAGATTGATATTGACTTATATCATGCCATTCATCTTCCCGCAATGCCGTTAAGCATAGTGGCGTATGGTTTGTATATAGGTTTTTCACGAAGCAAGATTCCCAGGGAAGCCAGCCTCTCGGATGTGCAGATTTTGAAGCTGTTGACTATTATATCTTTAGCTATATCCGTTCCGCTCTTCATGTTCGCATCTCAACGTCATATTACATGGGACTGGGGTTTTGGAGTAGGGCAGCTTACTTATTATATATTGGCCTTTTGTGTATTGATGCTGGGAGCATATGTATTTTTCAACCCTAAGCAACCGTCAGCGGATCTTATTGAAAAGAAAGGGGATAGTATACACATGGTCGGTTCCCTTGTTGATAGTCAAAATCTCAGCAAAGTGCTCATCGAGCGTCAGTTGTACCTCGATCCGCTGCTTTCACTTGAAAAGTTTGCTTCTGAAGTCGGACTTCCCAAACATAAGTGTACTAAACTTATTCAGATAGAGCATGGCAAAAGTTTTTACCAGCTTATAGCCGAATACAGAATTGAACATGCCAGCCGTCTATTGAAACAGGATGTATTAAGCGAGCTCACCATAGAGAGTATAGCAGAATCATGTGGTTTTAATTCAAAAGCATCATTTAATCGTTACTTTAGAGACATAAGCGGATGCACCCCTTCTGAATATCGAAGGAAGTTCAGCGAATCTTCTGATGCATAGCTACCAGACCTTATGGAGGATATTCTACGGCAAATCATTTCATGGTGCCTGGCTGCAAATGTTACTGCAGGCATCATTGTGGCTTATATGAGTTTTAAGATCAGATCAGGCCCCCTGCATGAAAAAATACTGACCTTTGGTGTTGGCCTGGTTGTAGTGCATAGCTTTCATGCGCTAGTGGTCGCATCTTTTTTTGCTGATAAGGCTTATCTTGATTGGGCAGCGCCATACGGACTGGCTTATGGGCCGACCCTCTATTTCGCGATGAGGACAGTACAGGGTAATCATCGTTTCAATAAGAAGGATTATCTGCTGCACGCTACACCTTTTATTTTGTATTACCTGTTGTATATCGTCTGGATCAGCACTTCTGCAGATAAGGATATTTTGTATGTGATGATCAGGTACTCCTTATTCAATGCTATCATCCTATCATTGCTCGGTTACGGAGCATATAGCTTCTACCTCTACAGGAATGGAACTATGAAGTTTAAAAGAGTCTTAGATCTTTTGTCAACCGCCGGGATAATGCTTGTTTTTACCGGTTTCCTGTTAATTACGGTTGATTCTTCCTCACCAAGAAGTCACGCCTCATTTTACGTTCCGCGTTTGATGATGTATGGGATCATGACCATAGTTGTTTTTATCGTCCTGGATCATAAGCTGCGCTTGTTGATTTATCCGGAAGGTACGTTGAATGCTGGCAACACGGACGAGGTTATGGCAGTAGAACCCAGGGCCTATGCCAAATCAGGATTACCCGAACAAGCTCTGGTTATATATGAAGAGCGTCTGACAGCGATGGTGGAAAATGAAAGACTGTTCTTAGACCCTTCGCTTAGCATCGACCGCCTTTCGGAATCGACTAAGATTCCGAAGCATTATTTGTCGCAAATATTCAGTTTACAGATGGGCAAAAGTTTTGCCGACTACATTAATCAACTGCGCATTCAATACGCCTGCAAAGAATTGGAACAGCCAAGAGATATCTCCATGGAGCAACTGGGATATGAATGTGGCTTCAATTCTAAAGTATCCTTCTACAGGAACTTTAAACTTCATACCGGTTTGACACCCTCACAGTATATCACAAAAGTGAGGAACTCTTAAAATTTCATAAAATCTGCGTTTTTACGCTTTAAACGCTGTTTTCATTTTTTTGGGAAGTACATATCGTTCATAAAGTGGTACTTTTTTCTACCCCGCAAAGCCTTTCTTTGCACAAAATTTATCATACATCACATAACGGGTAATATGGAAAAACATCATGGAAAAATTATCGAACGGGTAGTTAGGCGTGCGAATATGTCACTGAGTGAACTTTCGAAATTGATGGGAGTAAACCGCAGATCTATGTATAATTGGTTTGTTCTTCCCAAAGTTAAGCCCGAGATAATTTTCAGATTGGGAAAAGCACTCGAACACGATTTTTCACAAGAATTTCCTGAGTTCTTTGAGCGCGACGATTTTAAAGATAGCCGGAGATATTCCGGAGATCCCAGTTATGAAATTGTCCCGGACAAATCTACAGACGACGGTTTTTGGAAAGATAAATACATCAGTCTACTGGAGAAGATGAACAGTATGATGGTTGCGAAAAAGAATGTGAGCGTGTGAAGAATTAGATTTACTTGTAATTGTCAGATAATCCTGACGTTTATTCTGGCAGAACATTTCGTTTTTATCACGAAGTTTGTAGTACATGAGGGTTCTGCATACAGCCGACTGGCATTTGGGAAAAAAGTTAGAGCAATGTGAACGTACAGAGGAGCATCAGTTCTTTCTGGACTGGCTCATTGGGGAGCTCAGTCACCATTGTATTGAAGTTTTAATCATTGCCGGAGATGTTTTCGACACGGGTAATCCTTCGAATATAGCTCTTGAGCAATACTATAAGTTCCTGTGGCAGGTTAAGGGAACCTGCTGCCGGGAAGTGATCATCATTGGCGGCAATCACGATTCGATCAGTACGCTCAACGCACCCAAAGAGCTGCTGAAGTTTTTCAATATTCATGTTGTTGGTGGAGTTCCGGAAGATATTCGTCAGCAGATCATTCCGGTTTTGAATGCAGATGGGAAAGTAGAGCTTGTGATATGTGCGATTCCTTTTTTGAGGGACAGAGACGTTCGGCTCTCTGTTGCAGGCGAAACCGCGCAGGACCGGGAGTCGCGAATTAAGGAAGGGATTTGTGCGCATTACAATAGGTTCAAAGCCGAGATTGCCGCCTATAAAGAAGAGGGAATACCGGTCATTGCGACCGGGCATCTATTTGCTGCTGGCTCCAGTACTTCTGAAAGTGAAAAGGAGATCCACGTTGGCAATCTGGGGCAGATCTGCGGAGACCAGTTCCCTGAAGAATTCAATTACGTAGCCTTAGGTCATATACACCGTCCGCAGATCGTGAACAAAATGAGTCATGTACGTTACTCTGGTTCACCTATTCCTTTAAGCTTTTCAGAAACAGATGACGAAAAGCAGGTGCTGATTCTGGACTTCCGAGAAGGAGGGCTGCAACAGATCACAGCATTGAAAGTGCCTTGCTGCAGAAAGCTGATCAGGATAAAAGGAACACTGGAAGAAGTAAGAATGAAGCTGGACGTTATGGAAGACCGGGGTATGATGATGCCTGCCTGGGTAGAGCTTCAAATAAAGACCGACCGTTTTATTCATGATTTGGATGAGCAGTTGGACAAGTTAAAAGCCGGCAAGCCATTTATTGAACGCTTCTTTCCGCGTCAGATCAAGACAAGTGCTGCCCTTAGCTTAAACGAGCAGACCATTTTGGAATCTGCGTTGCATGAGCTGGAACCCCGTTCGGTATTTCTAAAGCGATGTGAATCGGAATTTCCAAATGAGGACCATGGTGAACTGCTGCGATTGTTCGACGAAATCCTGGAAAAAATGGCTCAGAGGGACTAACTCATGAAAATATTAAGCGTACGTTTTTTAAACCTGAATTCCCTGAAGGGAGAACATCAGATCCGCTTTGATCAAAGCCCCTTCACCGAAAGTGGATTATTCGCTATTACAGGCCCTACGGGAGCTGGGAAGACGACCATCCTGGATGCTATTACCATTGCGCTCTATGGCCGCGTTCATCGGCATGACAGAGATGTTTCTGAGAGTATGACCAGGCATACAGCGGAGTCTTTCTCAGAGGTGGAGTTTGAGATCAAGGGAAAGGGCTATCGGGCGAAATGGTCGCAGCGCCGCGGTTATGGCAAGGTGGACGGTGCACTGCAGACTCAACGGATGGAGCTTGTTGATCTTAGCACTTTGGAAATTATGGTTAATCACCCTCTTTCTGAAGTGCAACAGCAGATCGTCGCCCTATGTGGACTTGATTATCATCAATTTCTGCGCTCGGTAATGTTGTCTCAAGGAGACTTTACGCAGTTTCTCAAGTCGAAAGAGAATGAGCGTTCGGAACTACTGGAAAAAATCACCGATACGGCAGTGTATTCGGAGATCTCCAGGTATGTGTTTGACCGGGCAAGGCAGGAGAGAGAGAAGCTGGAAAGGCTGAGAGAGCAACTGGATAATGCAGATATCCTTTCCGATGAAGAAGTTTCACAGCTGAACATTTCTTTGCAGGATCTGAGTATTCGGGAAAAGGCCGTTCGGGATAACTCTTTGGATACACGAGATAAAATCAACTGGTTAGGAGTTTTAGGTAAACTGAAAGTTGATGAAGCGCGGCAACGGGATTTGCTGCGTGAACAGCAGGAGAAGTTGATTCTCCATCAGGAGGACTTCCAGAAGCTGGCGCTGCATCAGAAGGCCATGGCCTACCGTTCAGACCTGCAGGATATTCAGAATCATGAAGGGAGAATCGAGGAACTTGCATTAAGGATTCGGGAACAGGAAGAGGTGCTTCCCTCGGTTCAGGAGAAGAGCCGGCAGGCAGATCAGGCATTTGAGGAAGGTAAAAAGCTGCTCGATCAGAAGGACGGGAGCTTGCAAGAGCAGGAGCCGCTGTTTGAGAAGGTGATTCAGAAAGATCTGCAGCTGGACGGCTTCAGAAAGGAGCTCGAGAGGGCAGAGAGCTGGGCTAAGACGGCACTAAAAGATGTGGATCAGACCATCAGTGACCGGGATACTTTAGCTCAAAATATTGCTGCGCTTGAGGTGGAGATCAGCGCTTTGAACCAGTTGATTGTCGGTCAGCCCAAAGAAAATGAACTGGAGACGGCAATTGTTCGCATCGATCAATATCAGCAGGAATTAGGCCGTGCGCGGCTTTCACTTCGGGATAAAAAAGCCGAAGAAAGAAGTGTCGTCGATCTGCAAAAGGATCAGGAAAAGTCGCTTCTTGCCATTGAAGAGGAAATAGCTAAATCAAATGCCGGCTTGTTGCTCAAGCAGCAGGAACTGGTTCGACTTCGAGACAAGCTGCGGACGGAGTTTGAGGGCAAGTCGCTTGACGTCCTGGAAGAGTCGGCAGACAAGCTTCCTGGCTTGATCAGCCTATGTCAGGATCAATCGAGGTTAGCTAAAGAGTACTTCCAAACCCGCGCTCAGCTGGATGCTCTAAAGCAGGAGCAAAGCCGGAACCAGGAATCGGTGGTTTCGCTTGAGGCAGTGCTGGCCCTCCAAACGGAGGAAAAGCAGGAAGCCGAACGCATATTAGAAGATCACAGGAAAGTGGTTGATATACAGATTCGCATACAAAAATACGATGCGGATAGAGGTCAGCTGCAGGAGGATCAGGAATGTCCCCTTTGCGGATCAAAAGAGCACCCCTATGTCGAGAAACACTATCATTCGGCACTTACGGAAGCAGAACAGAAGCGGAACGCCCATGAAGTCTATGTGCAGAAACTTTCCAGGGAGATTCAGGATTCGGCAATCAAGCTGAGTGCCTCGAAAGAGAAACTCGCAGGCCAGCTTAAGCAGTCGGCAGAGCGTGAAGAGAAGCTTTCTAATATGGAGAGTTCCTTCGCTTTAAATAATGGGAGGTTGCCTGCACCACTGGCGCTGGAGAAGCCCGCCATTATCAATGCGATCGTTCTTAAGAAACAAAGTGAATTGTCAGCCTTGCAGGCTCAGATCCAGGCACTGCGTGTTCTGCAGAAAGACATCAGCATGGTGGAGCTGATGTTGATCGATTTGAAAAGTACGATCGAACAGGCGAAGACCAGGAAAGAATCGCTGCTGACACAACTCAGCAGCGGGGCCGGAAATCTGGAAAAGGTCCGGCTGGAAATTGGCAAGTTGGATCTTGAAATTGGTGACCTACAGAATAAGATTCAGGACGTGTTAAGATCTTTGCAGATTACCGACATTCCGGAAGATATCATCCGCGCGTTGAACGCACGTTTGCTGGTATGCCGGCAGTCGAATGAGAAGTTAGCTTCGGCCACATTGCGAAAGCAGGAGCTAGGCGCAGAGAGTATAAGTCTGGAAAAGGTTCTGAGAGCAAAGCAGGAACTTCTTCAGCAACGGGAGAAAGAGCGCAAGCAGGCTGATCTGCGTTTGCAGGAAGAGCTGGGCGAACGTCGGGAGCTGTTTGGTGAGAAAGATCCTGTGTTTGAGCGCGAGCAGCTTAGGAACCAGCTGAAGCAGCTTCGTGAAGCTTTGGAGAGGCAGCAGGAACTGCGGAATCAGCTGCAAAATCAGTTGCTAGCGCTGGAAGCTTCATTACAGAAGGACAGGCAGGACCTGGATAAAGCGGGCAAGGATTTGTCCCGTCTTTCAGCGGAATTGACAAGAAAACTTCAGGAACAGGGTATTGCCGATATAGCGGAGCTCCGTTCCTATAGACTTGATGAGGGTATCGCTGCTGAGATCTCGACGATGGAGGCTGAGATCAAGACGGCTATCGCCAATGCAGAGCATCTGTTAACGAGGTTGCGTGCCGACTTGCAGCTTGAGCGATCGAAGGCTCTTACGGAACTGAGTTCTGAGGAACTTCAGGAGCAGCTAAGTTCTCTGGACGCCTCCTGGCGGGACCTGAATCAGGAGATCGGAGGAATTCGAAACCGGCTGCAGTCTGATTTTGAGACTAAGCTTCGTTTCAAAGAAATTGCCGATCAGATCGTCGTTCAGCAGGGAGAGCTGCAGAGGTGGCAGAAAATATCGTCGCTCATTGGTTCAGATAATGGCAAAAAGTTCAGCAACTTCGCTCAAGGACTTACCTTGGCTCGTTTGACGGAGTTAGCCAATCTGCATTTGCAGAAGCTGACGGACCGTTACCGGATTCTAAAGAGCCCTTCGAAGGACCTGGAGATCCAGATCATCGACGGATATCAGGCTGATGTGGTCAGGCCCATGACGACCTTGTCGGGAGGGGAGAGCTTTCTGGTAAGTTTGGCGCTGGCCCTGGGTCTATCGGACCTGGCCAGCCGGAAGACGCAGATTAATTCTTTGTTCATTGATGAAGGCTTTGGTACCCTGGATTCGGATACGCTGGATGTTGCGATCTCGGCATTGGAGAACTTGCAGGCGAACGGTAAGACAATCGGGATTATCTCGCATGTGGAGGCGCTGAAAGAGCGGATTGGGACGCAGATTCAGGTGAGCAAGCAGCCGGGCGGGGTGAGTAGGATCAGGGTGATGAGTTATGGGGAGGTTGTGGGGTGATTCGTCTTGAGTCCTCAAAAGTATGAAACCAGCAGATTCACGCCGCTGATAGTTCGTGTACAGCGTGACAACGCGAGCGCCCTAAGGGATATTTGTCTCATAAAGTCAACGAATGTTTAAATTGAAGAGACAAATATTTGATACGGGATTTTGAGACTGGATAATGGTTTTTTGAGGTCCATCTATTGATTTGTTTAGGGTGTTTGTAAAACGTTCGTTTTATGAGCCTACAACCATGAAAGAGTATTATCATTTACTCATTATCAAAAACTAGGAAGTATCGTTTGATTAGTGGAATGAGTTCTTGATAATTAAAGGACGTCTCCTGATTGATCCGGTTAGAGAGGACAGTGCTCTAAGCCAGTTCTCCCCCTAGATCAGAAAACGAGGGAAAAATGATAATTAGGATAATCGTTTAATAAAGTTTACACTAAAAACCGTTGAAAGTTGTTACTGGCCGAATTGATTTCCGTATCCGCTACGTTTAAAGATTTCTTCGCTTGATAAATTATATATGTCTTTCCAAGAATTTGGCCCGTGATTTTTCACATAAGCTTCTATAATTCTAAATCCTAACCAATAAAAGAGAGTTTTAGGAGCATCCGGGAATAATTTGAATTTATTATTTCTCAATAATGGATTTTCACCTGTTTCGTCAAAATACCTCTTGACCTTTTGAAATATTTCCTTTTCATGGGCAATATACCACTTCCAGTCTGCTTCAGACATATTCTCAACCGCTTCATGTTTTGAAATAGTTCCATCAAAAAACACCCATGTAAAATAACAAGCAAAGCCCTCATCAATAGTTTGTGCCAATGCAGTTTCGTGCTTGGGGTCTTTCATTCTATTTGGTTCATAAGCCAAATGATTGAGTTCATGTGGTATGCCCTTATTGATCGTATAATCGAGATCATTATTTTCGTAATTCAATTCAAGTGCAAATTGCTCTGCATTACACCCACCAAAACCAATACCCTGAATTGGTGTAAACAATATACTAATAACGGCTTTAGGTTTATAGCTAACCATCTTATTGAACTTCCTTAAATTTACGGTTAAGATAGAGTCTAAATTCATGGCCAACAGTTCTCTGGCCTTATTGTCAAAAAGAGCTTTTTTTTCTGGATACAGAGTTTTATTCCATGCAATCATTCCAGTAGAAGTGTTAAACTTGGAAGCGTTATCTGATCCAAAGATCATCCCATAACAGTTATCCCATAACTGCTTATGTGCCATGTAAACCTCGTTTATAATCATTAAGCTATCATATTTTCCAACCTCACGATGAGCTAAAATCTGGCTTTTAAATAAATTATGTACAATAATGTCCTCAACTTTAACACTATCGGATACCATATTCAAGCTATCTATTAACGACAATGGCTTAGAATGAATTGGCTCTTTTGGCAATGAACACGAAAATAAAAATGTAAAAGCAAGGAAACCGACAAGTATACAATTCTTCATAGATGTAAATTAAAAAAAAAAGGTCATTTGTTGTGCCAGCATGAAAATGAGCCTTACGTCTACAAGAAAGCCACATATTCAATATTAATAAACACTTGGCTGTTCATTAACGAGCATTTATGTACGAAATTGAACAAGCAAAAGTGATGAACTTATCTTTGTTATTAAGCTGATTATCAAGAAACGGTTGTTTTCTGAAAATGACCGTACTAGACTCTTTATATCTATGAAGAAGCGCCATTAAGTGGGCAAGCATTCTCAAATCACCTATCAACAACATGAAGTTTCCTTTCTGACAGAAGTCCAAGCGTTGTAACAACCATACATGTCAATATTGAGCTAATTAAAGCAATATACCAGACGCTGTTAATCTCTCCGTTATTCGAGTAAGTAGATGACAAGGCCGGCCAACCCCAAGGAAAGAAAATAGCGAGGTTTTGCTTTTGAATAAGAAATAAGCCAATTATCGTTACAAAAATGCCGAAGCCAAAACTGGTATAGACATTTTTTAGAAAGACACTAAAAAAATAATGGATGGAAATAATTCCTAATGAACTTCCCATTACAATACATGGCAAATACAAGAGTAGTAGTGGTGGATAGTAGTCTTGAAAATTCAAGCTCTTAAAGAACGTAGTTGCTATCATCCCATACAGGTATACATACGTTGACAACATGCACAAACTGATGAATATTAAAAGCGCAACGACTAGCATCTTGGCTATGTAAATCGATGTTCTTGAGACGGAAAGACTAAATATGTTTCGCCATCCGCCATTACTACTTTCAAGATTATTGCTTATGATGGTTTGCAAAGCCACCAACGGAAGGAGTGCAAAACTGCTCCAAAAGTTCCAGACGACATTAGAGAAAAATATCCAGGAATCAATTTTCTTGGCTTCGATTCTCTCTTGATAATAAAACATCACCGCTCCGTAGATCAATACCGGTATCAGAGGATAGATAACTGCCAATTTGAAGGCAACAGTAGTTCTTGTCTTAATCAATTCAGCATTGATCGCTCTCCTAAGCTTTGCGAAACTCCTTAGCATCTGTAAAATTAAAAAAGGTGTCTTCCAACTTACTTACCGCACTTAACATAAAGATATTAATACCCGAGTTGACCAATATCCGGTTGATCATGGGTATATCATCGATGTCCTGAAAATATACTTGTAAAAAATCTTTCGAACTTCCAATACACTCATATCCACTCTTCTGCAAAACCTCAGCAGCTGCCAGATGGTTATCAACTTTTAATTGCAATACATTCCGATTTCGAGAAATGATTTTGTCAAGTTGATCACTGATGATAATTCTACCTTTACTAATGATAGCAATATCCGTACAGGTTTTCTCCACCTCGTCCAAGATGTGGCTAGACATAAAGATTGTCTTGTTTAAGTCTCGATTTAATCTGAGTATGAGGTTTCTCATGTCTCGAATACCATCAGGGTCTAAACCATTCGCGGGCTCGTCTAAAATTAATAAGTCAGGATCACCCAACAACGAAAAAGCTATACCAAGCCTTTGTTTCATCCCAAAAGACAAATTCTTTGATCGGACATCTTTGAACTCCTTTAAGTCCAGGTCATCTAACACCTTATCGATCTCTAAAGATTTCAGGCCTAACAAAACTTGCTTCACCCTCAAATAATCATATACTGTTATGTCTGGATATAGCGCCGGCCCTTCTACAAACGCGCCTATCTTGGCAAGAGCCTTTAACTTCTCTTTCCTTATATCGATCCCGAAGATTTTGATATCCCCTCTTTGAGTCGTTAATAAGCCTAATAAAACTTTAATAAAAGTACTTTTTCCCGCACCGTTTAGACCCAGAAATCCAAAAATGGATCCGGCTGGAACATGGATACAAACGTCAGTTAAAATTATTTTTTTATTATAACCAAACTGTACACCCGAGGCTTCAATAGCGCAATTCATAGCAAGGCTTAAAGTTTTTCCAGGTTTTCCCTTAGTGAGTATAAATCAAATTGGCGTAGTTCAACAATATACAAATTTTATTGGCCTGGTTTCAAAGAATGATCGTTGAGACAAATTAAAAATGCAGGTCTCCGTATCGGACCGACAATGTTTATTATGAAAACGGCAGTCATGAGGTAATCTAACCCTATGGTTAAATCTCATGCAGACTAGTACTCAAGTAATTTAAGTATCTGAAAATGAGAATTACGTTACAACCTATTTTGGCAAATACTCGTCTAAGTACCCAGTTGCATTCAGAAAAGCATCGTAATCTTCAATATTCAAAATATCACTTACAGCTTTTCTTTTGTCATCCTGTCTCTCGAAATAGGCTTTTACAATTTCATAACCCATCCAATAGCCAAGATCGTTGGGTCGCTCGTCCTTACCGCTGGTTCCATACAACCAATCCTGCGAATCCGTCTTGTGCATACGCTCAACGAACTCTTTGCTCAATGCTATTCTATTTGTAGCTCCATAGGTATTGGCTTCCATATTCCCCTTTATGCCTGTGACGAGTTCGGCAACAAAGTCGGCCGCACCCTCAATTATTGACTGTTGTAAAAGAGTCGTTTCGCCCTTTGGATAGGTTTGTTGGAAATGAATTGACTCATGCATGATCAGCTCAGGCAAATGATCCAGGCTTATTAGCATCTCCGCACCGATCAACAAGCCGTCTTTCGAAACTGTTCCCCCACTATTAAATCTGCCCATAACGAAATACGTTGGCGGGTATACCGCATCCGGATACCAGTACTCTAGAGCGTAGAAGTAGGGTTTAATTAATTTCTCCTTTGCCTTTATCAAGCTATCTATATTACGCACCTTCTGATAGTCCGCCTTCCGCCTTTCAACCATTTTCAACAGAGAATCTGCCCCCATAATTCGATATGGAATAAACCCTTTTAATCCTATCGAGCCTTGATTAACGTATTCGTGAAATGGATTTTCCTTAGTCTTTCCGATAGCATCAAATGCCCGCCAGAAGTTGGGAATATCCGACAATATAAATTTTGCATTCTGAGGATCCGTAGGAAACGCCGTTTTTTGGCCGTAGCTATAGCTAACCCAAACCAGTAGAAATAAAAACATCACGCCCTTTTTCATAAAGTTTTTTTCGATAAGACGATTTTTCATACTATCAGGTTGCAGTTTCCTGTGGTTTTTCAACTCAGGCGATTTGAATGCCATTCAGTACCCCTATCATAGATACCTATTGAAAATATAGCTGGAGATTTGCTAAAAGATATGTTGAAGTGAAATCCGTGCAGATTGTCTTAATAAACCCTTGATCAGAAATGGAGGGAATAATGGGAAACGTTTTTCAGTTTCGCCCCCACCTTACAATACAAATTACTTCTTTCCAGTCACGCTCAATTCCGAATGCAGATTCTAGTTTAAGACAATCGATTTTCCTTAATTCATTGTGGATAGCATTTTATTTAACAATTCATTCTAAATCGATGTCTTCCAAGCTGAAGATTTCATTTACAGTCGTCCCGAAAACTTTCGCGATTTTCAACGCTAGCAAAGTCGAGGGCACGTACTTCCCCAATTCGATGGAATTTATGGTTTGCTGGGAAACCCTTACTTTTTCTGCTAAATCAGCCTGAGTGTAGTTATTTTTAGCTCGCTCTACCTTTATGCTATTAGTCATCACCGGATTTCGTTAATAAATAGAAGTCCGTCAAAAGCATCGCTGGCGCACAGCATTAAATAGCTTACCTTATTTGCTTCCATAGGACGTCTCATCTTGAGCCAGGCTGAAACGTAGGGATTCCGTGAGGCCGGCTTAAGATCTAGTATAAAACGAGGTTTACCAACTTGAAGAAGGGCTCTATCCAAACTAGTAGAGTGAGCTTCGACTAGAGAAGGTGTGCAACTACTTCCAATTATAAACACGTCATTCTTAGGAAAGATTGACTTAAGATATTGTCCCATGCTGTTCGGTGGCTTTGCAAAAGAATCCCAAACTCCCCCAGTGGTGACTTCATTTTTAACATGTGCATTATGAGCGACAACCAGCACTTTGCCTCTTTCGGTTTCAGAATTTAAGATCCAAATTAAATTATCGGTCATAGCAGCATCACGCGCATTCATAGCCTTCCAAGCATCTGGTGAAATTTTTCCGGGTTGCTCTCGAGATGTGACTCTCACTATTCGGTCCGTTTGTCTGGCAAGTATTGCATTTCGATACGCCCACTCATATTTATTCTTTGAACTACTATTTATAAAATTAATTCGCTCACGTTCAAACAAGGCGATTAGATCATCCAATGTAGCACTAAGGCTGTTATGTTCTTCTGACGAAAGTAATGGATATTTTGCAACCGATAAACGTGGAAGGTAGGTTACTATAGCAGATTCCAGTTTTACAGCATCCTCTGGGGACACCTGTCTAAGATACCTTAGTGCTTCATCAATCGCAGCATGTGAAGGTGTCGTATCTCCGGGGAAACCTCTCAGCTGCATATCCATTCCGTAAAATTTTAACCTATGCTTGTGAGCTGGGTTAGCGTTGTAATGTCGCATCCACTGTAAAAGTGCAACGTTTTCTAACGAAGGACTTCCGATGGTTAGTTTAGCCGCAGCTTCTTGTGCTGTACCAGGACCACCTGCGATGAAATCAGCAGCTACATACGATTCGGCAAAACCGGCTTCCAATACGATTGTCGTAAACCCCAAATTCTCAACTAGAAAGCGAAACATTCTATTTCGGAGGGCAAGCAGTGTATGGATCCCATGTGCAGGTTCACCTAAAGCGACAATCCGCGCGTTACGAATGATTTTCTTTAGCGGTTCTAGATCGGCACTGCCTTTTGCACGATCAGTGTTTTGTATTGGGAATGCATTAGTCCTTGCCCAATTAGTAAATCGCCTGTTTGACGAGCTGTCTGTAATTTCAATACTAGCTTGCGCGGTACTAGAGACCGGTTTGTTTATCAATAAAAGAAATAATACGCCCTGTAGAATAAAAGAAAGTTGATTAAAACAAGGCTTAATTCTATCTGGTGAGTTACCCATAAAATGCTATTAATATTACTATAAGCTGTTGAACTCAAAATGTCAGGACAGGCCATTGTCAATACTCGTCCAAATACACACTTGCCTTCAAAAAAGTATTGTAATCTTCAATGTTTAATTATTACCAACGGCTTGTTTTTTATCAAAAACAGATTTCACGACTTCATATCCCATAGTAGCTTATGCCTTTGGACTCCTGTCCTTACTGCTGATGCCGTATAGCCAATTTCGCGAATTCGTCTTTGCATACAATATACTAAATTTTCCTTCTCCTCTTAGATACTTAAATATTTCCTTAATCATTAACGATGCTCAGAACTTCCTACAAGCTAGGGCCAAGATTGCTAGTTTTTATGCCAGAATAAGAGCAGTTTTTAGCAGGAATGAATCTATTAACATAAGATAAATTGTAACTATTATATTCTCCGAGAGAGGGCATTATGAGACCGTTTTTTTCTATCAGAGAGACATCAAGGTGAACCGACGAAAAATGTTCGTTTTGTGAGAGAATTTAAGTTCAGTTATTGCGAGGACATATAGATAATAATACAAGCTCCAATTAGAGCGATAACAGCACCAGTGATATCATACCAGATCGATAGACGGTTGCGAGATCGAATATTAGCTGCAGCATCCTGGAGGGCAGCAAGCCTCGGACGGCTTCTCTGCATAAACGGTAATAATTTCAATGTACTTCTGCCTTGCCAGTTCTTTCAGTTGTTCTTCAGTTTTCATAATATTTGATTTAATGGATATCTGCTTTTGACCCTCTGACAATCATGATCGATTAACTATTCGGACAATCAAAACGCGTTTCGTATATTCTCCGCAATTCATTCGGGAGCAAGCTTTTTTCGATGTCTTGCGCTGAAGTTTCAACGTCATATTTGAACCTTCTAAATTCCACTTGAAAACAATTCTCCAGAATCTCAGCGTCTGGTTCAAGGGTCAACATCACATAGCAACCTCGCGGATCGCCGTCTTTTGGCTTCCCTGCCGAGCCGATATTCACAACCTGCCTGACCGAACTAGCGTTGGTCTTTAAGATCCGATGATATGGTTGATGTGAATGCCCCACAAAAAGCAAGTGCGCACCCGCTTCATCCATTAGTTCCAATACGTAATTTTCGTCTGTGTCTTCAAGTATATATTCATCTATGCGCCGGGTACTGCCGTGAGCAAAAACAAGATTCAACAAGCCTGCCCGTAATTTGTATTCTAATTTAATATGTGCAGGAAGAGCCTTCAAGTATGTTCTGTTTTCCTCCTTGATTAAATGGTAAGCATAATTCTTGCCTGGCTCTTGAAGGCTTTCTGCGGTCGTCTTTATCTTCTCAACCTTCTCATCATGGTTTCCTTTTAATGTCCCTATCTTTCTTCTTCGAATCTCTTCTATGATCTCATTCGGATAGATGTGATATCCAACCAGATCGCCAAGGCAATAAATGATATCCGGATTCTGACCGTCCATATCCTTTAGCATCGCTTAAAATGCAGCAAGATTCGCATGGATATCTGAAAAAAGTGCAATTCTCATTTTTGTATGATGTCTAAGGCTTTTGTGGGATAGTACTTTTTGCGGAAATAGAAGGCCAGATTGACTAATGCAATTAATGCAGGAACCTCAACCAATGGCCCAATAACACCTGCAAATGCCTGGCCTGAGTTGATCCCAAAAACACCGATGGCAACTGCAATGGCAAGTTCAAAGTTATTTCCTGTAGCTGTAAACGCAATAGAGGTACTTCTTGAATAATCAGCACCAAAATATTTACCAGCGAAAAAGCTGATTACGAACATGATGGAGAAATAGATAACTAAAGGTATAGCAATCCTGACCACATCCATTGGTATCTGAACGATCAACTCCCCTTTGAGGCTAAACATGATTACGATAGTGAAAAGCAGTGCAATAAGAGTAATCGGAGAAATAAGGGGAATAAACTTGTTTTGAAACCAATCCTCGCCTTTAAGTCTAATAAGGCTATATCTGCTGATAACACCCATTGCGAACGGAATCCCCAGGTAGATTCCAACACTTTTAGCAATCTCCGCGATAGTGATGTTCACTTCAAGGCTGTCCAGCCCGAAGTAAGGGGGTAATACTGTAATGAAAACATAAGCAAACACACTGTATAGAAGCACCTGAAATATACTGTTTAACGCAATCAGTCCGGCGGCATATTCCCTGTTGCCCTCAGCAAGCTCATTCCACACCACAACCATGGCAATACATCTGGCCAGACCAATAAGGATTAACCCCACCATATATTCTGGGTAATCTCTCAAAAAGGTAATGGCCAAAAAGAACATTAATATCGGCCCGATAACCCAGTTCAGGACTAGCGAAACACTTAAAACCCTGGTGTCTTTAAATACTTCACCCATTTTCTCATACTTCACTTTTGCCAGTGGTGGATACATCATCAGTATCAATCCAATCGCTAGTGGGATATTCGTGGTTCCGCTCGAAAATGAGTTGATAAATCCCGAGGAAGAAGGTAGGAAGTAGCCGGTAGCAACACCGATACCCATAGCAAGAAATATCCAGAGGGTAAGGAAACGATCCAAAAAGCCTAATTTTTTTCTTTCGGCAGCAGGCGCGCAGTTATTTGCAGACATAGTCTAAATATTTTCTTTGATGAATTTCTCTGAGTAACTCCGGATCATATCCCTTACAGTTCTGAACTGCTGTTGGACTTGTTGCTCAGTTCGGATGCTTTTGCTACCAGATCGCCACATATGCAAGTATTGGAAATGAGTATTCTTTGCAAAATAGCAATACGGGCAGGATGAGCCATTGCCTTCAATAACTGTGCAAGCTGATTTTGTTCAGCTGTAAACATTTCCGTTTTTGTTAGTCCCATATTGCAATATTGCGATTAATTATAAGAATGAAAAACTTTTCTTTACTTAGCCTCGGAAATCCATTCATCAACAATCTTAGCCAAGTCTAATTGTGCGTCTTCTATTTCCCGAATGTTCTTGAACGTTGCTATCGCCCTGTCATTCTCTTTCCAAGTTAATAACTTACTTTTTGTATCGATCAATCTGTTCGGAGGTTGTTCCAGCTTCTTTGCTCCCCTATGAAAAATTAATTGAATCTGCTTTGGCGGCTGAATCCTCATTGTGATTCTGTCCTCGTCATTAAAGCAGAAATTCGGTCCGTTCCATTTGATATTTTCGGTCAGGCCGGCATTCGCGGTTAGAATACATTTCCGCAATTCTTCAATTTCATTTCTTAGTGGGTGGTCCAGTGTGTCCAGAAATTCTGTCACTTTGTTATTCAGATACTGTGCTTGCTTTGACATGGTAGTGCTTTTAATTCAAGAAAGGGAATAATTATTACAAGTTAATACAGAAAAAGCTCGTCCAGCATGGTAAGTATCAATAATTCTGAGTCGTTCGTTTGGGGTGTAGATGGATGCGTAGACGCGTACTTTCTATAGTAACGGCTCTGATACGGAAATTTTAACGGCTAAGTCGTACTTTTGGGTTTTAAAGTACAAAGAAAGGTTCATGTTTAAATCTCTGCTTTCCGAACATACTGTTCATTCATCACTTAATTTCAAGTTCTTTTTAACCCTCATGATGCTGTCACTCTCTGCATTTACCTATGCGGATGACAGGAAACAACTTTTTAATAGGGGTTGGAAGTTTTATCTCGGTGCAGCAGAAGAGGCGAAATCGTTTGAATTTGATGACCATCAGTGGCGCTCGGTGGATCTTCCTCACGATTGGAGTATTGAGCCAATAAAAAATCAAGTTCCTGGTAAAACGATAGGTCCATTCAGCAAGGAAAGTCCGGGTGGCGCCGCCACTGGCCAGACGCTGGGTGGGGAAGGTTGGTATCGCAAAACATTCACGATAGGTTCAGCTGACGCCGGGAAAAGACATGAATTGTATTTCGAGGGTATATACAATCAATCGGAAATATGGATAAACGGGAAAAAGGCAGGGGAGAACATGTATGGTTACAGTACCTTCCGCTTTGACATCACGGCATATTGTAATGCGCCCGGAGAAAAAAATGTAATTGCAATAAAAGTAGTTAATAAAGGGAAAAATTCCAGATGGTACGCAGGATCGGGTATTTACAGGCACGTTTATCTTATCAAGACAGGTCAATCGCATATTGATGATTGGCTTAGTTCTGTTCAGACTACTTCCATACTCAAAGACGAAGCAAGGCTGAGCATAGCTACAACGGTAATTCAATCTAAGGGCGATAAAGATCTGATGATTGATGCAGTGCTGACAAGCCCGGAGGGGAAAGTTGTTGGCAAGGAACAAAGATCTGTTCCTTCTGCGGCAAATGATACTGCAGCATTGGCTTTTGATTTCATGGTATCTAATCCAAAACTATGGAATGTGACTACTCCCTCTCTTTACAGCTTGAAGTTGACATTGAGCAATAAAAAGGGCGTTCAGGATATCGTTACCTTGCCTTTTGGCATTCGCACTATCGCTTTTTCTGTTGACAAGGGGTTCCAAATTAATGGAGAGACGCTTAATCTTAAAGGGGGATGTATTCATCACGACAATGGTTTGCTTGGTGCAGCTGCATACGATCGGGCTGAGGAAAGGAAGATTGAGTTGTTGAAAGCGAATGGATTCATCGCTATCCGATCTCACAATCCGATGTCGGAAAGTTTTATGCAAGCCTGTGATCGTCTGGGAATGTTAGTCATAAATGAGGCTTTTGATCAGTGGGAGAGAAAGAAAAATCCGGATGACTATCATCAGTATTTCAAGGAATGGAGTGCAAAAGATATCAGATCGCTGGTATTAAGGGATCGCAATAAGCCGTCAGTTATCATGTGGAGCATCGGTAACGAGATATATGAAAGGCTTACTGAGAGAGGGATGGAAATAGCAGCCTACCTGAGAAAGGAAGTGTTGAAATACGATACTACCAGGGCCATTACTGCCGGAGTAAACAACCAGTGGGATAAAGAGCGTAAAAACAGGGTTCCGATTGACAATGCGTTTCGTTCCCTGGATGTGGCGGGATACAATTACATGTGGTCTGTGTATGAGCGTGATCATGTCAGATTCCCCGACCGAATCATGTTGGGTACTGAAAGTGTAGCCACCGAAGCTGCAGCTAACTGGGATAAGGTGGAAAGGTTACCTTACGTAATAGGAGATTTTATCTGGACTGCAATGGACTACCTGGGTGAATCGGGACTGGGCAGCTCCATTGAAGTCGATCCGACGGAAAATACACACTTTTTTCAGGATTGGCCGTGGTATAATGCCTGGTGTGGAGACATTGATTTGTTGGGTATTAAGAAGCCTCAGTCGTACTATCGGGATATCGTTTGGAAACAGCGGAACATTACGATGGCAGTAGAATTGCCCGCACAGCCAGGAAAGATCAGAAAAGTTAGCTTTTGGGGTTGGCCACAGGAAAGTCTGGAATGGAATTTTCCGGAACAAATCGGTAAAGAGGTTTCGGTAAATGTATATTCGAGGGCACCGATAGTCAAGCTGTTTCTTAATGGTAAGTTTCTGGCCGAACAAAAAACAGACAGCGTTTATAAAGCCACTTTCAAGACCCCGTATCATCCGGGAACGCTTAAAGCAGTGGAATATATCGACGGTGTAGCAGGTGACTCTATTGCACTGACTACTCCGGGAGAGAAAAGGATGTTGAGATTATCGGCCGACCTCAATAAATTGCCTGCGAACGGGCAGTCACTTTCTCACGTGCTTATTGAACTTGTAGATCAGCATGGTCGAGTGGTTTTGGAGTCGGGTAGAATGATTGATATCTCATTATCAGGAAAGGCGGGTAAGATTGTTGCTTCGGGTAACGCCGCACCAAATGACATGGAAAGTTTCAATTCTTTACAACCGAAATTATTTAATGGCCGGGCGATCGTTATACTCAGATCGGGTTATGAAAATGGGAGTGTATCTTTAAAGGTTAGATCAAAAGGGCTAAAGTCTCGTAGTTTGAAAATCGGCGTGAACTAAAATTTTGTCATTATAGGTTACGAAATGGAGGTGCGGGCAGCGAATTCATTGATGAACAGGATGATAACGAATGTGGATCTTTCCGAAGGCAAGCAGGCTGTCTAACATTGTTATTATAGAGCATTGATTTCAAATTAGAATACCTAATTTCGGTTTCGACTAACAAAGTTTTTGTATAGACCTGTAATAATAACCAATGAAGTATTCAAGAGTTCTAGTGATCTGCGTAGGTGTTTTGGCATCAGCTGGATGTGCGTCGCAAAAATTCCAAAATAAAAGCGTACAGCATGTGGATTATGCCACGGAGATCAGCAACACCATTATGCACAAATGGCCAGATTCGTTGACGCGTCTGGACGGCAAGTCCGCAGGATGGTCTTACGATATCGGTCTGTATCTGGATGCGATCTCGAATGTTTATGCGAGAACCGGCGATCAGAAATATTTCGATTATATCCAGAGGCAAATGGATAGATTTCTGTTGCCTGACGGGAAAATCAGATATTATAGCCAGGAATCCTACAATATCGATTATGTAAGAAACGGTAAAATGATGTTGTACCTGTATGAAAAGACAGGTCAACAGAAGTATGCTGATGCAGCGACGTATCTGAGACAACAGTTATACAAGCATCCGCGAACAAGCGAAGGTGGTTTCTGGCATAAAAAAGTATATCCGCATCAGATGTGGTTAGATGGGTTGTATATGGGACAGCCATTTTATGCGCATTATTCGAGTCAGTTTAATGAGCCAGGGAATTTTGATGATGTCGCCAGGCAATTCATCCTGATGGAAAAAAATGGAAGGGACAACAAAACGGGTTTACTTCATCATGCCTGGGATGAGAAGAAGGAGCAAAAATGGGCAGACAAAGTTACCGGTAAATCGCCGAATTTCTGGGGACGTGCAATGGGTTGGTATGGTGTAGCGCTGGTTGATGTTCTGGATTATTTTCCGAAGGATCATCCCAATAGAGCGGAATTGATTGCAATACTTAACCGATATGTGGAAGCTGCTGCTAAGGTGCAGCATCCGAAGAATAATTTATGGTATCAGGTTTTAGATCAGGCCGGCAGAGAAGGAAACTATCCAGAAGCGTCTGCTTCTTCTATGTTTGTATACACCATGTTGAAAGGGTCAAGATTAGGATATATTCCTGCTGAGTATAAGGCTATTGGCCTAAAGGGCTATGACGGATTGATTAAGAAGTTCATTGTAAAAGGCGACGACGGGCATTACCACCTTAATGGGACGGTTATGGTTTCCGGTTTAGGTGGCACTCCGTACAGGGACGGAACTTTTAATTATTATATCAGTGAGCCGGTTATCCAGGATGATCCGAAGGGGATGGGCGCATTTATTCTGGCCGCTAATGAGAGGCAGTTGGCGGGGAGGTAGACGCGGTGGTGCGATCTATTGTTGGTCTTTCGAAGACAAATCGACCGGGTCTGCTCGCCAACTAATTTCAAAGCGCAGTTATGAGCTCTGGGTTTCCGTATTTTTAATTCGACATATTCTACGAAATTGTTCAATATGGCTTGGCAGCCTTCCTTCTGGAATTTGGGATCATTTTCTGTTTCGGCATCGAAGGTAGATTTTTACCAGTTTTGCCGTTGTTGTTTATTAAATATGGTGTTGGCTTTGAAATTTATTGTGTTGTATAAGCGACAACTTAGGGGGTATTACGACATTGAGGTGAAGAAAATGTTTAATGTCAGTAATTCTTTTTATGGGATCGCTATTGTAAATAGCTTTTAAAGGTTCCCTGACACCATTAAGGTAAATTTTGCACCGGTGATTCCTGCGCCACTCGACTGGTTTTCGCTGTCCCGGAGTAAACAAAAGGATGCCTAAAGGATACAGCCTGGCTCTGCAGATCTGCTGACGATATATGAGATGCCCAGTCGAGAAAATTATAGTGCTTCAGAAGAGAGAGCTCACTCTTGTCACTGTAAATCAATTGGATTTTTCGTTGTATTTTTTTCCAGGTGTTCGTCTTGAATTGTTTACCTCTCCTTTTAATGTCGGCAGCTATTAGCGAAAAAATTATCTTTTCAATGGTTAAAAGTTTTTCCCCTTTGTTTAGTGCTCTCTTATAAGATCTCATTTCGTAGCTTAAGGTGCTCGAATCAATTGTTTCGTAACAAGATATAATGTATAAAAGCTTTCCGGCTCTATGTAAGGAGTCTTTAGATTTATGATGCAGAAAAGTCGATGCCAGTCGTCTGACAATAGTCCATTTTCTGACTTGGGCATGAAGAGAGCAGTTTAGCAGGATGATTTCCAGATCTTTGGTATCGCTGATTGCCTGAAAGGGCGTGAGATTGTTTGGTGGTAGAAAGGTTCCCGCTTCTTCAAATTTTTTAAGTCCGACGAGGCGATGTAATGAATATAATTGAATGGTTTTCTTGATTTCATTTTTGAAGTGTTCCGGATAGGTTTTGCTGAGAAGATTCTCAAGTTTTTCGTTGTAAAACGACATCTCGTCATATCTTCCTATCGTTCTTAGACTATCCAGAATGCCATCTAAGGCAGAAAGGTAGTCATAAGGAGGAAAGTCCCATATCTCCTCGTTTGCCTCGAACTCCTCATTTAGACTTTTGAACACCCGCAAGGCCGATTTATAATCGGATATGTGTATGAAGAAGAAGGACTGAAATAGTAAATGTAATTTTTGTGCGGAAAATATTTTTTTATTCTTTCCGGATATTAGGCTTAATTCACTGAATATAAGATCCTGAATGTTTTTGTTGTTTGATGGTTTTGAGATTAAAACCTGATTAATGGTGCGTAACTTCAATAGTTCATAGAGCGAGAACTGCTCCTGGATTTGTTTGATTTTAGCCAGATTCGTTTTAAGGCTCATCTGCGTCATAATCAGTGCATCTTCATCCATATCAGGAAAATCAAGGTCTGCCAGGAGGGATGATTCCATTCTTTCAGCATGATAGGCAACAATATGATTTTGCTGTTTGTTGGCTGATTGTTTTGCATGTGATAGTTCCTTAAGGCCATATTCAGGAATGGACCTTTCCACGCAGAGCCTAGCTGTCATTAGCCGGTACAATTGGTTGTACCAATCATCCTGCTCTATGCGGAGCATGACCAAGACTTTTAACAGGATCTTAAATAAATAAGATATGTTGTTTTGAAAAGACCTTCTGGGACAGCTACTGTTGAAGAGTTGCTGAATGGTTTCCCTGTTTTTTTCTTTTCCATTTAAGATGAGGTCATAGAGGCAGAGATAGTCCTTCTCGTCAGAATAAGCGTTTGTGTATGAACTAAACATCTTTTTCTCAACAGAGGAAAGCGAATGCACAAGTTTGTGTAATTCTTCAAACTTCATTAGGGAATATAATTGGCTAATTGGTTGATGGAAAGTGGAATATAGAAAAATAACGTGAGATAATAGTCTATTGTAATTATTTTTTTGTCTGATAAGTGGCTTATTAACGGTTTTATTCTCAATTATATTTGAGTACTAACCAATTAATTATAAACCGTATGAGTAACAGAATTATTGTTGTGGGCAGTATGAACATGGACATGGTCGTCAGGACAGACCATATTCCAAGGCCGGGCGAGACGGTCCTCGGTGGCAACTTCTTCATGAATCCGGGAGGAAAAGGTGCAAATCAGGCAGTTGCCGTTTCAAGATTAGGAGGAGATGTTGTATTCGTTGGTAAGATAGGCAGCGACGTATTCGGTAAACAAGCGGCTCAGCTTTTTGATGATGAAGGTATTGATACTTCAGGTCTGATTGAGGATGATGACAATCCCTCAGGAATAGCTTTAATTACCGTGGATGCATCAGGAGAAAACAGTATAGTAGTTGCCTCCGGTGCAAACTCCAATTTAACTCCTGCGGATGTCAGTTCGCAACTAGACAATTATAAGGATAGCAAAATTTTGCTGATGCAGTTGGAAACACCAATGGAGACGGTTGAGCTGGCTGCGAAAAAAGCAAAGGAAAATTCCATGCGGGTGATTGTAAACCCTGCGCCTGTAAATCCCAGAATTTCATCCATGTTCGGTATGATCGATATTCTTACTCCTAATGTGACGGAAGCGGAAATGCTGACCAATCTGAAGATCGATTCGATAGCTGATGCAAAGATTGCTGCGGAAGAGATAAACCGGCAAGGCGTAGCGAATGTGATTATTACCCTCGGAAAAATGGGAGCGGTACTGTTGGAGGCTGGTGAGTTTTATCATATTCCGGCTCCTGAGGTCAAAGTGATTGATACGACTGCCGCCGGGGATGTTTTTAACGGAGCGCTTGCGGTGGCCCTGGCAGAAGGGAAGAGCTTAATAGAAGCAGTAAAGTTTGCTTGTCAGGCATCTGCCATTTCTGTAACGAAGCTGGGTGCGCAATCTTCTATTCCGTCTCGAAATGAAGTTCTCCTGAATATCCTCGATTAGATAAGACCAATTTATTCCTAAAGCTATAGCTTATGTTCATTGTAGAAAATTACCTTTTAGCAGTCGTATTCTGTGTAGTAACGATGCTTTGCTGGGGATCCTGGGCTAATACCCAGAAGCTCGTGCGCAAAGAATGGAGATTCGAATTGTTTTATTGGGATTATGTATTAGGCATCTTTTTCATCTCTCTGTTTGGAGCCTTTACTCTCGGGAGTTTCGGTGAAAATGGAAGGCCTTTTTTAACGGATATTGCCCAGGCTGATACTAGCAATATATGGAGCGCTTTGTTTGGAGGTATTGTCTTCAACCTCGCCAATATCTTGTTAACCGCGGCGATAGCGGGAGCAGGTATGGCGGTCGCTTTCCCGATCGGCATTGGATTGGCTCTCGTTATCGGTGTACTGATTAATTATTTATTGCATGCCAAAGGTGACCCGATGTTGCTGTTCTCAGGTGTCGCCTTAATCACGCTAGCCATTATTTTGAATGCCATAGCTTATCATAGACACTCCAGAAGCAGCTCAAATAAGAGCGTCGGCAAATGGATTTTGGTATCAATTCTTGCAGGAATACTCATGTCGACATTCTATCCATTTATCGCTGCTGGTATGGATCTGGAGAATTTTGTTACTCCCATGGCTGGTAAGATGACGCCCTATACGGCCTCAGTTGTGTTTGCAACCGGTATTCTGATCAGCAATCTTTTGTTCAACAGTATACTGATGCGCAGACCACTTGAAGGAGCCCCTATTCATTATTCAGAGTATTTCAAGGGGAAATCGGGTATCCATCTAGTAGGAATCTTAGGGGGTGGAATCTGGGGCGTCGGTAATCTGTTCAATCTTATAGCTGCAGGAAAAGCCGGGCCGGCTATTTCTTACGGACTTGGACAAGGAGCCACTTTGATAGCGGCCTTATGGGGGGTATTGATCTGGAAAGAATTCAAAGGAAGTTCAGGGCCTGTCAACGTGCTTATTGCATCGATGTTCGTCCTCTTTGTAGTTGGCTTGGGACTCGTAATAGCGGCAGGTAATTAACCATTCATGATTCAAATTAATCGATATGAATTTAAAGTATTTATTTAACCTGGTATTATTATGCATGGTTGTTGGTCTGGGGGCATGCTCTCCTGATGGTAAAGGCGCCGATCCAGTGAAGCTTATATTTGAGACGGACATGGGGAACGACGTTGATGATGCCATGGCGCTGGATATGATCTACAAGTATCTGGATTCAAATAAGGTAGATGTTTTGGCCATCATGTCAAACAAAAATAGCACTTATTCGACTGAATATATTCACTTGATGAACCATTGGTACGGATATCCTGACATCCCGATAGGAAAGGTTATAAACGGGATCGACAGTGAGAATGATGCGAGGAAATACGCAGAATTTGTGAGCTTGCAGAAGGATGAGCATGGCAAAGATTTATTTAAAAGACCGGCATTTGATTATGAGTCCGTTCCTGAGGCCGTTAAATTTTACAGAAAGATCCTTTCAAGTCAGCCTGATAGTTCTGTAACGATAGTTTCTGTGGGTTTTTCCACCAATATTATACGACTCTTAACGTCCTTGCCTGACAGTTTTTCGCCACTTACCGGGAAGGAATTGGTACAAAAGAAAGTAAAACTTCTCTCCATGATGGCGGGCAGTTTTGGAGACAATAAAATAGCCGAATATAATGTCGTGAAAGATATACCTGCGGCGCAAAAAATAGCCGACGAGTGGCCGACACCTATTGTCTTTACTCCATTTGAAGCCGGTATTGCCGTGAAGTATCCGGCAACGAGCATTGTGGAAGATTTTAAATGGACCCAACATCACCCCGTAGTAGAAGCTTACAAGCATTATCTGGATATGCCTTATGACCGTCCCACCTGGGATTTGATCGCTTTGCTTTATGTTATGGAAAAATCTTCGGGCTATTTCACGGAAAGTTCTTCCGGAAAAGTTTCTGTAGATGATAAAGGTTATACCGCGTTCCAGCCGGATAGTAGCCAACATCATCGCTATTTGGAGCTGGATAGCATACAGGCGGAAAACGTGAAACGGCACTTTATAGAAATTATATCCAGACCGCCATTAAAATATAAGAAATAGCAAGCCGGCTGCTTTGTTTCCATATGCTTGCCATTGCTGTCTGTGCCATTTTATTCAAAAAATCAATTAATGACATGATGATCAACATTAAATAAAATAGAGATGAAAAAGATTTTATTTTTCTTAAAGCGAAGATTCTGGCTCAGGGCGATGATGTCTTTGCTATGTGTTCTTCTAAGTTTTATTGCAGCCTTCGCACAGCAGGACGTGGAGGGTAGAGTGGTAGATGAAGCGGGTGAGGCCATTGTTGGGGCGAATATCACTGATAGAGGTACGAACCGTGGCGCATCAACAGGCGTTGACGGGAAATTCACTCTGAGAGTGTCACCAGGTGCTGTGTTACAAGTTACCTATATCGGATACGTTAGTCAGCAGGTAACGGTTGGAAGCCAGCGTAATCTGGAGATCGTACTGAAACTGGATAATCAGGCATTAGAGGAGTTGGTGGTGATCGGATACGGTACTGTCAGGAAGAAGGATTTAACTGGTGCGGTGTCTGTTATCAATACGGAGCAGCTTCGTGACCGAAACTCTCAGGATATCGTCGGGGCCATGCAGGGACTTGCCTCGGGAGTGAAAGTTACGTCGAGCGGCCTACCGGGGCAACAAGCTTCTATCATTATCCGTGGTTTGGGGAGCCTTACGAACAACGCACCCTTATTTGTTATTGATGGGATGATTGGTGGGGAAGCGCATTTAAATCCTGCTGATGTAGAATCCATACAAATTTTAAAAGATGCGGCATCCGCGGCAATTTACGGTTCCAGGGCGGCAAATGGTGTAGTAATTATCACCACCCGAGGGGGGAAAGAGGGGCCTATGAAGGTTCAGTTTGATGGCAATTTAACCACGACAACTTTGCCGCGCTACGATCTGATGGACGCTGAGACCTGGAAAAAATTTGATGATTTAGCGTATGATGAAGCTATAAAATCAGGGGTCGGAGTGGTGAAAAGGCAAAATCATTTTGAAGGAAATACCGATTGGCAAGATGAAATGTTAAGCACAGGAGCTTTACAGAATTACAATCTTTCGTTGTCCGGAGGCTCAAAGCCGGGCAAATATTTTGTCGCATTCAACCGGATGATTGATGACGGAGCTCTCTATGGATCGGGTTACGACAGGTATGGGTTTCGTGTAAATACCAGCGGTCAAAAGGGAATCTTCTCTTTCGGGGAAAATATTGTATATACAAAGACCTCAGTCCAAATCTTAAATGGAAACCCATGGGCTGATTTTATTGCCATTTCACCTACTATTCCTGTACGGGATGAGTCTAACCCAGGTGGTTACGGTTATGGAGATCCCGACAGGGCTAATAACTTTGGCCGGAATTTGGTGGCGATGCAGGATCTACGGATTCAGGAAAGGCCGGAGGATATCCTCAAAGCTAATGTATTTGGTCAGGTGACATTATTCGATGCACTTCATGCGAAGCTAAATGTCGCTTATACACATTATTCGGGCATAACCAACACGTTGCGGAAATTTGGTAACTGGACGATGGGGCAGGGTAGCGATGCTCCCAGCCTGGGATTTGATAACTATCGGAGCGACGACGTTCTCCTGGAACAAACGTTCAACTATAAGAAGCTAATCGGTAAGCATAATATTGATGCGCTTGCCGGAGCGACATATAATACTTTCTTAGGGGAGTCGAACTGGATCACTAAGCTGGATCCACTGGTGGTTGGTGATAAGTATATTACCTCTCTTGATGCTGCTACCGGTATAACCACCGCAGGTGGTAATTATCAGAAGGCTAGAATTATGTCATTCCTGGGGCGGGTAAATTATGCTTATGATGATAGATACTTAGTGCAGGCCACCTTGAGAAGGGACGGCACTTCCCGTCTGCCGGAAAATACCAGGTGGGGTAACTTTGCTTCTTTTTCGCTGGGCTGGAGAATCAGTAATGAATCGTTTTTTGATATTCCCTTCATCGATGATTTGAAAATCAGGGGAAGTCATGGTACTCTGGGGAATAGCAGCATAGGATATTGGGACTATCAGTCTGTAATCAATACCGCTCCTCGTGCAGTGTTTGGCTCTCCGGAACTCCTGGTTATGGGAATGACCCAATCCCGTCTCTCGAATACGGATTTGGTTTGGGAAAGAAAAACCACTACCAATATCGGATTTGATGCCACTTTACTCCGTCACAAACTGACCATCACAGCAGAGTACTTCAACTCGAAAAGCAAAGACCTACTGGTGTATCTTCCTATACTGATGTCCTCAGGTAATGAGGGTGGAAACCCAGCGGTGAATGCGGGCAGCTTGTCTAATAAAGGTTTTGAGGTAGAAGCCGGATGGAAGGACAGAGCAGGCAAGGACTTTTCTTATTCCGCTTCCCTCAATTTCTCGCGATTAAGAAATAAAGTGCTCGATTTAGGTTACGGACGAGTCGAATACTTCGAGTTCTTGTCGAAAACCCAAATCGGTCAACCTTTAGGTGCCTTTTATTTACACCGCATGCTGGGCATTTTCCAATCTACTCAAGATGTGGCCAACCACGTGAATTCGGAAGGGAAGGTCATACAGCCAAATGCTTTACCCGGAGATATCATATATGACGATTACAATGATGACGGCATTATTTCTTCAGAAGACAGACAACAGGTAGGCAGTCCATGGCCGAAGTTTGAGATGGGGCTGTCGCTTGGCGCGGCATATAAAGGCTTTGATATTGGTGTTAACGGCTATGGACGTTTTGGACAGGACGTGTGGAATGGAGCAGCGGCAGCCGCTGCAGACTTTGCGAATAATCAAAATAATTTCAATGGCATCCAGCCCTGGACGGTCGAAAATCAGGTGAACGACCGCCCCAGGATTGTTTTCGGTGATACACGCAACAGTCGCGGGGATCAAAGCAGATGGTTGGAAAAAGGTTCTTTCTTCCGTTTGAGTCAGATAGCATTAGGTTATACAATTCCGTCGAAAGTCTCGAATAGTATAAGGCTTGAGCGGATTCGCGCGGGCGTTACTTTGCAGAACTTCGTCACTTTCACGAATTATTCCGGACTTGATCCTGAGTTCAGGGATTCGGGAATTTTTACTCTGGGAGCCGACAATACCTCATTTCCGAATCCTCGTTCTGTGTTATTTTCATTATCAGTTACTTTTTAAACTAATTAGCTATGAAAAGATTTGTAGTGTGTTTGACATGCATATTATCACTTGTCGTTATCTCTTGTGATAAGTCAAAACTGGATATCATTAACGAAAACACCATATCTACGGGAAACTTTTGGAAGACAGAAGCCGATGCGGAAGGCGGCGTAGTAGCAGTCTATAACATGTTTTACCGACAAGGTACCTGGACGCGGAACATATATACGCAGATGCAGGGCATGGCCGATGACGGAGTTAGTATGGCAGGCTGGACGGAGCTAAATGAGTACACCAAATTTTTATATACGAATTACGATTTTGGTGAAGTAAATGTGAAGATCTGGCGGGAACATTATGTTGCCATCTTTCGTGCAAATCAGGTTCTGGATAATATTGAAAATATTCCCTTTCAGGATGAACAGCATAAACAGGATCTGATAGGACAAGTAAAGTTCTTACGTTCCTTCTACTACTTTTATTTGACGTCACTTTGGGATAATATTCCTTTTGTATTGAAGTCTTCATCAGCATCTGACACTCCTGAACAGAAAAGTCCGGAGGAGGTATTTGCTCAGCTGGAGGTGGATTTGAAAGATGCCATATCAAAATTACCCGCTACACGGCCTGCATCAGAACATGGTCGTCCGACCAAAGGAGCTGCCTATGGGTTGCTGGCTAAAGTTTATATGCAAGAGCATAAATGGCAGGACGCTGTTACCTGTTTGGAGTGGCTTGTAGATGGTGAGGGTAAAAATTATTACGATCTGATTACTGACTATGGAAGTAATTTCAGAAACACTACTGAGAACAATAAAGAATCCCTGTACGAGATTCAATTCTCTCTTATCAACAATGTTGGATTTGATCAGACAGACAATCATCTCGATCCAAATGCACAGCTTGGTAGCCAGATTGAAATGAATCAGGCGCCTCCGGGACTTGGTTGGAATAATGTGGAGGCACGCAGATGGTTGGTTGATTACTATAAGCGCGAAAAAACGGTAGATAATAAAAATGATATCCGTCTTTTCTACAGTGTATGGTACAACAATGCAGGGAAAGATTTTCCTGACCGTGCTGATACACTGGTTTACGGTAACACCTGGCGTGCGGATTGGGGAAACAGAGTTTTTATTAAAAAGTACAGCACTCCCGCAAATCCCTTGTTCTATTGGAATGATAACAATTTCCGGTCATTGCGCTATTCTGATATGCTGTTGTTGTATGCGGAAGCGCTTAATGAATTAAGTGGACCCACTCCAAAGGCCGTGGAATGCATGAATCGTGTCCGTCAGCGTGTTAATCTGCCGCAGATACAAAATAGTGTTTATTATAATGGTGCTCAGATAGTTGCTAATAAGGATGCTTTCCGGAATCAGCTGAAGATTGAAAGAGGGCTAGAGCTCAGTCTCGAGTGTGTTCGTTGGATCGACCTAAAGAGATGGGGACTGGATCAGCAATCGGCAATTGATGAAATCAAGGAAAGAGATACCGATTTTAACAATTTCATCATCGGGAAATCGCTGAGAATGCCCATCCCTCAAAGTGAAGTAGATAACAATCCTAATCTGGATCAGAACCCTAATTATTAGATTATGTTTAGACTCTTTTCCGGTTGGTTCAAAACCTGTTTTTCTCTGTGTATCGTATTAAGCTTGATGCTTGTCCTGTATTCATTTGTGAAGGGCCGGGACGAGGTCGTGCCTGAAGTGAATTATGAATTTAGCGGAGGTGCCGGATTTTATAACTACGCTCCAAGTGTTATACAGGACGAGTACGGTATCCGATATGCATTTGTCTGTCAGAATCTGGAGCCATTTAAGATCGTTGACTATATATACCTCTATAAAGGGATACCTACAAAGAACGGGTACAAGTGGCAGCCGGGTACCCGGTTATTGGACCCCTCTGACAGTGGATGGGATATTAACCATGTTTGCGATCCGGATGTCAGAAAATTTAGGACGACTTATAACGGAGAAGTTTATGAATATATCATGACTTATCTGGGAACGGATCAATGGGACAATCATCACAATCAAATTGGGTTAGCCATCTCCAAGAACATTGAGGGGCCTTATATCAAGTTTGACAAAAATCCCATCATAGGGTCCGAAAGCCTGACCAAGTGGGGAGTAGGTCAAAGTACTTCCGTCGTAATGAATGATTCAACACTTCGTATGTTCTATTCGAACTCTAACGGCGGTTTTACGTACCGGGATATGGTCATAAATAATTTGAATAACATCCGGCCGGGGGAGGAAAAGAAGATACCTGACATGGGCAGTAACAATTATCCGGCTTTCTCAAAAAAGAACATCTACATGGTTTCGGAAAGACGTGTGGAGATGGATTCGAAAATTCCGACGTGGGTTGGAAATGTGTCAGAGTTAAGCTTTGTGCCGATTGAACAGGATTTAAGCAGGAGTAGCGGCAAATGGAAGAAGATAGGAGCTGTTACTCCGGCGGTATCCGGTTTTCCGCGAAACCATAATCCAGGTATTTTAACGGATCAGAAAGGATACATGATAAACGATGATGAGTTGATCATGTATTTCACTCCTGCTATGACCGGAACGAACTGGTTATGGTCTTACGATATATATTCCGCAAGATTTGATCTGACAAAATTTTTTAAGAAATGAAATTTGTGAAATACTATGTGTTTGCAGTAGTGCTTTTGGGGCTGTGTACCAGTGCTTCGGGACAAAAGCTGCCGGTTGTTGTGATTACGGATTGCTATCATCCTTATCAGGATCCGGGCGATAATCTCGATCTGATCATGGGATATGCGCTGCCTGATGTCGATTTACTTGGTATAGTCCTGGATATTACGGATTCCTTTAGAAAGGATACCGCTGATCATCCGACGTTATGGAAAGACCCGAGGGGGCCAAGGGAAGCAGGTGTTATCCCGATACTTCAGCTCAATTATATTTTTAACAAAAATATTCCATTCGCCGTTGGCCCGATGACGATGATGAAGTCTGAGCAGGATGATATGAGGTATTCCCCCGCGTTTGAACAGGAGGGTGTAGCGCTTTTATTGAAAACGCTAAGGGAAAGCCCTGTGCCAGTAGAAATCTTGTCGTTTGGAAGTGCCAGAGTTTTGTCGGTTGCCTTCAATAGAGAACCTGAACTGTTAAAAAAGAAGATCAGTCGGATCCATTTAAGTGGTGGTACGGCGAGCAGAAATTATGTATTAGGTCAGGATAAGGGAGCGAATATGATTCCGGGAGGAGAATGGAACGTTGCACTGGATGTATATGCATTTACCCGGCTTTTGAAGTCGGGGCTTCCTTTAGCTCTTTATCCCTGTGCCGGGAAGGACGGTGGTTTTGTCAAGGATGTTAATAGCAGCTACTATACACTACACGATATGTCTTTCTTAAAGGAGATGCATCCGATGTTACAGCAGTATATTGATTTTGCGTTTGGGGCGCGGCTATCCCACGATTTCCTTAGATCTATGGATACCGGTGCCTCCTATACTGAGGGAAAAAAGCCTCAGTTTGACAAGTTTCATGTTTGGGAATCGGCTATCTGGTTAAATGCTACTGGTCGAAAGATAGTCAAATCAGAGAAAGGAAAGTACAGGCTGATCCGAACCGGCAAAGTTGATGCTCCCGATGCACTTATTGAGAATGGTTTAAGGCCGTGTGTTTTGACGGAAACCAGGGAAGACGGGAGGTTTCAGTTTGAATATACAACTAAAAAGTCTGCTACCAGCATCTATTTTCGTCCTGATATGGAGGAAAATGAAGCGGCCATGAATGCTGTAATTCCCGAGCTCTTCAAATCTTTTAAGCCCTGATCATATATGCGTTCTATGTTAGAATCAAGAAAAATTATCCTGGCGATTGCGTTCGTATCACTGAGCTGTGTCAATGCCTGTAGTAAGGGTGACCCGAAAGACCAGCCAACAGTTCCTGCTGTTTCGGTGGAGAAATATGAATTGGTAAACAAGAAAGAGGTTTTCGGTTTTCATAATCAAAGCCGCTATTCTTACTGTCCGAGCTTAGTGAAGGAGCCTGACGGTACCGTACATATGTATTTCTGCGGAAACCCTGAACAATTGATTATGGTAGACAACATCTATCATGTCAGGATTAATCCTGACGGTAGCCAAACACCTCCGAAAAGTGTCGTACAACCAGGTATGGCTGGATCGTGGGATGACCACCATATTTGCGACCCTTCGGTTTTAGGAGGGAGGTTCCAAATGAATGGCAACAGCTATAAGTACGCTATGTTTTATCTGGTCAATCAGTATGGCGTATATTACAATGAAATAGGTCTGGCGTTCAGTAATGATCTGGAGGCAAGTCAATGGACGAAGTATCCGGGTAAATTGATAACGAAGACATGGAATAATGAAGGTGATGAGGTATTGCCAAATGGTTCCAAGTCCTGGGGAGTGGGGCAACCATCAGCGTTTTCATTGGATCAGCGGGGTAAGGTGCTCCTGACATTTACAGTAGGAGACAGGAGCGGAACGCGGATCGAATGGTTGGAACTGGATCTGAGTAATATGGACGATTACAAACCTATGAGCTCAGTAAAGATGCCGGATGAAGGGCTGTTTGATATCGGATATAAAAGCAATGACTATACCTGCAATTCGGATTTTGCTGTTGATATAGAGAACGACAAGATTATTATGGTCAGGCCTGTACAACCTCATCCTGCAGTATATCCCGCATTCTTAAACACCAGTCTGGAAGTAGATTTCATGTCCTTGTCTGATTTTAGAAGCCGATCGGGGAAATGGGAATCTATGTTAAGGATAGTGCCTTATATGACAGGTTACAAAAGGAACCATAATGCAGGGTTGGAAAGAAACCAATTTGGTGGAATCGACAATTGGGAAGAGCCAGTAATATACTATACAATTAGCAAAGAAGCACCGGAAGTGAGCCCAAGTGGTCAATTCCACGCCGAATGGTCTTATAGGATCTGGAGGGGCCAGCTACAGAAAAAGCGTTAACCTGTTATAAAAGTTTAATTCCGGTAGCGAAGCTGGATGTAAAAAGATTTAATTACGTGCCTTAGTCAACGGATAAGAATATACCCTTTTTTTGTAAACATAAGACACTGCCAGGATGGCAAGAAAGACTAGCGGCATCACCATATACCCGATATTCCTATCGACTGCTGCATGACTGATAAAAGCAAAGATCAGGTTAAATGACAATCCTGCATACGCCCATTCTTTTAGCCTGTAGGGGGTTTTCGGATACGCGATTACGATCACACCCAGCACTTTGCAGATGATGAGTGCGTAAGCGAAATAATCAGGGTAGCCCAGGGGCTTGGTGCCTGCGTTGACATACTCAGGAGCGAAGAGGACGGTTCCAAGGGGCATTACTCCTTCCCAAAGCACGAGGATAATGGTTGCTACCCAAAAGATGACCTTATTCTTTTTCATTTTTTGAAGTTTAGATGGTTGACTTATTTGAATTTACATAGTTGACGAAGTTGTTTAAAATAGCCTGCCAGCCTTGTCTTTGCAGTTCATTGCTGTTTTCTGTCTCAGCGTCGAACGTAGATTTAACAGTTGTCTTGCCTTCAACTTCTGAAAACCAGGTTGTGACGGTTCTGCCATCGGGCATGGTGTAGGAGATCTCCCGGTGCGGTTCAACTTTGTCATACCTACCTTCAAAGTCAAAGCCGTAGCTGCCATCTCTTGCTTGCATCCGGTGTTTGAATTCGCCTTGTACTCTTAGGTCGTTTTCGCTAGCCGGGCAGTGCCAGCCAGGGTCCGCAGCGTTCCACTGCATGATGTGTTGGGGAGTATTCCATGCCTTCCATACTGTTTCTGCGGGGGCATTCACTACTGCTTCTATTGATATCTTCGTTGCTTGTGTCATGATCAAATTTTTGTGTTAAAACTAATGCTGATGTTAAATGCTCAAGACCCAGCTTACATCAAAAGGGTCAGTCACTTCAATGAGTTTCTGTTCTTTGTGATTTGCGCTAAGCTCTGCTTTTTTTGGCGATACCAGCCTTTTAAAAAGCTCCTGGCGATCTTCCTCATCTTTGCAGGGAAGAAAAATGGAAAGATGGTTACCTATTCTCCTTCCGCTGTCAGGTACCAGGTCGGAGCCATGAATTATGATCCTGTCAGAAATCAGTGAGCCAATAATAACGGGTTTCTTAGAGTCGCGATACAGCTTATCTTCAAAAGTATCTAAATGAAGTATGCCGCCCAAGCAGGCCTGGTAAAAGTCCAGGGCCTTTTTACAGTTCCCAGAGAAGGTTATAAAGACTCCGCTCGTTAAATTATCTCTTTCTTTTAGCATACCGTGCAATATTATGCGTCAGGAATTTCGGGTTCTACGAGCTTTTTCAATTTCTCCAAAGACTCCTGCCAGCCGAGATAGCACAAGTCTGCTGGTATGACCTCCGGAATGCCTTCCTGAACAATCTTAAGCTCTGTACCGGCGGAAACGCTATTTAACCAGATGGATGTGGTGATTTCTCCTGGCAGGTTGGGATCGTCGAACCTGTCGCTATACTTGATGAATTCATCAGGACGTATTTGCAGATACTCGCCGCCGAATGAATGTGCGTTCCCTGTGCTGAAATTGATAAAGCTCATCTTAAACTTGCCACCTGGTTTAAAATCCATCTGATGAACCTGGCACAAGTAGCCATAGGGGGGAAACCAAAATGAGTTGGCAATAGGATCGGCAAAGGCGCGAAACAGCTTTGCTGGGCTCGCCTTAATTACTCTGTGTAATGAGACTGTGTTGGTATTCATTTTATTTAGTGTTTACCTAACAAAGATGCTACTGATACTGATTCTTTCGTATGTTGCGAAAACGACAAGTTTGAGGGGGGATTACGACAATACTATTTTGTAACTTGGTGTGTTAAGTAAGATAAATATGCGGGTTTCAGTTTTTGTCCCTGTGCATGGCGTAATAGAAGCTATTACGCCGGCATTCAGAACCTTTCATACAGCCAACGAGTTTTTAGAGGCATCTGGTAAAAGACCCACTTTCGAAGTAGAATACGTGGGCATGGCCGAGTATGTGTCCGCTAGTGGTGGCGAATACATGGTCAGAACGAACCGCTTGCTTAAAGACGTCGCGGAGACGGACCTGCTTATTATACCGCCTACTTTTGGTAATACAGAAAGGGGGATAGAAGCGAACGCTGAAGCTATTCCTTATTTTAGCAAGCTTCGCCAGCAAGGCAGCAGCCTGGCTAGCCTGTGTGCCGGTGCCTTTCTTCTAGCAGAGACCGGCCTGTTGAGTGGCAGAAAGTGTTCTACCCATTGGGCACATATAAATAGCTTTAAGAAAAGGTATCCTCAGGTAGACATTGAAGATGGTGCTGTTATAACAGAGCATGATGGTATTTACACTAGCGGGGGGGCGAACAGTTTGTGGAATTTGTTATTGTATCTGGTGGAAAAATATGCCGACCGTGAAACAGCAGTGATGATTTCCAAGTATTTTGCTATTGACATTGGGCGGGAGAGCCAGTCGCATTTTGCTATTTTCAGAGGACAGAAAAACCACGGGGATCCCGCTATTCAGAAGGTACAGGATTACATAGAAAAAAAATATGAGGAACGAATTACGGTAGAAGATCTGGCAAATCTTCTCCACGTTGGGCGTAGAACGTTTGAGCGGAGGTTTAAAGAGGCGACCAACAACACTCCGATCGAGTATTTGCAACGGGTGAGGATGGAGGCTGCCAAAAAGCATTTTGAGGTTTCTCGGAAGAATGTTGCTGATGTAATGTACGATGTGGGTTACACGGATACAAAGGCCTTTCGGGATATTTTCAAAAAAATGACTGGGTTAACACCCATTGAGTATAGAAATAAATTTGCAAAGGTTGCCGCGGGGATAGGGAAGGAGTGAGGATTAACCGCCGGAAGATTCGCGCACAATGAGTTTTGATTCCAGAATAGTAGTAGTATTCGCTTCAATAGCGATGTCGTTCAGCAGATGGTCGATCATCTTTTGGGCTACCAGTTCTCCCATCTCTAGTCCGGGGTAATGAATGGTACTTAATTGAGGTGTAACGTTCCTGGATATGATGTCGTTGTTAAATCCGGCTATCAGCATGTCGCCGGGGACTTTCATGTTTCGTTTTTTCAGGGCGTTCATGCAGCTTACAGCTGCAATGTCGTTGGCTGCAAATATGGCATCGGCTTTCAGATTCATGATGTTATCGGCATGCTTTTCGCCTGTGTTCTCGTCCAGGTCTGAAAGGATTAGCAAGTTGTCGTTTATACTATGGCCGCTTTCCGTGATAGCCCTCAGGAAACCTCTAAACCTGTCTGAATAGACGTTGATGTCATGACTTCCACCAATATGCACAATTCGTTTAGCCCCGTTTGAGATCAAATGCCTGGTTATGGTATAAGCGGCATTTTCATTGTCAATGCAAACGCTAGAGGTAGAACTGGTAGGTACACGATCAAAAAATAATACGGGGATATGTTTTTTAAAGAAGGGTTCTATATGGTTTATATCTTTTGTGTCGCCTGATAAAGACATTAGCAAGCCATCTACCCGGTTGGCAAACATGGTCGCGACGTTTCTTATCTCTTTTTCCCTGCTTTCTAAAGACTGGGTGATGATCAGGTTAAAGCCATGGTGATTGGTGACTTTCTCGATGCCTGCGAGTACATTGGACACAAAATTACTGTTCAGACGTGGAATGATGACTCCGATAGTATTGGTCCGCCTTGTTCTAAGACCTACCGCAAAGGCGTTCATCTGGTAGCCCATTTCACTGGCCGTCTTAGCAATTTTCTTTTGCGTTTCCAAACTCACCGTCCGGTGTCCCTTCAAGCCGCGGCTCACCGTGGAGGGAGCAATATTAAGCCGCTTAGCGATATCGTAAATGGTTGTCTCTCTGGATTTCATGAACCCGACAAAGTTACCTTAAATTATTCTGCTTTTTAACAATAACAATCGATTGTTATTTCGTTTTAATTTATACTTTTACGTCAGTAAACTACTGGATAAACCTACGTTGAACGAAACATCGTTTTGATCCTCATAAAATAACATTACCAATATGGCTTTAGAAAAAACCTGGAGATGGTTTGGAGTTAACGACGCTATCACCCTCGCAGAACTGCGCCAGTTCGGTGTGGAAGGTATAGTGACCGCGTTGCATCACATTAAAGGCGGGGCCGTTTGGCCCGTAGAAGAGATCATGGCTGTCAAGAACGAAATCGAACGGCACGGCATGCGCTGGAGTGTGGTAGAGAGCCTGCCAGTCTCAGAGGAAATAAAAATTTGTAGCGACCAACGCATCGAACTGATCGAAAATTACAAGATTTCACTCCGTAATCTTGCTGAATGTGGCATTGACACGGTTTGCTATAATTTCATGCCTGTGCTGGATTGGGCAAGAACGGACCTGCACTACCTGAATGAGAATGGGGCGGAGTCTATGTTGTATCATCATGAAACCTTTGCTGCCTTTGATATATTCATTCTGGAACGCCCTCATGCTGAAGGAGACTACCCTTCAGATGTAGTGGATAAGGCGAGAGAAATTTTTGAAAGTATGAGTGAGGAGGAACAAAATACGCTCGCTTACAATATTATAGTGGTGACTCAGGGCTTCATAAACGGTACGGTGGGCAATGTGAGTAACTATAAGCAGATCTTTCTGGACTACCTGAGCAGGTATGATCATATTGACCGTGACACTTTACGAACGCATCTTTCACGTTTTTTAGAGGACGTTTTGCCCGTGGCCGAGGAGTGTGGTATTAATCTTTGCATCCATCCGGATGATCCTCCTTTTCCATTGCTTGGACTGCCCAGAATAGCCAGTACTGCTGAGGACTTTACCTGGATCTTCAATGAGCATCCTTCCCTAAATAACGGCTTAACCTATTGCAGCGGCTCTTTGTCTGTGAGGGAGGATAATGACCTTGTAGAGATTGCCCGGACTTTTGCTGAGAGGGTCCACTTTGTGCATCTGAGAAATATTAAGAGGGTTGGCGACAGAAGTTTTTATGAGTCTGCACACCTGGATGGGGTCGCTAATATGTATGGAATTCTCAAGGCCCTGCTGGAAGAGCAGCATAGGAGAATGGCCGTGGGAAGAAAAGATACACGGATGCCTTTCAGGCCCGACCATGGCTTGAAAATTCTGGACGACTTTAACAGGAAGGGTAATCCGGGCTATCCGCTTTTAGGAAGACTGAAAGGGTTTTGTGAGATCTCTGGGCTGGAGCTAGGTATTGAAAGTGCTTTAAAATAAATTATATACTAATGATAAACGAAGGAAATTCATTATTCGACCTAAGCGGAAAGGTAGCCGTTGTAACCGGCGCCGGTGGTGTATTGGGTGGAAGTATTGCGGCCAGTCTGATGAGGGCCGGTGTTAAAGTTGTTGCGACTGACATTCGTCAGGAAAATCTTGATACTCGTGTATTGGAGTTAAAAGAAATACACGAAGATGTGATTGGGGTGGCAGGCAATGTGCTCGATCTGGAAAACTTAAGGGAACTTGCTCAAACCGTGAAAAAGCAATGGGGAAGAATTGATATTTTGGTAAACTGCGCCGGCGGTAATGTTCCGGGTGCTACGCTGAGAGAGGATCAGACAGTTTTCGATATGAAGATAGAGGACTGGGAAAAGGTTACAAATTTAAATACGAACGGTACGGTATACCCATGTTTAGCATTTGGTGAGGTTATGGCCGAACAAGGAAGCGGAAGTATTATCAATATTTCTTCAATGGCTACGTATTCTGCTATTACTCGCGTTCCTGGTTATTCGGTGTCGAAGTCAGGGATCAATATCTTTACACAATGGTTGGCTACAGAGATGGCCCTCAAGTTTGGTGAGAAAGTACGGGTGAATGCGTTGGCTCCGGGTTTCTTTATAGGTGACCAAAACCGTGCGGTATTGATTAATCCGGATGGAAGTTATACAGAAAGAAGTGTAAAGGTGCTGGCTAGAACACCGATGAAGCGCTTTGGTGATATTTCGGAACTCAACGGTGCAGTTCAGTTTTTGTGTTCTGACGCTGCAAGCTTCATTACCGGAGTGATTCTTCCCGTTGACGGTGGTTTTACAGCGTTTAGTGGCGTATAGTTCTCAGGTCTGTATTGGAAATCATAAGTATGTACCGTAAGTTCGAATTGTGTCGGGCTTACGGTTTTTATTTATATTATATTCGCAAGTTATCCGGTAACTTAGTTTCTCGGGATACGTAGACACGACTTAGTTCTTCAACTTGTGATGCAGTTTAAAAAACGTATGGTACTAGCGGTAGTGCTGCTTGTATTCATAATGTCATCCATTGGTGGTATCTTCTGGTACCAGGCCTGGATATATAGCCTTCCTACAGAGTTGCCTGCTAGTTACAAGGCAGTCGATAGGGGTACTCTGATCAGGCTGGAAAAACATGTCTTGGTAGAAAAGGGTAAGCCCGTTTTTATTCATTTCTTCAACCCTGATTGCCCCTGCTCACGCTTTAATCTTAAAGAATTTAAGTCTATAGCATCAAATCGGACTTCTGAAGCAAGCTTCGTTGTTGTGGTGTTGAGCCCTGAAAAAATCAAGGCTGAAGAGATCAAGAAACAGTTTCACTTGGATATGCCTGTCATCATGGATACAGCTCTTGCAAAGGAGTGTGGCGTTTATTCGACTCCACAGGCAGTGATTCTTGACAGCGATTCTCGCTTGCACTATAGAGGGAACTATAACCGAAGCCGGTACTGCACTGACAAAGAAACCAGCTTTGCCCTCATCGCACTAAACCAGCTGAGGGAAAAGCATCCGTCGTATGTTTTTAGTAAGACAGCAATCCAGGCTTATGGATGTTCCATAGAAAATTGTGTTGAATGATGGAGAAGTATACTGACCGTATTGATGAAAGCGTCGATCAAATCCTGCAGCATGAACTGAGTGTTAAGCAACGAGCTGATACGCTAATTAATTACTTCCTGGTAAGTTACTTCATCACTGGTTTGCTTTTTGCGTTTGCATACGACACCTGGTTTATCGCCGTCGGTGTTGGGTCTCTGTGTTTGGCTGCCTATTATCTCGCTAAGGTTCTGGTTCCTGAATCTACTTTGTACCAGTATGTTCTGAGCCTTACACTGGGGATTTTTATGGCTCAATTTATCTATCAGATGCATGGCCTTTTTGAAATGCACTTTTTTGCTTTCATTGGAAGTGCAATATTGATTATTCACCAAAACTGGAAACTTCAGGTTCCAATGCTTTTGTTTGTCGTTATTCACCACGCTTGTCTCGGCTATTTGCAGAGCGTCGGCTTTGAAGAAGTGTATTTTTCTCAGTTGGACATCATTGAATCGGGAACTATTCTGGTTCATCTTCTTCTAACGTTGATTATTTTCTTCATCGGAGGGCTGTGGGCGTATAATCTGAAGAAATATAACAGCGCTCAGGTAGCGATGGCAATTCACATAAAGGAAAGCCGTGAATATAAAAAGCTGCTGGAAAAAAAGAACCAGGAATTGCAGGTTTCATCTGAAGTCGCCGAATTAGCTAGAAAGGAAGCTGAGAAGGCTAACCAGGCGAAAAGTATCTTTTTAGCTACTATGAGCCACGAGATACGAACGCCTATGAATGCGGTAGTTGGCATGTCTGCTTTATTGAAGTCGACCGATCTCAGTCAGGAGCAGCTGGAATATACGAAAGTGATCACCAGCAGCGCCGATGCCTTACTAGCAGTGATAAACGATATTCTTGATTACTCCAAGATAGAATCGGGCAATATCCAATTGGAGAACCGAAAGTATAATGTTTATGATTGTATTGAGGACGTCATGGACATTTTCTCTATAAGTGCTGCGGAGAAGAGGCTTGACCTGGTGTACTTTATAGATCCGGAAGTGCCTCGGTTTATCACCGGAGACAGTTACAGACTGCGACAGATCCTGATTAACCTCATCAACAATGCCCTCAAATTTACAACGAAAGGGGAGGTGTTGGTGAAAGTAACCAAAGAGATCCGGGAGGATGGTAAATTAAGCCTCATTTTCAGCATTCGCGACACGGGAATAGGAATTCCGGCGGATAAGCTTCCGCTACTGTTCAGGTCCTTTTCTCAGGTAGACCCCTCAAATACACGGCGGTATGGCGGGACAGGTCTCGGATTGGTCATCAGCGAACGCCTGACCAAGTTGATGGGTGGAGAGATCATGGTGAGCAGTGTCCTGGGTAGGGGCTCTACGTTTACATTTTCGATAACAACTACAAGGGCAGAAGGTGACGGAAATGGACATGAACAAGAACTTCATATTGATCTTCGTGGCAAAAAGGTGCTCATTGTGGATGATAATGCGACAAATCTGAGGATTTTGTCGGCGCAACTTGAGTACAGGGGATTTAAGCCCGTTGAAGCTTCCTCTGCAGCTAAAGGCCTCGAGCTTTTGGAGAATGGCTTAAAGGTTGATATGGTGGTTACTGATATGCAGATGCCGGAGACGGACGGCTTGCAGTTCGGCCAGATCCTGCGTGAAAAGTCATACGCTCTTCCTATTGCGCTGTTAAGCTCTATTGGAGATGAAACGGGTATCAACCATCCCGGGATCTTTGATGAGGTGTTGGTCAAGCCCGTGAAGCAATATCAGTTGTATAAATCAATTGAAAGGCAATTGAAAAAACACGAATGCCCACAGTCAGCAAAGTTTGAAAACACTTCTTCCCTAAGCGATAACCTGGCTAAGAAGTATCCTCTCTCTATCCTTATTGCGGAAGACAACTTAGTCAACCAACGTTTGGTAATCCTGCTTTTGGCAAAATTGGGATATTCCTCTGACCTCGCGAATAATGGATCAGAGGCTATAGACTGTGTCCATAAAAATAGTTATGATCTCGTATTTATGGATGTTTCGATGCCTGAGATGGACGGCTTTCAGGCTACCCGGACAATACGGGGCCTTGATATTAGACAACCGGTGATTGTAGCCATGACCGCCAATGCTATGGCTGAAGACAAAGAAGTATGTCTGAAGTCGGGAATGGATGATTACCTTTCTAAACCTATCAGGGTCGAAATTCTGAAGGAAGTGTTGGTTAAAACTTTCCAACTATTAACCTCAAAAAACTGATTGAAAAAACCTTTTGCACGGGTGCGTGTTGATTTTCAGACAAACTTTTACAAATTGATGAGAAATTTCCTATAAATTTGATGCTTAGATGACGAAAGGTCATCGCAGT
>NZ_JAZQRL010000008.1:0-79711 GCF_045629565.1 Arcticibacter sp.
ACCGAAATCGCCCATACGCGGGTACGCTACGGATTCGCTCGCATCTTTGTGCTGCTGCGAAGAGAGGGATTTGCAGACAATCACAAACGGGTTTATCGTATATACCGGGCTTGTGAGCTGAATTACGCACCAAACGCCCAAGGCGCAACCGGATGGCGGTTCACCGTTTGGGACGCCCGGAAACTCAAGCAATCAATCAGGTCTGGAGCATGGATTTCTTCAGACCCGGAAAACCCACCGATAACCCGAATGTAGAGTCTTTTAACGGCAAATTCCGGGATGAGTGTTTATCAGAGAAAACGGAGAATTACCGCTGGGAATACAACCATTTCAGACCACATAGTTCCATGGATGATTTAACTCCCAAAGAATTCGTTAACTTGCAGTCTCAAAGACCCGAAACTCTATTTTAGGTGGTCCTAATACCTGGGGGGAGGTCAAATAATAAATAGACAATAGTAGTCTGAAGGCGGAAAATTGTATGAAAATCTATCTAACTTAGAGGCAAAAGTTGTCAGGCAAATCCCCTGCTTAATCCTGATCTATGTTTCCTTAACAAATATTTAGACCTTGAAACTTAACCTAAAACGCAAAAAGGCGAAGCCCCCTGATGGGAGCTTCGCCTGAATAAAGTTTAATGGTATATTATTACTTCTTAGGAGCCGCAGCAGTTGTTGCCGTGATACCTAATTTAGTTTTAACTACATTCAAAATATCATCGCCACCATCAAAGTAAACTACTCCTGGTTGAGAGATATCGAACACATAAGCGTATCCTTTTTCTTTAGCTACCGCTTTGATAGCAGTCTCTGCTTTCTGATAGATCGGCTGATATAATTCAGACTGCTTAGCACCAAGCTCCTGCTGAGCCTTCTGCTGTGTTTCCTGCATGCGCTTTTCGAAATCCTGAATTTCAGCACCCATAGTCTCCAATTCTTTTCCAACTGTAGCCTTGTTAGCCTCACTTACAGTCTTCGCTTTTTCCTGATATGCTACAATCTTCTTCTCACGCTCTGTATTCATCAACTCCAAAGCAGTCTGCTTTTGTTTCTGGAAAGTCTGAAACGTTGCATCTGCTGTCTTAACTTCTGGCATCAATTGTAAAAGTTCCGCTGAGTTGATATGTGCGAACTTTTGCTGTGCATTAACCGTAGTTCCCGCTAAAAATAATCCTACCGCTACTACTGCTACTTTAACTACATTTTTCATTCTGCTATTATAAAAATTTACTTGGTTACTTTAAAATATTACTTCACTACTGAACCCGGTTTATAACCCAAGCGGGTAATCACCTCGTTACTTTTATCTAAACGTGGACTTGCGTACAACAGTATAACCTCACTGTTTTTATCCAAAATCATATCCAGCTGGTTACTTTCAGCAACCGCTTCAATTGCCCGCGCAATGCGCTCCTGAATAGGCTGAATAAGCTTGATCCGCTGCTCATATAAATCCCCCTCAAATCCAAACTTCTCACGCTGAAATTCCTTAGCCGCTTTTTCCTTCTCTACAATGGCGTTCTCTCTTTCACGGCGAACCTGAGGAGTAAGCAAAGCCAGATCGGCCTGATACGACTTATACATATTCTCTACTTCCTTTAAACGCGCGTCCACCTGTGCCTGCCACTGTTTGGACAAAGCATCCAGTTGCTTCTGAGCCGCCACATATTCCGGAATATGCTCCAAAACATATTCGCTATCTACATAAGCAAAGCGTTGTGCGAAAGCCGAAGCTCCTGAAAGGCACACAAACGCAAGAACAAACAACAATCTTTTCATACACAAAGTTAATTAAAATCCACCACTAAGTTGTTGAGCTATACTAAAATGGAACTGACCACCAGACTGTCTGAGTCTGTTACTGGATGGGTCATAGACGTCATCAAAACCATATCCCCAGTCAATACCCAATAATCCAAAGATAGGAAGGAAGATCCTGGCACCCACACCCGCAGACCTACGTACATTGAACGGATTGTAGTCCTTAAAATTGTTCCAGGTATTACCACCCTCAGCGAACGCGAGCATAAACACGGTCGCCTGCTGACTGTTCATCAACGGGTAACGCATTTCGACTATATATTTACTAAAAATGGGGCTACCAGAATAACGGGCAATTTGCGGATCATAGCCAATCGGCGTCACGTTGTTATTCTCATAACCACGCATGGCGATTATCTCTGATCCCTGAAGAAAATCAAATCCCTGCATTCCGTCACCGCCCAATTTGAAGCGTTCGAAAGCAGACTGACCAGTTGACTGATTATACTGCCCCAGGAAACCAAACTGTCCCTGAGTCTTCACTACCAGCTTACCAACGATCCGCTGATACCACTGTGCTTCAAATTTCCATTTATGATATTCTGTAAACCTGTATTTTTCTTTGTCTGTGGCCGTTTGATAATTCGTGTTATTGAACAGTGAATACGGAGGAGTCAATTGAACGGTCAGACGGATATGCGATCCCGATGTTGGATAAATTGGCGCATCCACTGAATTCCGACTGAGCTCTTCGGTAAGGTTGAAGTTGTACGATGTACCCGTAGAAAACAAGAAACCCGGGTAGTTCGTCAGCTTGTACTGTTGCAAGTTAACCGAGTGATTCAGGTTAAAATAGTCATCAGGCCATTTTAAACGCTTACCCAAACTGAAAGTAATACCGTTTAAACGTATTCTGTAGCGCTGATCATCTCTGTATCCATAATACCTTGCGATATCATCATTCGAGCTCAACGAGGTAAATGCGCTGATTCCGAAATAAATCGGTTTCTTACCGCCCAACCACGGCTCAGAGAATGAGAAGCTGTATGACTGGTATGACTTACCATTCGTTTGTCCACGGATACTCAGTTTCTGCCCGTCTCCTTTCGGTAGCGGTTTCCACTCTTTCAGGTTGAACAAGTTACGCGCCGAGAAATTATTAAACGTCAGGCCCAGCGTACCGATAATACGGCCACCACCGAAACCACCTGACAGCTCGATCTGGTCAGAAGGCTTTTCAGCTACTGTGTACTCGATGTCTACAGTACCATCCGCAGGATTAGGGATTGGCCTTACATCTGTCTTCTGCTCATCGAAGTTACCCAGCTGGGCAATTTCGCGGGTAGTACGCACAACCAGTTCTTTGGAGAATTTTTGTCCCGGTTTGGTACGGATCTCCCGCATCACCACCTTATCGTTGGTAATATCGTTTCCTTTTAATGATACCTTATTGATGGTATACTGCGGCCCTTCATAAATACGAAGTTCCACATCAATGGTATCTCCGTAAACCCTGGTCTGAACCGGATCAACATTGAATGTCAGGTATCCGTTATTCAGGTAGAGAGACGAAATATCCTCGCCATTCGGGTTGCCGTTGAGACGTTTCTGCAATTTCTCCTCGCTGAACACATCTCCCGGTTTGATTGCCAGCATTTCATTAAGAGCTTCCGTCTTATAGATGGCATTACCGGCCCATGTCAGGTTACCAAAGTAATACTTCGGACCTTCGTACAACTTCATGTGAATATCTACGCGCTCGTTGGGCTTCTTAATTACGCTATCACTGATGATCTCCGCATCGCGGTAACCACGGTCGTGCATCTTGGCAACCAGTGCCAGCTTATCTTCTTCGTATTTATCCAGCAAGAACTTGCCTGATCTGAAGATATTGATAGAAGAACGTTCCTTTGTCTTCTTCATAAACTTCTTCAGCTGCTTTTCTTTAAAATCTTCGTTTCCTTCGAATGTGATATTCTCAATCTTAGTCTTCGACTTCGTATCAACATCTACGATAAGCACAACGTTATTGGCTTCTGTAGTGTCTTTCTTCTGCCGATATTTCACTTCAGTAAACAGGAAGCCTTTCTCGTTGAAGTACTTCTTAATTACCGCAGTGGTCATACTCATCAAACTCTCGTTAACGATCTTTCCGGTCTTATCTGCAAGTTTTTCCTTGATATCCGTTACCTGTCCTTTTTTCATGCCGGTAAACTCCATCCTTGTCAAACGCGGACGTTCTACCACCTCAATATTAAAGAAAATAGAATCACCCTTGACATTACCCTTCAGCTGCACATCATCAAACAAGCCCTGAGCCCATAAGAACTTTAATGCATTCGAAGTTGCATCTCCGGGAACGGTGATCCTGTCGCCCTTCACCAGCTTGGATATCTGAACAAGTATATCTGCGTCAAGAAATTTAATCCCCGATACAGTAGTTCCACCAATGACATATTCCTGAGGGTTGAGATAGTTCAGCTCAGTTCCCGACTGCGAACGTAGCTGCATACCACCCGGCTGCGGGCGTCCTAACTGGGCACTTGCAGCACCTGCTGCACATGTAAAAAGTATTATTATGAAAAATCTCTTCATTGAATTGTTTGACGTTGCTAAAATAACGCTATTGGTTGTTAAATTTTGTTAAAAGGAATTTTTTAAACCTGCTCACTGGTCATTCCAAAGCGACGTTCTCTTTTTTGATAATCTATTATAGCCTCGAAAAGGTCTTCTCTCCTGAAATCCGGCCAAAGCTTATCAGTAAAATAAAATTCTGCGTAGGCCAGCTGCCACAGCAGGTAGTTACTGATCCGGAATTCGCCGCTGGTGCGGATCATCAGCTCAGGGTCAGGAATTCCCGCAGTCGTCAGATTGGCAGAAAACATTTCCTCATTAATGTCCTCGGGAGTAATAAGGCCTTGCTGTACTTGTGTTGCCAGCTTGCGCGCAGCTTCCGTTATCTCCCAGCGCGAGCTGTAGCTCAGCGCCAGTGTCACCGTACTTTTGGTATTTCCGGCGGTCATCTCAATAGACTTGTTCAAGTGCTTCAAACACTTGCCCGGAAGTTTATCCAGGTCGCCGATTGCGTTTAAACGAACGTTATTATCCATTAACGTTTTCGTTTCCTTGCTAATGGTGGATACCAGTAACTCCATTAAGGCTGTAATCTCCAGCCAGGGGCGGTTCCAGTTTTCTGTGGAAAACGTATATAAGGTTATATAAGGTATGCCAACTTCAACTGCTGCTTCTACGATATCCTTAACAGATACCACTCCGCTGTGATGACCAAAAACACGAAGCTTGCCTTTTTCCTTAGCCCATCGCCCATTACCGTCCATAATAATTGCTATATGCTGAGGCAATTTGCTCTTGTCGATCTGATCCAGTAAACTCATCTTCTAATTAAGCCTAACTTAGGCATTTGAGGCTCAAAGGTAAAAAAAAATAGCATGACTAAAATACCGGGGGACAATTACAGTTCATAAAGGTGTAGGTGAGTGTAATTCCGGTAAAAAAATATCGGTCGCGGACCTTTGAATCACCGCGCTGTTGTCCCGGACTAAAGATCTTGCCCCCACCCAACTCTTCCGACCGGTCTGAAAGATTCACTGCCGAAGGCCCGTCTTGTGGATAATAAGCGTCAGTTCTCGGATATCTTCCACTTACATCATCCATATAATCCGAGAAGGAAGCCCGGTAACCTAGCTCCGCACCCAGCGTCCACATACGGCTAACGTTATACTTTATACCCGCACCATAAGGAATCGAGATAGTATATTTACGATAGTCCTTGTTCTCCGTGCGAAGCGGATTCAATTCAACGAGTTCTCCGTTCACGTTCGCCTTTGGGTTAAACATACTCAACGCTACACCGGCAAAAAGATACGGAGTAAAACGCTTCTTGCTCATGGAAGGAACATAATCGAAAAAGTTAAACTCACCTTGGAAACTGATTTCTGTAAGTGGTGTAACAAAGCTTAGGTTACGCTGCTGTTGATGCAGATTTGATGAGAGGCTGTCGGCCCCCTTCATCTTACCGTGCATAACACTTAGCTTCACAGCCCATCGGGGATCTATGTTCCTTTTCACCAGAAAACCATAAGCCGGATTGCTTAGCTTAAAGACATTATCCGGATTCAGATCACCCATATATCCTATGCCGCCGCCAAATGCACCCAGCTCCCAGCTTTGCGCCCTGATTTGTGTACAAAACAAAAGGAGAATGAATGTAATACCGAGTTTGCCCATTAATAGTTACGTGTGTCGATACCCCAAAGCATCTTATTCCTCAATGTGGAAAGATAGCTTTCATTCTTGAGACGCACCAAATTAATCTGAAAATCGGCCTTTGAGACATTGAACCGCATGGAACAGTCGATTACCTCGGTGCGCGAATCGCAGGAAAGCAAATATTTCGAACTTCGTCCTTCCAGCTCAAACGTAAGTGTATAGGAATCGGATATCACAACCGGACGAACGTTCAGGTTATGCGGGGATATCGGGGTGACAACAAAATTCTCCGACTTAGGAAACACAATCGGCCCCCCGCAGCTTAGCGAATATGCAGTAGAGCCCGTTGGTGTAGCCACAATCAGACCATCCGCCCAATAAGAATTAAGAAATTCACCGTTCAGATAAGCATGAATGATCATCATCGCCGAATTGTCCCTTCTGTGAATAGTCAGGTCGTTAAGCGCAAAGTTTTCATCGCCAAATACAGGTGTATCCGTTTCTACTTGGAGTAAGTCCCTGCTGTCAATGGTATAGTCACCCGTAACCAGGCTTTTAATGGCCGTTGCAATATCATCCTTGCTAATACTCGCCAGGAAGCCAAGGCGACCAAGATTGATACCGATAATAGGGATATTAGAGTCGCGGATCAGTGTTACGGTGTCAAGCATGGTACCATCGCCTCCTAAACTGAGCATCACGTCAACGGCACCCTTAATCTCGCTGTAATGACTGAAAGTCCCCCGCATTTGCACGTGGCGAACCTTATCTGATATAAATTGCGAAAACTTTTTGTAAATCAGAAGTTCGGCTCCCTGTTTGTTCAGTTCATCAAAGATTTGCTGAACGTATGGTAAAGTCGCTGCGCTAAACTCTCTACCGTAAATAGCTATTTTCATTAAATACTTAAATAGTTCATCAGTTGATCATACCTGTCTCCGGTGCCCGACTGCTCCTTATTCTCATTATATGTCGCGATGATGTGATAGTCATAACGACCCAGCGATGCCAGTATACCTGAAATCTCTGTACGGTTGACTTTGATCGTTACCTCCGTACGTGTAGAATCAATATGTGAAGTAATGTATGAACTCAGGATCTGCGCACTTTCCGACTCGACGATTTGCGCAATATGCGCAAGCGAATTGTTCCGGTTATCCATCTCCAGAACAATTATCCCTCCCGGCTCCTTAATAGAAGCGATCGATGCCAGACGATCGACGACGGTATTCATGTTGATCACGCCCAGGTATTGCCTGTTTTCATCCAGTACAGGCAATACGGTAAGATGGCTTTCACCGAATACCTTAATCACATCATAGATATGCTGGTTGTGTTGAAGGCTTACCCTGCTATAGCTTATGTCTGCCGATTTCAGCAACATGTCAAAGTCAGCCACTTCTATCAGGTCATCATCTGAGACCAAACCGAGCAGAATATCGTCGCTAATGACCGGAAGATGGCTAACACGGAACTCATCCATCCTGTCCAGTGCTTTTTGAATACTGTCTGATTCTTTTAGTGGTGGAATCGCTTCGGAGATGAGTTCGTTTGCCAACATAGTGTTTTACTTTAAAAGTACACGATCTAAGAACCGCCGTAGGAACTTAATAAATTCGTTCGGCACCTCCATCATAGGAGCATGTCCACAATTATCAATCCAATTTAGCTCTGAATTAGGCAAGAGATTGTGAAATTCAGTTGCCACGTCAGGCGGAGTAACCGTATCGTTCATACCCCAGATCAGGCATACCGGAATAGTAATCTTATGAAGATCTTTAGCCAGGTTGTGCCTGATTGCCGATTTCGCCATAGAAAGGATCCGGATAACCTTGTTCCGGTCGTTAACCGTCTCATAAACCTCATCGACCAGCTCTTTCGTTGCCATCGCAGGATCGAAGAAGGTATATGCCACCTTCTCCCTTATAAATTCGTAGTTCTCTCTCTTCGGAAACGTACCGCCGAAAGAGTTTTCGTACAGGCCCGAACTTCCGGTAAGCACAAGGGCTTTTACATACTCCGGATTGTTCAGCGTAAAGATCAGCGCCACATGTCCTCCCAGGGAATTACCCAAAAGATTTATGTTTTTGAGCTTCTTATGCTTAACAAACTTAAGAAGATATTTAGACAGCGTGGTGACCCCTGTAGTCAACAGAGGCAGATCGTATATCGGCAAAAGTGGAATAACCACTTTGTATTGAGACTTAAAAGCCTCGGTAACATCGTCAAAATTACTTAAAGCCCCAAAGAGACCATGAAGAAGCAACAATGTATCCCCTTCTCCTTCTTCAATATATTTAAATCCGTTTTCTTCTTTTATAATACTCATAATTCTAAACAAGATGTTTAGTGGGCTTTGCTAAAATTAATAATTCAGGTAATAGTTGAATAAATGTACACTTTATCCGCTTACCTGCAATCTATTTATTATGCTATTGTCTAACCGGTCAGGACAAAAGTTCCTTAACAACTTCTGAAATAGTCTTACCGTCGGCCTTACCCGACAGCTCCTTATTGGCTGCACCCATTACCTTTCCCATATCTTTCACACTGGTAGCTCCGGTACGGGATATCACATCTTGCACTACTACAATTACTTCTTCACGGCTAAGCTGCTTTGGCAGAAATCCTTCAATGACTTCCAGCTCTTCAGCCTCAATCTGATAAAGATCTTCCCGGTTTTGTGTTTTGTAGATCTCGGCAGATTCTTTCCGCTGTTTGGCCAGCCTCTGCAAAACTTTGATCTCAGCGTCTTCAGTGAGGGTGTCACTGCCGCCTTTTTCTGTTTTCGCTAGCAAAATAGCTGCTTTGATCGCCCGTAAGCCTCTCAAACGGACATTGTCCTTTGCAAGCATAGCTGTTTTTATCTCTTTATCAATATTTTCCTGTAACATATCTTTATTTTAAATACAGGCTTTGCCAACGGCATGCCTGCTTATCTTTCTTTATTCCAATAAACCGAGTTGGCCTGCGCCACCGGCATGATAATCAGATCATTAATATTTACGTGTTTAGGTCGGGATACCATAAAGTAGATGGTTTCCGCAATATCATGAGCCGTCAATGGCTCAAATCCTTCATAAACCTTTTTGGCTCGGTCAGTATCACCTTTAAAACGCACTTCTGAAAATTCTGTTTCAACTGCCCCCGGATGAATTGCAGAAACGCGTATACCGTAAGGAAGAAGATCTATCCGCATGGCCTTGTTCAGCGCGTCTACCGCATGTTTAGACGCACAGTAGACATTCCCGTTCTGATAAACTTCTTTTCCGGCAATGGAGCCCAGGTTCACGATATGTCCGTCCTTTCTGGCGATCATCCAATTGGAAACCACTTTGGTTACATAAAGGAGCCCCTTTATATTGGTGTCGATCATGGTATCCCAATCGTCTGTATTTCCATCTTGCAAAGAGTCGAGGCCCTGGCTGAGTCCGGCATTATTTACCAGCACATCTACAGCCTTCCAGTCCTCATCCAATCCATTCAGCTGACGCTCCACTTCCGCTCTATGCCTAACATCCATGGTAAGAACTTGCACTTCCACCCCGTTTTCGCGCGTTAACTCATCAGCTAAGCGCTGCAATCTGTCCGTTCTTCTTCCTGTTATTACTAAATTATACTTATAGGATGCAAAAAGTCTGGCACAAGCTTCACCAATTCCGGCAGTTGCGCCTGTTATTAGGGCAATTTTAGGCATAAATGCTATAATTAAGGGTCAAAATTATGAATAAAAAGCATTTATAGAACTCATTTGTTTACTAAATCGAAATAAACAAATCGATAAATGTGACATAGTGAACGATTAGACCCCTTACTCAAAAAACAAACTTATTTGTATCCCTTTATGATACAGCTTGTCAAGTGAGTTATCGAAGTAATTCTTGCGCCTGTCGAGCACGCTGTTGAAAGATTGTGAGAACTTGATTTCGGGCGACATCTTGAAATACTCGAAATAAAAATCTAAACCTAACCCCGCTTCATAGGAGAAAAAGCCCCGTCTGTTAGCGATAAACTTTTCTGCTTCCACAAGCTCACTATCATCCAGTTTTTTCCTGGACACGATGTTTCGCGAATATTTACCACCAGCAATCATATAGGCCCGAAAATTTCCCTTCCGATCTGATTTTAACTTCACTCCCAGCGGCAGGTCGATAAAGGTTGAGTGCACCACTTTATTATAAACCCCTTCATTAGCAAAGGCAAATTGCAGTTCTTTATCCGCAAAAATCATGGAAGGCGTAAAACGCAGATCAGTATGATCAGTCATCTTCATATTAGAAACCAGTCCTACACCGAAACCCGGCGTAGAGGGGGCTCCTACGGCACGAAGCATATTCGCCTCTCCGCCTTCAGGGCTTGGCAATCCCTGCCAGTTTTTTATCTTCAGCACTTCGAACCCGGAGCTTACATAGTTGAACTGAAAACCGAAGTTGAACCGCTCGTCATCAACACCACCGCCCCAGTTTTCCTGCGACCGGGCGCCGTACCCGATGGCCAGGCAAAAGAAAGCTAAGAGGAAGCCTTTACTCATTTAACTCCCGTATAGATGGAGCTGATACCAAATGTCAGCGGTTGAAATTTAGTATCCTTGAAGCCTACTTGATGCATGAGGGTCAAAAAGTTCTTGCCATCAGGAAATGCAGCCACCGATTCCGGCAGGTATTTATAAGCATCGTTGTTTTTCGAAAACATTTTGCCTATGGCTGGGGTGACCGAATTGAAATAGAAGTTATACAATTGCTTGATCGGAAACTTCTGAGGCTTTGAAAATTCAAGAATCACGATTTTACCGCCCGGCTTAAGCACACGAAGCATATCAGACAAACCTTGTTCCAGGTTTTCGTAATTACGCACACCGAAGGCTACCGTTACCGCGTCGAAGGTGTTATCTTCGAAAAGCAGCTTCTCCGAGTCACCCAAACGTACCTCAAATCGATCAGACAGTCCGCGTTTCTTAATCTTCTGATCCGCTACATCAAGCATCCCCTGAGAGATATCCACCCCTATCACTTTAGCAGGATTCAGGATCTGGATCGCTTCAAAAGCAAAGTCGCCCGTTCCTGTAGCGACATCAAGCATCAGCTGAGGCTTGATTTTTTTAAGCTCGCCGATAGCCTTTTTACGCCATAGAATATCGATCCCAAGTGACATAAAATGGTTGAGAAAATCGTATGTCTTCGATATGTTATTGAACATATCGGCTACCTGTTCTTTCTTTGTAGCGCTTTTATCTTTGTAAGGAGTAATCTGCTCTGGCATATCCGGCAAAGATAAACCAGTTGACTGGGAATATCATCATCTTAGATCCAAAAAGCGATAGCTGTGGCACCTGGAAATCAATCCACTTCTCCTGCACCAGTGGTTTGCTATTCCGGAAAAGTAGTCCTCCTATTAAATTCAAGCCTTTCTGAAGGACTCGCGCTTTCACCACGATCTTGCCATACTCATTGCGGCTCACCGATGACTGACCTGCGAGATCTCGTGTACTATCGATCCTGCCATCCTCGCAATGCCCCCGGTTTTAAGGCGAGCAAAAGGGGTGATAAGTCCGACTTATAAGCACTAAAGTCGGACTTATCACGGCAGGATGTGAGGTTGTTATGGGCATCATACTAACCAAGGTAAGGGCAAGATCAACTTGTCGATTTACGCTTAATCTTGCCTAAAGCCACTCGACTTCCAATGAAATCACTACTTATAAACATAAATTATTATCTTAGCATTCAACCTGTTAATCCTATACGATGACACTTGCATACTTAAACATGGGCACCGCGGAAATTGTCTTATTGCTTATCATGGTAGTATCCATAGGGGTCGTTGTTCAATATGGGAAAAACACGATTCTAGGATCCTGGGGTTCATTAGCGTTGGCCATATTGGCGAGTCCTCTGGCTGCATTCATCGTAATTGCTATAATAAGGTATAGAACCGCTCATCAGCGTCACTAGGCTTTGGCTGTTTAAGTTTCGCTATCATCAGGCCTAACGTCTACTAAATTTCCTTTCTCCCTTATAATCCTATTATCTCCGCCATCTTTAATCAATACCATTTCAGTTGATTAAAAAGTCTCCAAGATATTGGCACAACCAAATGGTTGTATTTACATTTGACAATCATTTGGTTGCATATGATAGAAAAAGAGATGTGTTTCAGGCTATAGCATCGAGAAATTGTCTTTCGTGCCTGGACGGATCCCGAACAATTAAAACATTGGTATGCTCCCGATGGGTGTACCATTGAGTATAAGCATATTGACGTTAGAGAAGGGGGCACCTTCCATTCCTGCATTCATGACCCAATTCATGGCGATTGCTGGATCACAGGCACCTATCAGGAAGTAACGGTTCCTGAAAAATTGCTTTTCACGATGGTACTTTCAGATGAAACCGGGGCTGACGTAAGTTCGCGCAACGCGGGAAAACCCGAGGAATGGCCGGAGCGGCTAGTTACGACGGTTACATTTGAGCCGGCGGGACAACAAACCAAAGTATCAATTCATCAAACCGTTTCAGAGGAAGAAGCAAAGAAAACCGGTGCATATCAAAGCTGGATCAAGATGTTTAACAAGCTTGACCAGATGTTGGGAAAGTAAGACCAGTTTTGATGTCACCTTTATTCCGAATGAACCGCATGACCAATTGAATCCTCCTATTTGTTGGGGCATCTAATGACATTCCAGACTATGACCTGCTCCTGGTAGTATAGCGGAATGCGTTAATAATTGGCGCTAACAGGGCCAAAAGCGAAAGGGCTTGTAACCCTTTCATTCCAAAAATCCGGGTCGTTTAAACGGAATAGATCCTTTTAAATAGTCATAATCAAACAATTACGTGCAAAAAACATCCCTTATCAAAGGGGATAGCGTATTATTTTTTTACTTTTTAATTGTTAGGCAAGCGTATCAGCACTTTGGTACCTACAGCTATTTTCTTGTTTTGAATCAGGTAGTTAGCTCCTTCTCGCCTGGTCATTTAAGCGTATCAGACAACACCACAACACACTGAAATTCAATCCGTTAACGTATTTTAGTTTGTTTTTTTCGGTTCACACGTTCTATCTTTACTTCCATTATAAACCGGTTTCCAACTAAATTTTATAACCAAAAAATTATGGGAAGAAAAACTACTTTTCTTATTATCTCCCTGTGGCTTTGCTGTATGCAACTAGTCGCGCAGGAAAGGGAGGTCAAAGGACTGGTCACCGACCAGCAGGGCATTGCGCTGGCGGGCGTATCAGTCAAAGTAAAAGGCACTACGAAAGGCGTCTCCACGGATGTAAAGGGGACATTCACTATAACCGTCCCGTTAAACGCGACCCTGGTATTCACAAGCATTGGCTTTATTACGAAAGAGCAGCGTGTCGGCTCCGGCAGAGAAATTAACGTTAGCATGAGCGATGACAACAAACAACTGGATGAGGTTGTAGTCATCGGTTACGGGACAGCATCTAAGAAAGATGTTACAGGGGCAGTTTCAAGCGTAAAGGCGACACAGCTGGAGAATGAGAATCCGCAGAATGTAACGGACATTCTCAGAGGTAACATCCCTGGCCTGAATGTCGGTCTGAGCACGAGTGCAAAAGGTGGAGGAGATTTACTTGTACGCGGAAAAACAACACTGAGTGCCAGTACCTCACCATTGATCGTACTCGATGGGGTGATCTACTCCGGCCAGTTGTCAGATATCAACCCTAATGATATCGAGTCGGTAGATGTGCTGAAGGATGCCAGCTCCTTAGCCGTTTTCGGAGCGAAGGCAGCTACAGGCGTGGTGGCTATCACCACAAAGAAAGGCAAAAGCAGCACGCCAACCATTACAGTAAACACCAATGTGGGCTTAGCGTCTTTGGCCCGGGACCAGAAGGTATATGACGGTCCGGGTTTTCTGAGATGGAGGTCTGACGTTATGAGAAGTGGTGCTGCAACGCCGGGGTATCTGTATGACAATCCGGATAATCTTCCTGCAGGCATTACGATGGAACAATGGCTCAATGGCCAAAACGGAGATCCTCAGGATCTGTGGTTGAACAGACTGGGATTGGTAGCGAATGAAAAAAAGAACTTTCTGGAAGGAAGAACGGTAAACTGGTACGATGAAATATTCAGAACGGGTTTAAGGCAGGATCATACATTGAGTATGTCGGGCCGTAAAGATGAGATTACCTACTATATGTCTTTAGGGTATCTCAAAAATGAAAATCTCATTGAAGGAGGCGAATTCAGCACGGTGCGCGCACGTGTTAATCTGGAAGGCAAAGCTGCGAAATTTCTGACTGTGGGGATGAATCTTCAATTCGCTGACCGCGACGAAGGCTCCATTGAAGCTGCCTGGGATCAATTGACTGCATTGTCTCCCTATGGTGATATGTATAACGCAGACGGTACTCTTCGAAGGATCCCAACTGATGATAACGGACTAAATGCGCGGAACCCCTTTTTAAATCCGACTTATAATGATCGGATGGACAAGCAAAGTACTCTTTTCGGGAGCCTTTATGCAAAAGCAACACTACCTTTTGGTATCACTTACCAACTTAACTTCAGTCCGGGACTGGATAACTACCGAACTTTTAACCACTTATCTTCCTTAAATCCAAATGTCACAACACCGGGAGGCTCCGTTACGCGGGCAAATGAGACGAGGTATAACTGGCAGGTCGACAACTTGCTGAAATGGAACAAAACCTTCAGTAAGATCCATAGCGTGGACGTAACACTTTTGGCGAATGCTGAAAAATATCAGACATGGTGGACCCAGGGAGGAAACGAGGGATTTGTCCCGAACGATCAGTTAGGCTACCACAACCTCTCCAGCGGCATTAAGCCGGTTGTAAATAGTGAAGACAAGATCTATACCGGAGATGCGCTGATGGCACGTCTGAATTACGGCTTATTGCAACGGTATAACTTCACCATGTCGGTTCGTCGGGACGGATACTCCGTCTTTGGAAGTCGGAACAAAAGAGCCATGTTCCCGGCTGCTGCATTTGCCTGGACTTTTACAGAGGAGCCTTTTATGAAATCTGCGCTAAGCTGGCTGGGCTACGGTAAGCTACGTCTATCTTATGGAATAAACGGAAATAGAGACCTCCGAAACCCTGATAATAATACGGTTGACCCCTACGCTGCTTTAACACAGCTGAATGTTGGAAAATACCAGTTGGTGAACAATAGCGGATCGGCATCAGAAGTCAACACCATCATTATCAATAACAGAATGGGCAACGACAATCTGAAGTGGGAACAAACGAAGTCTTTCAATGCGGGACTGGACTTTTCAGTGCTCAACGACAGACTGAGCGGTACAGTTGAAGTGTACGATAAAAAAACAAATGATCTTCTGATCCGACAAACCCTCTCCAATGTATCGGGATACGTAAACGTAAATTCTAATCTTGCAAGGGTTACGAATAAAGGTTTTGAGTTCAGCTTAAACAGCAAAAATATAAGACGCGAAAAGCTTAGCTGGAATACGAGCCTGAACCTCTTCCTTAACAGAAATACCATCGATGCCCTTTCAACTCCAAATGACGATATCGGCAATGGTTGGTTCATCGGCAAGGATATTGACGTGATCTGGGACTACAAAATCCTTGGCGTGTGGCAGGAAAACGAGGTAGAGGAGGCAAACAAATTCAATAAAGGAATCAAAGCGGGAGATTTCAAGTTGCTGGACGCTGATGGTAATTACATCTATAACGATGAAGACAAACAATTCCTGGGCTATAGATCCCCGAGGTTCATCTGGGCAATGAGAAACGAATTTAACCTGTTCGGAAGTTTTGATTTCTCTTTCCAGCTGTTGTCGAACTGGGGACAAAAGAAAGAGTTCAATCAGGCCAGGAATCAGCCGGGAAGTGTTGGCTTCGGGCGTACGAGCTCTTATGTAGTACCTTACTGGACGCCTGAAAATCCTCTCAACGATTATGCCCGCTTAAACTCCGGGCTCAGCGGGACCTCGTTTAACGTCTTTCGTGATAACTCGTTTATACGCCTGAATACAGTGTCTCTCGCCTACTCTATTCCTCGGAGCATCTCAGACAGATTGAGGTTTAAAAGCGCTAAAATCTACATGAACATTAACAACGCGGCACTTTATGCACCAACATGGGATTATTGGGATCCGCAAAATAACGGACCTACTCCAAGGTATTATACACTTGGGCTGAATGTTTCACTCTAATCCAACCATGAAGATGAAAATTATCAACAATAAAATAACTACTCTCTTGACCGCCGGGCTGTTTCTGCTGACTAACGGTTGCAAAGAAGATTATCTGACATCTGATCAGCTCTCCGTTTACTCTCCCGAAACATCGCTAAATAATGTGGCGGCGATGAGAGCTGCCCTGAACGCACTAGGTGCAAATGTAAGACAGGAATACTTCGGAGATTCAGCTCCGCTGTTAACAGAATCGCTCTTCTCTGACGTAGCCGTAGAGGGAACTACCGATAAGAGTACTCCGGCGCAGGATTTAGTTACACGCATTACTCCCGATGCGGAACTGAATCATAACGACTACAACAAGGTGGGCTGGTACTGGATCGAAGAATTCAGAGGCGTACGATATGCAAACACCATCATATCTTATATAGATAAAGTACCATTTACCACAGAGGAAGAAAAGAATGCAATCCTGGGCTCCGCATACTTTTATCGCGCCTATCACTATTACCGTCTGGTGCATCAGTTTGGAGACGTTCCATTACAACTTAAAGACGAGTCGACCCCAAGGGACGACTTCTATTCAACCAAGAGGGAGGTGATCCTACAGAAAATGAAAGAGGACCTCGAATTTGCTCAAACCTGGGTAAAGGATGATGTGAATAAAGGTGAAGTTACAAAGGGTGCGGTAAGTCATCTGCTGACGAAGGTAAATTTATCGTTGGGTAGGTTTGACGAGGCCATAGCCTCAGCAAACAGTATCCTTAACGGGGGCAGATATGGATTAATGAGAGACCGCTTCGGAAGCACTGCGGGCGATGCCACCAAGAATGTAATCTGGGATCTCCATCGGATGGATAACAAAGCTATTTCCGCGAACAGGGAAGCTTTGTTCCTGGTGATAGACCGGGACAACCTGGCTAGCGGTTTCACTCCAAACGGATCGCAGGTGATGCGTAATTGTGTACCTGCCTGGCATTTTGCGAATGTTAAGACACCCTCTGGGGCAACGGCGATAACAGACGCAATAACCGCAGAATTTCCGCTTACGCTATGGTATGGAAGAGGCATTGGAAGATATCGGGGAACACCTTACAGTACACAGTACATCTGGACAGACAATACCGATCTAAGACATGCTCCCGGCATGTGGATGGATATGACCGATCTGGTTTATAATAATCCGGCTTTGAAAAACTCACAGAACGCTGCTGACAAAGCGCTCTACGGTAAACCGCTTCAGGCTTACAATAGTACCAATGTGGCGGCGAGATTTACCAACGGATCTCTGGATACCATCCGTCACTGGTTCGGCTGGCCACATTATAAGGTGTTCATCAATTCAACAAACAGAGAGGCAAGAGATCCATACTGGACACCGCCGAGAGGAACGAACACCGACTGGTACGTGTTCAGGGTTGCGGAAACTTATTTACTTAGGGCCGAGGCACATTATTGGAAAGGTGACCTGGCGGCCGCTATGGCAGATTTGAATGAGGTTAGATCGAGAGCTCAAGCTCAGCCGCTTACTAACGCTTCTGAAATTACTATAGGCACCATCCTGGATGAGAGAGCAAGGGAACTTTACTGGGAAGAACCTCGCAAAACGGAATTAACGCGCATTGCCTATATTTTCGCCACAACGGGAAAGCCTGCTTACAATGGCAAGGTATACACTATGGCTAATTTCTCGGATGCCAATTTCTTCTATGACAGGATAATGGAAAAGAATGATTTTTATAAAAATGAGGTCCCCACAGTGATGGGAGTCAAGTTCCGGATTGCACCATACCACGTGCTATGGCCGGTACCGGCAAGTGCACAGCGATTCAATACCAGGGGCCGGATTAATCAGAATAAAGGATATTCGGGTTATGAAGAGAATGTAGCGGCCTTAGACAAGATTGTGGAGTAAAGCGCCATATGATTGATAAAGCAAAAGCGGTTGACCTCTAAAAGGCAATCGCTTTTGCTTTTTTAAAGAAGGCTCGAACTGAAAAGGCCAGGGCTTTGTCGACTTGTATTAAAAGCTATCAGGAGAAAAAAGTTTATAATTGTTGTGATAAAAGCATAGAATAGAATATCCTTAACAGATGATCGTAGCAGAGCAAACCAAACCCCTTACCGAAACCAAACAACATTTTGAAATACTCGACGGCCTTAGGGGCGTAGCGGCGATAGCCGTTGTCGTTTTCCATTTTATGGAATCCATCACCCCCGACCTGGCCGATAACTTCATTGCACATGCTTACCTTGCTGTAGATTTTTTCTTTTGTTTATCCGGGTTTGTAATCGCTTATGCTTACGATGCGAAGTTTGCGAAAATTGGTATTGCGACATTTTTGAAGCTTAGGTTAATACGTTTACATCCCCTTGTAATTATCGGCGTTGTGCTGGGATTGATATGCTTTATACTGGATCCTTTCAGTACATTATTTGAACAGTACTCAAGTAAGACATTGGTGATGTTTATAACGTCCTGCCTGATGATCCCCTATCCTGCAGTGGAAGAGCGATACTTCAACCTTTTCCATTTGAATCCGCCTACCTGGTCGTTGTTCTGGGAATACATTGCGAATATCTTTTATGCGCTGTTCCTTGTGAAAATCCGGAACAACGTATTATGGGGATTGATCGTGATTGCTGCAGCGGCCTTGTGTTTTGAGGCTGTAAGGTCGAACAACCTGCTGGGTGGCTGGGGCACTCCCAGCATCGCGGCTGGAGGCATCAGGGTATTCTACTCGTTCTTGGCCGGCATATTGATCTATAGAATGAACTGGATAATTAAGAATTCGCTTGGATTTATATCGCTAAGCTTGTTGCTCGCAATCGCATTTCTCATGCCTTTTGTCGATCAGTTTAACTGGCTGAATGATTCCATAACGGTACTCTTTTATTTTCCGCTTCTGGTAGCGCTGGGTGCGGGTGCAATCCTAAAGCCGGGCTATGCTAAGGTATGCAGATTTTCTGGTGCCATCTCTTATCCACTTTATATGGTTCATTATCCTTTTCTCTGGATCTTTCATAGTTATGTATTGCAGAGTGAACCGTCGGTGAATGAAATGATTGTTATAACTGTTATAGGGGTACCTCTCTTAGTTGCTTTTGCGTATTGTATCATGGCGTTTGTGGATATCCCGGTGCGGAAGTATCTGAAGAATAGATTGCTCAGCTAAATAGTTGCCAATCCTCAGCCGCATCTGCATCAGTGAGCGTGACCTGGCTACTCATGGAGAATAGAGGGGGATCTGGATTGATCTGCTGCTGCCTGCTCCCCCCGGAGAACGCGGTCTGCGCAATTTCCATTTCATTTTCCTACCTTTGCCAGAATGCAAATCCGCTCAGCTGAATTCAAATGCAGTAACACCAGGACCGAGAAGTTACCTCCGCCTACACTGCCCGAATATGCTTTCATTGGTCGTTCTAATGTTGGCAAGTCGTCCCTTATCAATATGCTTACCGGCAAAAAGGGACTGGCCAAAACATCACAGACGCCTGGAAAGACGCAGCTGATCAACCACTTTCTGATTAATGAAAACTGGTATGTGGTCGATCTTCCTGGATACGGTTATGCCAAAGTTTCGAGGAGCAGCCGCGAAGAATGGGAACGTTTTATCCGCTATTATATTCGCAACCGGGAAAGTCTTCAGTGCGTTTTTGTTTTAATCGACAGCCGTTTGGAGCCTCAGAAACCTGATTTAAAGTTCTGTTCCTGGCTAGGCGAAGAAGGAATTCCATTTTTGCTGGTATTTACGAAAGCTGACAAGCAGTCGAAAGTAAAGACCATGGCTAACGTAGCCAAGTTCAACAAGGCTATGCTGGAATACTTCGAAGAAGTTCCTGCAATTTATATCACATCTTCGGAAACTCAGGAAGGGCGTGAAGAGATTTTGGCGACCATCGACGATATTAATAAAGGCTTCAAAAGCACCTATAAAGAAGATACTGTTTAAGATTGACCAGTGTTTGTTAAATGAAGAAATATTTATCCCTCGTACTGTTTGCGCATTCCATATTTGCGATGCCGTTTGCATTTATAGGCTTTTTCCTTGCACTGTCCACTACTGAACATACTTTCAGTGCCATGAACCTGGTATATATGGTGCTGTGCATGGTCTTCGCGCGGAATGCAGCGATGGCTTTTAACAGGTATCTGGACAGGCATTTTGACATAAAAAATCCGCGTACGGCTGTTCGCGATATTCCTGCGGGAAGAATTTCGGCGAAGAGTGCATTTTGGTTCACACTCTCCAATTGTGTTCTATTTATTTTTACGACCTGGTTCATCAATCCAGTCTGTTTCTATCTATCTCCTGTAGCCCTGGCGGTTGTTCTGGGTTACAGTTATACGAAACGCTTCACTCCGCTCTGCCATCTGGTGCTGGGTATTGGTCTGGGGCTGGCGCCGCTAGGCTCCTACCTGCTCGTTACAGGCGAGTTTCATTATCTGCCTGTCCTTTTTTCATTGGCTGTAGTATGCTGGGTAAGTGGTTTTGATATAATTTATTCCCTGCAGGATGATGAATTTGACAAACAGGAAAACCTCTACTCTATTCCTGCCTGGCTGGGCCGCAAAAAAGCGCTTCAGGTTTCTTCGGTACTGCACATATTCAGCGTGATCTTTGTCGTGTTGCCGTTCTTCTTCACGCCACTGGGCTGGTTTTACGTGGTTGGCGTCCTGATCTTTGTATCGCTGTTGATCTATCAGCATAGCCTGGTTAAGCCCAACGATCTGAGCAAGGTAACCCTGGCATTCGGAACGACCAATGGTATTGCTTCTGTATTTTTTGCTATCTGCTTTCTTCTTGATGTGTATTTCAGGAATTCCTGAGCGCTAAAACATCTTAGTTTATTTTCCGTTAACTTCGTGTTTTTAAGCAAACCGACAAAACATGATAATCGAGAAAAAACCAAGGGCTTATGTCCCTGAAGATCTTGAAATAAACTGGCAGAATCTGGAACCCCTTTTTACTGAGCTAAAAGAACGCCCCATCCATTCGGTAACTGAGCTGGAGGCATGGATGAAGGACAGGAGTGAATTGGAGGCTGTGGTGGAAGAGAATTTCGCGTGGCGCTACATCCGCATGACCTGCGACACTCTGGATGAAAAACTGCTTCAGGACTTTCAGTATTTCGCTACAGAAATTGAACCCAGAATTGCCCCGATATCCAACGATTTGAACAAGAAGCTTGTAGAGAGTCCCTACATTGATGAACTGGACCAGGATAAATACATGATTTATCTGCGCAGCGTTAGGAATGCGCTGGAAATATTCAAAGAGGAAAACATCCCTTTATTCACCCAGATACAGGTTACCGCCCAGAAATATCAGTCTATCACAGGTGCCATGAGTGTTACGCTGAATGGCAAGGAGTATACGCTTGAACAGGCGTCTGTCTTCTTGAAAGATCCCGACAGGGCGTTGCGGCAGGCAGCATGGGAAACCATAACGGAACGAAGATTGCAGGACAGCGAGCAGCTGGACGAGCTTTTTAACGAACTGCTGAAGCTTCGTCACCAGGTGGCACTAAATGCCGGATTCGAAAACTTCAGGGATTATATGTTCCGTTCGCTCGGTCGTTTTGACTATACTCCGCACGAATGTTACAAGTTCCATGAAGCGATTGAAAAGGAAATCGTTCCGATATTAAGGGAGCAGTCGCAGGAAAGGCTAAAGGCACTGGGGGTTGAGACCCTTCGGCCCTGGGATATGGACGTTGATATTTCGGGAAAACCTGCGCTAAAGCCCTTCGAGGGAGGTGCGGATCTGATTGATAAGTCCATCGAATGCTTTAACTCCATCGATACCTATATTGGGGAACGTCTGAGTATCATGAAGGCGAATAATCTTTTTGATGTAGAGAGCCGCAAAGGTAAAGCCCCGGGTGGCTATAACTACCCACTCGCGGAAACGGGCGCGCCATTTATTTTTATGAATTCAGCGAATACGTTCCGCGACCTTACCACTATGATTCATGAGGGCGGACATGCCGTCCATACATTTATTTCCGCTGACCTGGAGCTGAACGATTTCAAGCACCTTCCATCGGAGGTGGCAGAGCTGGCTTCGATGAGTATGGAGTTGATTTCCATGGACAAATGGGATATTTTCTTTAGCCATGCAGAAGACCTGAAGCGAGCCAGGAGAGATCAGCTGAAAGACGTTTTAAAAACACTTCCGTGGGTAGCAGTCGTAGACCAGTTTCAGCATTGGATTTATACGAATCCGGATCACACCAGTGAACAGCGACGTGAAGCATGGAAACAGATATTTACACCGTTCGGCTTGAATTTTGCCAATTGGGATGGCTATGAAGAAGCGCTGGAGAACCTTTGGCAGAAGCAGCTTCATATCTTCGAAGTTCCTTTTTATTATATCGAATACGGATTCGCACAACTGGGAGCGATTGCCGTCTGGAAAAACTACAAAGAAGATCCGGAGAAGGGTCTGAACGCATACAAAGAGGCTCTTAAGTTGGGCTACACCCGTTCGATCAAAGATATCTATCAAACGGCGGGGATCGAGTTCAATTTCAGTGCGGAATACGTTCATGAACTCGCAACGTTTCTTAAAGCAGAACTTGAACTTTTAAACGACTAATTAACAGAAGAGCTGACGGCTGTATCGGGCCGTCAGCTCTTCTGTTAATCTTCTTTTCTGCAGGGAATGGCCAAGAGCGGAATTTTCGTATGATAGCTCATCCGGCGGGTATGACTCGGAGTGAAAATTCGCTTAAGCAGGCTGCGCTGATAAGTGATCATGATCAAAATATCGACATCATTCTGCACGATATGGTTCGCGAGGGTTTCTTCAAACTTTTTTCCGGTAATATGAGTGGCAAGCAGTTCGGGCTGGTTATATTCTTGCTTAAGAAATTCCTCATAAGCATTTATTCCGTAAGAAGTTTTAAGCAGAGTCGCTGCGTCATCACTATCTTCTTCTGAAAACACGACGGTTTCGACTTTTGCCTGTAGTTGGCCTGCCAGCTGAAATACGGTATTAAGGACGTTAGGATCTTTTTCGAAGTTGTTTGTAGCCAGCAGAATTTTCTCAGGTTTTTTCCACTTATATTCTTCGGGAATAGCGAGAACAGGCACTTTGCTGTGCCCGATTACGCTTGCCGTCTGACTTCCAATCAACAGTTCTTTTATACCGCTCGCTCCTGACGTTCCCATGATGATGAGATCAGATTTGAGCTTTGCAGCTTCAGCTATAATGGTTTCCTGGACCTCCCCGGTTACCAGATGAGTCATGGCTACCACATGATCGGCCAGACCAAGCCTTACCTGAAGTTTCTCCAGCTTCTTGCGGGCGTCGGCCATAAGAGACAGGTTGAATTCTCTATTCAATCCTACGTAATCGGTATACAGACTACCGGTACCTTCCTGCACATTGAGCAGATCCAGCTGAGTAGGGATATAATGAGATAGCTGGGCGGCGAAGTTGACAGCTTTGATTGAACATTCAGAGAAGTCAACGGGAATCAAAATCTTAATCATAACTTATAATTTTAGGTTAGCGGCTCGGATTAACTCTAAGCAATCCCTGCAAATCCCTCGGAAATGAGTGATCAGACCCTCTTTTAGTAAACATAGTATAAATTAACACAACTAAAAATGATACGGGTCATAATCAATCAATTATGACATTGAAAGCCACTTAAACAAGAAAATGTGACCTCATGTGAGGTGTGATTGGGAAAACTTTTTTAATAAAACGATGGTTAATATTTTTTTACTCAAATTAAATTCAATGAAAAAGCTAATCATCATCTATCTTCTGATATTTACAGCTGTCCCCATATTTGCACAAAAGTGGAAGCCAACTAAACTGGACGACTCTGTTCAGGTGTCGTTGCCTGAAGGATTTACGAAAAAGGATACGCTGGGTCAGACGCTTTTTAATGCGGACACTCCTTTCGGCCAAATTCTGATAACAAAACAACCGGACGATCCGACAACGACGCCCAACATTGAAAAAGTAGACCAACTGAAGAAGTATTACGACAATTTCGTAAATCAAATTCAAAGTTCTTCGGCAGGTAATGTTTCCGACGCCCGGGACACGCTCATAGGCAAACTGAGAGTCAAAGACCTCAAATTAGTAACTGATACCGGCACTGGCAAGCAGTATAGAAATATCAGGGTTCTTCATGTGAACTCCGCGACGTATACTTTCCAGTTTTTATACAAAGACATTCATGAGTCGTACGCCCGTGAGGAGAGCGAAACGTTCTATAATTCGATTAAGATACCACCTGAAGCGACGGTTGCCGCACAATTTACAGAACCTCAGAATACCACCGGAAAAAAGCCTGCCGGCTCGACGAATTACGTGCTTATTGGCGTAATCGCTGGTGTTATTTTGCTGATCGTGATTATTATTTTGCTTCGAAAGCGGAAGAAGCATGAATAAGCGTCTTTAGCGTGAAATATTTTTTATTTTTGGCGCCGATACGAAAAAAGCACGCTACATGTCTAAAAGTTTTTTCAGAAAAAAATCGGTTGCACGCATTCTCTCAGATATTGATGGTGGGCAAGGAGATGAGGGTCATTCCGGGGGAGCCGCTTCCGGCTTAAACAGGGTTCTGGGTGTGCGCGACCTCACATTCATGGGCATCGCAGCGGTTATCGGCGCAGGAATATTTTCGACGATCGGAGAAGCTGCGTTTCACGGAGGTCCGGGGGTATCGTTCTTATTCATCATTACGGCTGTAACCTGCGGTTTCTCTGCACTATGCTATGCCGAATTTGCTTCGAGGATACCGGTTTCGGGGAGCGCCTATACCTACGCTTACGCATCTTTCGGAGAACTGGTAGCCTGGATAATCGGCTGGGACCTTCTTATGGAATATGCGATCGGTAATATCGCCGTCGCAATTTCCTGGAGCAAGTACTTTACCAATCTATTAGAGGGTTTCGGCATCCACGTTCCTGCTTATCTCACCATGGATTACCTTTCGGCATGGCGCGCAAGCGAAGCACTCGATAAATTACAGGCATCCGGAAACATGGCAGGCATCACTGATGTGATGCAGCATCAGGCCCTGGCCTGGAATACAGCACCTCAGCTAGGAAGCGTGCGTCTGATCGCCGACTTCCCTGCCCTACTGATCGTGTTTATCATTACCTGGCTGGTTTATATCGGTATTAAGGAAACGAAAAGAGCGACTAACGTGATGGTGATGCTTAAGATCGGGGTTGTAATTGCCGTTATCGTGCTTGGCTGTTTTTATATCACTCCGGAAAACTGGAGTCCGTTTTTACCCAACGGCTTTTCAGGGGTGATGAAAGGTGTTTCGGGGGTATTTTTCGCTTATATCGGTTTTGACGCGATCTCCACGACTGCGGAAGAATGTAAGAACCCGCAGCGCGATCTTCCAAGGGGAATGTTCTATTCACTGATCATCTGCACTATCCTATACATTCTTATCGCGCTGGTTCTTACGGGGATGGTGTCTTATAAAGATCTTCAGGTAGGCGATCCGCTCGCATTCGTTTTTGCCAAGGTCGGCCTGACTCAGATCAGTTACATCATTTCGGTGAGTGCGGTTATTGCTACAGCAAGTGTATTGCTGATCTTCCAAATGGGACAGCCCAGAATCTGGATGAGCATGAGTCGGGACGGCTTGCTTCCTAAGCGTTTTTCTAAAATTCACCCTAAATATAATACACCGGGATTCGCCACTATCGTTACCGGGATCGTGGTTGCGGTACCTGCATTATTTATGAACCTGACTGAAGTAACTGACCTGACGAGCATAGGCACTTTATTTGCCTTTGTACTGGTGTGTGCCGGAGTGTTGATCATGGAAGACGATATTGAAAAAAGACCCGGTAAGTTCAAGATCCCATATATCAACTCGCGTTACGTTGTTCCGGGGCTTCTGATTGCCGTGTTGGTTGTGTTTCACGAAGCGATATTTGAACTGTTCCGTTATACAGGCGACTGGCATACATATAAAGACAATATCCCATATTTTCTGTTCTTTATGCTGGCCATCGTTATTTCAGTGTTTTCCTTCCTGAAACGGCTCTCCCTGATTCCTGTGCTGGGGCTTCTGAGTTGCTTTTATCTGATGACCGAGCTCGGCTGGGTGAATTGGCTGAGATTTCTGATATGGCTTGGCGTTGGCCTGATCATCTATTTCTCTTATAGCTATAAGAATAGTAAGCTGAACAAAGAGACGGAAACAAATTAACTGCAAAAGCCGGTTTATTCGCCCTGGTGAGGATCAATAAACCGGCTTTTGCAGTCGTTTCGATGCTTTTATTCTACCCGGGTCAGATGCAGGGTATCTGTTTTAGTCACAATAAGCGGAACCTGCTCCACCGTTACAAAGCTTAAGTCCAGACCGAAGCCTTTCTCCTCTGATAAACCCAGACGCTTTAGTACGAAATAGTATGCCATGGTCAACCGCTCGAGGAGGTTCAGTCGATTTGAACGTGAAAGGACCTTCTCGAGTACTACAAAACGGAAATCTCCTACAATATGGTGTTTGTTGAGGGATGGATACTTACTTGTGATATCAATCTCTCCGTTTCTTACTAATTCCTCCACGACCAGTCTGAACAATACGTTAATTCGCTGTTCGACTCTGAAGCCGAGACGGAAGTCAATGCGGATCAACTTTTCGGGAATAAGGAAATCGACTTTGTATTCAAGTGTATAAGGTTCATCCGTCACGTCGACATGTACCAGCCAATAAACGTCCGCCCGCTTAGGCTGTTTTTGCAGGATGGAATACATGATTTTGGCCTCTATTTCTGATTTAAAGTTTGCACTGGTGAGATACACGAGTTGAGAGGAATATTTGGGCACGCTTGAATCTTCGCTCAGATCACTGATGATTTGATAGTAATCTTCGATCTCCACAAACTTGACATAACGGTTCTTGATGCGGCGGGCAGCCGACCATGACCACATGACCGAGAAGATAACGAGCGAAAGTAAAATCGTGAACCATCCTCCGTGGAAAAATTTCGCCATGTTACCGACGAGAAAAACAAGCTCAAGAAGGCCGTAAATCAGGGCGAACAGCACAATAAAGTAGCCGGGAAACCGCTTTCTCATGAGGTACACGCACATGAGTATGGTCGTCATGATGAAGGTGATAGTAATCGCCAATCCGTATGCACCTTCCATGGCTGCTGACTTCTTAAAAAGCAGAATCACCACGATACAACCAGCCCATAAAATCCAGTTCATGGATGGCACGTATAGCTGTCCTTTTTGTATGGAGGGGTAATTTATTTTAACTTTTGGCCAGAGATTGAGTCTGACGGCCTCAGAGATCAGTGTGAACGAGCCTGTGATCATAGCCTGACTGGCAATGACGGCCGCGAGGGTGGCTATCCCGATACCGTATGGGATGAACCATTCAGGCATGATCAGATAGAAGGGGTTATTGCCATCTCCGAGCGTTGCTCCCTGATGTTGCCACAACCATGCTCCTTGTCCGAAGTAGTTCAACAGCAGGCAGCTTTTAACGAAGATCCAGCTGATGCGAATATTTGAGCGACCGCAGTGACCGAGGTCAGAGTAAAGGGCTTCCGCACCTGTTGTGCACAGGAACACGGCGCCGATAATCAACAGCGCGCTTGGATTGTCGTACAGGATATGCCATGCGTAGTACGGGTTTACGGCCTTCAGAATAAAGGGCGAATCGAACACGTAAACTCCCCCAAGAATCGCCATAGAGGCAAACCATACGAACATAATGGGCCCGAATGCCTTGCCCAGATGTGAGGTACCGAACTGCTGAATAACAAAAAGAAATGTAATGATCACCATTACAATCGGAACGGTAGGGAGGTCTTTCGAATAGATCTGTAATCCTTCAATCGCTGAGGAGATGGTAATTGGCGGCGTGATCATCCCATCGGCAAGAAGTGAAGCGCCTCCGATCATCGCCGGGAACACCAGCCATCGAGCCCTGCGTTTCACCAGGGAATAGAGTGAAAAGATTCCTCCTTCACCCTTGTTATCAGCCCTCAAGGTGATGATCACATATTTGATCGTAGTTTGAAGCGTGAGCGTCCAGAAGATGCAGGACAGGCCTCCGAGGATTAAGTCGGTGCTAATGATGCGATCTCCGATAATCGCTTTGAAAACATAGAGAGGAGAGGTCCCGATGTCACCGTAGATGATTCCTAAACTGATAAGTAATCCGGCGGCGGAAAGTTTGTGTAGATCCTTATGATTTGCCACTTAAATGATTTAAAGACGGATGCAAAAGTACAAATGATATTGATTTAAACAATGTTGATTTATATTGGTTTATTTTATAATTCCAAACTGAAAATCAGGCTTTTGTTAAATAGTGTTAAAAAGTATTTTGTACTCCTTGCATTATATTTAAATTATTAGTTTTGTTTAAGGATATATCGTATGAAAAAAATCTACCAAGTCTCTATACTTTTTTACTTTATGTTACTCGGGGCCAACGCCTTCGCGTCGCATAAACTCTATATAAGCAGAACGGATCTGCCTGACTCGGTTAAACGTGCTCAGCAGAAAAACTCTACCAAAATAACTGACACGCGCCCAAACAGGCCTTCAAAGGGCGATGTGAAGGTTAATATCACTCCTTTTAAACCGCTTGGGCGGGCAGCAGCCGCGTCATCTTCTAAACCTTCAGCCGACTTTAAAATTCTGAACAATGTCAAGGTATATCCTAATCCTGCTGAAGATCAGATTACTATTTCTTATTCCCTAACGAAGGAAACGAATGTGACTATTAAAATAATGGACGTTCTCGGAAACGAGATCGCCACTTTACTGTCTCAGAGACTTCCGTCGGGTGACCAAAACAACAACTTCAATATTGCGTCGAGATTGAACAGCGGTTATTATTTCATTCGACTGATTGCGGGCAACGAAACTATTATCAAGAGGATTTCTATTCTCTGATTGTGATACCCTAGCGCCTCTCTCTTCTATAATTTTCTTAATTTCGGCTCATTGATCACGATGAGCTATCGTTTTGCAGGGTAGTTTTCAGAATAGCATCCATGATAGCTTCATTTTAAAAAACAATCGATTAATGAAAATTATTGCTGTAGGAAGAAATTACGCGGAACACGCAAAAGAACTTAACAATCCTGTCCCGGGCGTTCCTGTAATCTTCATGAAGCCGGAAACGGCCGTATTGAAAGACAATAAGCCTTTTTATCATCCCGAGTTTTCAAATGACATTCACTACGAACTGGAGATTGTGCTGAAGATCTGCAAGGAGGGCAAGTACATCAGCGAGAAATTTGCCGCGAACTATTATGACGAGATCGGGCTCGGCGTGGACTTCACAGCCCGGGACATCCAGTCGGCCCATAAAGAAAAAGGACTCCCCTGGGAGCTCGCAAAAGCTTTCGATAATTCCGCACCAATCAGCCGGTTCTTTCCTAAAAGCTCCTTTGCTGATCTTTACAACTTAAGCTTCCATTTAAATCTCAACGAAAAAACAGTTCAGAATGGCAACACAAAAGACCTCCTGTTTTCGTTTGAAAGGCTGATAGCGTTTATATCACAGTATATATCGCTAAAGAAGGGCGACCTCATCTTCACCGGAACTCCTAAGGGGGTCGGCAAGATAAACGTGGGCGACCGCCTGACCGGGTATTTGGAAAACGAAAAGCTTATTGATTTTGAGATTAAGTAATACGCGCATAAGGAAAATAACATTTGGGTTTATCTTCATAACACTGTCGGTGCAGAGCAGGGCACAAAGCCCTATGACTCTGTATCCGAAAACTGACTTCAGGATGCCACTTGACATCCCTCCTTCCCTTTCCGGCTCTTTCGGAGAGATTAGACCCGGTCACTTTCATTCTGGTTCCGACTTTCGCACAAACCAGCGGGAAGGATATCCGGTTTACGCCGTCTCTGATGGTTATGTATCAAGGCTGCGTGTTCAGATAGGCGGATTCGGTAATGCTGTCTATCTGAATCATCCAAACGGCTATACGACGGTATATGCGCATCTGCAGCGGTTCAATGCGCAGATCGAAAGGACGCTTCTGGCATATCAGCATCGGACGAAATCTTATGGAGTAGACATTCCTATGCTTCCGATCGAGATACCGGTGAAGAAAGGTGATATCATTGCTTGGTCTGGCAACACGGGCGGCTCGGCGGGCCCCCATCTACACTTTGAGGTGCGTGACAGCAAGACTGAGGAGACGGTTAATCCGGAGCTCTTTGGCATACATGTCCCTGATAACATCAGGCCGACGATCGCCGGTCTTTATATGTACCGGTTGAATGGAAAACCTTTTGATGAAAACACGGTAAGACAGTATTTTGCGCTGGTGAAGAGCGGCAGCCGATATACATTGAATAAGATGCCAATTATTAATTTTAGCGGCGACGTGGGTTTCGGCATAAACACCTATGATGTGCAGGCAGCGGGTAACAAAAACGGCATCTACTCTATCGAGCTTCAGATGGACGGACAGACGATATATCATGCTGAAATGGAAAGGTTCTCATTTGCAAACAGCAGGGCTGTAAACTCGCATATGGACTACCCGTTCCGAATGAAATCAGGCACTGTGGTTACCAAGAGTTTTGTGGAGCCGGGTAATCCGCTTAAGATCTACAAGACATTGGTGAACAACGGCCTGGTCAGTCTCACCGATGATCAGATACACGACATGAAGTACATCGTAAAAGATGTTTCGGGGAACACCAGCACGCTTGATTTTCGCATCCGATACAATCCTAAGTCTGTTATTAAAGGCGATGAACCGAAGTATGTGCAGTTGTTCAATTACAACAAAGAGAACACGTATTCTACAGCTAATATGAAGATTAAGATACCGAAAGGAGCATTGTATAATGACCTCTATTTCAGGTATTCAGAGGGAGATAAATCTGGCTATTCAGCTGTTCACAGGGTGCATACATCCTTAATTCCCTTGCATAGCAACTACGAACTTTCGATTAGGGCAGATTCCACTCTGCCTGCCCATCTTCACAAATATGCCGTAATTGTTGATGCGAGAGGTGCCTACCAGGGCGGGACATATGAGAACGGCTTCGTTAAGGCGAATCCCCGCGTTTTCGGCAATTTCCGTATCACAGTGGACACTGTAGCTCCTGCCATCACCTCACTCAATCTTAAAGATGGTATGTCTGTTGCAGGTTTATCTAAGTTAAATTTTAAGATTTCGGATAACTTGTCAGGAATCCGTAGCTTTAACGCAACGATCGACGGTCAATGGGTATTGATGGAATACGACCCCAAGAGGGCACTTACTTGGCATACGCTGGATAAGGCATTACCCAAGGGAAAACATCATTTCCAGTATGTGGTTATCGATATGAAAGGTAACTCAAAAACGTTTAACGCAACGTTCTATAAATAGAAACACTATGGCAGAATTGAAAGAGGGCGACGCAGCTCCACAGTTTACAGCAAACGATCAGCACGGGAATTCGGTTTCATTAAGTGATTTTGAAGGCAAGACCGTGATCTTATATTTTTATCCAAAAGATGATACACCTGGCTGTACAGCTGAGGCCTGTAATTTCAGGGATAACTACCACCGCCTGCAACAAGAGGGATATGTGGTTCTTGGTATCAGCACTGATGATGAGAAGTCGCATAAAAAGTTTTCGTCAAAATACGAATTACCATTTACTTTGCTTGCAGATGAAGATAAACATATCGTTGAGGCGTATGGCGTATGGGTGGAGAAGAACATGTATGGCAAGAAATCTATGGGAACAGCAAGGAAGACATTTGTTATAGCTCCCGACCAGACTATCAGCAAGATTATCAACAAAGTAGACACTGCTGACTCAACACAGCAAGTTCTGGATTTATTAAAAGAGGGTTAACATTTAATCCTCTTTTTTGACGATCTGATACATGATATCTGGGCTGTAATTCATATTTTAGGCGCTTTCAAAATAGATATGAAAGCAGATATTGAAAAACTAACCGGCATAGCTACTCAGGTCCGTCGGGATATTGTTAGAATGGTACATCAGTGCCAGTCAGGCCACCCTGGCGGTTCATTGGGTTGTACGGATTACTTTGTTGCTCTTTATTTCCATGTATTGAAGCATAATCCTGACTTTAACATGGATGGTAAGGGAGAAGATCTTTTCTTCTTATCAAACGGACATATTTCACCAGTATGGTATAGTGTTCTTGCCCGTTCGGGTTACTTCGACCCAAAGGAGCTGGCTACATTCCGTAAAATAAATTCACGGGTGCAGGGCCATCCTGCAACGCATGAGCATCTTCCAGGCATTCGCGTAGCTTCAGGCTCTCTCGGACAAGGTCTTTCTGTCGCTATCGGCGCAGCTCTGGCGAAAAAGCTTAACAATGATGACAGACTGGTTTATTCATTGCATGGTGATGGCGAGCTTCAGGAAGGTCAGATCTGGGAAGCGGCATTGTTTGCCCCTCATAACAAGGTTGACAATCTGATTTCGGCTATTGATGTTAACGGACAGCAGATTGACGGTCCGACTGAGAAGGTCCTGTCTCTTGGCAACCTACGTGCTAAATGGGAAGCGTTCGGCTGGGATGTCCTGGAAACAAACGGTAATGATCTTGCTGAGTTGATCCCTACACTTGAGCTGGCGAAAAGCAGAGCTTTCAAAGGCAAACCAATTATGATCCTGATGCATACCAATATGGGTCATGGTGTTGATTTCATGATGGGGTCTCATAAATGGCATGGCGTTGCCCCTAATGACGAGCAACTTGCTCTGGCACTTGCGCAACTTGGAGATTCTACCAACGACTACTAGTCATATATTAGAGAAACTGAAATGAAGAAATATACTTTTACAGATAAAAAAGATACGCGTTCTGGTTTTGGTGCCGGACTATTAGCAGCTGGTAAGAAAAACCCTAATGTTGTTGCCTTATGTGCTGACCTTGTAGGATCTTTGAAAATGGAAGCTTTCATTAAGGAATTCCCCGAAAGATTTGTTCAGGTGGGTATTTCGGAAGCCAACATGATGGGCATGGCTGCAGGCCTTACTATTGGTGGAAAGATTCCCTTTACCGGTACATTCGCAAACTTTTCGACAGGCCGCGTTTACGATCAGATCCGCCAGTCTATTGCTTATTCGGATAAAAACGTTAAAATATGTGCGTCCCACGCAGGCTTAACCCTGGGTGAAGACGGTGCTACTCACCAGATTCTGGAAGACATCGGTATGATGAAAATGCTGCCGGGCATGACTGTGATCAACCCTTGTGACTATAACCAGACCAAAGCCGCTACGGAAGCAATTGCTGAGTACGAAGGTCCCGTATACCTCAGGTTCGGCCGTCCGGTTATCCCTGTATTTACTGATCCTGATCAAAAATTTGAGATTGGTAAGGCATGGATGGTGAATGAAGGAAAGGATGTGAGCATTTTTGCTACGGGTCATTTGGTCTGGGAAGCGATCCTTGCGGGTGAGAAACTGGCTGAGCTTGGCATTGATGCTGAGATTGTCAATATTCATACCATTAAACCACTTGACGCAGAAGCGGTTCTTAAGTCGGTGGAGAAAACAGGATGTGTGGTAACAGCTGAGGAACATAACCGCCTGGGCGGCTTGGGTGACAGCATTGCTCAGCTTCTCGCACAGAACAATCCTACGCCTCAGGAATACGTTGCTGTTAACGATTCTTTCGGCGAGAGTGGTAAACCTGCTGAGCTGATGGCAAAATACGGACTGGATGCAGATGCTATTGTAGCGGCTGTTCAAAAAGTTATTGCCAGGAAGAAATAGTTAGCCGTCGTTAGCTTTATACAAAAACAAGAAAAGCTGCCGGAATACCCGGCAGCTTTTCTTGTTTTTGGCTTACTGACTGGCAGCTACCCGACCGGCCTGTCCGACTTACTCTGGTTGGTCTATCCAGACGCCGTCTTCTTTGATAATCTCGATCAGTTCGTCTAATGCGTTTTCTTTGTTTACACTTTTCTTAACCACCTCTTTTCCTCTGTATAAGGTGATCTTGCCAGGCCCCATGCCTACATATCCGTAGTCGGCATCGGCCATCTCCCCTGGCCCGTTGACTATGCAGCCCATGATACCAATCTTCACTCCTTTCAGATGACTTGTCCTGCTTCTGATCATCTGGGTCGTTTCCTGAAGGTCGAATAGCGTACGGCCGCAGCTGGGACAGGAGATGTATTCGGTTTTTGAGATCCTCGAACGGGTAGCCTGGAGAATGCCGAAAGCGGTACTGACGATCACTTTGGGTGATACCTGATCTGATTCAAGCCATATACCGTCGCCGAAGCCGTCGATTAAAAGTGCTCCGGTATCTGTAGAAGCGTATAGTTGAAAGTCAGACTCCAGTGCATCGGTCGTTTCATTCGCGCTGAAAGAAGCAAGATATGAACGCTTGATGATAACCGGGGGTCTGATATCCAGATTTTCTGTTCCGAAGAAGAATTGCCGTTGGTCTGCCATGCCGTGTTCCTGATTTGTAGTCAGTACAAATACAAGCGTATTATCACCAGAAATCAGTTTGATTACTTCCGGACGGTCGACTAAATCGCTATAGCTGATGTAAACCAGGTTTAGTGCTGCATCTCGTTCTGATGCACTTTGATATTCGTCCAGAGTATAGAGGGGGTGACAATTCTTTTTCTGAGCAAGCGTTAGCCAGGTAGCATAATTATAAAGTTGTTTCAGATTTCCAGGCATCGTAAATGAGGGAAGTCTGTCAGCCAGATAAACGAAATCCACTGACTGTTCAGCCATATTGTACTTGTCGAGCAAAGGTGAATACAAATAGCCCGCAGCATGCAAGATCTGGGGATCCATCAGGCTCCCCCTGGAAAGGTCAACAACAACGCGGGGTACCTGGTGTCCGCCAATAAATGTATTAAGTTCATTTGAGTTGCGCTTATTGAATTCATAAGGGCTGAAACCGATCGGCACAATCGGAACGGGTAGTGCTGAAGAACCTTGAATGGTGCGTTTTTTATATCTGTTTGCCAGTGCAATAGCTACTGGAGCTTCCAGTTCGGGATCTTCAGTTAGTGAAACGCGGATAGTATCTCCCAGCCCATCCTCAAGTAAGGTGCCTATGCCAACGGATGACTTGATCCGGCCGTCTTCCCCATCTCCCGCTTCCGTTACTCCCAGGTGCAGGGGATAGTTCATCCCTTCTTTTGTCATTGTTTCGACTAAAAGCCGGTACGCCTGTACCATTACCTGCGGATTGCTCGCTTTCATGGATATGACGAGATTGTAGTAGTTAAGGCTCTCACACATGCGCATGAACTCCATAGCAGATTCTACCATCCCCCTGGGGGTGTCACCGTAGTAACTCATGATACGATCAGACAGCGAACCGTGGTTTGTGCCGATGCGCATGGCAGTACCGTATTCTTTGCAGACCTTTACGAGAGGTGAAAACTTTTTATAAATCCGGTCCAGCTCTTCCTGATATTGAGAGGCCGTATATTCGAGCTGGTCAAAACGCTTTTTGTCGGCATAATTTCCAGGATTTATCCTCACCTTTTCCACGATCCGGGCGGCAGCCTCCGCTGCGTTAGGGGTGAAGTGGATATCAGCGACCAAAGGAACATTGTAGCCCCGCCTGCGAAGTTCCTTCTTGATCTCTGCAAGGTTGTTCGCTTCCTTGATGCTTGGAGCTGTGATACGCACATACTCACAGCCGGCATTCACCATTCGAATTGTCTGTTCGACAGTGCCGAGCGTGTCCATCGTATCAGTGGTGGTCATACTTTGAATCCTGATCGGATTATCAGCCCCCATGGGTATGTCACCGATAAATACTTCCCGCGTAACAAATCTGGAGTATGAGGTTCGCGAATTGCAATAAAGGCCGTCGAGTAAAATCTTGGTGTCTGTAGAATTCATACTAGTAAAATCACACAAAAGTAGTGATTTATCTTCGTGTATATTGTGCAATTGCCACCAGGCGAGATACATTGACAGAAGAATGGTATGTGGCCCAATAATTACATGCAACTGAATTGCGTTATCGGATTTATTTTTACATTTGTGCGATGGAAACAGAACCGCTTACAAGCAAGTTAGATAAAATCGGTATTACAGCTTCGACTTTCTGTGCTATTCATTGTGCTGTGGTACCTTTTATTATTTCGGTATTGCCTCTTTGGGGTTTAGGTTTCCTGGCTGAGGAATGGATGGAGATCTTGATGATCGTTTTGTCGTTAACGATCGGGAGCTGGTCTTTAGGCCTCTCCTGGATAAAGCACAGAAGAACTACGGCGCTGCTGATATTCATATGTGGCTTCCTTTTTATAGCAGCAGGACATTGGTTCGGACATGGCTCTTCAGAACATCTTTTTCTTCCCGCCGGAGGGCTGACCATTGCTTTGGCACATTACGTCAACTGGAAACAAAGCCTGGTACTCTTAAAGAGTTCTAAGATGAAAACGGCGAGCGAAATTATCAAATAACCACATAAAATTGAGCATTTGTTGCTATATTGACAATATCTAAGGTAATTATCTGTACCAGACGCAAATCGGCATATAAATGATCATCGCTCAATCCCTTTCACATCACTATTCGGAAGACCATACTTTATCGTTCAAAGACTGGCAAATTGCAGAAGCTGAACAGTGGTTGCTGCTTGGCGACTCAGGAAGTGGGAAAACAACGCTGATCAACATCATCTCAGGCCTCCTCAAGCCAGCGAGCGGAAAGGTCATCATTAAGGATACAGATATCTATCAACTTAATGGCCGAGACAGGGATCATTTTCGCGGCCAGCATATCGGAATCATCTTTCAGAAGCCTCATATCATCAAGAGCCTGACGGTAATGGAGAACTTGTTCATCGCCCAAAGTTTCGCCTTACTGAAAGAAGACGAATTGAGGGTCAAAGAAGTGCTTGAATCATTAGGCATAGCACACAAGAAAAACGCATATCCCAATGAGCTTAGCTATGGGCAGCTGCAACGTGTTTCTATTGCCAGGGCAGTGATTAACAAACCAACCTTACTTATTGCAGATGAACCTACGTCCAGTCTGGATGACAGGAATGCAGAGGTGGTAATCAATTTGTTAGCTGAACAATCGCGAATCAACAGTTCCACTCTGATAGTTTCTACACATGATCAGAGAGTGAAAAACAGTTTCGAAAAAAAGTACATATTATCATGAGTCCTTTAAAGATTAGCTATAAAAGCCTGGCATCCAATCCACTTACGTCTATACTTAATATTGTACTGATCGCATTTGGAACAGGGATCCTCACGATTTTGCTCCTCGCCTCCACGCAGATCAGTAATAAACTGGAACGGAATTCCAAAGATATTGACCTGGTAGTGGGAGCCAAAGGAAGTCCGCTACAGCTAATTCTTAGCAGCATCTTTTATATTGATTTCCCTACAGGTAACATACCACTGAAAGACGCCAACGCTCTTTCCAAGCACCCAATGGTTAAAAGAGCTGTACCACTGGCGCTTGGAGACAGTTATCAGGGCTTCCGGATCGTAGGGACGGACACGAGCTTCATTAATCTTTATAGTCTGCAACTGGAAAAGGGCAAGTTCTGGAATGGCAATTTTGATGTGACCGTCGGTTCGGAAGTCGCCAAGACACTTAATCTGAAGCCGGGAGATATTTTTCATGGGGCGCACGGGCTTACATCAGGTGGCGATACGCATACCGATCATGCTTATGTGGTAGCGGGGATTCTGAAGCCACAAAATAATGTATCTGACAATCTTATCCTGACAGATATTCCTAGTATTTGGGACATGCATGCTTCAGGTGAAGCAAATGACGAGGCAAAGGCACCTGTTGAGGTAGAAGAGGGAGAAATGCACCACCACCATCCTGACGAGACTGAACACGAGCACGGGACTATGCATGATCGCTTTAATGAAGAGGATGCTGAAGGCAAGGAGATAACCTCGCTGCTTATTCAGTACCACTCTCCTATGGCTGTGGTAATGTTTCCACGTTTGGTAAACCAGTCTACCAATATGCAGGCCGCCTCTCCCGCACTGGAGACAGCCCGACTCTTTTCACTTATCGGTGTGGGGGTAGATACGCTACAATGGTTTGCCGTCCTGATCATGCTGATTGCTGCCATCAGCGTGTTTGTAAGTTTGTTTAATTCACTTAAGGAAAGAAAGTATGACATTGCAGTCATGCGTGTAATGGGTGCCTCCAGATCTAAGATATTCATTATCGTGATTCTTGAGGGAGTGCTCTTAAGTTTTGTTGGTGCTTTAATCGGCATCGCGATTGGACACGGTGTACTCCATCTGATAGGTAACTTACAGGAATCAGGACAGGCGCGGCTTAGCGGGCTTATCTTTAGTACAAAGGAACTCTATATTCTGGCTGCCGGGTTACTTATCGGAATAATCGCTTCAATCCTGCCGGCTATTCAGGCTTACCGATCTGATATCGCTTCAATTTTATCTAAAGGTTGATACCGATAAACGCCAGCTGGAACAGGATGCAGCGTCTTGAAGGGATACTTGGAATATATTTGGTAGTTTTGCGTTTAGAAAAAGCCAAATGATGCGGGGAAAATTTGACCAATTACTTGAGAAACATAATTTAAAGAAGACAGCGCCACGATTCAGCGTACTGGAAGTCCTGTCGAACAGGGATGTAGCCACTTCACAACCTAACCTGGAAGAAATTTTAGGCAAGGAAGTTGACCGCGTTACCCTCTATAGGATACTTAAAACTTTCGAGGAAAAAGGAATTATTCATAAAATTATAGACACGAACGGAACGGCCAATTATGCAGTATGTCATTCGTCGTGTACCGAACATCAGCATCGGGATGAGCACCTGCACTTCAACTGTACGGTTTGCAATAATGTCTATTGCCTGAATGATGTGCACATTCCAAGTGTCATCTTACCTAACGGTTTTGAGGCTTCCACGATAAACCTAATAGCAAGCGGAGTATGTCCTAACTGCAAAGCAAAATCAGAGTAAGCGGTCTTTCACCACAAGTGTCCGTGCCAGCCGGTCATGCCAGCACTGCTGCCTCTTATCGAAAAATCCAGCTAAATACCCTATACCGAGGCTCAAAGTAGACAACAGTTTAAATATGTTACGGGCAAAGCTCTGGCCAAGTGTCATCTTTTCAGCATCTTCCCGGATTACTTTGATTCCGAGGAGCGATTTCCCGAACGTGCCTTTTCGCTTCGACGCTTCCATAAAAACGTTCATCACGAATTTAGCTACAGGGATGACCGGCAGAAAACTAAGAGTTATAGCAACTTTCAGATACTGCGTGTCGATAAACGAAACGACAACGAGGACAATGACAAGGTAGAAAGTAAGAATAATACCATAATCGATCAACGCTGCCAGCAAACGTATATCAGGAGATGCGAAATACTGCGCTTCCGCTTTGGTGAGCTTAAATCCGAACAGGTCGCATAGTTCTGATATCTCATGTGCCTCCTTATAGTCACTCATCCCCTTTTTCTTAACAAAAGTACCTTCTGTGATATTCATGCTTTTCATCTCTTTGATGCTGAAAGGACCCTGAGGCTTGCCCTGAATAACCACTATATAAGCATCTTCCATGCTAATATCTTTCGACCTTAAATTTAGACAATCCGCCTTCCATGTTAATAATGATCTTCTGTTGTGCAGAAGCGAAATTCGGTGTCTGAAAGGAATTATCGGAAAGCTTAGTGAACCCTTTGAAGTCGAGTGAAGATAAGCCGGACTCTGTATTAATCTCACATCCGGCAGATTCAGGGATAGAAATGGTGATTGTTGAGACACCCGATTCTACATCTACTACTGTTGTTTTGTGAAGGCTCCCCAGTTTGACATCAAATTTCGCTACCCCTCCCTCCAACTTCATTTTGCGTATTTTGTATTTCGTCAGGTCAAAGCTTGTTTTACCCGCTCCAGTCTCCAGATTGATATCCCAGACCGGTTCAGGATTCAGGGTTATAACAACCTGATTAGATACAGATTTTTTCATATCCCATTTAGCCTCCCCAGTCATTTTGAAATCCACTGTCTCCGTACTATCGGTAGAAAATTTGAAGACTGAGTAATTGCCGATGTGCTTTTGTACATGAGCATTGAACAGTTCTGAAGCGGTATCGCGCAAAATAAAATTTGTTGCACCACCCTCAATATTCAGAATCGCATTACGTGTACCGGCAATATAGGGTTCGCTGAAGATAGTGGTTTTTGCTGCATCTCCACGTCCCCTGGCGGTCCTGTCATCAGTGCTCCAATCCCCTAAATCGGCTTCAGTAGTATTAACACCTTTGTAACCAATAAAACCGAGAACCACGACGGTAATCAACACAGTAACCACCCCTCCGGCTGCCGATCCAGAATTAGAGAAGAGCATATTTATTCCGATGAGAATTAGAATAACAGGCCAAAATCTCCATATAACAGACCACTCGAAGTTGATAACATTGAAGTTTTGCAGAAGAAGAATACCGCCAAAGAAGAGTAATACGATACCCCAAATAATTCGTTCCGTTTTCATACTTAATTAAACTAAAGGCTGACCACTTGACTGATCGCTTGATTCATGTACTTTGCTCTTGACCTTGCTCCTTCGCCCGGGCTTCAGAAGAAAGACAAGTCCCAAAACTATTAAAATTACCGGCCATAGTTTACTAATATCAAACCAGTCGGGCACATAGCCAAATTCTTCAAATAAAAAATACAGCCCAAGTGCTACGAAGAAAGCCCCCAGTACAGGCATAGATTTAGAATTGCGTTTTTTTCTGGGCATTGAGCCTGTCATCTCTACGGGCGCTTGCTCATCAACTCGGTAATCTGTATTGAATGTAGCGATGTACGGCTTTGCGGGAACTACTATCCACAATATCAAGTATACCAATACTCCTGAAAAACCCATTATAACCATCAGAAGGAAGATCAGCCTTACCCAGATAACATCAATATCGAAGTACTCTGCCAGACCAGCGGCCACTCCGGCTAATATTTTATTGCTTTCATCGCGCTGCAACTTCTTATCCATACTCGTAATCCTTTAAGTTTGCTATAAACATTACTTATTAGACCAGGAACTCAAAAGTTTGTTACAGCGCGCAGGATAATTGTGGAACCTGACCGTTGCCAGGCCATCAAACAATTATTTTAAAACATCAATTGAAAGTAGATGTTGTAGCATAAGCTGAAAATGCATCTATACAACGTTGCAAATTGATTACATTAGCTACCATATTTGGACAAAACAAATACACTAACAATATATGTTCACAGACTTCGGAAGGTACATCCTTCTCCTTAAAGCAGTATTTAAACGCCCAGAACAATGGAAGATCTACTGGAAAAACATAGCTCATGAGATGGTCTACATTGGAGTTAACTCCATCTATCTGATTGGAATCATCTCTATTTTTGTTGGTGCTGTTATGACCCTGCAAATTGCCTTTCAGCTCCAAAGTGACCTGATACCGAAAACAATTATTGGTTCGGTTAACAGGGACTCCGCCATTCTTGAGCTAAGTCCTACCATCAGCGCCCTGGTACTCGCTGGAAAAATCGGGTCCTCTATTTCTTCAGAAATAGGCACGATGAGGGTCACCGAACAGATCGATGCTCTTGAAATCATGGGCATAAACACGCCCGGATATCTTATTCTTCCGAAAATTATAGCGGGTGTATCCATGATTCCTCTACTCGTCATCATTTCTATCGCTTTAAACATAATTGGTGGTTATATAGGAGGCACATTCTCAGGCGCTATCACAGGTGCCGATTACTACAGAGGTATCACTGAAGGGTTCAATCCTTACACGATTGTCGTGTCTCTGACTAAAGCGTTTGTTTTCGGTTTCATTATCACCTCAGTGGCAGCATATCAGGGTTTTTATGTCAAAGGAAGCGCGCTGGAAGTGGGCCGGGCCAGTACAAGCACAGTTGTTATCAGCTGTATCTCTATTCTGTGTGCTGATTATGTTATTACTGATCTCTTATTATGATTGAAATAAAGGACATCCACAAGTCATTCGGTGAGAATTATGTACTTAAGGGAATCTCGGGCTTATTCAAAGACGGGAGGAATAACTTAATTATAGGAGGATCCGGCTCTGGAAAGACGACACTCCTAAAGTGCATGGTTGGCTTGCATGAGCCAGACGAAGGCTCAGTACTCTATGACGGGCGTGACTTCACCCGTCTTTCCAACCAGGAGCGTATAGAGATACGAAAAGAGATCGGCATGCTTTTTCAAAACTCGGCATTATTTGATTCGATGACCGTCGAAGACAATATTATGTTCCCTCTCAATATGTTTACTACTCAAAGCAAGGAAGAAAAAATCGAGAGGGCAAATTTCTGTCTCAGCAGGGTGAACCTTGAGGGCAAAAACAAACTATTTCCATCTGAGCTATCAGGAGGAATGAAAAAGCGTGTAGGTATTGCCCGCGCTATTTCTATGCAGCCAAAATATCTGTTTGTTGATGAGCCTAACTCAGGACTTGACCCACTGACGTCTATCGTGATCGATGAACTTATTAATGAATTAACGGAAGAATACAACATGACGACTGTGGTCGTTACTCATGATATGAATTCTGTGATGGGCATTGGTGAGAATATCCTTTTCCTTGCTGACGGACGTAAGGAATGGGAAGGTTCCAACAAAGAAATTGCCCATACCGACAATCCAAAGGTTAACGACTTCGTGTTCGCAAGTAAGTTCTCCCAGGCCGCAAAGGAAAAGCTGTAGCTCCGCAAGTCAATATTAGTTTACGTATGACGGCTATATTTAGTAATTTCGCGGAATAAATCCCCACACATTAGCATGATTGCATTACTTACACCTGCGCACTGGAAAGACTACGAACTTATTGACTGCGGAAACTTTGAAAAACTTGAAAGATTCGGAAACATAGTTCTTATCCGTCCGGAGCCTCAGGCTGTATGGTCTAAGCAACTCCCGGAGTCTGAATGGCAAAAGAGGCACGACATAAGGTTTAAAGGCCGGTCTGCCACCTCAGGTGAATGGGTGAGAAAAAACACGAAGGCGCCTGATCGCTGGCATATCACATATAAAAATACAGACATTGAAATTAAATTTCGGCTTGGACTGACGTCCTTTAAGCATGTCGGTATCTTCCCCGAGCAGGCGGTTAACTGGGATTATATTTCAGAGACTGTTAAAAAATTTGAAACCCCTCAGCCTAAAGTATTGAACCTTTTCGCCTATACAGGCGGTGCTTCCCTTGCGGCAAAAGCGGCCGGTGCGGACGTCACACACGTCGATTCAATCAAACAGGTTGTTACCTGGGCTAATGAAAATCAGGAAATTTCTGGCCTTAAGGATATTCGCTGGGTAGTAGAAGACGCATTAAAGTTTGTGAAGCGGGAGATAAAAAGAGGAAGAAAATATAACGGGATAATACTGGACCCACCAGCGTACGGTCATGGCCCTAATGGTGAAAAGTGGAAGCTGGAAGACCATATCCTGGAAATGATGAATGACGTTGCAAATCTTTTAGATGAGGAAGAACATTTCATGATCTTAAATACTTACTCCCTTGGCTTTTCATCTGTCATTGTCGAAAATCTTATAAAGGACGTTATCAAGAAGCCCTCAAACCTCGAAAGTGGCGAACTGTATTTGCAGGCCACTGCCGGCAGCAAGCTGCCATTGGGCGTTTTTGGAAAACTGAGAAAGTTCAAAGAACAATAAGAACCACCGAAACATCGGCTTTAATTCAAACAAGACTTATCCATCTCTCTGGTGAACCTATTTCGTCACTTCCTGTAGCTACAAGAGGTGGTATACAAAAAAAGGTAACCTTACTAGTTGGCTTTGCAACTAGTAAGGTTACCTTCAGATTCGAGCAATTAATCGGTGTTTATAGCTATTCTATTCTAACAGATCTTTCGGATTATAGCCCTGAATACGCTGAATTCTGAGTTATCTTGGGATTCTGTTGTATCACATTCTGAGGTATTGGCAGCACTAACTGTCCTTCATTCTGTATTGGCTTTGTTCTTTTCACTACATCTAAAGCTCTCTTTGTCCTCTTCAGATCAAACAGCCTATGAAATTCAAGCGCTAATTCAACCCTTCTCTCGTGTTCAAGTGCTAACGCTAGAGTTGGATATTTCGCGGTCGGGTAACCAGCAGAGCCAAATGCAGCCAAGCCTGCTCTGGCACGCACTTCATTTAAATACTTGGGATCATTGGTGGCCTCTGACAGCATCAGTAAAACATCCGCGTAGCGCAACACAACAAAGTTGTTATTGCTTAGTTCCCTACCATTAGGTGCAGGCGCTGTCTTGTCCACCCATTTATTTTGAAATTTGATCGGAATGAATGTTCCATTCTTGTTTGTGTATCCGGTTGAGATCGACACATCCCTTCGCACATCGCCTTCTTCATACTCATTATAAAGATCGTCTGTAACCTGGTTCATTCCGCCGCCAAACAGCGTCAGCACGAAGTTTTCTGTAGGAGCAAACTCTGTCCAGTAATTACTGTAAGGATTGCCCGCACCTCCTTTGTACTGAATTTCAAATACAGATTCGCTGGTATTTTTAATCGTTGCTCCCCATAGCTGGGCATACTGAGGAACCAATCTGTATTTTCCGTAAACCTCAGACAACACCTCCGCTGCCTCTGTTTTCCTGTCTAATGTCAGATATACCTTGCCGAGCACTGCCTGGGCCGCATATTTTGTAGCCTTTCCTGGTGTTGATGTAACAGCTGCCGGCAAGGGCAGATATTGAGAAGCATAGTTTAGGTCTGCAATTATCTGGGCGTAGACATCTGTTACCGGTGAGCGTACTACATCATAACTCTCGGCAGCAGACAAAGCCTTCGTTACCAAGGGGATATCTCCCCACATCTGAACCATGTTAAAGTAGTATAATCCTCTCAGGAACATCATCTGCGCTTTTACCGACTCTTTAAATGCATTATCAAGCGCTGCGCTTTCTATTTTGTCCAGGACTATATTAACATTGTATAAGGCTTTATAGCTTTCTTGCCAGAAACGATATACTTCTGTATTCGAAGGAGTTAGACTAAAGTTTTTAAATGCAACTCGGTCTGCCTGAATTCCAGCCACGTTATATAATGTAGCGTTATCAGACATTTGCTCAGCAAAGTAAGACACACCGCTGGCAGGAGCATAAAATGTATACAGCGTTGCATAAGCCGCATTTACGGCAAGCTCAAAATCCTGTGTCGTCTTATAGAAATTTGCAGCATTTGAATTTGATATTGGCGCCATATCCAATGATTTCTGGCAGCTTGACGTGATAGTTCCTAAGAATATCAATACAAGTATTTTGCTTATATTCAGTTTCATCTTCTTCTGTGTTATAAATTTAAAAATCAAACTTGGCTCCGAAGGTTATGATCCGGGGATTGGGATAAGAACCGTAATCCACACCTAGAAACGCACCTGACGGCACACTGACGGAAGAGCTGGCCGAAGGCACTGCATTTGAATAAATATTCGAATAGGAAGTGGAGTTGTATGTTGTATTTTCGGGGTCGTAGTTCAAATACTTACTCCATAAGTACACGTTCTCCGCATTCATAAAAACACGTATTCCTTTCACAGGTGACTTAACGAACAGCTTTGAAGGCAGGGCATAAGAAACGCGAATATTTCTCAGTCTCACGAATGTAGCATCTTCAACCCAGTACGATGAGAACTTTTCCTGGTACCCTTTAGGTGAAATAGTTGGCTTGAAATGTTTTCCGTCTCCGGGGTCAGCTTCAGACTTCCAGTAATTAGCGACCTCTGCATAAGCGTTTCTTCCTCCATTCCAGATACCATTATAGCGAATAAGCTGATTGGTGATTTCCCCACCAAACGAACCCTGAAGCATAAACGACATTTCGAAACCTTTATATGAAAATGAATTCGTCAGTCCGGCTATAAAATCCGGTTGAATATTACCGATGGTAGTCCTGTCGGCCTCCGTGATTTTTCCGTCTCCGTCTACATCCCTTACTCTGGGATCACCAGGAGTAGTGACTCCATCCCCCCTTGCCGGACCTGCATCGATCTCCGCCTGATTCATATAGACACCATCGAAGATGTATCCATAAAAATTAGATATGGGCTGTCCAACTTCGGTTTTGACTTGAACAACGTAATCTGTGTAGATCAATGGCGCATTTCCAGGACCTAATTGCAATACCTTATTTCTATTGAGCGAGACGTTAAAATCAGTTGTCCAGTTAAATTTTCCAACTATATTTTTTGTACTCAGGCTTGCCTCAAAACCTTTGTTTCTGAGCTTTCCGATATTGGTAAGTTGTGTTGAAAAGCCCGTTATATCAGGAACAGGAACGTTAAGCAACAAATCATTGGTAGTGGAATTGTAATATTCAGCACTTACATTGATACGGTTCTTAAACAGGCCGAGCTCGAACCCGGTATTAAACATATTGGTTTTCTCCCATTTGAGGTCTGGATTTTCAATGTTCGTAACATTCAGTCCGTTCGCTAGATTGTCACCATATACGTAATTTGACGACCCAAGAAGTCCGATGGGTCCATAATTAGGTATTTGATTATTACCTGAGACACCGTAGCTCGCTTTAAACTTGAGGTTGCTTACCGCTGTAACATCACTCATAAACTCCTCATCGGATACCAACCAACCGGCAGAAATTGAAGGGAAGTAACCAAACTGGTTATTTTTACCAAATCTGGAACTACCATCGCGTCGGATAACCCCAGAAAGAAAGTATTTGTCTTTGAAATTATAGTTTAACCGTCCCAGATACGACAAAAGTCCCCATTCGTATGCCAGTGTTGTACCAGAATTTACGGTTCCAGCATTCAGTGTAGGCACCAAATCATTGGGGAAATTCCCCGCACCAACAGCCATGTACTCATCTCGTTGCTGCTGGTAAGTAAAACCCAGTAATGCACTCAGATTATGATCCCCCAACTTTCTGTCATAATTAAGTGTATTCTCAGTCAGCCAGTTAAACATAAATCTCGAATTTGCACTCCCTTGTGCAGGTAGAGCAGAAGAATAGCCAAATTTCTGGTCCTTGTTCCAGAAGAAATTGAAACGTGTATTTAATAAGTTCGCGTTGATACTGCTTCTGAACTTCAAACCTTCAGTGATCCTGTACTCCGCGAAAGCGGTTCCCAGCGTTGTGAACGACTTATTTTGCTTGTCGGCCTCTCTGGTCAGGGAGTATGGGTGCCATAGTTGCAAGTCCGTGTACTGCGCAAACCTGTACCACTCTGAATTTGGATCTTTGAAACCTAAGTTTCCATTTTCGTTATAAAGCGGAAAGATAGGGTCGCTCTGCAAACCTAAACTTACGACATCACTTTTACCTTCTATACCGTCAGTACGATCATATAGCGCTGTCAATCCCAGGTTAAGGCCTACAGATACTTTCTCTGAAATCTTCTGTTTAATGTTCGAGCGGACAGTAAGCCTTTTGTAATAGTTATTGTCCATAACTGCTTCCTGATCGAGGTAAGCACCGGAGAACAAAAACTGCGTTTTTTCAGAACCTCCGGAAACAGATACCTGCGCATTATGAGAAGCGGCCTTCCTAAACATAACGTCTTGCCAGTCTGTTCCTTTCCCCAATTTCGCCCTTAAGGCTGGATCTGTGAAATCAACCGGGATCTTGTAAATGGTTGGCCTTACTTCATTAGGGCTGCTGATGTCGCCGCCCGCAGCTAAGTAAGCGTTGTTATGCGCATCTATGTAATACTGAATGAACTGCTGCGCATCCATCATATCAACCCGGCGGGTAACCTCCTGCGTTCCGTACTCATAGTTGGCATTAACTTGCGTTTCACCCACTTTTCCGAGCTTAGTTGTTACCAGCACTACGCCATTGGAACCACGAGATCCGTAGATAGCAGCAGAAGAGGCATCTTTTAATACTTCGACAGACTGGATATCTTGCGGATTTATGTTGTTTAGATTAAAGTTTTCGATAGGTAAACCGTCTACAACATATAAAGGATTTGTTCCGGCAGTGATGGAACTGGTACCCCGGATACGTATATTCGGACTTTGTCCCGGCGCTCCCTGAGACTGGGTAATATTCACTCCCGGTAACTGACCTGCAAGCGCTTGCGTAACGTTTGTTACCGAGCGATCCTTAAAGTTGTCGTAATTAACTGACGCAACAGAACCTGTTACCGCTCTCCTGCTCTGTGTTCCATAACCCACCACGACGACTTCGTTTAAACTCTTCGATTCAGGCACAAGTCGTATCTCTAAACTTGAGCGACTGCCTGCGTTAATTTCCTGGGGTTTGTATCCAATATAAGATACAGAAAGGACAACGTTCTCTCCAGGTTGAACGTTCAGGACAAAGCGACCCTGAGCGTCAGAACTTACTCCTCTGTTAGAACCCTTGATTTTCAGGCTCACGCCAATCAGAGATTCCCCATCCTCAGCACTTAAAACCCTCCCTGTGATCTGCCGCGTCTGGGCCTGCAGAGAAAATGTAAGGATGATTGCATAAAACAGTAATGCGATTTGTTTCATAATGAATATTGGTTAGCGCATGAAAACATGCAATTGGAAAATTGGTTAGCTTCTTTTCTCTGACAGACAAATAATGACAGAATCAAAGAATAAACTAAAATATAAAAAGTAAATGAAAATCAAAGACAAACAATAGAAGTATTTTTTTTATCCAAACCGATTAAAAAAAGAGATAAATAGAAAATAATCGCAGACATGACTGCACAGCAGATCATCCCTGTGATCAATTCAGATCTCAGGAAGTTCGCCTGTCATAAATGTTTCTAGCCGGCGATAGCCGCCTTCCAACCGGCGTAGGCCCTAGAAATTGCTACGCGATTTTTTGTTGGGTAGTTAGCTGCCGATTTTTTATTCAGAGAGGCTAACTGGTCCAGATCGCGGTACAAGCCGCATTCTAATCCTGCCAGATAGGCTGCACCCAGAGCGGAGACGTCAGGCATACCTTTAGTCGCAACCTCTTTGTTAAGCAGATCAGCCAAAAACTGTAGAACAAAGCCATTGGCCGTAATTCCTCCGTTAACCATCAGCTCCTGGAGCTCTACTCCTGTGTCTTCTTCCATCGCCGTAATTACATCCATAATCTGGTATGGAATAGATTCGAGGGCAGCCCTGATGATATGGCTTTTGCCCACACCAAACGTAAGGCCATTTATTGATGCCTTTCTGTTCATCTGCCAATAAGGAGCGCCCAGCCCACTAAACGCCGGAATCAAATAAACACCATTACTATCCGCTACGGAATTTGCGAAATCTTCCGTTTGCTTGAGATCATTAAATAAAAGGAGCTCATTCTTGAGCCATTCCAAAGTCGCACCACAGGATACAATAACACCTTCCAGTGCATATTTAACTTCGGTATTCGTACTCCAGCAGATAGTTGTGATCATGCCATTACCAGAGATTCTCGGCTGGGAACCAATATTCATCAGGATAGAACACCCGGTTCCCAGTGTCGCTTTCGCCGATCCCGGAAGAAAGCACCCCTCACCGAATGCCGCCGCATGAGAATCACCGATCATGGAGCTGATGGGTATTTTCATCCCGGTAAGCCCCTCAAAGTCGGTTTCTCCAAATAAGGAAGACGACGGCCTGGGCTCCGGCAGATTTAACTTTGAGAGGCCGAAAGCCTCAAGTAGTTCGGCGTCCCATGTTAGGGTATGCAGGTTGAAAAACATCGTTCTCGATGCATTGGTGTAGTCGGTCTGATATCTAGCTCCTTTTGTCAGGCAGAATAACAACCAGGTATCAACAGTGCCAAAGTAAGCTTGTCCCTGATCCACAGCCTTTTTTATAACCTGATCATTTTCATATAGCCATATCAGCTTGCTGCCAGAAAAATAGGGGTCAATAATCAGCCCTGTCCTTTCGTTGATCATCTGCTCAAGTCCATCCTCCGCTAACCGCGCACAAACTCCAACTGATCGTTTACATTGCCACACCACAGCATTGTGTAAGGGATTTCCTGCAGCATCCCAAACCACAAAGGTTTCCCGCTGATTGGATATCCCACAGGCTTCGATCCCGGCAACAGATCCACCTGCGGCCAAAAAGGTGTTCACACAGTTCTTCACCGCTGTCAATACGTTCTCATAAATACCTTTTGGATCTTGTTCTACAAAGCCCTCACCAGAAAATATGCTCTTTAAAGGTTCAGTAGACTTACATACCACCTTACCTTGTTCGTCAAACAGAAGTACTTTTGTGCTGCTGGTACCCTGATCAATTGAAAGAATATACTTACCCATTATCTCGATTTTGCGTTTGATTTGTCAATTATAACTGCCAGCAGGATCACCATACCCTTAACTACCTGCTGCCAGAATGGAGATACATTCAGCAGAACAAGCCCATTATTCAGCACACCTATGATAATAGCTCCGAGTACCGTCCCCAATATTGTTCCTTTTCCACCTGAGAGTGAAGCGCCTCCTATCACCACGGCAGCAATAGAATCAAGTTCATAGCTAACGCCGGCATTAGGCTGAGCCGAGTCTAGTCGCGAGGTGACCATCATACCACCGATTGCTGCCAGCGCTCCTGCGATGGCGTAAACAATAATTTTTACTCTTCCAATATTTATCCCCGAGAGCCTCGACGCACTTTCATTACCACCGATAGCATAAATATATCTTCCAAGTCGTGTCTTATTGGTAATAATAACGGCAGCTACCACAACCAACGCCGATATCCAAACCGGCACGGGAACACCTAATAACCAACCAGTGCCTATATAGGCGAAGCTTTCTCCAAGGCCGGATATAGGATGTCCTTCTGTGTATAGTAACGTAAGTCCTCTCGCAATGGTCAGCATAGCTAAAGTTGCGACGAAAGGTGGTACATTGAACCGGGTAATCACCCAGCCGTTGAAGCCCCCTATAAAAGTACCACAAAGCAAACCCACAAGAATAGCGCCCAACAGCGTGAAGCCTATATAGAGATCCAGCGGCATTATTCCGATTCCATTACTCAGCAAACCGGCAGTTATAGCACCGCATAAAGCAAGTACCGAGCCTACCGACAAATCGATGCCTGCTGTTAGTACGATAAGCGTCATTCCTACAGAAATACACACATTAACGGAGATCTGCCTCATCACATTCCAGCCATTTGAAACGGTCAGGAACTTATCTGACAACAAACTGATTAACAAGCAAATAACAAACAGTGCAATCAGCGACTGAAACTTAATGAAATAGGGTTTATATAATCTTAGATTCATCGGCTCGTTTATATTGATTTTGGAATAGCTGCTTGGAGAATATTCTCCTCTGTTGCATCATCGATCGGTATTTGGGCGGTCACATTTCCTTCGGAGAGAACCATAACGCGATCCGAGACAGCCAGTATCTCAGGTAACTCTGAAGACACCATTATTATGCCCAGTCCCTGACCAGTAAGGTCAAGCATGAGTTTATAGATTTCGTTTTTCGCATTTATGTCTATACCCCTCGTCGGTTCGTCGAGTAGCAGAATCTTTGGATGAGTGGCCAGCCATTTTGCAATCACGATCTTCTGCTGATTGCCGCCGCTTAACGAACCAGCTGTCTGTTTACCAGAAGAAGCCTTAATCTTCAAATCACTGCGATACTTATCGCAAAGCTGCGTCTCCTTCCCCATATGCAGTAGGCCTAACACCTCCCTGTCTTTCAAAGTCGTAATAGCGATATTTTTCTGAACATCCAGCCCTAATACCAAGCCATCTTTCTTTCGATCTTCCGGCACCAGCGCCAGCCCCGCCTTGATCGCTTCTATGGAGGAACTGTACGAATAAGCCTTTCCCCCAATACGGATATTCCCGCTGGTATGTTTCGGATGCTGACCAAATATAGCTTCGAGCAATTCCGTTCTTCCGGCTCCCATAAGGCCAAAAACACCTAAAATCTCTCCCTTATTCAGACAGAAAGATATATCATTCAACAGATACTCCCCACTCCGCTCCGGGTTTTTGAGGTAAAGGTTCTGAACCTCAAGAAGCTCACAATCCTGTGCCTTACTAGTTCGGTTACGAACGAGACGAACCTCCCTCCCAACCATTTTCTGGATGATGTCATTGGTTTGTACATCTTTCATTCTACCCGATTCAATCAACTTTCCATCCCGAAGAACAACATATCGGTCGGCGATCTTAAAGAGCTCATCAAGCTTATGAGAGATGTAAACAATCGCCTTATTCTCGTTTCTGAGATCATCGATTATTTCAAACAACACCTTCACCTCATTATCACTTATCGCTGATGTCGGCTCATCCATGATAATCACTTCAGATTCCGTCAGCAACGCCTTCGCGATTTCAACAACCTGCTGCTGGCCGACTTTTAAATCTACTACCAGGGTATCAGGATCAAGGTTCAGCTTCAGCCTTTTAAGCAATTCCTGCGTTTTCAAACGCATAGCTTTTTTGTCCAATCCCCCCCATGTGGTAAGTTCCCGCCCTAAAAAAATATTTTCTGTAATGCTCAGATAAGGAATCAGGTTAAGCTCCTGGTGGATAATAGCAATCCCGCATTCCTGCGCATGTTTCGGACTGCTAAAATTTACCAGCTCCCCCCTTAACAAAACACGGCCTTCATAGTCAGCATAAACACCCGAGAGTATCTTCATCAATGTAGACTTTCCAGCACCGTTCTCGCCTACTATTGCCGTCACCTCGCCGGCATGAATCTCAAGGTTTATACCGTCAAGCGCCGCAACGCCTGAGAAATGCTTACTTATATTTTCAACTACTAGCATCAGATTCTGATTATTTGACTATTTGCAATTGAACCGGCGTCACCTCCATATCATCAAGCTTCAGGAACCTGCTGTTCAACTCAACGGCACCTGTAAAGCGAACCACATCGCCCTTCTTTGCTCTTTTCTTGAAAGGCGGGAGAACTTCCTTCCGAATTATTTTATTTAAGCCTGCAGACACCTCGTTAAACTCAGAGGTATTTTTAAAGGCATTCATGTTAAGCAATCCCGAAGCATCTCTGACGGAGTTTCCATAGACAAGCTCCGTTTCAATGCGCAGTTTAAAACTTCCATCACCTCTCCCGATAAGCAGCTCAACATTATTATCATTAACCGCCGTAATCTGCCCCTCTCCTTTCACCATAAAATACTGTAGATTTCCAATACCCAGCGCATGTGCATGTTCTGCGAAAGCCTTTTCGGGCTGCGTTTTGATCAGTGCTACCAGCTCTTTAACATCGATAGCACTTTCAATTGAAGAAGGTAATTTGTTGTCCCAGAAATCTCTGGTATACGCTTCCATATCTGTATCATTCCCCGACTCCGCCTTTCTTACCTCACTTAGCTTCTGAAAGTATACCGAATGATAGCCAACGAACAAAAGGGCTGCTACCGCTATAATATATTTAAAAATCCTCATAGCCTATTTCGAAAGATAATTTTTGATATTAGCTGAAGTGACCAGCTCCACTGCGACAGGGACCTTCTGCGGGAAATCTCGTTTGCCGTTAAAGTATTCCTGAGCATAAATGGCGGCTGTCTCTGCCATTATTTTTGGATACTGCATTCCTGTTGCCTTTATCTTTCCGGCTTCAACAGACTGGAGGACGTCATCTGCCCCATCAAAGCCAAATACCTGTACATGATCCGATTTTCCGGCAGCCACCAAAGCCTGATAAGCCCCCATTGCCATGGCATCATTGCCACAGAAAACGCCATCTATATCCGGATTGGCTTGCAAAACAGACTCCATCACCTCCATGGCCTTATTTCGATCGAAATCTGCACTATGTTGAGCAACCATTTTTAATTCAGGAAAGTCATCAACCACACTATGAAAGCCCTTAGATCTGGCCCATGTATTGTTATCTCCTACAAGCCCCAATATCTCCACATACTTCCCCTTCTTGTTTAGCTGCTTCACAAAATACTTACCCATGGCAATGCATCCGGAGTAGCTGTCTGATAAGATCTGCGAAGTGGCCACCGTTGTAGAGTTCACCTCCCTGTCCATGCAAAAAACAGGCACATCTGCGGTTTTAGCTTTTGATATATTGGTTATGGAGCCGTCGGCATCAGTGGGATTAAACAAGATGGCATCAAAACCAGATGTTATTGCGTTTTCAAAATGATCAGCTTCAAGCGCTGTGTTATTTTGAGAGTCGAATACCTTCGCCTCGTATCCTAACTCACCTGCTTTTTTTGCCGCCGTTTCTGCGAGCACAACAAACCATGGATTATTTAGCGTAGAAACGATTATTGCAATCTTTTTAGGTTGATCAGGAGCCGCCCTATTCGTGCAGGCATTAATAGACATGCACCAGAGCAGCAGAAAGAAAATGCAAGTTTTCCTCGTCATATTATAATTGGTTAAATAGGTTAATTGCTTCAGACAATTATCTGAAACCAGAAAACTCAGGTCATTTCAATAAAGTTAAAGCGGTCAAAGTAATACCCTCTCCGGAGATCCCATAATGATTGAATATATCATTTTGAGAGCCTGTCACCGTATATTCATCCGGAATACCCATGATCTTGAATCGATTGGAGAAACCATTCTCCATCAAAAACGAAGCGCATGCTTCTCCAAGACCCCCGTAAACACTATGTTCCTCAACAGTGATAATGGGTACCCCCCGTTTGGCCATCGTGGAGATAAGTTCATAATCAAGTGGCTTAACCGTATGCATACTCACAACAGCAACCCCGAACCGATGCTCAGCCTGCAGCCTTTCCGCTGCCTCGAACGCAGGATAAACGGCCTCTCCGGTTGCAATAATAACCAGATCTTCACCCTCACGAATAACCCGGCCTTTTCCGAACTCGAAAGCTTGCTCGCCCACCGACGGGAGATGTGGCATATTCTTCTTCCCGAAGCGTAAATAAACGGGCTTATCCAAAGCAGCAGCATGCTTTATAGCCTGCTCCGTCTCAAAGTTATCGGCAGGAGCCACTATTATCAGATTGTTGACAGCTCGCAACGCTGCGAAATCGTGCAGACTGTGATGGGTAGAACCCAGCGCACCATAACTTACCCCAGCACTGATGCCTATCAAATTGACAGCGTTATCTGAATAAGCTACGTCGTTTTTTATCTGCTCGAAAGACCTCGCAGTAAGAAAGCAGGCCGGTGAAACGGCAAATACCTTTTTGCCCGTCGACGCAATTCCTGCTGCAACGCCCACAAGATTTTGTTCTGCTATGCCAATTTCAACCAGCTGTTCAGGAAACCGGGTTCCAAAAGGAACAAGTTTCCCCGAGCCTCTTGAGTCACTCGTTACTACAATGATATCTTTGTCGCTTTCAGCCAAAGCTTGCAGCGTATTAGAAAAAGCCTCCAAATTCGCCAATCCGGCAGCCTGCGTCACGCTTTTAATTTCTTCCAATGCTCCCATATTAAATTATTTCCAATGCCTGATCCAGCTCGCTCTGCGCTGCCAGATACTGATCTTCTCCAGGCACGCCATGATGCCATTTGATCTGATCCTCCATATAACTTATACCCTTACCCTTCACTGTGTGCGCAATAATCAGGCTTGGCTTTCCGGCCTCAAACGGCAGACTGGCAAAAGCTTCGAGTAACTGTGCGTAATCATGCCCGTCTACCTCCCGAACAGCCCAACCAAAGCTTTCAAACTTCTTGTCAATCGGATCTGTATTACATACGTCTATAGTACGGCCCGAGATCTGTAGCTTATTATTGTCTATAATCGCGCAGAGATTATCGAGCTTGTAGTGAGACGCTGTTAAGGCTGCCTCCCAGTTAGAGCCTTCGGGAAGTTCACCGTCACCAAGCAACGTAAAAACACGATAAGCTTTCTGGTCCAACCGGGCAGCGATAGCGTTACCGACACTAAGCGAAAGACCATGGCCCAGAGCTCCTGTATTCTGTTCAACGCCATGAACTTTTCTGGTTGGATGACCTATATAGTGCGACTTGTATTGACACAAGGTTTCCAGATCTTTCTCTGGGAAAAACCCCTTATCAGCAAGCACAACATAAAGTGCTTCCACGCAATGTCCCTTGCTCTGTATATATCTGTCGCGATCCGGAGAGTGAAAGCCTTCCGGCGATACGTTCAAAACCGAATTATAGAGTACATTGAGAATATCAATACATGATAAACTTCCTCCTGTATGTCCTGCCTTTGCCCCGTAGATATACTTCAGGATCTTCTTCCGATATTCTACCGACTTCCTTTTCAGTTCTTTCTCTGTCATAATATGGAATTTAAACCTACTAGTGCTCGTAAATCTCCCAGCCGAGGTAGTTGCCGAATGCTTCCTTCAATATCCCGGCGGTCTTAGAGGCGTTCATTACCACATGGTGCTCAAACCCGTTTCTGCAGACGTATTGCATCAATCCCTGCAAATTATTAATCTGAGCAACCGCCCTGTTCCCGAAGGTGTTCAGTGCATCATCCGTAAGCTGACCTTCCCCAAAATAAGCTTTAATAACACCTCGTGTGTCATCTGTGCTGATCCTGCCGAAAGTCAGAGGCATAGCCGGTGTGCGGCCTGAAAGTGCGCCATACGTATTCTCTACTCCTACAGTAGTTCCCAGAATTGGCGCAGTGCTTATTTCAATATCAGGCAAGAACGACTTCGCCCAGTTACCACAATGAAATAGCACGCATTTGTCTTCATCTGAAGCATAATTATTATTCCAGTCTACCAGCGCGCTTGGTGAGCCAGAAGCTAGCTGCATGGCATACATGGTAAGCGTTCCCGTCACATCTACCTCGCAGGCACTAGGCAACATATTCTCGCTCATCATACTCATACTCGTACATACATTGCACCCGTAGTTCTTTTGCAAGGATGTCCAGCATTGAATGGCTGACGCATCAAGTGCGTTGTCATTCATAAACCTGTTAAGAACAACATCCAGCTTTGCTATCTGAATCAATGCCTCCGATGGGGCCGATCCCGTAGGCGTGTAACTGGCAATGCGCTCAAGATGATCCTTTACAACCTGGTCATCTTTCGTCAATTTATTAGCGTCTCCTAATATCTCAGACAGATCTACCGTCACGACCGATATCCCCTGGCGCTGCAATATCTTTTCGCTATACCTGACAGTATTGAAGCCTCCGGGCCGGGCGCCCACTGCACCGATACGGGCGTTACGAAGTCCTTTCACAACACGACAAACTCCTAAAAAGTCACTAAGGTCCTGCGTAAACGAGGGGTCTGAAGGGCTTACCACATGTTTAGTAGTAAGTGTATACTTAATTCCGAACTGATACAGGTTATTGCATACGGATATCTTACCACACCACGAGTCTCTGCGTCTCGCCAAATCCAGCTTATCCAGATCGTCGGGATATGCCTGGATAAGTACCGGCACATTAAGCCCGGATAACTTAAGCGTTTCCGCCACTCCCCTCTCATCTCCGAAATTCGGAAGCACTACCAGTACTCCCATTATTTCATCCTTATGTCTTTTAAACAGATCGGCACACTTGCGGGCATCGTTAAATGTCTCTACTCCACCCAACTTGGTTTCCCACTCTTCCAACAAGATCGGCCTGATGTTCAACTTTTCCAGTATTTCCAGGATCTCAATGCGTGCATCGGCAACCAGTCGGTCTGGAAAAAAATCCCGGTTGCCTATTATTACTCCTAAACTAATTGGTTCTTTCATTTTGGTTAGCTTGCTATAATTAACTCGATATCGTTGTCGCTAAATAAATTTTTATACTTTTCTTCAATTCCACCATCAGTAATAATGTAGTTGATCAGGGAAAGTGCGCCCAGACTGGCGAAAGAACTCTTCCCGATTTTGGTTGAATCAGCTACCAGATAAGTAGTATCCGCAGCATTGATCATCGCCTTTTTAACAACCAGATCACTGATACTTGGATAAGTGAGCCCTGCTTTTAAGGAAATCCCGGCGGTGGCCAAAAACAGCTTTTGAACATTCAGCCCCGTAAAAAAATCTGCCGCCTTCTGCCCGGTAAGCGAAAGCGTAGGTGGCTTAAACTCTCCGCCGGTCATAATCACCTCAATACCCGGTTCGGCGCCAAGCATTAACGCAATATTAAGCGCATTGGTAATAACTGTCAGGTTTTTTATTCCTTTGAGTTTCTTTGCAATCTCAGTAGTAGTCGATCCGGAATCCAGAATGATGGTATCACCACTTTCAATATACTCCAGACATTTATTTGCAATAAGTTCCTTCTTATCCAGATTATCCTGATTACTGAGCGAAAAAGTCTTCACCTGGTCTTCTACATTTTTCAAAAATGCCCCCCCATGCTCTCGCATCACCAAACCGTCCTTCTCCAGCTTTTCAAGGTCCTGCCGGATCGTTACTTCTGTCACCTTAAAAAGTTTAGCGAGATTGATCACCTTTGCAGAACCATCTTCCTTTAATAGTTCCAGAATTTTATCTCTTCTTTGGTTAGCGAGCATAGCCGTTCGTTTTATATTCTCACATTCGATGAATCTTCCATCGAGGTACAACCAAAAATACAAAACAATAATTAAAAAACGAAACAAATCGAAACCATTAGAAGAAAATAAACTTCGTTTGATTGACGTACACCATCACGTATTAGCTGCAAGAATGTCGAAGTCAATATTTCCACCCATGACAACTTTAAGCGTATAATACTATATAAGAACCTGTGCCCCGAGGGTTCTTCCAACCGATATAAGTCAATGATGAGCAGAACGGATCGGCTTTGTTAAATCTTTTGATTAATTTGCCCCAAAATATTATTTAATCTGATGATCAAAAGGTACTCCATTTTACTATTAGTTACAGCGGGAATTTTTACACTAGGATGTAGTGAAACAAAGAGCAACAGCAATAACAAGAGGACGCCCTCCCCAACCACTTCTGACGTGGCAGCAGGACAAGAAGAAGCACCGGTCACTTCTGCATTAGATACTGCTGCTTATAATCTTAAAAACAAAGAACTCGCAAATGGAGACACATCGGGATACTGGCCTGTCAAAAATCAGCCCTATCCATTGGAGGGAGCAATCCTTCCTTTTAAGCGTGTTGTAGCCTATTATGGTAATCTCTATTCAAAGAGAATGGGCATACTTGGCGAATACGAACCTAAAGAGATGCTTTCACGGCTTAATGTAGAAGTAAAGAAATGGGAAAAGGCTGATCCGAAAACTCCTGTACAGCCTGCCTTACATTATATTGCAGTAGTGGCGCAGGGCGATGGAGGTAAAGACGGGAAATACCGCTTCAGAATGCCTGAGAAACATATCGACTCCGTGATCAATATGGCTAAAACGATAAACGCGATAGTTTTTCTTGATATTCAGGTATCACTCAGCACTATTCAGGATGAACTTCCACTGCTCGAAAAATACCTCAGGCTTCCCAATGTCCACTTAGGTATCGACCCGGAATTTTCAATGAAAACAGGAGCGAAACCGGGCTCAAGAATCGGAACCTATGATGCTGCAGACATCAACTATTGTTCTCAATACCTTGCCAAACTGGTTAAGGAAAATAATCTTCCGCCAAAGATCTTCGTTATACACCGTTTTACACGCAAGATGGTTACTAACACCAAGGACATCAAGCTTCGTCCGGAGGTACAAGTAGTCATGCACATGGACGGATGGGGCGAGCCGGAATTAAAGAAGGGCACATACCGCCACTTCATATTCCCTGAGCCAGTTCAGTTCGCGGGCTTCAAAATATTTTATAAAAATGACCTGAAAAAAGCACCTAACAGGCTGATGACTCCTGAAGATCTTCTGAAGCTTAAGCCTCAGCCCGTATACATCCAGTACCAATAAAAATACAAAGGTTTTTAAACCATGTAACTGTATATCTGTTTATTAAATATGGCACTAGAACAAGCAACATTTGGCGCCGGGTGTTTTTGGTGTACCGAGGCGGTGTTTCAAAATTTGAAAGGCGTCTCAGCATGCACGTCAGGCTATATGGGTGGTCAGGTAACAAATCCCACTTATGATGATGTGTGTGGCGGTGATACGGGACATGCGGAAGTAATACAAGTAGACTTTGACCCTGAAGTCATCAGTTATGATGAACTCCTTCTCGTCTTTTTCAAAACGCATTCACCTACGACCTTAAACCGTCAGGGAAATGACGTCGGGACGCAATATCGCTCGGTGATCTTCTATCATAACCAGGAGCAGAAAAAGGCGGCCGAAAAAATGATAGATGAACTTACCAAGCAGAACGTTTTCGATAAGCCGATAGTAACGGAGATTGCACCGGTATCAGCGTTTTATAAAGCAGAAGATTATCATCAAAATTTCTTCTCAACTAACCCCAACAAAGCGTACTGCGTCTTTGTCATACAGCCAAAGCTCGACAAGTTTACTAAAGAGTTCAAAGAAAAGCTGAAAGAGCATTCATAAGGCCAGCCCATATAAAGACAAAAGCCGTCAGCAAATTGCGACGGCTTTTGTCTTTACTAGAACAGGCCTAGCTGTCCCTTGTCATCTATATCGTCAGGGTTGGTTATTTCCAGTTTAACGTCTTTTGACTTTTTCTTATACTCCTGATCTGCCGTTGGGACTTCCGGAGAGGAATTCGCTTCGGGACTGTGCTGGGCAACTTCCTTCTCCGCCTCGTCATCTATTTTTTCAGCCTCTACTACATCCTCCAGAGAGGTATCCGGAACAGGATCCGGTACATCTTCTTCATCATCGTGTTCGGCAATCAGCTGGATATCCTTGATATCGTATTGAGACAGCTTGTTCCCCTGAGCTTTCATTCCTTTTACATCGATAACATCCGCCAGATTCAGCTCAATATGCTCAGGCGTCTGGTTCTTACCTTTTAAGATTTCCACCGTCACAACAGGCTGTGCCGCTCCCGATATAAGTCTAAGCTTAGATCCCGGTTCTTCACTAATAATACTTACCGTTTTACCGATTGAAATGTCGTCAAACGTAAAGCGCTTAACATAATAATTCTTCGATTTTCCGTCAAAATGAACCACTGTATACACCTTATCCGCATCGTATTTCTCTATGAGAAGCATCTTGTCATCAAAGTGATTGGTCAGATCGAACGACGTAAGCTCATAAATACCTGAGGCCATCACTGTCAGGATCTTATCAGGTCCGTCAAATTCACCCAGGTATTGACCTCTTCCGTCTACGTTCAGTCGCTTCAGAATATCATCGTACCAGATCTTACGGCCCGACAAGGTCGAAATCCCTTTCGTCTTGAGCAAGACTTTTCGAATCGGATAACGTGTTACAATATTACCCATTGAGCTGCGCCCCTTAATGGCTATATCCGCGAAGTTGATTTCAAGCTGTAATTTCTTCAGCTTGGAATGAGGTTTTAGCTGAATAGTAACCACTTCAGCCTCACCGTTCGGATTGGCCGTAAAATACAACAACTTAGAACCTTTGGTACCTTTCGTAAGGTCATATTCCTTATCACGTGTAACGCCGAGAACCGCAAACCGCTTGATATACGATGTTCCGCTTTCTCCGTCCTTATAAATCATGTTATATATCGTACGCTCGTCTCCCTTTTTGAACACCGCAACGTGTTCAATATCCTTACCCACAAACACCTTCTCCTGCACCTTGGTTACCAGGAAGGCTCCGGACTTGCGAAAAACAATAATTTCATCCAGGTCAGAACAATCACATACGAATTCATCCTTTTTAAGTCCCGACCCAATAAAGCCATCCTCCCTGTTCACATACAGCTTCACATTGGCCAAAGCCACTTGCGACGCCTCAACACGGTCAAATGTACGTAGTTCGGTCTTCCGTTCTCTGCCTTTGCCATACTTTTCCCTGATGCGCTCAAACCATGCAATAGCGTAGTCGGTGAGATGCTTCAGATGATGACTCACTTCCTTGATACCGGCATTAAGAGCCTTCAACTGATCGTCCGCCTTCTTTACATCGAACCGGGTAATACTGCTCATCGGTTTGTCGATAAGCTTCTTATAATCTTCCGGCAGAATCACACGATAAAATTGCGGAAAGAACGGCTCAAAAAGGTCGTTCAACACTTGAACTACTCCCTCAAACGTACCAGAATTCTCATACCGGGGATGTTTATACATACCCTCCTGTATAAATATCTTTAGCAGTAATCCGAAAAATATTTTTTCTTTCAGTTCGAGCAAACGAATTTCAAGCTCCCGTTTCAACAGGTTCCGGGTATTCTGCGTATTCTCAATAAGAATATCGTTTACACTTAAAAAATGAGGTTTGTCGTCACGAATAACACAGGTATTCGGTGATATCGATACTTCACAGTCTGTAAACGCATAAAGCGCATCGATGGTAACGTCGGGAGAAATTCCCGGAGCCAGTTGCACGATAATCTCGACGTTTTGAGCGGTATTATCTTCAATACGTTTGATCTTTATCTTGCCTTTATCGTTTGCCGATATGATGCTATCGATTAAGCTCCCGGTAGTGGTAGAAAAAGGAATCTCCGTAATAGCGAGTGTCTTCTTATCCCGCTCCTCTATTTTAGCCCGCACCCGCACCCTTCCACCGCGCTGTCCCTCATTATAATTGGAACAGTCGGCCATCCCTGCCGTTGGAAAATCCGGGAGCAAATCAGGTCTCTTCCCCTGGAGCACCCCTATAGACGCGTCAATAAGCTCAATAAAGTTATGAGGCAGAATCTTCGTTGCAAGCCCTACCGCAATCCCCTCTGCACCTTGTGCAAGAAGGAGTGGAAACTTTACAGGGAGGGTAATCGGTTCCTGGTTTCTTCCATCATAACTGGCTTGCCATTCGGTAGTATCCGGATTAAAGACCACTTCATTAGCAAACTTGGACAGCCTCCCCTCTATATACCGTGGAGCAGCGGCCGAGTCTCCTGTCATAGGATCACCCCAGTTACCCTGCATATCAATCAGCAGGTTCTTCTGACCTATCTGTACCATGGCATCACCAATCGATGCATCACCGTGGGGGTGATATTTCATTGTATTCCCAATGACATTCGCCGCCTTGTTAAAACGGCCGTCATCCATTTCTTTAAGTGAATGCAGTATGCGTCTTTGAACAGGTTTAAAGCCGTCGTTAATGTGCGGAACAGCCCTATCAAGAATTACATAGGATGCGTAGTCAAGAAACCAATTTTCATATAAGCCGTTAATGAGTGTAGCATTTTGTAATTTATCTTCATTCTCATTCGTGTTATTTGATTCGTCGCTCATTCTATTAATAAAGATCTCTGGAATGCCGTAAAGATAACAGTTTTAATTTAAACAGCCCCGAAGCAAGCACCCGCAGGCTGGTCTGAAAATAAAAAAACCCGGTGCAGGCACCGGGTTTTTCACTTCATATAAAGAACTACTCTTCAGTAGAGTTCTTGTCGCCTTCAGGCAGCTGTGGCTCTTTCTTCTTCTTGGAAGGAGTTACCTTCGGCGCTATCGTAATAGCATCCGTTTCTTTGTTATAATCCACCTCCATGATCTGACCTTCAGCCAGCTCGCCCTTAAGGATCTCCTCGGCAATAGGATCTTCTAAGTACTTTTGGATAGCTCTCTTAAGCGGACGGGCGCCGAATTGCGAATCATAACCCTTTTCAGAGATAAATTCTTTAGCTCCATCAGTAAGAGATATCTCATAACCCAGCGCATTAATTCTGGAGAACAGAGACGCCAGCTCAATATCGATGATCTTGAAGATGTTTTCTTTCGACAGCGAGTTGAATACGATCACATCATCAATACGGTTTAAGAATTCCGGCGCAAACGCACGCTTCAACGCATTTTCGATAACACCTCTGGAGTGCGTATCAGCCTGTGAAGACTTAGCGTTAGTAGTAAAACCAACACCTTGACCAAAATCCTTCAACTGTCTGGCACCGATATTCGATGTCATAATAATGATGGTATTACGGAAATCCACCTTACGACCCAAGCTATCGGTAAGCTGACCTTCATCCAACACCTGCAACAGGATATTGAACACGTCTGGGTGAGCTTTCTCAATCTCGTCAAGAAGTACTACAGAGTATGGCTTACGGCGAACTTTCTCAGTCAGCTGACCACCTTCTTCGTAACCTACATATCCCGGAGGCGCACCCACTAAACGGGATACGGCAAATTTCTCCATATACTCACTCATGTCGATCTGAATCAGTGAATCCTCACTGTCAAACATAAACCTGGCGAGTTCCTTAGCTAATTCCGTTTTACCAACCCCTGTCGGACCAAGGAAAATGAATGAACCGATAGGTTTCTTCGGATCTTTCAATCCTGCTCGTGTACGCTGAATAGCTTTCGTTAACTTTTTAATCGCATCGTCCTGTCCAATGATCCTTCCGGCCATCAGCTCAGGCATAGAAAGCAATTTCTGGCTATCTGTTTGTCCCACACGCTGAACAGGAATACCTGTCATCATCGAAACAACCTCAGCTACATTATCTTCCGAAACAGTATACCTCTTGGTTTTGGTTTCAGCCTCCCAGGCACCTTTCGCACGCTCAAGCTCTTCCAGCAAATGCTTTTCAGTATCACGAAGCTTAGCGGCTTCTTCGTATTTCTGGCTACGCACCACCCGGTTCTTTTCGACCTTGATCTCTTCTATCTTTTGCTCTATGTCAATGATCTCCTGAGGCACATGAATATTGGTCAGGTGCACCCTCGATCCGGCCTCATCCAACGCATCAATCGCCTTATCAGGCAAGAAGCGGTCGGTAATATACCTTGAAGTAAGACTAACACAGGCATTGATTGCCTCAGGTGTATAAGTCACACCATGGTGTTCCTCATATTTTTCTTTGATCCGGTTCAGGATTTCGATCGTTTCATCCGGAGTAGCCGGTTCAACCATCACCTTCTGGAACCGACGGTCTAAAGCACCATCTTTCTCGATGTACTGACGGTACTCATCCAGAGTAGTAGCACCCACACATTGAATTTCTCCACGTGCAAGAGCAGGTTTAAACATATTCGACGCATCCAGTGAGCCTGAAGCTCCTCCTGCCCCAACAATAGTATGAATCTCATCAATGAAAAGGATTACGTCCGGAGACTTTTCCAGTTCATTCATAACCGCTTTCATACGCTCTTCAAACTGCCCCCGGTATTTCGTTCCCGCAACCAAAGAAGCGAGATCCAGAGTAACGACACGTTTGTTAAATAACACACGTGAAACCTTACGCTGTACAATCCTCAGGGCCAGACCTTCCGCTATTGCAGATTTACCAACTCCCGGCTCCCCTATCAGAATAGGGTTGTTTTTCTTTCTCCGGGATAAAATTTGTGATACCCGTTCAATCTCCTTATCTCTTCCAACAATAGGATCGAGCTTGCCTTCCTCAGCGGCCTTGGTAAGATCACGGCCGAAGTTGTCCAGAACAGGAGTCTTTGACTTGATGTCCGATACTTTCTTAGGCTGACTGAATGAAGATTCCTCCTCCCGGAAGTCATCATCTCCCGCAGCAGAACCCGAGGCCTCATCTCTGAAACCATCTCTGTTCTGTTCTACCTCAGCCTTAAATATATCGTAATTGATGTTATACTGCATCAATATCTGCGATGCGATATTATCATCGTCCCTCAGAATGGATAACAACAAGTGCTCTGTACCAATCACATCACTCTTAAAGATTTTTGCCTCCAGATATGTGATTTTTAAAACTTTTTCAGCCTGCTTGGTCAAGGGAATATTTCCCAGATTTGCAGTAGTGCCAGAAGTTCCTTTAACCGCGTCTTCAATAGTCCTGCGCAACCGCGCGGTGTCTACAGCGAGTGATTTTAAAACTTTTATAGCCATACCATCTCCCTCACGGATTAGACCAAGCAACAAGTGCTCTGTACCGATGTAATCGTGCCCTAAGCGAAGAGCTTCCTCTCTGCTATACGAAATAACGTCTTTGACACGGGGTGAAAATTTAGCTTCCATTTAATAACCTTTCTACGTGTTGAACGCCCTAATGTATCAATTTGTTTGGTCAATACATACGGCGTGTTTGTAATAATTTAATCAACAATTACGCCAATTTTCAGAAATCGACCCTTATGCCTACAAGATAATAAAAAATTAGTCCGAAAGGCTCGGATTAACGATATTCGCAGATTATTAAGCAATAATGGCAGACGAAAAAATTATCTTTTCAATGGCTGGGGTGAATAAGATTTACCCTCCCCAGAAGCAGGTTCTTAAGAATATATATTTGTCCTTTTTCTATGGTGCTAAGATCGGTGTTATCGGTCTCAACGGGTCCGGAAAATCCTCCCTTCTGAAGATCATCGCCGGACTGGATAAATCCAATCAGGGCGAGGTGGTGTTCTCACCGGGATACAGTGTTGGCTATCTTGCTCAGGAGCCCGAGCTTGATCCTGAAAAGACGGTAAAGGAAGTAGTTATGGAAGGCGTTTCTGAAATTACCGCCATACTTAACGAATACGAGGAAATTAACGAAAAGTTTGGCCTTCCTGAGGTCTACGAGGATGCCGACGCCATGGACAAGCTGATGGCCAGACAAGGTGAACTTCAGGATCAGATCGATGCTGTTGGTGCATGGGAGCTAGACTCGAAGCTGGAACGTGCGATGGATGCCCTGAGAACACCGGATCCGGAAGCAAAAATTGCCAATTTGTCAGGTGGAGAGCGTAGAAGAGTAGCACTTTGTCGCCTTTTGCTTCAGGAACCCGATGTCCTTCTCCTTGATGAGCCAACCAATCACCTGGATGCCGAGTCGATCGACTGGCTTGAACAGCACTTAAAAAACTATAAGGGTACCGTTATTGCCGTTACGCACGACCGTTATTTCCTGGACAATGTCGCCGGCTGGATCCTGGAGCTCGACCGGGGGGAAGGGATTCCATGGAAAGGAAATTACTCTTCCTGGCTGGAACAAAAGTCGAAGAGGCTTGCTCAGGAAGAGAAAACAGAAAGCAAGCGTCAGAAAACGCTTGAGCGTGAGCTGGAATGGGCCCGTATGGCTCCTAAAGCACGCCATGCTAAATCTAAAGCCCGTCTGGCAAATTACGAAAAGATGGCTTCCGAGGAAACGAAAGAAAGGGAAGAAAAACTGGAGCTTTTTATCCCGCCGGGTCCACGTCTGGGTAACGTCGTAATTGAAGCCCAGAACGTAAGTAAGGCCTACGGTGATAAAATACTTTTCGATAATCTGAGCTTCTCTCTCCCTCCTGCGGGTATTGTAGGGATAATAGGACCGAATGGTGCTGGAAAAACTACGCTTTTCCGTCTGATCACCGGACAGGAAACTCCAGACAGCGGTACCTTCCGCGTGGGCGAAACCGTTGCACTTGGTTATGTTGACCAAATGCACAATGATCTTGACCCCGACAAATCAGTTTGGGAAAATATTACAGACGGACAGGAAACCATCTTACTCGGCAACAGGCCAGTTAACTCCCGGGCTTATGTGTCCAAGTTCAACTTTAATGGTGCAGACCAACAAAAGAAGATTGGAGTCATTTCGGGAGGTGAGCGTAACCGCGTACATCTCGCTATTACACTGAAGAAAGACTCCAACGTCTTGTTGCTCGATGAGCCAACCAATGACATTGACGTCAACACCCTTCGCGCCCTGGAAGAAGGCCTTGAGGGCTTTGCAGGATGCGCGGTGATCATTTCCCACGACAGGTGGTTCCTCGACAGGATCTGTACGCATATTCTCGCTTTCGAGGGCGAGTCACAGGTGTATTTCTTTGAAGGAAATTATAGCGATTACGAAGAGAACAAGAAGAAGAGGCTGGGCGACACAGGCCCTAAGCGGATTAAATACAAGAAGCTTAGTTCTTAGAAGATGAGGAGGCGGGTTTATTAACCCGCCTCCTCATATCTAAATGATCTGATTCTCATAAATCAGCTTCCCTCTTTCCAGCTTACCGCTTGTATCCAGTGCCCATGCGGATAGATACACTGAACCGTCTGTTTCAAACCGCATCTTGAAGAAGCCCTTACTCTTCTGACCAAACTTGAGATATTTTCCTGACTGTACCACATACTTCACTTTTGAGCCAGATCCGCTCACTACGAAGTGGTTCCTGTCTTTACGAATGTATTGAAGATTATGTTCATGCCCTGCCGCATAGATCAGATTACTATACCGCGCCAGGATTTCTTTCAGCTTTGCGCGAAGCTTGCGGTACCTTGGATGAGCTACATCTTCCCGCGCACCCAAAAACCTCCGATAAAGAGGGATGAGTGAACCCAGACCCGGCAACGGAATCCACGCATCCTGATCGTAAAGTGTCAGGGGAAAGATGTGGTGCTTCAACTTAAACTTGCCGCCGTGAATAGCATAGCTATAAACAGGATGATGACCGATCACCAGAAGATGCTTGCGGATATTCGCATCCAGAATGCCAATGAGTCTGTTGAAGAAATCGTCTTCTGATTCTATACCGTCATAACATTCTGAATCTAAGGAACGAACGCCCTTCTGCATCCACCACTGCGTATCAATGGCTACCACTGTAATATTATCATTAAGGTCAAAGGTTTCGGGACCGGGACAACCTCCTTTAGGAAACATAACCTTTTTACCAAAAAGCTTGTTCAGGTATTCATCTTGTCTCACGATGTACTCAAAACCATTGTCCCTGCCCTTATTCCAATCATGATTACCCGCAATAAAAGCCACCTCTCCATGATAGTCTCTCAATGCCTCGTAATGGCGGTTCAATATCGCTTCCGAATTTTTCCGAAGAATATTGCCAACAGGAGGAAGTCCCCTCGGGTACACATTGTCCCCCAAAAATAGCACCGCAGAAGGCTGCTGTTTATTCAAATGGCCGTTCAGCATACGCAACACCGGGTCAGGTCTCGAGATGGATATATCACCGGTATCACCGATCAGGAATATTTCATAAGGCGTATTGGAAGAGGTTTGAAGCAACATGTATTTGTAACACTCTTAAACTCCCTATTGTTGCGGCTAAAACAATTTTAAGAATTTTCCTGCAACAGATAAAGATCATTTGAACACTTGCTACCAACAAAAAAGCGATTAGATTTGAAAAAAATACAAACTATACGGTACAAGTGAAGTTAACATACATAGATCGGCCCCATCATAACGATTAAAGTCGAAACGCTCATCAAGTACAGGATTCTAGATATACCATGTTAAACTTATACCGCCAGATAATAAGTAATAATCTGAACAATACCGTCTTTGAGGAACTTCCCGAAGAATGGCTGGAGAAGGTTTCTCCGGAAATAAAAAGCGAATTGATACACGGTTTTTATAACGCCGGGATATTAACGATCAATCTGGCTGATTTTAACCGCAACGGCTTCTACGAAAAGACGGTCAGATCGCAATTTCATCACTACTGCGAAAGCCTTTATCTCCAGCTCGGCCCGATCGTTCAGCGGTGCCTGCGTAGAATGTTTCTGGGATTCAATGAAAACTTGACTGAATACAAAGTGGTGCTGTTTATGGAAGGACATGAAGAAGATCAATTTGAACCGGTAAAGTTCAATATCGACATTTTCTGAGTCTATACGCCTTTTAAGGTGAAGCAAAATTCGGCGCCCTTACCAGGTCTGGAATTCACCCAAATACGACCGCCATTTGCTGACACGAACTCCTTGCATAACATAAGTCCTATTCCCGTCCCTTGTTCGCCGCTTGTTCCTTCCGCCTTCAAATTGAAGGTTTCAAACAGCTGGCTGGCATCCAACTCGTCCATTCCCTTGCCGTAATCCCTGACCGAGAAGCAAACAAACGCGTCGCGGTGTGCTGCACTGATCTCAATGGCACTATTCGGATAAGAGAATTTTATCGCATTGCTGAGCAGGTTTCTCAAGATAAAATTAAAATGGTCAATATCTGCGGAAATTTGAAGGTCCCTTGGAATGTCGCTGTCTATACGAAGGTTCTTTACGGTACAGGCTGCAAAAAAGAAATCCCGCGCGAGGTCCACCGCTGGAGCCACCGCAAAAGTTTGCTCCTTCACATTTACCCCTTGAATCTGAGTACGTCCCCATTCCAGAAGAGAATCCAGGGTGGATAAAGACGCTTCTGTATGTTTCTTCAGTATGTGCGCGATCTCCTTCAACTCGTTCGGCTTGAGCACATCGTTCTCCATCAGTGTCAGCATTTGCACCACCGAACCCATAGGGCCTCTCAGATCATGGCCAATAATCGAAAACAACTTATCTTTGATCTGATTGGACACTTTAAGTTGTTTGTTAAACTTCTGCACATTATGAAGAGAGAAATAAACCATCAGCAACATTAAAATGACCAGCACGGCAATCGCAATCCCCACATTACGCTGCAGCGTTGTCTTGCCGCTCAATGCCTCAAGTGTCTTGATCTGAGCCTCGTTTTTTTCCTTGTGGTACTCCGCCTGCATAATTTCGGCAGCGCGCTTCTTATCTTTGCTGAATAAAGAATCGCTTAACGCCCTCAGCTTCTGTAACACCCGAAACGCATCTTGATAACTTCCCTGCTCTTGATATATTTCAATGTAAGCTTCATATATTTCCGATACCAGAAAGGAGTGACCAATAGAATCTGCTATCTGAAGCGACCGATCCAACAACTCAATAGCCTTCCGAAAATCCTTCTTTTCAACATGTAAGGCAGCGATATTGAGCAGAGCCCGTGCTTCCTTGTCCGGAAGCCGGAACTTTTGCGCTCGCAAAAGTGATTTGTTATGATAAGCATACGCCGTGTCAGGATAACCCAGATGTTGATACGCATTGCCGGCGTTTGTTAAAGAGGATATATACAGATCGGCATGCTCGGTACTGTCTGCCTGTGCCAATGCAACGAGAAAGTACTTGAGCGCTTCTCTCATATTACCTTGCCTGGCATAGACCACACCGATATTATTCCGTAGTGAGACGGATGAGTTTTTGGGAGAATGCTTGGTCAGTAACGCCTGGGCCTTGCTATAATACGCCAGGGCCTGACCGAGATTGTCGCTGAGTTCATTAATCAGCCCCAGCTTTATATACGAGTCAAATACGCCCTTATCATGCCGAATTTTCTCATAGATCTTCAGGCCTTTCAAAATAGACGCTGTAGCTTCCGGAAACCGGCCCCCTTTCCCCGAAATCGTACCCAGAGTCAGGTAACTGGCGGCTATACCACTCTGATCGTTAATCTTTTTAAACCCCTGCAACGCTTCTTCAGCAGATTTCCTGGATAACATGAGGTTACCATGAGCATGATGGATTTGCGCCACCTTATTTAGCAGCCCGTACTCAGCTCTCCTGTTTTCGACTCCCCTCGCCACCTTCAAAGCCTCCGATGCATAAAAAAGAGAAGAATCATAGTCAGACGGCGAATGATATTCAGCCAGTTTTGTATAAATGGCGAGCCTGGAAGCATCGGATTTTGCTTTGCTCAGCTGACGGATCAAATCGGCAGGTAGCTTGTTCCCAAGGGCATAAACACTTAACAGTGAAAAACAAACCAGAAAAAACAGCCTCATTAACTCTAAGTTCAAGTACATCCCCCCTGCTTAATAATCCAAGCAGCCGGACGCCAAGTATAACAGTTTGTAATGCAATATCCTATAAAAATTATTACTAAAATGATAATATTCAACAATGCCAGATAAATAATGACGTCAATCATACACAAACGCGCTATAAGTCATTTTTTTACCTGGTAAAACAGGCGATGTTTGTATCAATGATTGTTGCTACCCCAAGCAACTTTTTTCATAGGTAGATGTAGGGTCAGGCGATTTCATATTGCCTGACTTTTTTTATGTCCATATTTTACAAGCTATTGACCTGCATCAACACATCTTTCATTTATCTTTGCCGCATATTATGAGTAAGCACGGAAGAATATTAGTAGCAATGAGTGGCGGAGTGGACAGTTCCGTAGCTGCTGTAATGCTACATGAGCAGGGATATGAAGTTATAGGCCTTACAATGAAAACCTGGGATTATGCGTCGTCAGGTTCTTCATCTAAAGAAACCGGCTGCTGCAGTCTGGATTCCATTAATGACGCCCGGTCATTGGCCGTTGGTTATGGTTTTCCTCACTATATACTGGATATCAGAAGTGAATTCGGAGACTTCGTTATCGACAACTTTGTGGATGAATACCTTGCAGGCCGTACTCCGAACCCCTGCGTTCTCTGCAATACCCATATCAAATGGGAAGCCCTGCTTAAACGGGCAGACAAGCTAGACTGCGAATTTATCGCGACCGGTCACTATGCCAATATCCGCTTACAGGACAACGGGCGCCATGTCATTTCAAAAGGCAGGGACGAAAACAAAGATCAGTCTTACGTTCTGTGGGGTGTTTCGCAGAAAAATCTTGCCCGCACCCAATTTCCATTGGGAAGCTTTACCAAGGCCGAGATCAGACAGATGGCGCTGGATATGGGCCAGACCGAGTTGGCGAAAAAGGGTGAAAGCTACGAGATCTGCTTTGTGCCCGATAATGATTACCGTTCCTTTCTGAGACATCGGGTGGATGGTCTTGAAGAAAAGGTAGCAGGCGGAAACTTTGCACTGACCGATGGCACCATCGTTGGCCGGCATCAGGGATACCCTTTTTATACTATCGGACAGCGTAAGGGACTTGGCATAGCGTTCGGCCATCCCATGTTTGTCACTGAGATACTCCCTGAAAGTAATACCGTTGTTCTGGGCACCCAGGAAGAGCTCAAAAAAACGGTTGCATTGGTACGGGGTGTCAACCTCATCAAATATGACAGCATTCAGGAGCCTATGGAAGCGATTACCAAAATCCGGTACAAGGATGCTGGCGCAAACAGTACAATTGTACAGGAGGACGGCTTAATGAAAGTGGAGTTCCACCATGCAGTATCGGGAATAGCCCCCGGACAGTCAGCCGTATTTTATGAAGGTAACGACCTTTTAGGCGGCGGATTTTTATTATAGGGCCATTAAATCGCAAAGTATCAGGGAAAAATACACCCAATTTACTACCAAAACCCTCTTCGGAAGATACCCAAAACATAATTCTATTTTGCATTGGGTTGATTAATGTCTTTCTTTGCAGAAAAACCAATCTGCTGAATGGCTAAAAATTTACTAATCGTTGAGTCCCCTGCTAAGGCAAAAACCATTGAAGGTTATTTGGGTAGTGACTTCATGGTCAAATCTAGTTACGGACACATCCGTGATCTGGTTAAGACCGATGATGCGATAGATACCGAAAATAACTTTACCCAGAAATATGAAGTGCCGGCAGACAAAAAAGCCGTTGTAAGTGAATTAAAGAAACTTGCAAAGGAAGCCGAAATGGTCTGGCTCGCATCCGATGAGGACCGCGAGGGAGAAGCCATCTCATGGCACTTATTTGAGACCTTAGGTCTTAAGGACGAGAAAACGAAAAGAATTGTATTTCATGAAATCACTAAGCCGGCTATATTAAAGGCTATAGAATCCCCGCGTAATATTGATTACAACCTTGTCCATGCACAGCAGGCGAGACGAGTGCTCGACAGGCTGGTTGGTTTCGAGCTTTCACCCGTTTTATGGAAAAAGGTCAAACCCTCCCTATCGGCGGGCCGGGTCCAATCCGTTGCCGTACGCCTCATTGTAGATCGAGAGAGAGAAGTCAACAAATTCACTCCTACGGCTGCTTACAAGATCACCGCGATCTTCAACACCGGAAAAGCCAGGGAACTTTTCAAAGCAGAACTCCCTGAACGCTTCGGAACAGAGCAGGAAGCTACAGCATTCCTTAACGCATGTATGGAAGCCGACTTCAAAGTCAACAGTGTAGAAAGCAGACCAACCAAAAGAAACCCCGCCCCCCCGTTTACAACCTCTACCCTTCAGCAGGAAGCAAGCAGGAAGCTGGGTTTTTCGGTATCACGGACAATGTCCATCGCACAGCGCCTGTACGAGTCAGGAAAGATCACCTACATGAGAACGGACTCCGTTAACTTGTCAGACACCGCACTCGAAGCCGCAACTAATGAGATCAACACCGCTTATGGTGAAAACTACCATCAGCAGAGAAAATATAAAACAAAGGCAGCCGGAGCACAGGAAGCCCACGAAGCGATCCGGCCGACCTATTTTGATCAGCATACGATCGATGGTGACCATTCTGAGAAACGCCTGTATGAACTGATCTGGAAGCGCGCGATCGCCTCCCAGATGAGCGAGGCCCGGTTTGAAAAAACCACTGCCAAAATCACAGTATCCAACCGAATCGAAAACTTCGTTGCTAACGGCGAGGTGATGAAATTTGACGGATTCCTGAAGGTCTACATGGAATCTCAGGACGATGATCAGGAAGTAAATCTGGACGAAGAGGCAGGAAATGCTATCCTCCCTCCTCTTTCAAAAGACCAACCGTTGAGTCGCCACGAAATTAAAGCAACAGAACGTTATACCCGTCCACCAGCCCGCTACACAGAAGCGAGCCTGGTAAAAAAGCTCGAAGAGCTTGGCATTGGCAGACCATCTACCTACGCCCCTACCATTTCCACTGTTCAAAACAGAGGTTATGTCGTGAAAGAAGACAGAGAAGGTAAATCAAGGGATTTTTGCGTATTCACCCTTAGCGGCAACGAACTGGTTAAAGAAACCAAAACAGAGATTACCGGTGCCGAAAAGGCAAAGCTTTTCCCTACAGATATCGGAGCTGTAGTAAACGACTTCCTGGTTCAGCACTTCAATGGTATAGTTGATTTCCATTTCACCGCCAACGTAGAAAAAGAGTTCGACGAAATCGCAAACGGATTGAAGAACTGGACGGAAATGCTTAAGTCCTTTTACAATCCATTCCATAAGGAAGTGGAAAACACCATCCTGAATGCAGAAAAAGCAAGAGGGGAACGAGAGCTCGGACTTGATCCGGAAACGGGCAAAAAGGTATCTGTTAGAATCGGCCGCTTCGGGCCCTTTGTTCAGATCGGTGAAACTGAAGCAGAAGAGAAGCCTCGTTATGCCAGTCTGAGGTCGGGCCAGATGATCGAATCGATTACACTCGAAGAAGCCATGGAGCTCTTCAAACTACCTAAAAAGGTAGGCACTTTCGAAGAGAAGGAAATGACCGTGGCTATCGGCCGTTTTGGTCCTTACGTGAGACATAACGGTGCTTTCTATTCCTTGCCCAAAGGAGTTGATCCCCATTCGGTGACAGAAGAAGTGTGCATGGAGATCATTCTGGAAAAACGTAAAAAAGACGCTGAGAAACTGATCAAGACCTTTGATGAAGATCCGACAGTGAAAATTCTTAACGGCAGATGGGGCCCCTATATCGAGTACGGGAAAGCCAATATCAAGATTCCAAAAGATAAGGAAGCTGCTGCCCTGACGTTTGAAGAAGTGAAAGCTCTTGCAGAAGCTGCAGAGAAGGAGCCAAAGAAACCAGCGCGCAAGTTTGCTAAAAAGAAATAAGTCAAAGCGTATCTGAAACATAACAGAATAATGAAGAAAGATCTTCCTGAAAACCTGGTGCAAGATGTCGGCATGGCAGTTGTTCTCGAGAGCGACAGTCCGCAGGGACGTTCGTGGAACGTCTATCTTATTAATCTGAAGGACACGAGTCTCGACACGGTCCTGATATCTTCCAAAGGTTATGGCATTAAAGATGGCGTAGACGTAAAAACCTCTATACTAAGACATTCCATGGGAAATATTCCCGCCAAAACAACCGCCCGTGTGGAAGCAATAGATGAGCAGGTATTCGGCCTTACCAATGAATACCTCCTTAGTTTCTACATCGGCGGCCAGGTTTTTGATAAAAAGTACATCTTTGTTCCTGAGAGCATTGTCGAATCGAACATGGTCCGGATCCCATTACTCAACAAACCCGGCATACTTATTCTTTAGTTGATATATTCATCCTGACTTAGCGAAACCAGAGGGAGTCCGGCTGCCCGAAAGCACGCTGTACGGCTTCTCGCTTCCGGGCAAAATGGAAATAAGCGGGAACAAAACATAGATCAAAATCCTTAACTTGCCAAAGAAAGGGTTTCACAGCTTAAATAACCATGAACTTTATGGCGTATGTAAACGTTGTGATCACATAATACATTCACAAAATGGCCAAGAAAAAATCCAACCATCTATTAGCTGTTTTTACACAGCTTATTACCGATATATTGGAAAAGGGGGGCAATGCTCCCATGAACTATAAACAAATTGCTGCAAAACTTAATCTGACCGATCCTGAATCACGGGAGACTATACTGGTAGTTCTAAAAGAAGAAACCCGCAAGGGAATCTTTATTGAACCTCAGAAAGGCAAATTTCAGTTGAAAGAGCTGAAAACCATCGTTACCGGAAAGGTTTCGATGACCAGCGACGGATCCGCATTTATCATCACTGATGATGAATTTGAGGAAGATATTTATATCGCCCCAAGAAAAGTCGGCACGGCTTTAAATGGCGATAAAGTAAGGGCATATGTTTTTGCCAACAGGAAAGGCAAACGAAAGGAAGGAGAAATTATTGAGATCCTTGAACGCTTCAAGATGGAGTTTACCGGCATCGTTAAGGTTAACGGCGCCTTCGCCTTCTTTATACCCGACGACAGGAAGATGCTCAGGGATATTTTTATTCCTCTTGAGAACCTCAACGGAGCGGAACACGGAGTAAAAGCGGTTGCCAAGATCACCGACTGGCCCGATGGCGCTAAAAATCCTGTAGGTACCATCACCACCGTTCTGGGAGTTCAGGGAGAGAACAATACGGAGATGACCGCTATTCTGGCAGAATATGGCTTCCCGTTGTCCTTTCCTGACGAGGTCGAGAAAGAGGCCGAGTCTATACCAGACGAGATCACAGCAGAAGAAATCGCAAAACGACGTGACTTCCGCGATGTACTTACCTTTACCATAGACCCTGCTGACGCTAAAGACTTCGATGATGCCATATCCTACCAGGTATTGGAAAACGGCAACTACGAAATAGGCATCCACATTGCGGATGTGTCGCATTACGTGCGCCCCGACACGGCGCTTGACGCCGAAGCTTTTAACCGGGGAACCTCTGTATACCTGGTAGACAGGGTGATACCGATGTTGCCTGAAAGACTTTCAAACGGAGTCTGCTCCCTGCGTCCAAACGAAGACAAGCTCTGCTTTTCCGCTGTGTTTGAATTAGACAACCATGCCAATGTGCTTGAACAGTGGTTCGGAAAAACCGTCATCCATTCCAACAGAAGATTCAGCTATGAAGAAGCTCAGGAGGTGATAGAAGGGAACTCAGACGAGCTGAAAGAAGAAATATTAAAACTAAATGAACTGGCATATATCCTGCGGGAGAAAAAGTTCAAGCAGGGCGCTATAAGTTTTGAAACTTCAGAAGTGAAGTTTCAACTTGATGAGCAGGGCAAACCGATAGGGGTGTATACCAAGGAGCGTAAAGATGCACATAAGCTGATAGAAGACTATATGCTGCTTGCTAATAGGAAAGTGGCAGAGTTTATAGCTAAAAAGGGCAAAGGAAAAAAGAAATATACTTTTGTTTATCGTGCCCATGATGCACCAAATGAGCAAACTCTCATGGGATTTGTTCAGTTCGCTGCACAATTCGGGTATAAAATCAGTACCAAATCAGACCGTGACATTGCCAGATCATTGAATCACCTGATGGCCGACGTAGAAGGAAAGAAGGAGCAGAATGTGCTGACGCATCTGGCTATCAGGTCTATGGCCAAAGCTATTTATACCACAAAAAAATCGGGGCACTATGGCCTTGCATTCGACTACTACACCCACTTTACCTCTCCTATCCGCCGTTCGCCCGACGTAATGGTCCATCGGCTCCTTGAACGCTATCTCCATGGCGGAACTTCCGCTAACGAGGAAGAATACGAAAAGATGTGTGTGCATGCATCTCAGATGGAGAAAAAAGCTGCTGATGCGGAACGTGCTTCCGTAAAATACAAACAGGCTGAATTCCTGCAGGATAATATTGGCAAAGAGTTTACCGGTATCATTTCCGGAGTTACTGAGTGGGGCATGTTTGTGGAGATTGAAGAAAACAAATGCGAAGGTATGGTACGCCTGCGGGATATTGCAGATGATTTTTATGTGCTAGACGAAAAGAATTATTGTATCATCGGACAGCGCAAAAAGAAAAAATATCAGCTGGGAGACGAAGTTCAGATCCTGGTAAAAAAGGTGGATCTGGCCAAAAGGCAAATTGACTTTAAATTACTTCAATAAATTATACATGTATTCTATTACACAACTTCAGGATCTGATCAACAAACAGATCGTTGAAAAGAAGTATCCTGTTACTCCTTCAGAACTGTACGACCCGATAACGTACATCATGTCTTTAGGAGGCAAGAGAATGCGGCCTGTGCTGACGTTGATGGCTTGCGATATGTTCGGCGGACATATTACTGCGGCCCTCGAACCGGCTCTTGCGATTGAGCTGTTTCATAATTTCACCTTGATGCACGATGACATCATGGATAAAGCTCCCCTTCGTCGCGGGCAGTCTACCGTCCATTCCAAGTGGAATGACAACGTAGCTATACTCTCGGGAGATGTAATGCTTGTAGAGGCTTATAAGACGCTGGTGAACGCTGTAGATAGCGCAATCCTCAGGGATGTGTTAACTGTGTTTAATGATACTGCTGCCGGAGTATGCGAAGGTCAGCAGACGGATATGAATTTTGAGCTGATAGAAGATGTCAGCATAGCACAATATCTGAATATGATCCGGTTGAAGACGGCAGTGTTACTTGGCTGTAGTCTGAAAATCGGCGCATTAATCGGCAGTGCCGGCCCTGAAGACTCGGAGCATTTGTACAACTTCGGTGTGAATATTGGCATCGCTTTCCAGCTTCAGGATGATATTCTGGATGTTTACGGCAATCCGGAAAAGTTTGGCAAACAGGTAGGTGGCGACATTCTGTCCAATAAAAAGACCTTCCTGCTAATTAAAGCTATTGAGCTGGCTGAGGATCTGGATAAAGAAGAACTTCACTATTGGCTGAATGTAGTAGAATGTGACCCTGCAAGCAAGATCAGTTCGGTAACGGCGATATATGACAGGCTTGGTGTAAGGCAGCTTGCTGAAGAACAGATGAACCTGCATGCCCGCAAGAGCCTCTCCGAACTCGACAAGGTGTCTGTAAGTGCGGAAAACAAGCAAATCTTAGTGGATTTCGCTGGACAACTATTGATCAGGGAGACCTGACCAGTGGGTGTCCCCATTTGTAATAGAGAATAATCTATGCCTTAGAAGAAAACGATACGCGCTTCCCTATCGGGAATCCGGCCTGGCCGCCCTTGTCTGCCGTTCGCTTCCTGGTAGTCTTTGCCTGCGCTTTTGTTGTTGCCGTTGTTGCTGTCTCTTTCCGTTGTTTCCAGTCCCTCAGCAGCCTGTTGCCTTCATAACACATTATACTAAAGGACGCTGCCCGTGTTTGCTGTTCTTCGTTAAGTTCCATATTCACCGGCCCCGAAGGAAATTCTCCCGGCTCTTCAGCCGCATAAGCAGCTATAATCCCGCAGGGACTGAATGCCTTGCTGTTCAGCAGTACATAGCCTTCCTCCATTCGTGTTTCGCTGTAAGCCAGCAGCGATACGCTCAGCATCAGGAGCTGGTCTGCTCCAGCCCGGGCGTCAAAGCGGAGCTCCTGCGCCTCCAGCTGTCCGTATTTGCGCAGCTCCACATCCCTGACTTCCAGGTATTCGAAGTACTCCTTGCGGAAGTTGAAGCCGATCAGGCTATACCGGATGCGGTATTTGCTCACGGCCTTGCTGATGCCTGGCGGTACCCGAAGGTCCGT
>NZ_JAZQRL010000009.1:0-4610 GCF_045629565.1 Arcticibacter sp.
CTCTTCAGAAACAAAGAGGAAATGATTCCGTAGCTCAGCTGGTAGAGCATTACACTTTTAATGTAGTGGTCCTGGGTTCGAATCCCAGCGGGATCACAAGAAAGCTTCACAGAAATGTGAGGCTTTCTTCGTTTACAACGAACCGTAAAACGGTTTCAACGCACACCAGTTAACCAAGCGAATTTAAGCCGGAGACTCACTGGATTGCGCTAAAAGATAGGCTTATACCCCTTGGTACCTTGTTGACCGTTGCGCAACTGCATAGCGGAAACAATCCGCTCCAGTCCCAGTTGAATCGCGGCGATCGGCAGCAAAGTCTGATGCCATGGTTTCCCCTTTATCGATTATGGAAAGCTACTGCCACCTAGGGGTATGCAATACTTATCCGACAACCATTTCATCGTACGAAGTCGGTGATAGTATAGCAGCCCTGATGTCTTGAACTGACGATTTAACGTTGTTTAACATTGGAGAACCTGCATAAAATTTTCCTGAGGAAATTCCAATAAGGATTACCCCCGTTGCGTCGCCGTTGTACGTCAATCCTCCAGAAACCGTATAGCGAGCTGCTCCCACTCCTGTTCCAGGGATACATTTGGCCGACTTTCTTTCGCTTTACTATACCAGTAATCGGCGTTCCAGATATCCCCTTCTTTACGATGGAGGTACGCATGTATTAAGGACGAATCGGGATCTGAGAGGTGGTCAACCTGGCTGTGCGCTGTACTCCAATCTCCTTTCCCATCATACCAGAGCGCCTTTAGCTGAATGGATAAATCGTGCGCGGGTTTATCGGCATTCAGGGACGCTTTAAATTGTTCTAGTGTGTTCATAGGCATTAACTGGCTCCCCGGCTTTCTTCATAAGTTGGCCCGTACATACCCGGTACTTTGTTTCCTGTAGCACGCAGGTAGACAATCATTTCTCCCCGGTGATGATACGTGTGATTGAATAGGAAGCTCCGTGCCACAACCCCACGGGGCATGGGGCCAAGAACGATGCGATCGCCAATTTTCATGGTCCAGCTGTCCTGTAACTTCTCATCTGAAACCGACATCAACGCAGCTCTGGCTTGTTCGACATTGGCTTCAAAAAAAGCCCTTGTTGCGTCAATGTCATTTGAATCACCACGTTCGACGTTATCTGCGGCCATATCATAGACGTCCTGGGTAAACGTCCCCACATACCAGTAGTAGATCGTGGCGATGTGCTGTGCGAGCTCCCCCATTGTCCAGGAAGTTTCCGAAGGTTTATACTCGAGGTCTTTGGCTGGAATGGCCTCTAACAATCTGCGCGTGCTGTTTACTTCATGCTCAAATTCCTGAATCAAGTAGTGCCTTATCATAATGATCGTATTTATGACTAAATATAGCACAAATGAAATTATCCGTTCAAACAATCAGAAAGGTGATCTTAGGTCAACCCTGAATATTATCTTTGACAATAATAATCATGCACGATGGAAAACGCCAAGATATACCGAATGTCTTTTGCAAGTGTGTATCCGCTTTACATTAAGAAAGCGGAAAGGAAAGGGCGAACGAAAGCCGAAGTAGATGAAATTATCTTTTGGCTTACAGGCTACGACCAGCACAGCTTAACATGGCATCTTGAAGCCGGAACAGACTTTGAGACCTTCTTTGCACAGGCACCACAGCTGAATGCCAATGTCTCAAAAATCACGGGATTAATTTGCGGCTACCGGGTGGAAGAAATTGAAGATAAGTTGATGCAGAAAATTCGTTATCTGGATAAACTTGTCGATGAACTGGCGAAAGGAAAAGCAATGGATAAAATCTTGAGGAACTGAACCTCTCTTTATCTCTTTTAGCGCCAGCTCCATAATCTGAATCTATATTATAATATTACTGTCAAAATCCCTGGTAAGGAATTAAGTTGTTGGCTTATAAATTACTTTTGGCGCGTCAATGAGACCTATATTTCTAATTTTTCTATTCTTAACCTTACTATCGGCAGGACTAAGTATCCATGCAGCCGGGAATATTGTTACCAATGGAACATCTGGTTCTCAGGTTAAGATCATCAAAAAAGTTGATCGGGTACCATACACGGAGCACGGCCATCGCCACATTGCCATTAAGCGTGCAGGTCTGACTGAAGTTACAACGTCATTCCTTAGCGATGAAGATGACGATAACATGTCTGCCCGAAAATACCTGCTACCAGCGCTCTGCGCTTTGATCCTCTACTATGCCATTGTTTTTTGCCTTCATGGCATCTACTCCAAGGAACGGCTGCCCTTCTGCAATCACCTTTGCCAAACCGGCGCTTACAAGAATATCTTCCAGCGGTCTTTAAGACTTTGAGATTCCCAATTTTTCAGCTACCTGAGGCATGCTCCGCGTTATCCGGTGAATAGACAGGTCCTTTTCATTGTTAATGCACGGCAAACCCGTTTACTGAGCCCTGTGCATTACATCTCGTAGCTGACCCTCCATTCAGAAAACTCCCAATTCGAGCATCTAATTGCGTTAAATTTCAATACATCATGAAAAGAATTCTCATGCTCCCAGGCTTGCTTGCCTTGTTGTACCAAACTGGCTGTACACGAAAAAAAGAAGAAAAAGTAGAACCGGGTAAATATACCGTAACCGCTCCTGCTGTTGTTGATACATCTCTTACCAGGGAATACGTCTCGCAGATTCAGTCGGTTCGCAATATTGAACTCCGGGCACAGGAAAAAGGCTATTTGCAAAATATCTATGTAGATGAAGGTCAATCGGTTAAATCTGGTCAGTTGCTGTTCCGGATTATGCCGAAGATCTATGAGGCCGAGTTGTTGAAAGCCCAGGCAGAAGCCAAATCTGCAGAAATAGAATTACAGAATACAAAATTACTGGCAGACAAGAATGTCGTCTCCAAGAATGAAATGGCTATGGCTCAGGCCAGGTTGGATCAGGCAAGAGCTGAAACCACCCTTGCCCGGCTTCACCTGTCCTTCACAGAGATACGGGCGCCATTTGACGGAACGATCGACAGGATACCAAAGAAACTTGGTAGCCTGATCGACGACGGTGAATTGCTGACGAGCCTCTCAGACAATAGTCAGATGTTTGCCTACTTCAATGTCTCTGAGCCCGAATATCTGGACTATGAGACAAACACCAAAGGTCGTGGAGACAGCAAGGTAAATTTGCTTTTGGCCAACAACCAACCACTGCCTTATAAGGGTGAGGTGGAGACGATTGAAAGTGAGTTCAATAAGGAGACTGGAAACATTGCCTTTCGGGCCAGATTTCCCAATCCAGACAAGCTGCTAAAGAATGGTGAAACGGGTAAAATTCAAATGAACGTTCCACTTCGCCATGCGCTTGTCATTCCACAAAAGGCTACGTACGAAATTCAGGATAAGGTGTATGTCTTTGTCGTAGATAAAAACAACGTGGTTAAATCCAGAAACATCACTTTGAATGGTGAGATGCCGGACTTGTATGTAGTTGGAAGCGGACTCTCCGGGCGTGACAGGATACTGCTTGAAGGTGTGCAGAAGGTGAAAGATGATGATAGGATCAATTATGAGTTCGTGACGCCTCAGAATGCCATTTCCCACCTGCAATTGAAAGCAGAATAGTGATTTAATCCCTTAAACAAGTAAACCTAAAATGTTTAACAAATTTATTCACAGGCCTGTCCTGTCTATCGTAATATCGCTTATTATTGTTTTTCTGGGCGTGTTGGCGGTGGCCCACTTACCTGTAACACAATTTCCCTCCATCTCCCCGCCGAAGGTGAATATTACTGCCGAATATCCTGGTGCAAACAATGAACTTCTGATCAAGTCGGTCGTCATTCCTTTGGAAAGAGCGATTAATGGAGTGCCAGGAATGAAATACATGGCATCAGATGCCGGCAATGATGGCGAAGCAACAATACAGGTGGTCTTTAACCTGGGTACAGACCCCAATCAAGCATCGGTCAATATCCAGAACCGCGTTGCTTCGGTTGTAAATAAGTTACCGCCGCTAGTGGTACGCGAAGGTGTAAAGGTAACCCGGGAGGAATCGAATATGCTGATGTATATTAACTTATACAGCAAGGACCCGCACATGGATCAGAAGTTTCTGTTCAACTTCGCGGACATCAATGTTTTGTCTGAACTCAAGCGGGTTGATGGTGTAGGCGTAGCGGATATTCTGGGTAACCGGGAGTACGCCATGCGTATTTGGTTGAAGCCAGACCGCATGCTGGCTTACAAAATTTCTGCGGAAGAGGTGCTGAAAGCACTGAATGAGCAGAGCCTGGAAGCCTCGCCGGGGAAAACAGGTGAAAGCTCAGGTAAAAGATCACAGGCTTTTGAGTATGTATTGAAATATCCGGGACGGTTTACAAACAAGGAGGGATATGAGAATATCATTCTACGATCCAGTTCGGATGGCGAGATCTTACGCCTGAAAGATGTTGCAACGGTTGAATTCGGCAGTTCGATGTATGACATCTACTCCAACCTGAATGGCCGCTCCTCTGCAGCAATTACGGTGAAGCAATCGTACGGTAGCAATGCCAGTCAGGTCATTAAGGATATCAAAGCTAAAATGGCAGAGATGAAGGCCAGTTCATTTCCAAAAGGCATGGATTATGAGATCAGTTAT
>NZ_JAZQRL010000010.1:0-41768 GCF_045629565.1 Arcticibacter sp.
TCTATGCTGAGGCGGATAGGATCTGCCGCAATGGAAGCCGGTTGTGCGGACTGATAAGCCGCGATAATGGCGCAGGGACTGAAGCCTTTGCTGTTCAGCAGGATGTATTCGCCGGTATGCCCTACCTGGTCATACATCAGCAGCGATATGCTCAGCATGACAATGCAGCTGGGGTCTGCCTGAGCGTTTAAGGTAATAGTTTGCGCCTCCATGACCGCTGTCCGCTGAACATCCAGATCTTTGATATCGAGGTATTCCAGATACTCCTGCCGGAAGTCGAAAGCTACTGCCATCAGCCGTATCCGGTAGCGGGATGCGCTTTTTGGATATCCAGCCGCTTTTTTTACATCTTCCCTCGGATTGAACCTGCCCAGGTTTACTTCCAGATTGCCCTCTGCATCCCTGCGCACGCTGTGGCTGACCTGCAATACTTCCGAAACCGGACTAGCGCCGTTAAAGTCCATCCCCACCAGGTCCTGCAGATTGGCATCGTGCAGGTCACGCTGACCGATGCTGCCGGTAAGACTGTTACGCAGACTTCGGTAAACCTGCTGGGTACTGCGGCTCACCGCTTTTCCATCCTGGTGGACATAAGCCGGCTCGAAAGCCCGGCGGATCACCGCGGCAGCCGAGCTGCTTAAACCGAATTCGGAAGATGCCCGGATGCTGCCCTTGGTTTGTTTGATCTTTCCTGGTTTTGCCTGAACAATGTTCTTTTCACGGTACATCCGGTACACTACCGGACCTGCCATCCCGCGTATCCTTCCTTTGTTGTCAATTGTTGCCATGAGTGATAAGGTTTAGGAGAGCAATGTAGAGAAAGAGGCAGATAAAAAACTGGAAATCTGAAATTTAGAAGGAAAATAAATTACAAAAAAACCACACCTTGAATAAACATTTCAGGGGTTTTCTGCACAGGTTGATCGATATGAAGCCCAGCAGGACCGGGAATTATGCCGGGATAAGTCCGAGTTTTGAGCTCGAAAGTCGGACTCACCCCGGCTGCAAGGCGCTTTTTATACGCCAGGATATAGACGCAGTAAGACAGTGGTCAGCCACGAGTTAGCCCCCCAAAACCGGGAAGCTTACTGAATACTTTGGTTCTTTTGTCTGGCAAGGATTTTCAGCAAAACGCCGTTCGTCCACCCAAATCCATCCTGATTAGGATATTCCCCGCCTCCGGCGAAGACAGCAGTATCAACCACATTGTACTTCTCCATCAGCTTGCCCGTCTTGTTGAAAACGCTGACATTTAAACTGCTCCATCTTCGCGACACTTCCCTGGATAACCCCTCTTTCTTATAAGCAGACAAGCCGGCAATTGCCATCCATTGTAACGGAGCCCAGCCGTTAGGTGCGTCCCACTGCTGACCTGTAGTGGCAAGAGTCGAAACCAGGCCTCCCGGCTTAAGAAACTGCTGCTGCAGGGTATTCGCCAGGGTATCGGCACGACCAACAGCTATCATATTAAAATACATAGGATAAACACCTGCCAGACTCATAGAGGGCGTCATCTTCTCCGTCTTCCAATTATAGTCCCGGAACCAGCCAGCCTGCTTATCCCAGCAATACTTCATAACGGCAATTTTGCGTTTTTCCGCGGAGCTGATCATAAAATCTTTGGCTTTGTCGTCTCCGCCGATTTGATAGGCTTTGGCCAGCATCACCTCCAGATGGTATAAGAGGGAGTTGAGATCGACGGGAATGATATCTGTTGTCTGGATGGTGTTCAATGTCTTGCCATCGCTGAACCACCGACTGCTGTAGTCCCAGCCCGACTCCGCTCCAGAGCGCAGATGGCGATATACATCGGTTTTAGAAGCGGAGCTGTTCGCCGCGATTGCCACATCTTCCGAGTAAGCTTCCTCCCGGGGCCAGTCGCCTGAATCGAAATAGCGGTTCAGCTTCTCGCCATCGGGCATAAACACGACATGCAGATTGGCGCCTTTCTTTGCCCCTTTATTGTTCATCCAAAAACTGTATTCCCGCTCAAGGGCATCGCGATTAGCCTTCAGCACCGAATCACCTTTTAGCTTTTTATTTTCCATCAATAACTTTACCATAAGCGAAAAATAAGGAGGCTGAGAACGGGTTAGATAATAGGTACGGTTACCGTTGGGTATAAAGCCGTAAGTACGGATGAGGTAGGCAAAGTTATTCACCATGCTTTCGATCAGGTCGGTGCGCCCGCTCTCCTCCAGCCCTAACATAGTAAAATACGAATCCCAGTAATACACTTCGCGAAAACGACCGCCGGGAACTACATAAGGATGGGGCAGTGCTAGAAGAGAGCTATACTGGTAATACTTGTCGGGCCGGCGAGTCAGCACATCCCAAAGCGAGCGGATATGGGGTTCGACACCAGCTCGAATATTCGTTTGGTAGTCCTTGGCTACCACTTCGGGCAAATCAAAATTTTTGTTAATAAAAGTCTTCAAGCTGAAGCCAGTCTTGCCTTTCTCTTCCTGGTAGTCTTCGAGAATGCGTTTTGGATCCCGCTTTGGAATACAATCAGTGAAGGTTTTACTGTCTTCAAACACATGGCTGGCCTGCACGGCCTCAAACAAACCGGGAAAGAGATCTCTGGGCGACTGGTGTTTGGTTGTAACTTTTTGCTTGCAGGCAGTAAGACTCAGGATCAACAGGACAATGAACAGGGGTACGGACTTAAAAATCATAACTCAGAAGGATTTAGTTGTGCTAACAAAGCATCATTAGAGTGGTTTCACATATAGCGGATTTCCTTTTCCTAAAGGACCGATAAAATAACGTAAATTTATATATAGCCAGTCCGTATGCCTATATTATTCCGCTATATCAGAAAGGTGCTGATTTCATTGGCTGCGGTAAGCACGATAATTTCGGGGGGCTTCTCCCAGAGCTTTCAGTTTGAGGATAACCGAAAGCGGCACACCATCGGATTCCGTTTGGTTAAAAACCTGATCGTTGTTCCGATCACCATCAACGGGAAAGGGCCTTTCAATTTCCTTTTGGATACCGGGATTGGTGTGTGCCTGATCACGAACCCGTCGCTCATTGATTCACTGCACCTGAGCGGTCTCCGGCAGATGAAGATTACTGGTTTCGGGCAAGGTAATGAGCTGAGCGCTTCGGTGGCATCCGGTGTAACACTCAGGCTCGGCAAAACGGTAGCCCATTCCATGAATGTGATCATTCTTAACGAGGACCTTCTGGAGCTTTCTGAAACACTTGGAATGCCGGTTCATGGATTGATTGGATACGATTTTTTTAACAGTTTCATGGTCGAGATCAGATACTCCGCCCAACGAATTACCCTACGTCCATTTTTAAGCCGGTACATTCCTGAAAAAAGCACGGCAGTGCCTATCAGTATTGAAGATAAAAAACCTTATATAGAAAGTACCGTTGAACTTGACGGCAAGATATATAAAGCGCTGAAGATGATCGTTGATACTGGAGCGGGGCACGCCGTTTCTCTGGAAAGCTATGACGAGAAGTCGTTTATCGCTCCCGACAAAAGTATTGAGGCTAATCTTGGAGTTGGATTACTCGGACCTATTCACGGACATATCGGCCGAATACAAAGCATTAGCATTGGCAGTCATCTGTTTCAAAACGTCGTGTCATCCTTTCCGGAGTTCCAGGAAGTCCTGAAGAGGTCGGGATTCCCCGACCGGCACGGCAATCTCGGAAACCCGATCCTCAAGAGGTTCCGCGTCATGTTCGACTATAGCAGAAGAAAGGTGTACCTCCGCCCTGCCCCCAACTATAAGGAGCCATTTGAACATGATATGAGTGGATTGGAGCTGGTCACGAGGGCGCCGGACTTCAAGCGCATACTGGTTAACCGGGTGGAAATAAATTCTGCAGCAGACAGTGCGGGACTGCAGGTATCAGATGAAATCCTCAGCATCAATTTCCGACCGGTCCGTGAAATCAATATGGAAGAGATTAATAGCATGTTCAGTTCCAGAGCCGGCAGGACCTTTATCCTATACGTAATTAACAGTAAGGGAGACCGACGGTTTGTCATGCTCAAACTGAAACGGCGGATATGAACGGTAAGGGGCAGGATACAAGAAAGAAATGTGAACGAACTGTCATTTTCAGAGGAAATAGATGTTGCAACATCTATTTATAATAAAGATGTTTATTTTTGTATCATAATGTATATGAAAATGAAATTAACATCAGTATTAGCCATTGCAGCAATCGGCTTATTTTCGGCGTTCAAGCCAGCTTTAAAAACAGAATCTTTTACTGTTGATACCAAGAACTCTTCTATTAAATGGTTAGGTGAAAAAGTAACAGGTAAGCACTTCGGAACAATCAATTTGTCTTCAGGCAGCTTGAACTTCAACGGGAACAAATTAGCCGGCGGTTCATTCACTGCCGATATGAACTCCATCGTGGCTACTGACGTTCAGGGAGAAACTGCTCAGAAACTGGAAGGACACCTGAAAGCTGATGATTTCTTCGGAACTGCGAAATATCCAACTTCAACTTTTAAGATTACTAAAGTTGCTCCTGCTGGTGCTAATCAGGTAAATATCACTGGTGATCTTACCATTAAGGGAATCACTAAGGCCCTTACTTTCCCTGCGACAGTAAAAAGACAAAATAACGCAGTTGTTGCCGTAGCGAAGGGTGTTAAAGTAGACAGAACGAAATACGATATCCGTTACAATTCTAAGAGCTTCTTCGAAAGCATTGGAGACAAGGCTATTTACGATGATTTTACGCTAGACTTTAATCTGGTAGCGAAGAAGTAATATTCAGGAAGCTATTAAGCCAAGATAGTTTGTAAAGAGCCGCCTCATAGATCAACTACGAGGCGGCTCTTGCTGATCGTGTACCCACCGTCGCACCCGTCCTGTTCATTGGCCTTTGCTCTTTTATGTTTTAAGCCTTTAGAATCTTAAAAGAACCATCCACCTCTTCGACCCTGGCTAAAGAATCTTTTTTGGCATGATAGAACAGACATAACCAGTTTTCCTTGGCCGCCAGCTTGCCGTAATGCTCCCGCAACTCCATCGACTTAGCACCGTCATAGTCGTACTTCGCTTTAAACCTTCTCAGGAGCTGTTCAGGTTCAGGCAATATATCTGCACCAAAGAAACACTTATCGCCCTCATCATCGATCAGGAATACCTGGTGGAACTGGCAGTGTCCCCCGGTAACCTCGTAGCTGATTTTATCCGTGAGCTTTCCGTCACCTTCAATAAAGTGGATACTTCCGCTCCGCTGAACAACATCAAAAATATTGGTATGGTAAGACGAAGATGCCCCGCTATAAGCCACTTCCCATTCGTTGCGGTTGATGACATACTCTGCATGCGGAAAGGACAGCTGCATATTGCCGTCTTTCTCGTAAATCATTCCGGCGGCATGATCGTAGTGAAGATGCGACATCAGGACCGTGCTTACTTCCTCCGGATCATAGCCGGCCTTGCGGATGTTTTCATGGATGACAAGTTCGCCCGCGGCATTCTTGTAACCAAGGCCTGTATCCAGAACAATCAGTTTACCATCCAGCTCTATCAGGAATGGCTGCACATGAATAAATAAGGAAGCCGGCCGGTCCTTCGGATGATCAGTCTCCGGATTAAAGGGGATAAATTTTTTTGAGCTGTCTACGGAATAAGAGCCTTCGTTCAAAGAGTATACTTTCATTAGATGTATTTTATTTTTGTAGAGATGAAGCTACCACAGGCACATTTGCTATTGCTTTGAGCAGGTGCGCTCATGACGATTTCATCCGAAAAATCTATAAGTTGATAATGAATTGCTTAACAAGACATGGGCAAATAATAACGTATTAAATAGTATATTTAACCCCACAACCTAACAAAGATATGCAAAAAAGGTGGGCAGAACAGGAGTTAAAGAACCTGAAAGCTATTAAGGAACTTGAAGATCAACTTAACATCGACGAAGTTCTGGCTACTCTGCTTGTCGCCCGTGATATAACTACTTATGAGGATGCAAGGGATTTTTTCAGGCCTTCTCTGAGTCATTTGCACGACCCGTTCCTGATGAAAGGCATGGAGGTGGCAGTAGAGCGGATACAACGAGCGCTGCTTTCCAAAGAAAAGATTCTGATCTATGGGGACTATGATGTGGATGGAACCACATCCGTTGCGCTTGTTTATGGGTTCTTACGGAAATATCACTACCATATTGATTATTACATCCCCGACCGGTACAAGGAAGGTTACGGAATTTCGACTCAGGGCATTGATTATGCACATGAGCATAATATCACCCTCATTATTGCGCTCGACTGCGGCATTAAATCGGTTGACAAAGTTGATTATGCAAACAGTCTTGGAATCGACTTCATCATCTGCGATCACCATACGCCCGGCAGCCTTATTCCCGATGCGATAGCGGTGCTCGACCCGAAGCAGCGTGATTGCCCCTACCCTTACAAGGAGCTTTCAGGCTGCGGTATCGGCTTCAAGCTCATACAGGCCTTTGCGATGCGCAATAATATCGCCTTTGAGGATCTGGAATGCTATCTCGACCTCGTGGTGGTCAGCATTGCTTCAGATATTGTACCCATTACCGGGGAGAACAGGGTGTTGGCAAAGTTCGGTTTGCAACGCCTCAATACGTCGCCCTGTCATGGTATGGCGGCATTAATTGAAATCGCAGGAAAAAAACAATATACCATATCGGACGTGGTGTTTACACTCGGCCCTCGTATTAATGCCTCAGGCAGAATAGACGATGCGCGCCACTCGGTTAATCTTTTGGTTTCGGAGAACAGGGATATCGCCAGAAGTCACAGCCATGTTATTAATATTAAAAATACCGAAAGGAAAGAGCATGATGCATCCATCACGGAGCAGGCGCTTGCGATGATCGCTGCTGATCCGGCGCTTTGGAACCGGAAAACCACAGTGGTTTATAATGAAGGCTGGCATAAGGGGGTGATCGGTATCGTGGCGTCCCGGCTAACTGAGAAATATTACAGACCTACGATTGTACTGACGCAGTCAAACGGACATATCTCAGGATCAGCCCGATCGGTTATTGGCTTTGACCTATATGAGGCATTGAATTCATGCAGTGATCTTTTTGAGCAATTTGGCGGGCATAAATATGCTGCAGGACTTACATTAAAGCGAGAGAACCTTCTGGCTTTTCAGGAAAGGTTCGAGGACATTGTTTCCCAGACGATACCCGACGAGCTGCTGATACAGGAACAAGTTATTGATGCGAGCCTTGATCTGGACAAGATTGACGGAAAGTTCTTCAGGATTTTGAATCAGTTTGCGCCTTACGGCCCCTTGAACACCACTCCAGTATTCATCAGCCATGCTGTGGAATGCCTGGGCAGTCCGCAGGTAGTTGGAAACAATCACCTTAAAATGACTGTTAAGCAGGGAAGCTCACACGCTTTTGATTGTATTGGATTTGGACTGGGCGAGTATATGGATATCGTGCAGGGGGGCCTACCCTTTGATATTTGTTACACAATTGAAGAGAATCTTTGGAAAGACAAACGTTCTATTCAATTAAATTTGAAAGGTGTAAGGCGCACACCTCAACACAATTAAAATGATACTCAGAGCAGAAAACTTAGTTAAGAAATATAAGCAGCGCACGGTTGTGAACGATGTATCCTTTCAGGTTGCACAGGGTGAGATTGTGGGACTGCTGGGGCCAAACGGTGCCGGAAAAACCACATCATTCTATATGATCGTAGGTTTGATCAAGCCGAACGAGGGACACGTCTATCTGGAGTCTGAAGATATCACCAGCGACCCTATGTACCGGAGGGCGCAGAAAGGGATTGGTTATCTTGCACAGGAGGCTTCTGTTTTCAGAAAGCTTAGTGTGGAAGACAATGTGATGGCTGTACTGGAAATGACTAAACTGACCAAGGCGCAGCAAAAAGACAAACTGGAAGAACTCCTCTCTGAGTTTAGCTTGAACAGGGTCCGAAAGAACCGAGGCGACCTGCTTTCGGGGGGAGAAAGGAGACGTACAGAGATCGCAAGAGCCCTCGCAGCTGACCCGAATTTTATCCTTCTGGATGAGCCCTTCGCAGGGGTTGACCCGATTGCGGTAGAAGAGATTCAATCCATTGTATCTAAACTAAAAGACCGCAATATCGGCATTCTGATAACCGACCATAACGTGCAGGAGACACTGTCGATAACCGACCGTGCTTACTTGCTGACGGAAGGAAAAATAATGCTTACCGGCACTCCACAGGAGATCGCCAATAATGAAATGGCCAGAAAATTTTATCTTGGTCAACACTTTGAACTGCGTAAAAAGAAGAATAGCAATCCCGCTCCCTTATGACACTTGTAAATACGATTGTAACCTGGTTCATGAAAAAACGAATGGACCAGATAGAGCTGTTTATGAATCATCCGCATGATGTGCAGGATGAGGTATTTCGCACGCTGATATCTTCTGCAAGGTCGACTGAATGGGGAAAACTGTATAACTACGACTCGATCTTCAATCAGGAGCAATTCAAGCAGAGGGTGCCGCTGCAAAACTACGAAACGCTGAAACCTTACATTGAAAGGATGATGAAAGGTGAGCAGAATATTCTTTGGGGTTCTGAAGTAAAGTGGTTTGCTAAGTCATCCGGCACCACGAATGACCGGAGCAAGTTCATTCCGGTGAGTGCTGAGTCACTGGAAGATTGTCATTACAAGGGTGGAAAAGATATGATTTCCATCTATTGCAATAATAAGCCTGACACTCAAATGTTCACGGGCAAGTCGCTCGTTTTGGGGGGAAGCCATAAAGTAAATCAGTTTAACGAAGATATCTCCTACGGAGATATTTCTGCTGTGCTGATTAAAAACTTACCCATGTGGGCGGAATTCCACCGTACTCCGGATATGTCGATCAGTTTGATGGACAATTACGAGGAGAAAATTGAAAAGATGGCACATGCGACCATTGATGTCAATGTAACGTCTATGGCCGGAGTGCCGACCTGGACGGTGGTACTTGCGAAGCGCGTCATGGAGATTACCGGTAAAAAAGATCTTCTGGAGATCTGGCCAAACCTGGAACTGTATGTTCATGGAGCCGTTAAATTTGGACCGTACAGGGAGCAATTCAAAAAACTGATCCCATCGTCATCCATGTATTATCTGGAAACGTATAACGCGTCCGAAGGATTCTTCGGGATTCAGGATTTGCCTGGATCAGAAGAGATGTTGCTTATGCTCGACTACGGTGTCTTCTACGAGTTTCTTCCGATGGAAAACTTTGGGGAAGAAAATCCGGCAACCAAAAGCTTGTCGGAAGTGGAGCTAGGAAAAAACTACGCGCTGATCATTTCGACTAACGGAGGCCTGTGGCGCTATATGATCGGTGATACGATTAAGTTTACGTCCATCTCGCCGTACAGAATTCAGATAACAGGCCGGACAAAGCACTTTATCAATGCTTTTGGCGAGGAAGTTATTGTTGATAACGCCGAAAGGGCGTTGACAGAAGCATGTACGCAGACGGGGGCAATAGTGAGGGATTTTACGGCCTGTCCGATTTATTTCAGCGACAATGAAAACGGCGGACATGAGTGGATTATCGAGTTCGACAGTCAGCCTTCTGACATTGAGCGCTTTACGGACATTCTGGATAACACGTTAAGAGAAGTAAACTCGGATTATGATGCAAAACGGTTTAAAGATATGGCCTTGCGCCGGCCACTGGTCCATGTAGCCCCTGAAGGCACCTTCTATCAATGGTTGAAAACACGAGGTAAGTTAGGCGGCCAGCATAAGGTACCCCGGCTAGCTAACGAGCGGACCTATGTGGAGCAGATCCTGGAGCAGATTACGAGCAGGTAAGGATTACTTCTTTCGCTCGGTGGTGAAGCGTACCAACTGTTCGAGAGCCGTACGTGCGCTATGTTCCGGGAATGTGTGTAGCACCTGGAAAGCTTCGTCCTGGTATCGGTGCATCTGCATTTCGGCATAAGCAAGACCTCCGTTATTTCGTACAAAGGTGATAACCTCCTCTACTTTAGCGTTATCCTCATTATGATTTTTCACCAGGTTAATGATACGCTGCTTTTCCTTTCTTTCTACTTTACTTAATGAGTAAATCAGCGGAAGCGTCATTTTCTTTTCTTTGATGTCGATACCGAGCGGTTTACCTACATCATCCGTTCCGAAATCGAAAAGATCATCCTTGATCTGGAAAGCCATTCCGATCTTCTCGCCAAATAAGCGCATTTTTTCAATCGTCTCGATATCGGCTCCCGCAGATGCCGCGCCGCAAGCACAGCATGAAGCGATCAGCGACGCTGTTTTCTGGCGAATTACCTCATAGTAAATATCTTCGCTGATATCGAGCCGTCTTGCCTTCTCAATTTGAAGGAGTTCGCCCTCGCTCATCAGCTTGACAGCAGAGGAAACAATTCTTAACAGGTGAAAATCGTCATGATCGATAGACAACAATAATCCGGTAGCGAGCAGGTAGTCGCCAACAAGCACAGCTATTTTATTCTTCCAGAGTGCATTAACAGAAAAAAAACCGCGACGTTCATACGAATTGTCGACAACATCATCATGTACCAGGGTAGCCGTATGAAGCAGTTCTACAAGTGCGGCACCGCGGTGAGTAGATTCATTTATTCCACCGCAGAGACTGGCAGAGAAGAAGACAAACATGGGCCTTATCTGCTTACCTTTTCTTTTAACTATATAATGAGTAATCCGATCAAGCAAAGGAACGGTGCTTTTCATAGAAGACTTAAACTTCTCTTCAAATGCTTCCAGCTCTTGCTCTATGGGTCTTTTTATTTCGTCTAACTTTGACATGAACGCCTGAATACATGATTCCCCGTCTTTGGCAAGACAGGTCGATTGCAAACATAGTTAATTATTATATATTACCGTGTTTAAACGATTAATTAGCCTGCAGCCGGATAGAAAAATCCATAAAAAAACCCCTGAAATGATCAGGGGTTTCTATAGTTGAGTTTAGAAATAGGGGCTTTTTTATTCCGCTTCTGCGTATACAGGTTTTTTAACTCCGTTATCGTAAGGCTTAAGGCTCTTTTTAAGAAGCTTTCTGGCTACGTGAATGCGAGTCTTGACGGTACCGATTGGAATTGCCAGGTAATCGGCAATTTCATGATATTTATGACCCTCGAAGTACATGCTGAAAGGTACATAGTATTCTTCGGGAAGTTTACCTAATGCGTTTTTAATATCATCCATAATAAACTTAGACTCTCCCTGGTTTTTGGTCGAAGAAAACACCAGGTTTGCAGAAGATATCTCATCAGACTTGGTAACGAACGAACTGATCTTTACAAAGCGACGGTAGTTATTGATGAAGGTGTTCTTCATGATAGTATACAGCCATCCCTTTAGATTAGTACCCTCTTTGAACTTATTATAATATGTTATCGCCTTTAGCAGGGTATCCTGAACCAGGTCGTTAGCGTCATCAGCATCATGAGTGAAATGTAAAGCATACATTCTTAAAGAACTGGCTTGGTGCATTACCATAGTGTTGAATTCGATCTTAGTCATATTATAAAGTTTTTATAGATGATTAACAGTTACGCTATCATCTATACAAACACTATGCTAGAAGGAAGAAAACGTTAAAAGGTGCAGATGTTAATGGATATTTAAAGGCGATTTTACGCATACACGGGGGGCTAGAGGACATTGACCTCGCGCTCAAGAGTGATGTTGAACTTTTCTTTAACATCATTAATTATCGCCTCAGAAAAATGATATATCTCTGAACCTGAAGCATTTCCGGCATTCACTATAACTAACGCCTGATTTTTCCAGGTTGCTGTTTCTTTAATTTGTTTTCCTTTCCACCCACTTTTTTCGATCATCCACCCCGCGGCCAGCTTTACTGTACTATTTGGTAGACAGTAGTGTACTATGTCTGGAAAAGCAGACTTCAGCTGTACAAATTGTTGTTCACTGATAACCGGATTCTTAAAAAAGCTTCCTGCGTTGCCGATGGTCGAGGGATCAGGCAATTTTTCCACCCGTATACTGGATACCACCCGGGATATATCCTGAATATCCGGCTGGGTGATGCCGCGGGCTTCCAGCTCCTGACGAATCGCACCATACGATATATTGATTTGAGGAACCAGGCTTAATCTAAGGGTAACGGAGGAAATGATGACCTGGTTTTTAAGCTCGCGTTTGAAAATGCTATCGCGATAGTCGAATTTGCAATCAGCAGCTGAAAAGGTTAAGATCTCTCCCCTTTCGATATGATAAGCCCTGCATGAGTGATAAACGTCTTTGAGCTCGACTCCGTAGGCACCTATGTTTTGGACGGGCGAAGCTCCCACCGTGCCGGGGATCAAGCTTAGGTTTTCGATGCCAGCAAAACCCCGCTCCACACAATAATGAACGAGATCATTCCAGACAACTCCGGCACCTGCGGTCACATAAACGCTGTCACCTTCTATATGGTATGTGATACCGGGGATGCGCATCTTAATGATCAGTCCGTTAAAGTCGCGCGTGAACAAGACATTGCTACCGCCACCCATAATGAACCGATCGATGTTTCTCCATCGGCCTTCGGCGAAAAGCTCTTTAAGTTCCTCCTCTTTATAAATGTCGGTAAACCAGCGGGCACGAGCCTCAACTCTAAACGTATTCAAATTCTTAAGGGAAACCTGCTCGGCGATAGAATGCATCTTATATTAGTTTGGGTCGAATTTCGGATTAAATATCAAATTTCAGAAAATTAAAACCTTAGCATTATTTGTGTATTATAGCATTCGTAAAAGAATAATGGTTAATTTTGGAAACGTGGAAAATCAGGACAGGAAAAAGGATTTAATAATAGACGCTGCACTTAAACGGTTTGCTCATTTCGGACTTTCTAAAACGACAATGACGGAAATTGCTAATGACCTTTCTTTATCCAAAGCACTGCTATACTATTATTTTCCTGATAAGATTTCCCTTTACTCGGCAGTGTTAAAGAATATCATCGAAACGATGGATGCTGAAATGCGAAAGGATGTGGGGAGCGCAACCAACAGTCACGAGGCTCTGAAAAAATGTTTGGACAAGAGACAAGCCTTTATCACCAAGTACTATAATTTACTGGACTTTACAAAAATTACCGGTACCGAGCTGCCCGGTAACCTGATGTGTATGTTTGTTAAAGCGAAGGATTCTGAGCTAACGGTATTGAAGAAAGTCCTCGAGATAGGTATTTCTGCAGGAGAGTTTGAGGTCGAAGACCTCGATGAAACCGCTGCTCTCCTGAAGGACGCCCTTTCGGGCATCTATTTTACCGTATTGAAACGCCATACAAAAGGCTTCTTGCCCGAGAAGGAACAGTTTGACAGCATTCTCAGCCGTCAGAAGAAATTGGGGGAAATCTTCCTTAAAGGCCTGGAAGCTACCACTGTCTCCGAAATATCATAATTTATTTGCTGCTAAAAAAACTTGAATAAGTCATTTTCTTGCCGTACTTTTGACTAAATTATTAAAAAAGTCAAAGAATAAAGTGAGCGAAATAGACAGGAAAAGGGAATTAATAGTGGACAGTGCCATCAAGCGCTTTTCACACTTTGGCATTCAGAAGACCACGATGAATGAAATTGCTGATGACATATCGGTTACGCAACCTTCACTTTATCATTACTTTCCGGACAAGATGAGTCTGGTCGTTGCAGTTGTTGAAAAGATCATGACGGAATACTTTGATGAGTTGGAGGCGCAACTATTGACACTCCAAAGCCTTGAAGAGGAGTTTACCACTTTACTGGTATGTCGCAAGAAATTCATGAAACGATATTTCATGCTGAACCTTACGGAAACATCTCCCGAAGCTGGTCAGATACAAAATGCCTGTTACGGGGTAATGGAACAAGCGAGAGTAAGAGAGTCGGCTCTGGTTGCCGGGCTGATCACCAAGGCCGCGAACGCGGGCGAGATCGCCTCTGTTGATGCGGATAAGATGGGCAGACTATACCTTGATGCGATCACCGGACTAAGTGTATTTGTACTTATACCGATAAAAAATAAGTTTTCACCTGGAGATGAGGAGTTCGATCTGATCTTCGATAGACAAAACGAGCTCAGCAAAGTTTTTCTGTCCGGATTGAAATTTTTTGGCTCTCATGGCGAGACATTGTAACACGAACACTACTTATTGATCAAATAACCTTATAACAACGAGAATTACAAGAAGATGAATAGACCGAGAATAAACACGCTTATTGCGGCCTTAGTAATGGCATGCACATTGGGTGTGGGATCAGTCCAGGCACAGACCGTACAGCTATCTCTCAAAGAAGCACTCAACTTTGCCCTTAAGAATAATGCATCCGTTCGCAAGGCGCGCCTGGAAGCAGAGAAAGGAAAAGAGCTTACCGCAGAAGTAAGGTCTCAGGCACTGCCGCAGATTACGGCAACGGGTAGCCTGAATGACAACCTGCTGTTGCAGAAAACTCCTCTACCGGGCGAAATCCTGGGAAGACCGGGAGAAACGATACTGGTAACCTTCGGACAGAAATATACAGCGAATGCCCAGGTGCAATTGAGTCAACAACTCTTTAATCAGAGTGTGTTCACCGGGTTGAAAGCGGCGAGAGCGGGAGAAGAGTATTACCAGCTTAATGTCGATCTGAGTGAAGAAAATGTATTGCAAATGGTTTCTTCTGCCTACTACCAGGTATTGGTAAGTCGTGAAAAGATTGAAGCGATCGATGCGAACATATCCTCTTTGCAACGGACTGAAAAAATATTAAGCGACCAGTATAAAAACGGGTTGGCGACACGGATCGACGTGGACCGCGTGAAGGTAAGTCTGACGAACCTTCAAACGCAACGCGATGAGCTTGCAAAGGCTGCTGTACAGCAGGAAAACACGCTAAAGTACTATATTGGTATGCCTATAGGTGTTTCCGTGGAATTACCTGATGCAGAACTTAACCAGATTGTAGAGGGTGCGAATAGTTTGGCTGATACGGTAAATGTTTCGGGACTGACGGAGTATGCGCTGCTGAAGAAACAGGAAGAGCTTTTGATTTATCAGAAGAAGTCTAAAGTAGCGGAGTACTACCCTAAGCTTTCATTTATCACCAATTATTCTCAGAACGGGTTCAGCAACAAGTTTGATTTGTTTAAGAGTAATGGAACTGCGAACTGGGCAGAGGCTTCAGCAATCGGGCTGAATATATCTATACCCATATTTGACGGCTTTGGAAGAAGGTCGAGGGTAAGACAGGCGCAAATTGAAATAGATCAGATTTCAGAAGATCTGAAAGACAACAGACAAGCACTGAATCTGGCTTACAGCAACGCCAGGCTGCAGCTCCGCACGAGCGTGAGCACGATTAGAAATCAGAATGAAAATATGCGCCTTGCGCGCGAAGTTTTCAGCAGCACGCAGAACAATTACAATAACGGCTTGGCATCGCTCACTGATCTGCTGAACGCAGAGACAGCGTTAACAGATGCCCAGAACAGTTACACCCAGGCTCTGCTGAACTACAAGCTTGCTGAAATACAGCTAATGAAATCTAACGGAAATATTAAATCTCTCTTAAACTAAAAAACTGAACCCCCGGGGGGGTATACCACCCGGAGCCAAGGTTGTGATCCTCAAAAGAAATATAGTCGATGAAAAAGAATACAGTAATTACAATTATAGCAGTAGTAGCGGCCCTTGTTCTGATTGGCTGGGTACTTCAAAGCAATAAAAAGAAGAACGCCGAGAAGACGGCTGTTGTTGCGGAAGGAAGTAAGGGTGCGGTGGCTGTGAAAACGGCCAAAGTTAGCCTGAGCGATATAGATCTTAACTTTTCTTCTAACGGCACGTTCTCCTCTAATCAGGACCTGACGCTTTCTGCGGAGAACTCCGGCAGGGTAACGCGTATCGCCGTTGAAGAAGGTGACCGCGTAAGCAAAGGCCAGGTTCTGGCCCGTATAGATAATGAGCTGCTGGTGGTGGATACAGAAACTGCGGAAGCGAATTATCAGAATGCGGTACGAGACCTCGCACGTTATGAAAGTTCTTTTAAAACGGGTGGTGTAACCCAGCAGGCGCTGGAAAACGCACGCCTGCGGGTGAAGACAACACAAGCTGCAGTACAATCATCAAAAAGAAAGTCAAGTGACGCCAATATCAAGGCGCCTTTTTCTGGAATCATCAACAAAAGATCCATTGAAATGGGCTCCTATGTATCTCCAGGAACCGCTCTTTTTGAAATTGTGGATGTATCTAAGCTGAAGCTGAAAGTGACCGCAAATGAGTCGCAGGTGGTTAACCTGAAGACGGGAGATGCTGTGACTATTAAGTCAAACATCTTTCCAGACAAAGAATTTAAAGGCAAGATCACCTTCATCGCGCCCAAGGCAGATAACAGTCTGAACTTCCCTGTTGAGATCGAACTGGTTAATGAGGGGGCTTCACAGCTAAGAGCAGGAATGTATGGGACTGCGGTGTTCCAGTTTCCTAAACAAGATCCGGTAATGACGATTCCGAGATCGGCATTTGTGGGCAGCGTGAACAGCAACACCGTATTTGTAATGGAAGGAAATAAGGCGGCTGAGCGCAAGATCGTTGCAGGTAGAATATTTGGTGAGACTGTCGAAGTGCTGGAAGGGCTCCGCGAAGGCGAACTGGTCATTACAAGTGGACAGATCAACCTGGTCAACGGAAGCTTGGTGGAAAACGTTAAATAAATAAAATTTCCCTGATGAAAATTGCTGAAATATCAATTAAAAGACCCACTATAGTGGTCGTACTGTTTACGGTACTATCACTTCTGGGGTATATAAGTTATACATCGCTCAGTTATGAGCTTTTACCGAAGTTCTCACCGTCTGTTGTTTCGGTTACTACTATATACCCGGGCGCATCGCCTAGTGAGGTAGAGAACACGGTGACGAAGAAGATTGAAGATGCGGTGGCTTCCATGGAGAACATCAAGAAGCTGAACGCGACTTCGTATGAGAGCCTTTCTTCTGTGGTGATTACCCTGCACAGCGGCACGGATGTGGATCTGGCGCTGAATGATGCACAAAGGAAGGTTAACGCTATTCTTTCGGAACTTCCGGAGGACACTGAAGCACCTTCGCTGAATAAGTTCTCATTGGACGATCTTCCTGTTATCACGATGTCGGCTACTTCGACTATGGATGACGCGGCCTTTTTTGACCTGATGGACAACCGTGTTGTTCCGAGCATCTCCAGGGTAACCGGGGTGGCACAGGTGAATATTATCGGTGGTCGTGAGCGCGAAATACAGGTGAGTATTGATGATAATAAGTTGCAGGCGTATAATTTATCGCTGCTTACTGTGCAACAGACTATCCAGGGATCTAACCTGGATTTCCCGACGGGATCTGTAAAAACCCAGGACAGGGATATTCTGGTACGACTGGCCGGTAAATACAGAAGCGTTGAGGAGTTGCGTAACCTGGTCATTTCGGATAAGAATGGCGTTCAGGTGAGACTTGGAGACGTGGCGGACGTGCAGGATGCACAGAAGGACGTTGAAAAGCTGGCACGGGTAGACCAGAAAGCTTCCATTGCTTTGCAAGTGATCAAGCAGTCGGACGCCAATGCGGTGGATGTGAGTAAGGGGATCCATACTATCATCGAAAAGCTGCATCAGGATTACGAAAAGGTAGGTCTTAATTTGGTAATTGCATCAGACAGCTCCATATACACGCTTGAATCTGCGGATGCGGTTATCCATGACCTTATATTGGCGGTTGTGCTCGTTGCATTCGTGATGTTGTTCTTCCTGCACAGTTTAAGAAATGCGGCTATTGTAATGGTATCTATTCCGGCCTCTCTGATCGCTACGTTCATCGGTATCAGCATGTTTGGCTATACGCTGAACCTGATGTCTCTTCTGGGCCTTTCGCTGGTGGTTGGTATTCTCGTGGATGATGCCATTGTGGTATTGGAGAATATTTACAGGCACATGGAAATGGGCAAGAACCGCGTGAAGGCTGCCTTTGAGGCAACGAAGGAAATAGGCTTTACGGTAACCTCGATTACCCTGGTAATTGTGGTGGTGTTCTTTCCTATCGCCATCAGTACCGGCCTGGTGTCAGACATTTTAAGGCAGTTCTGCGTGGTTGTTATCATCGCCACTTTGCTCAGCTTGCTGACCTCGTTTACGATCGTACCGCTACTGTCTTCGCGCTTTGGAAAACTCGAACACCTTACAGGCAAGAACGTATTCGAACGGGTGATCCTTCGCTTTGAGAGAGGTCTGGACAAGTTTACTGCCTGGATTACGGGTATACTGAACTGGTCTCTGGCCCATAAAAAGACTGTGCTGGCGGGAACCTTTATGATGCTGGTGGCTTCCATTGCGTTGCTTGCAACCGGATATATCGGCACCGAGTTCTTCCCTAAGAGCGACAGGGGTGAGTTTATTGTGCAGATCGAAATGCCTAAAGATGCGTCGATAGAACAGACAAACCTGATGACATCCAGGGCAGAAAACATGCTTAATCAAAAGCCTGAAATTATCCGTATGATCACGACAGTGGGTCAAACGAGTGATGGTATGGGTGCGAGCCAGTCGACTGCCTATAAATCTGAAATTACGGTTCAGCTGGTGGAAAGAAAAGAGCGTGCTGACCAGTCTGACGTCTATGCTGCCAAGGTTAGGAAGGAACTGACCGAAAGTCTGGCGGGCGCCAAAATCACGACTACTCCGGTGAGCATTCTGGGTAGTGCGGAAAGAGCGCCGGTTGAGGTTATCGTAATGGGACCGGACTTACCAAGTGTAATGGAATTTGCGGAAGTGGTACGTGGAAAAGTAGAGAAGATCGAAGGAACCACGGGAATCAAACTTTCAGTGGAAAGTGGAAATCCGGAGGTGCAGGTGCAGGTGGACCGGGATAAGATGTCTTCGCTAGGTCTGTCTCTGCAAACTGTGGGTGCGACGATGCAGACTGCTTTTAGTGGGAATACCGACAGTAAGTTTAGACAGGGTGAGTATGAATACGACATCAATATCAGGCTCGACGACTACAACAGACAGAGCATAGACGATGTGCGCGGACTGACATTTATTAATTCAAAAGATGAACGCATTCGTCTGGAGCAGTTTGCTACGGTAACGGAAGGATCGGGGCCGAGTCAGCTCGAACGTCAGGATAAGAGCACTAAGGTTTCGGTTCAATCTCAGGTGGTAGGGCGTCCGACGGGAACTGTCTTTGCCGATATCGAGACCCAGATTAAGGATCTGAAGAGACCAACCGGAGTTAGCTATCTGTTTGGTGGTGATATGGAGAATCAGTCGGAAGGCTTTGGTACCCTGGGAATGGCATTGATGATGTCTATTATTATGGTGTACCTGATTATGGTGGCCTTGTATGACAACTATATTTACCCGTTTGTGGTGATGTTCTCTATTCCTCTTTCTATTATTGGTGCCTTGCTGGCTCTGGCTCTAACCAACAACTCGCTAAGTATCTTCACCATATTGGGATTGATCATGCTTATTGGTTTGGTTGCCAAGAATGCGATTATCCTGGTCGACTTTACCAACCAGCAGAAAGCGGAAGGTAAATCTACGCGTGAGTCGTTGATCATGGCCAACCATGCCCGTTTGAGACCTATCCTGATGACTACTATTGCGATGGTTATTGGTATGCTTCCGATTGCTATTGCATCGGGTGCAGGTGCTGAGTGGAAAAACGGTCTGGCATGGGTGATCATTGGTGGTCTGTTGAGCTCGCTGTTCCTGACGCTGGTAATTGTACCGGTAATTTACGAGGCGTTTGATAATATCATGCATCGCCTGGGATGGGATAAGAAGGGAGATGACATCGACGCGATGATGACAGAAACTGAGAAAGAAAACGAGGAGCTGGAAGTAGTTCACTAGGCTTCGTTACCTGCAGAGCGGGAACTACTCCTCAATTATATACACAAAAAGCTCAGAAAAGGTTAAAAGATCCTTTTCTGAGCTTTTTTTATTAAGTTTAATGTATAAACTTTGCATTACGAAGCAGGACAGTACAGGTTGCGTAACAATCTTAATACCGTTAAGTTTAGCGACCTTTCAAAACCTAAATGCTGATTAGTACTAACCAGTTGTTCAAATGAGGCAATATAGTAAATTCTCAGATTCCAATTTGTTGGCTCTGCTGAAGCAGGGTGATATAATTGCTTTTGAGGAGTTATATGAACGATATTGGTCTAAACTTTATTCAGCAGGGTACAAACGTTTACGAAACCGCGAAGCCGCCGAAGAGATAGTACAGGATATCTTTACTTCTTTGTGGATTAAGCGTGCTTCTCTTGTAATTAATTCTTCTTTTGAAAATTATCTGTATTCGTGTGTTAAGTACAAGGTTTTTGCAGCGTTTCAGAAAGAAAGCAACAGGAGGGCCTACGAAGGCTATGTTGTTCATCTTAATAAAGATGTTGATAACTCCACTATGGAGGCAATTGACTGGAATGAACTGAAGCGAAATGTAAGCACGGAAGTAGAAAAGCTTCCTGAAAAGTGCCGTAAGGTTTATGAGTTGAGCCGGAAGGAATTCCGCTCGAACAAAGAAATAGCTTTTTCTCTGGGTATTTCTGAAAAGACTGTTGAGAATCATCTCACCCGTGCTCTGCGCACTCTGCGCATCAACTTAAAACAGGTAGGAACGCTCCTGATTGCCATCCTTTTATCTTCTTTTTAATTTATTTAATTTTTGATTGGGGGTTAGGGCTGTATTAGCTCACTGTACTTATATACCAGTTATAACCTTTACTGCCGAATGAAGATTTCACCTGAGCTTATTAATAAGTATTTGAATCGGGAGTGCACCCCCGAAGAGGAACGGGTTGTGCAGGACTGGTACGACTCTTTTGATAAGGAGGAGGAGCCGGCTGAATTGTTGAACGAAGAGAAACGTGATTCTATACGGAAACGCATACTGGAAAATGTCCGGTCTGAGATAGGCAGGAATGAGGATCCAGTAGCGGTGCGCGGTTCGGGCCGTCGCTTTTATTATACCGCTGCATTGGTCGCTGCTTCTCTGGTTATTGCAATTTCTGCTCTTAACCACATCTTTTTAAAAGATTCGGGCAGCAAGATCATCGAAAACGTTGTTATTACCAACAATTCAAACATACTTAAGAACCATATCTTACCTGACGGCAGCAGCCTCTGGCTTGAGCCGGAGACTACTATAAGGTATACCCTCCCGTTTGTTAACAAATACAGAAAGGTCTCGATGAAAGGAGAGACTTTTTTTGATGTAAAGCGGGACACCCTCCACCCTTTCATCATCCACACGGAAGAATTTGATACACGTGTTCTGGGCACCAGTTTCAGTATCCGGGCAAACGGAAAGGAGGCATCAAGATTATCAGTGGTGTCAGGAAAAGTGTTTGTGTATACTCCACACAAAAAGGGAAGTCAACCTGAAGGTGTTTATGTGTTACCGAAGCAGAAAGTAGTTTATAAAGAGAGCAAGAAGCAGTTAGAGAAAAGCAACGGTACGGAGGCGACGCTCCGCATCTGGGAGCGCAAGTCATTTGTGTTCAATAACACACCGGTGAGTGAGGTGCTTGACGTCTTGCGAACAAACTTTGATGTAAAGGTTACGATGAATAATGCGCCAGTGGACCAACTCACGTTAAATGCTGACTTTACGGGGCTTAGCTTACCCGTTATCCTGGATCTGATGAACAAATCTTTGAATATAAACCTTGGATTCGACGAGGAGACGATCATCCTCAGCGAAGAATAAATCATCTTTTAAATTATAAACCGATTGTAATATGACGTAGGAACTTTCAACCAAACTAACTATTAAAAAAGGGTTAAGAAGTGTGTGGGCACTTCTTAACCAAAAACCAACCATGACAACATGTGCACGTAAAGTGCATTGGGTTTTTTATTGTCTCATTTTTAGCTAAATAAAACAATTAAAAGTATGAATTTTTATTTACACCCTTCCAAAGACTTTTGGTACATTATGAAGATTACACTGAGTCAGCTGATGGCGTTAATGATCTTTTGCTGCGTGACCTATTCGGCGCCCGGCAAAGCTCAGGGGGTATTGAACAATCCGGTGAGGATTAACTACACATCTGCAAAATTAAAAACGGTTTTATCAGGGATTGAGAAGTCGGCCGGTGTTAAGTTCGTTTATAGCGAGAACGTAATTGATGCAAATCAGAAGGTTTCTTATTCGGCTGAGTCTGAGATGTTATCAGAGGTGCTGGCTGATCTGCTGCGGAACAGAGGCATAGCCTATGAGGTAGTCAACAATCAGATCGTCCTGAACAAGGCTTCAGATAGGGAGAACGCTGAGCTGGCTGAGCTGTCGTCAGCGAATTTGAAAAGCCGGACGGCTACAGACATTACATTAACTGGTAAGGTAACTGACGATAAAGGGGAATCGCTTCCCGGCGTCAGTATCAAGATTAAAGGAACAAACCTGGGGGTTGCAACAAGCGCGAACGGCACTTATTCTTTACGGGTGCCGACTGCTAATGTTAATGGGACACTTGTGGTGTCTTATATGGGCTTTACAACCAGAGAAGTGCCTATTAACGGGCAAACCAGGCTTGACATTGTGTTAAGCGAGGATGTGACGGCACTTGATGAGGTGGTGGTTGTTGGTTATAACATTGTTAAAAAATCTGACGTTACGGGTGCGGTAGTGAGCGTGGGAGCGGAAGAGATTCGCTCGAGGCCGGTACAGAATGCGCTGCAGGCTGTACAGGGTAAAGCTGCTGGGGTAGATATTACATCGAATGAAAGACCCGGGGAGATGGGCAGAATTCTGATCCGTGGGGCGCGCTCCTTGAACGCGAGTAATGACCCATTGTACGTTGTGGATGGAATACCTTTAAGCTTCGGAGGTATAGAAGCAATTAATCCAAATGATATCGAGTCAATTGATATTTTGAAGGACGCTTCAGCCACTGCGATATATGGATCTCGCGGCGCTAACGGGGTAGTGTTGGTTACGACAAAAAAAGGGAAGACAGGCACTGTTTCCTTAAACTATGTCGGCACATCGACTATAGAAAAAATGTATGATCGGACGGATATGATGAATTCTTCAGAATATATCGAATTCCGTCGTGATGCCTACCGACGTTTACCTGATGGAAGTGCTAACAAATACCCGAATGAGGCAACAGAAGAAGCTGACCGGAGAATTTTTGGAGGGGACAATTATGCACTTAACAACGTTCTTCAGGGCTGGCAGAATGGTGTATGGAACGGAAATCTGGTTCCCACAACAAACTGGACGGACATGATGCTGGAGACAGGTCTTACGGTTGATCAGACTCTTAGTGCGAGTGGAGGAACTGAAACTTTGAAAGGATATGGATCTTTTGGATATCTTTCTCAGGGGGGCACTCAGCTTGGCCAGGACTATGAACGGTTTAGCGGAAAGTTTAGTGCAGAAGTGAAGCCTACGAAATGGTTTACTTTCGGAGGTAATCTTACTGCCACATACGGTATACAAAACTATGGATACGCGACATCAAATGCGACCGGCCCGGGAAATCTCTATTTCGCTGCACAAGGCATGCTGCCGTATGCTGTCCCTTTTGATGACAATGGTAACAGGATAAATTTACCAGGTGGAGACATTAACATTCTAAACCCTGTTGGAGAAGATGTGTTTAATGTGAACGAACGCAAAACTCTTCGAACGCTAGGAAGTCTTTTTGCAGAGGTCGACCTTTTTAAGGGCTTGAAGTATCGCGCTAACTTCGGCCCTGATTTCTACAACTGGAGAAATGGGCGCTGGATGGACGAAAATTCGATTAACAGAGGTGCTGGGGAGCCAGGATCTTCGAACTACGCCCGATTAGATCAAACATCCAGACTAGCATGGACAATGGATAATCTTTTATACTATAATAAATCCATTGAGAAGCATAATTTCGGTGTGACCTTGTTGCAAAGTGCGACATCTTACAGAGAAGAGACATCGTCAATGACTGCTACAGACCTGCCATGGGATTCACAGAAGTGGTATCAGTTGAACTCTGTGAGCGAATTGGATGCATTTGGAAGTGGATTAACCGAGTCCTCTTTAACCTCTTACATGGCTCGTGTGAATTACGACTTTAACAGCCGCTACCTATTGACGGCATCTGCACGTTGGGATGGTGCATCTCAGTTGGCGGAAGGTAATAAATGGGACTTTTTCCCTTCTGCTGCCCTAGCATGGAGAATGGACCAGGAGGACTTTTTGAGAAACACGCGTTGGATTAATATGCTAAAACTAAGAGTTGGTGTAGGTAGTACCGGCAACGCTGCGGTAGGCCCCTATACCACCAAGGGAGCAGTAGAAACGCTGTATTACACCTGGGGCAGCTTAGTTCAGCCGGGGTATGTCTCTTCAGATGCTTCATTGGCCAATCCGATTCTGTTGCCAAACCAGGATCTGGGCTGGGAGCACACCACTCAGTGGAACTTGGGAGTAGATTTTGACCTCTTTAACGGACGGGTTAATGGTGCTGTTGATGTTTACACTTCAAGAACAACAGATTTGCTGATGGAAATGAGTATTCCTTCTCTGACAGGTTATACCAGAACACTGACGAACATTGGTGTCTCTGCCAACCGCGGTATTGATATCTCGTTAAATACTGTTAACATAAAAAAACGTGATTTCAACTGGAGCTCAAGCCTGAACTTTTCTGCGAACCGAGACAGGATAGTGGAGCTAGCTAACGGCGAACAAGACGATATCACAAACAACTGGTTTATAGGCGAACGCCTGACTACATACTACGACTACGAAAAGCTGGGTATATGGCAGAACACTGAATCTGACCTTGCTGAAATTGCAAAGTTCCAGGCTAATGGTAACACCTTCAGGCCCGGAGATATTAAAATAGCCGACCTGAACGGCGATTACAAGATTAATGCGAATGATGACAGAAGAATAGTTGGAGCAGCGAACCCTGATTGGACTGCAGGATTGACAAATACGTTTAACTATAAGAATTGGGATTTATCTTTCTTCATATACGCCAGATGGGGCTTTACCATCCGAACAGGTGAAGAGTCGCTTCAAGGACGCTTTGCTCAAAGAAAAGTGAATTACTGGACTCCAAGCAACCCCACGAATGAATACCCGGCTCCAAACTACAATAGTGCTGCCGGAGATCCTTACAAAAGCTCTATGAACTATCAGGATGGATCGTTCATAAAACTTAGAAATGTATCACTTGGGTATAATCTCCCCGAGGCCTGGAATAGAAAAATTCGCTTGTCGAACGTAAAATTGTATGCTCAGGCTCTGAACCCAGGATTGATATATTCCAAGATTGATTGGATAGACCCAGACTTAGGCGGTTCTACTTTTAATAGAGGCTTTGTATTCGGCATTAATGTTGGATTCTAATTATAAAGGAAAGATTATGAATAAGATAATTAAAGTATTATATAGCGTAGCATTGGTGGCCGGTTGTTTAGTATTGCCGTCCTCTTGTAAAAAGGAATTCCTGGAAGAAGAGTTAATTACCTCACGCAATACTGCAGACTTTGAAACACAGGAAGGCCTGGATGGCCTCGTTATCGGAATGTACCAGAGCCTCAAATTCCATTTCAATTACGAATGGGCTTATACAACTACTAACTATGGAGCGGATGAATTCAGTGTAGGTGGTGACCGTGGTATGCAAATGTGGAATTCATATGATGCGAATTTAAATTCATTGACGGCACATGTTAATGACATTTGGAACAATATGTATGGAAACATCAATTCCGCAAACATAGTGATTCAGAACGTGCCACAGTTTTATGGGGAAGGTCCTGATAAAAACACTCGTTTAGGAGAAGGTCACTTCATGAGGGCTTTTGATTACTTTAAACTTGTCAGGCAATACGGAGGGGTTCCCTTAAAACTTACACCTTCAACTACTGTCGAATTTGAGTTTTCCAGGAATACTGCGCAGGAAGTGTATGAGCAAATTATAAGCGACTTTACTGTGGCGTACGAATTACTGCCTCCTGCCCCTGCTCAGACTGGAAGAATCACTAAGTGGGCAGCTGCACACTTTTTGGCCAAGGCTTATTTGTTCAGGGCAAGTGAATTATACAGCGAATGGAACAGCGCTACAAGACAAAGCGACCTCGAAAACGCTGTAAAATATGCGGATTTCGTTATCAATAGCGGTCAGCACACCCTTGCAGCTAACTTTCGCGAGCTATGGGAATACACTAAACCAGACGGACCAAATGAAATGCTTAAGGAAGTAATCCTCGCTGCTCAGTTTTCTGAAAACACAGCCACTCAGGGAAGATATGGCAACCAAGTTCATTTGTACTATCCATCCGTTTATCAAAACCTTCCAGGAATGCAACGCGACATCCCAGGAGATAGAGAATTTCAGCGACTTCGGTCTACTGATTATGCGCTTGACGTTTTTGATCGTGTAAACGACTCAAGATTTTGGAAGAGCTTCAAAACCCGATATCTCAGTAACAGACCTGCCAACGCTCCTACCTGGGCGAAAGAATATGCTCCAACTCCAGACCTAGAAGGAAAACCTAAGTTCGCTGGAGGCGAGGAATCTATTTTATATATTGTGAACGATGCTGGAGATACCCGATATACTTCTGAAAGCATCAAGTTCCGTGCTCCTCATATGTTCGTAAGGTACTTCGCAGGGCAACCAGAAAATATGCTGGGTGGACACGGCAATTACGATCCAAGTCGCTTTGTTGCCTTATCTAAATTCATGGATGGATCAAGAATCAATGTCGCTTCTCAATTCGGGATGCGGGATGGCATCTTAGCGCGTTTAGCGGAGACTTACCTGATTGCTGCTGAAGCTTATGGAAGGCTTGGCCAATATGCTCAAGCCTTACCCTACATCAACATGGTTCGTGATCGTGCAGCATACAAAGAAGGTGAAGATCGTTCCAGCTATGCTGATGGTGGAGCCGCTTACAAGAATAACACTGCAGCCAATACTGCTACGTTTGTTTCATACTCAGACAAGAACACTTATTACGAATCGAATAACATCCCAGTAGCTACTGCATCGACACTATCGAGCATGCATTTGAACGGCGTAGATGATATCTTCAATAAGAATGATGAATTCTATTCTCGCCTGGGTGCCGGCTCGAATGAGCAAAAATTCATGCACTTTATCTTGAATGAGCGCTCTAGAGAACTGATGGGAGAACTTATGCGTTGGGAAGATTTAGCACGTACGAAAACACTGGTAGCACGAGCAACGTCATTCAACGACGAGGCTAAGCCAGATGCAAATAAGCACTACTATCGTCCGATACCTCAGAGCTTCCTGGATGCTATCAGAAAGAACGGAAAACCCTTAACTCCTGCTGAGAAACAGGCTATGCAAAACCCTGGATGGTAGAATTCAACCTTCAATCATTACCCGGAAAATAGCTTAATTAGCATAATTTCCCTAACGTAAAAGCTGCCTTATACGGGCAGCTTTTATGTTTAAATCATATCGCTTTAAGCGAAGGGTTAAAACCATATGCACGTATATATCGCTCTTGGCTATATACTCGTCAGAAATCTTTGTAACTATTTGTATTATATTTAGATTTCAAATAACCGATATATATGCCTAAAAAATCATTTTTTTTGATACTAGCAATATTGCTATGTGTATCAATGGCATCCAATGCCATATACAAACGGGAATCCCGCGTCCTTGTCTTTTACAAAACTGCTGGGTTTTATCATAAATCAATACCTGCTGGCATACAAGCGATACAAAATCTTGGCGAAAAGAACAGCTTCCAAGTGGACACAACAGCCAATTCAGCTGTTTTCGCTTTCAACAAACTCAAACTGTATGACGCAGTAATTTTTCTTAATACTACCGGCGACGTATTAGATGAAGCGCAACAGAAAGAGTTTGAACGGTATATTCAATCGGGTAAAGGCTTTGTAGGTATTCACGCAGCTACAGATACTGAATATTCATGGCCATGGTATAACAAATTGGTTGGTGCATATTTCGCCAATCATCCCAAAGTGCAACCAGCGAACCTACTGGTAGTTGATAAGAACCACGCTTCGACCAATTTTTTGCCTGATACATGGCAACGAACAGACGAGTGGTATAACTTTAAAAGCATCAATGAGAAGATAAAGGTGCTGGCGTATCTGGACGAAACGAGTTATACAGGAGGACAGAACGGCAGCAAACATCCTATCGCCTGGTATCATGAATTTGATGGCGGAAGGGCGTTTTACACGGCAGGCGGACATACCGACGAAAGTTATAAGGAACCGCTATTTTTAAAACACGTACTTGGTGGAATCAAATACGCCATAGGAAAGTAAAGCGAAAGGCTATCCACTGATGAGATAGCCTTTGAATATAATCTAATATAAAAGCGAGCTGATTAGATATGTATAGCTCTATTTTCAGTTGCTGCCAGCGCCGCTTCTTTGAAAGCTTCTGTATAAGTAGGGTGAGCATGGCTAATCCTACCAATATCTTCTGCTGATGCTCTGAATTCCATAGCGACAACTGCTTCTGCGATCATATCGGCAGCCCGGGGACCGATAATATGAACGCCAAGGATCTCGTCAGTCGAAGCATCTGCCAGAACTTTTACCAAACCATCCGTGTCCATACTTGCACGCGCACGGCCGCTTGCTTTGAAGGGAAACGATCCTATTTTAAATTTTGTTCCTTTTTGCTTTAATTCTGCCTCTGTTGCCCCTACACTTGCCACTTCCGGCCATGTGTATACCACACCAGGAATCAGATTATAGTTAATATGAGGCTTTTGCCCCGCGATAGTTTCAGCAACGAAAACACCTTCTTCCTCAGCCTTATGAGCAAGCATTGCCCCCTTGACAACATCGCCGATTGCATAGACTCCCTTTACAGAGGTTTCCAAATGCTCATTTACTGTGATTTTCTTTCCGCGATCTTCTACCTGAAGACCTATCTTCTCAAGGCCCAGACCTTCTGTGTAAGCTGTTCTACCTACAGCTACGATACAGTAGTCGCCTTCCAGACTGATCGTTTCACCCTTTGGACTTTCTGCTGTTACCGTTACCTTCTCACCTTCAACTTTTGCACCGGTAACCTTGTGGCTCAGCAAGAACTCAAAACCGATTTTCTTGAGTGACTTTTGCAGCTCTTTACCCATGGTGTTGTCCATGGTTGCAATAATGGAATCAAGGAATTCCACAACAGTTACTTTAGCACCCAGGCGTGCATAAACAGAGCCTAATTCCAAACCTATCACTCCTCCACCAATAACGATAAGATGCTTAGGAATTTCGGTAAGATTTAAAGCCTCTGTAGAGGTAATAATCCGCTTTTTGTCAATCGGAAGAAATGGAAGTGCTGTTGGCTTTGACCCAGTGGCAATGATTACGTTTTTTGAAGTAATAGTCTCCTTTGAACCATCGTTCTTTTGCACAACTATCGTGTTTTTATCCTGAAACGATCCGACACCAATATATGATGTGATCTTATTTTTTTTCAACAGATAAGTAATACCCGAGGTGTTTTCCTGAACAACCTGGTTCTTCCTCGCAATCATCTGATTAAGATCCACCTCAAGGTCTTTGAGGTTTATTCCATGCGTTTGGAAAGTATGAGCAGCATTATAAAAATGTTCGGAAGAATCGAGTAGTGCTTTTGAAGGAATACAACCCACATTCAGGCATGTACCACCAAAGGTTTCGTATTTTTCAATGATAGCGGTTTTAAGTCCTAGCTGGGCGCAACGAATAGCGGCTACATATCCGCCAGGTCCGCTACCTATCACTGTAACATCGTATTGCATAGTTGAGTTTGTTTAATACAAAGTTAAGGTTCCTGGGGTGAAATTAAGCATCAAATGAGGGGATGTCTTTTAAATTCTGCCTCTCTATCGAACAAATAGCGATACGTATGGTGCGTTTTATAAATTTTCGCGCCTATTTGTTCTGCAATGTGCATCATGCGAGGGTTAAAGTCGCCGATCCAGTTCATCTGAACCTCTTCGTACGCCCCGCTGTTCAATAGGGAGTTTGATGCAGACACAATCATAGCCACCTCAACTCCTTTTCGTTGATGTTGGGGAATTACACCAAAGACTAGACCGTACATTGTCTTGCATTTGCCCGTCAGCTTGTTGTACAATAGGCGAAGTTTAACTGGCAGCGTGAGTTTTCCCTTTGCGTATTTAACAAAGAGTTGGTTCAGTTCAGGAATACTGAGAAAAAAGCCGATTGGCTGACCTTTATGATAAGCGAACCATGCGATACTCTCATCAATTACGGGCTTCATTGACCGGATTGTCCTGTCTGCCTCCTCCTTGGTCATCTCTCCGATACCTTCATGATTAACCCAGGCTGTGTTATAAACTGTCCGAAAATCTTCGATAAAACTATCAAGCCGTGAAATACTTACGGTTTTAAATTCGTAGTCAGGATTTTTAAAGATCCGATCCGCTACAGCATAGTACACCTTGTTCAGCTTCTCCATCACGTTGCGGAGATAAGTGTGCTGCTTAAAAAAAACCTTAAACCCGTAATCTTCGAAGAAAGACTGATATATAGGTAGATTATAGTTACAACAGTAAGAAGGCGGATGGAATCCCTCTACTAAAAGCCCCCACCATCTTTCCCTGCTTCCCAGGTTTACCGGCCCGTCCATCGCCCGCATATTTCTTGACTTTAGCCAATTGCGTGCGGCATCAAAAAGTAAGAACGCTGTCTCACGGTCGTTTATACACTCGAAAAAACCGATATTCCCGGTAGGTTGTTCGAATGTAAAGGCGGTATAAGGATTAATAAAAGCGGCTATGCGTCCTATGGTTTGCCCCCTGGAATCGCGGAGTATCCATCTAATGCAGTTTTCCTCCTCATAAAACTTGTTTGTTTCTTTGTGAAAGACCGACTCGACATCATTATCCAAAGGACGAATATAATTGGGGTCATTTCGATATATATACAGGGGCAATTGTAAAAACTCTTTGACATGAGCAGGATCTTTTACTACTACTAACTCCATTTAGAAAAGGATCTTAAAATTCACAAAATAAAACTATCACAGTCTTGAAAATAACTTAAAAAAACTGTTATCAACAGATTTTCTTTATTCCAGTGTAACATATATTTCGTAACTTTCGTCTAAATATAGCTACACACTTATTTATTTCCACTAAGTTCCGGGCGGTGCGGCCCGGAGCTTTCTTTTTTTGAGCCAAATCAACGTTATTACATACTTTCTACCACCTTGTTGATCTTTTGCAACTTATCCCTCCGTCTTTATCGCGTGCCAGGTCTTTCACATCGGTTTGAGAAATAACGAGAATGCTACCTTTGGTAATAACCTATTTATATAACACTAAAAGGATAACCTCTCATTAACGAAAAAGAGACTGAATCGTTTAGAAACAGCCTCCTTTTTATTTCGTGCTTGCGTTAAACGCCTAAAAGAAGTCTCGCAGGATCTTCCAGTAATTGCTTTACTCTTACAAGGAAGCTTACCGACTCACGGCCATCAATGATACGATGGTCATAAGACAAAGCGATATACATCATCGGCCTGATTACGACCTGCCCTTTTACAGCCACCGGTCTTTCAACAATATTGTGCATTCCCAGAATGGCAGACTGGGGAGCGTTAATGATCGGAGTAGACATCATAGAGCCAAACACACCACCGTTAGTGATCGTGAAGGTCCCACCTGTCATTTCCTCAATCGTAAGTTTATTCTCCCTTGCTTTCAATGCCAATCCTAACACGGCCTTTTCAATCTCAGCCAGACTCATTGCATCTGCGTTCCGTATAACGGGAACAACCAGTCCTTTCGGTGCTGATACGGCGATTGACACGTCAGCGAAATCGCTGTAAACGATCTCCTCGTTCTCAATTCTTGCATTTACTGCCGGAAACTCCTTCAAGCCTTCGCAAACAGCCTTAGTAAAAAACGACATAAATCCAAGACCTACACCATGCTTCTCTTTGAACTTCTCTTTATACTGAGCTCTCAAGTCCATGATAGGCTTCATATCAACTTCATTAAATGTAGTCAACATAGCCGTTTCGCTTTTTACAGCAATCAGTCGTTTAGCTATCGTTTTACGTAATGAAGTCATCTTAACTCGGCGCTCATTGCGAGATCCCGATGCAAGCGCAGCAGGAGATGACACCGGTTCAGCCTTCTTAGCCGCAGGCTGAGGAGCCGGCTTCTGAGCGTTCATTGCATCTTCTTTCGTAATGCGCCCAGCCACTCCTGATCCCTTTACAGATGCGGCATCAACACCTTTCTCAGCAAGTATCTTACTAGCTGATGGAGAAGGCGTTCCAGCTGCATAACCAGGAGACTTTTCCGCCGCAGCTTTCGTCGAACCTGCGTTTTCTGCCACAGGAGCAGCCTTAGAAACGGCAGGCTTGCTTCCACCAGCAGCAATCTTACACACCGTTTCACCTATTGCAAGGGTAGCACCCTCTTCCGCAATATGGCTTAAAACGCCTGCAGTTTCTGCTGTAAGTTCGAACGTAGCTTTATCAGACTCCAATTCAGCAATCTGCTGGTCCATCTCAACGGTCTCACCGTCAGCCACGATCCATCTGGACAGTGTTACCTCCGTGATCGACTCACCAACAGGAGGAACCTTTATTTCAATTTCAGAACCAGTTTGCGCCGGCTCATCAGTAGACTCTTCGTTTTCAGCAGCAGCGACAGGGGCTTCTGCAGGAACTGCTTCGTCAGCCTTTGCCTCAGACGCAGCACCTTCTTCGATAGAACAAACAACAGCACCAATTTCAAGGGTATCCCCTTCAGCAACGATCACTTTTAGTATTCCGGCTGCGGATGCTGTTAATTCAAAGGTTGCTTTATCAGATTCAAGTTCAGCGATAACTTCGTCCATTTCAACATGATCACCATCTTTCTTTTTCCATTGCGACAAGGTTACTTCTGAAATCGACTCTCCTACCGGCGGAACTTTGATATCTAAACTCATAATATTATTTTTATTTATACGACTAATCTACGTTGACCACCTTTTTTGTGGTTTTTATAACTGATTTCTTTACCTGTTTGCCAGCAGTATCTTCAAAAGCTTTGCCGATAACGTAAAGTTGCTGAGACACGTGCTGCTTTGCATACCCAGTAGCGGTGCTACTGCTTTCCTTGCGTGATATTACCTTCAGGTCGATATCAATATTCCTGAACTTGCGGCAAAGGAACGGCCATGCACCCATATTCTCAGGCTCTTCCTGCACCCAATAGTACTCTGCCGCCTTAGAATACTTGTTTTGGATAGCCTCAAGCTTTTTAATAGGTAAAGGATATATTTGCTCCAGGCGAACGATTGCAACGTCTGTTCGCGAATCTGCTTTTTGCTTTTCAAGCAAGTCATAGTAAACCTTGCCGGTACAGAAAACAACACGTTTTACATCCTCTGCTTTAACCAGTGTGTCGTCAATCACTTCCTGGAATTGACCCTCTGTGAAATCTTCAATAGACGATACACACAAAGGATTTCTTAATAAGCTCTTCGGAGTAAAGACAACCAGAGGTTTACGGAAGTCGCGTTTCAACTGACGACGCAGCATGTGGAAATAGTTAGCTGGAGTTGTACAGTTGGCAACCTGAATATTATACTCCGCACATGACTCCAGGAAGCGCTCCATTCTTGCAGATGAATGCTCAGGCCCCTGTCCTTCATACCCGTGAGGTAGTAACAGAACAACTCCGTTTGATCTTTGCCATTTCGTTTCTGCACTCACCAGATACTGATCGAGTATAATCTGAGCTCCGTTAACAAAATCTCCGAACTGAGCTTCCCAAAGAACCAAAGCTTGCGGATTTGCCAACGCATACCCGTATTCGAACCCTAAAACACCATATTCAGACAGGTGCGAGTTGTATACATCAAACTTTACAGCTTTATCTCCATTCTTCAGTTGCAATAAAGGAACAAATTCCTCCTCCGAATCTTCTACTTTAACCACGGCATGACGATGAGAAAAAGTACCCCTCTCCACATCTTGCCCACTAAGACGAACACGGAAACCTTCACTCAATAAAGTTCCATATGCAAGTAGCTCGCCCATAGCCCAATCAAGTGAGTTGTTCTTCACCATCTTTCTTCTTTCCTCAAAAAGCTTTTCTATTTTACGGAATATCTTTTTGTCTGTTGGAAGGGTGGTAATAGTCTCGGCGATTGACAGCAGCTGATCTCTCGAAACGGCTGTCTCTGCAGACACTTCAAAATCTTCAGGATTGGCGGATCTTAATCCCGACCAGGAGCCCGAATACATCGGGTTCGGCTCATAAACATTGCTTTGCTTCGACTCGTTCAGGCGCTCCTGCAGGAGGTTACGGAAGTCCTTTTCCATTTCCTTCGCAAGATTTGCGTCGACAGTGCCGCTTTCCATGAGCTTCTTGTTATAGATCTCTCTGGGATTAGGGTGCTGCTCAATGGCCTTATAAAGCAGTGGTTGAGTGAATTTTGGCTCATCCGACTCGTTATGACCGTATCTACGGTAGCACAAGATATCGATGAACACATCATTTTTATATTTCTGACGGTATTCAACCGCAATATTAATTGCATAAATCAGAGCCTCAACATCGTCTCCATTAACATGGAATACCGGAGAAAGCGTCAGCTTAGCGATATCTGTACAATATGTTGATGAACGGGCATCCTTGAAGTTAGTCGTGAAACCTACCTGATTATTGATAACCAGGTGAATGGTTCCTCCGGTTTTGTAACCATCCAGTTTAGCCATCTGAAGAACCTCATACACGATACCCTGTCCGGCAATAGAAGCATCCCCATGAATCAATATAGGAGCTAACTTAGTATTATCTCCGGCATATTTAAAGTCTATCTTCGAACGGCTGATACCTTCGACAATCGGATCAACAGTTTCAAGATGCGAAGGATTCGGACACAAGCTAAGATGAACCTTTCTGCCCGACTTAGTTTCTACATCCGTAGAGAATCCCAGGTGATATTTCACATCTCCGCCGTATGACTTCGTTTCATCGTATCCCTTCCCTTCGAACTCGGCAAAAATGTCCTTGTACGTTTTGTTCATGATATTAGCAAGAACGTTTAGACGGCCGCGATGCGCCATGCCTAAAACGAACTCTTCAATGCCAAGATCAGCACCTCGCTCAATAACGTAATCCAAAGCGGGAATAAGACTTTCAGCACCTTCCAAAGAGAAGCGCTTCTGTCCTAAAAATTTTGTACCGAGGAAATTCTCAAATACAACTGCCTCATTAAGCTTCTTTAGAATTCTTTTCTTAGTGTCCAGAGGAAGGTTCGGCGTATTACGCTCTGATTCCATCCTTTTTTTGAACCAGGAAAGCTTTTCCGGATTTCTGATATATACATATTCCGCTCCGATAGACTGGCAATACGTCTGCTCAAGCAAAGCGTGTATATCACGAAGTTTGGCAGGACCTAAACCTACCTCCACTCCTGCATTGAACACGGTATCCAGATCACTTTCAGTTAAACCAAAAGTTTCAAGCTCCTTACCCGGGAAGTACTTCCTACGCTCGCGTACCGGATTGGTGTTGGTAAACAAGTGCCCTCTTTGTCTGTAGCCGTAGATCATGTTCATAACATTAATCTCCTTCAACAGGTTTTGCGGCGTTTCAGAGGCACTAACGGGCTCCGACTCTCTTCCAAAATCGAAACCTTCAAAAAATTTCTGCCAGCCAAAATCTACTGATTCCGGATCTTCCTTATATGACTGGTACAGAGAATCTATATAAGATGCATGTGCATTACTTAGGTATGACAGATTGTCCATGAATATCAAATCTTATGATAGGTCAAAAATAAAAGTTTAACCTTATATATGAGAATGTATTTACTCCTAATATTGTTTTTTAACATTATATAAGAAGAGTTATCCCGCATGCAGGATCTCTAATCTACGTTTTATCTGGGGATCGTGCATAATATCACTGAAATTTTGATTTTCCGGCTTTCCAAATGAGAAGATTCCCTGCGCCATCGCATAGCGGCCCCAAGTGAGTGCCGGAGAGAAATCTATCGCCTTTTCTTCGAAATATGCATATTCTGCAGGCCATTTTACCTTCAATTTATTAGTCAGATAAGACGACACGAACAGCTCACAGCGATCATTTATATGCCCCGTTTCATTTAGCTCCCTTATGCAGACATCTACTAGCAGCTCTCCAGTGTTTCCATCTCTCCACTTATTGAAACGACTGCGTTCAGCTGATGTAAGGGTATTTTCCACATCCGCTAAAGACGAGCCGTGTTTCTTCAACATAAACCGGTTATAATCCCTCCAAAGCAGCCTGTTGACGATTCTTAAAGCCAATTCAGACTTGGCAGAAAGCCTGTCTTTAACCGTCCAGTATACCATCCGTGGCGACAGACAGCCCAAAGACAACCAGGGACTAAGAACGGGATCTTCCATCAGTCCTCCTTCACTTTTCGAAGTATCCGAGAGAGAAGTAAGTTGCATCAATGCTTCCATTCCTTCCCTTTCACCTCCGAGCATGTGCGTTTCCTCCACTATGCCGCTCCGTTGAACGCCAAGCTCTTCCAGAACAGGCAGAACTCCCCAATCAACACCCAGAGGTGTTTCTAGCCTTTCAGGAGCCTGAAATGGATGCCTTACAATGCTTTCGCGATCTATCTTCCTCTTGAAAGCCGTGAAGTTATTTGGAATATTTTTGATTGGGAAAGGAAGATCTTCCTTGTGGAACAAGGTATGACCAATAAAGTGCTTCAAATTTATTTTATCTTTCCATAGAATGGTCTCTACCCGTCCTGATATCGAAGTCTCCTCCTCAGCAACTTCACGATGGTGATACACTTCTGAAACACGGTACTGCCGGCAAAGGGCAGGCAATACATCCTCCGGTTTACCAACCTGAACCAAAAGATCACCTCCCAGGCGCTGTAACGCACTCTTAAGGCTGGCAATGCTTTGGAGCAAAAACTGCGTCCTCAGGTAGCCGCTCTTTTGTGTTCCATAAATGGTCTTTCCGAAGTATCTTGGATCGAAGCAATAAACAGGAAGCACATTTTCAGCCCTGGCAATCGCTTCCATGAGCATTTCATTATCGTGTATTCTCAGATCATTTCGAAACCAAATTAGTATGGTTTTTCCACTCATAACCGTATTGTATGATACAGCATGCAATTTACTTAAAAAAACACCGTCCGTTTGAATGACAGCTTCTTCATACCAAGATCTTTACATCAAAATAACAAATTTGAGAAAATCAGGCACATAACCAAAAGCCTTTGAGAGATACCGCAGTAACAGAATAGTCGAACGACTGGAGCCTATCAAGCTGTTACAAAGCAAAAGAAAAAAGAAAAACCTTCTCTTTCTTAAATATTAAAGCTAAATTTAGGTAAACAGCCAAATTATGAAAGCAGTAAACGCCATTCTTAAACAAAAATCGTCACATGTTTTTTCGGTTAATTCCACTATTTCAGTTTTCGATGCGTTGACTGAGATGATGGAAAAGAACATCAGCGCGCTACTTGTTGTGGATGACGGACGATTAACAGGAATTTTTACAGAGCGTGATTACGCCCGTAAAATCGCGCTGAAAGGGCGCTCTTCCAAGGAAACGGCCATTGCAGATGTGATGACGAAAGATCCGCTGACGATCACCCTTAATGATGATTTGGATTTTTGCATGAACCTTATGACAGACAAACACATTCGTCACCTTCCGGTAATCGACAATGGAAGAGTCGTCGCCATGATTTCCATAGGCGATTTAGTTAAGGCTATTATCGAAACTCAGAAAGATACCATCAAGCAACTGGAAGGCTACATCAACAGTTAGGGCTTAAGCTCATTCAGTTTATCATAGTCCATAACTAGCCTGCTTACAATCCGGTTGTTCTCCAGGTGCTCTGTTACAATCTCTTCAACGTCACTTAACTGCACATGGGCATAGAATACACCTTCCGGATACACAACCAGCGCGGGTCCCATCTCGCATGCTTCTAAACACCCGGTTCTCTGTGCACGTATTTCTGCCTGAAGTCCCCTATCTTTGATAAGTTTCTTAAAAGCAGCTACCAGCGCAAGACCGTGGCTTTCTCCACAACATACCCGCGAGCCTTGAGGCCGTTGATTGGTACAGATAAAAATGTGTTTTGAATATAGCATAAAAACAAATGTACAATTCTTAAGTTAAGTTTGAACTATGTCTCTAAGAGTACTCATTACAGGCGCAAAAGGACTTATAGGAGAGCCTCTTATCAAGTTGCTCCTTTCTCAGGGCAATTCAATCCATATCCTCAGCCGCACTCCTGCTAATAGCAATCCCGCTGTTAAAGAGTTTGGCTGGGACATCGAGAACGGCAGTATCGACGAGCGTAGTCTGGAAGGAGTAGACGCAATCATACACCTTGCCGGTGAAAATATTGGGGCGAAACCCTGGACCACAAAACGCAAGCATACGATTGTCTCTAGCCGCACAAAGTCTCTCGAACTACTCTTCAGGGCTATAAAAGGCCATACACACGCAAAAGTCAAGACGCTGATATCCGCGTCCGCCGTAGGCTATTACGGCGACCGCGGAGATGAGATCCTGACCGAAACCAGTCATCCGGGAACAGGCTTTCTTGCCGACACCTGTATGCAATGGGAACACGCTGCAGATGCCCTCGCAGCCCTTGGCCACAGGGGCGTCAAACGCCGTACAGGAGTGGTGCTTGCCAGGGAGGGCGGAGCGCTGCCGAAGATTGCCGGTCCTGTGAAATCAGGCTTCGGAACGATACTCGGCTCAGGTAAACAATGGATGCCATGGGTACATCTGCACGATGCCGCTCATGCATATGTACACGCCCTCAATAATGAACAAATGGAAGGTGCATATAACTTAAGCAGTCCTCGCCCTGTAACGAATAAAGTCTTTACCGAAACTGTGGCAGCAATTCACAGAAAAAAAATCTGGCTTCCTAACGTCCCCGACTTGGCGCTCAGAATCGCTTTAGGAGAAATGAAAGCTATCGTGCTTAGCAGCAACCGTACAGACTCGACCAAACTTCAAGACACCGGATTCAATTTCAAATACGCGTTCCTTCCTGAAGCTTTACACGATCTTTATGGGTAAACAAGCAGTAAACGTGTTTTGGTTCCGGCGAGACCTCAGGCTTGAAGACAATACCGGCCTTTCCAAGGCCTTACAGTCCGGCCTACCGGTACTGCCTGTCTTCATTTTTGATCCCCTCATCCTCGCAAAACTTGAAGACCGCGAAGATGCAAGAGTCAGCTATATTCACAAATCATTACAAGCGATAAATAAGCAGCTTAACAGGCTAGGATCGTCCCTTCTTGTACTTCACCAGGAACCTCTGCAAGCCTGGAAACACTTGCTTAACCTCTATCAGGTAGACACCGTATTTACAAATTCAGATTACGAGCCTTACGCAAGGTCTCGCGATACCGCGGTAGCAGACCTGTTGAAAGATCGGTCAGTCAACTTTTCAGAGCACAAAGACCATGTAATTTTTGAAAAAGACGAAATATTAAAAAGCAACAACGAGCCGTACACGGTTTTCACACCATACAAAAATAAATGGCTGGAGAAATTTCAGGCTGGTGCATCATTAAATACCGCAAAATCGGTCCCCGCACAGAGTCATTTTTTTAAGTGTCAGTATGCCTTGCCTCAGCTGGAAACCATCGGCTTCAGGCCAAACGCACTTGACATTCCAAGAATCAACTATGAAAATATACACAAGAAATATGACCAAACCCGCGACATACCCTCCATTGAAGGCACGGCCAGAACCAGTGTCCACCTGCGATTTGGCGCTATCAGCGTCAGGGAAGTCGCATCACATGCAGTTCGAAACAAGGCAGATACATGGTTAAACGAACTCATCTGGCGCGATTTCTATTCCATGATCATCTGGCATTTCCCGGAAACTGCCGAGCACGCCTTTAAAAAAGCGTATGATAACATCAGGTGGCGAAATGACGAACAAGAATTTAAAGCATGGTGCGCCGGAAAAACGGGCTACCCCATCGTCGATGCAGGCATGCGTCAACTGAACGCTACGGGTTGGATGCATAACAGGGTGAGGATGATAACCGCAAGCTTCCTATGCAAACACCTGCTTATAGATTGGCGGTGGGGTGAAGCATACTTCGCGCAAAAGCTTCTCGACTACGACCTTGCAAGTAACGTAGGCGGATGGCAATGGGCAGCAGGCAGCGGAAATGACGCCGCTCCCTATTTTCGAATATTCAATCCAGCGCTTCAGATGAAAAAGTTTGACTGCCAACTGCAATATGTAAGAACATGGATATCCGAATTCGATAACCCGTTCGCCTATCCCCAGCCCATAGTCGATCACAGGCTGGCGAGAGAGCGTGTGCTGGCAGAGTATAAAAGAGCACTTTCAGCATCCTGAAGCAAATAGTGATTTTCATCAATTTTAATACAACAAGCCGGTAGTGCTTGATACTTGAAACCATAATAATTATTTTAGACGAATGAAACCCACATTACTTATACTAGCCGCTGGCATGGCCAGCCGCTACGGAAGCATGAAACAAGTTGATGGATTCGGACCCAATAACGAAACTATTATTGATTATTCCATTTACGATGCTGTTCGTGCTGGATTCGGTAAAGTATGTTTTATTATCCGTGAAGAATTTTTAGAAAGCTTTAAGGGCATTTTCGAGCCGAAGTTGAAAGGAGTAGTAGAGACTGATTATATCTTCCAAACCTTCGATCTGACTAAATATGGTATCGATAAACAAATTGAAAGGCAAAAACCATGGGGCACCGGACATGCAGTCCTTGAAGCGGCAGGAAAAGTTAACGAACCCTTCTGTGTTATAAATGCAGATGACTTCTACGGATACGATGCCTTTAAAAAAATGGCAGATTTCCTTACCAACGAAGTAAGCGATGAAAAGTACTCACTCATCGGTTATGAAGTAGACAAAACACTCTCTGAACACGGAGCCGTATCAAGAGGTATTTGCCTCGTTAATAGTGAAGGTAACCTGCAGGAGATAAATGAGCGGACCAAAGTATACGCGAAAGACGGCGTTATCGTTTACGAAGATGAAAGTGGAAACACTACACCCCTGCATGATGACGCCAGAGCTTCCATGAACTTCTGGGGCTTTACACCGGCGGTATTTGAGCAGACAAAACCCTTGTTTAAAGCGTTTGTTCAAGAAAACGAAAGCAATCCAAAGGCAGAATTCTTTATTCCGCTGATGGCCGAAGCATTAACAAAAAGCGGCACTGCTGTGTTCAAGGTTATCCCTACTTCCTCTAAGTGGTTCGGTGTAACTTACAAAGAAGACAAGCCGATCGTCCAGGAAAGCCTTTCCAAGCTGGTAGCAGACGGAACATATCCATCGAAGCTTTGGAAATAAGCCAGGACCTCAGTTAAATACCCTACAACAGGCTGCTCGCTTAACCCCGAGCAGCCTGTTTTCGTTTACAGACATTTTCCACCATCTGACAGAACAAAAGACATAGGCACTAAAAAGCCGGTTGGAAATAATTCCAACCGGCTTTTTAGATAACGAGAGGCAACGAGCCTCTCTTTGTATTATTTAGCAGGCTCTTCAGCCGAATCAGCTGCTGGAGCTTCTACTTCCGGAGCTTCTTCAGTCGCCACCGCTGTTTCAGCAGCAGGTTCTGCTTTCTTAGCTTTAGAACCACGTCTACGGGTAGACTTCTTCTCAGCTGCAGCAGGAGCTTCAGATTTGTATGTTTCATTGTAATCTACCAGCTCGATCAACGCCATCTCAGCGTTGTCACCTAGACGATTTTGCAACTTGATGATACGTGTATAACCTCCCGGACGGTTTGCAAC
>NZ_JAZQRL010000011.1:0-3136 GCF_045629565.1 Arcticibacter sp.
GCCCAGCTCTTATGACGTGATCATCACGGAAAACCTATTTGGTGATATTCTGACCGATGAGGCTTCTGTAATTTCGGGTTCTATGGGTCTGATGCCTTCATCTTCTATCGGTCTGCACACGTCATTGTTTGAGCCTATTCACGGTTCTTACCCTCAGGCGGCTGGTAAGGATATCGCAAATCCTTTAGCTACGGTTTTATCTGCAGCGATGATGTTTGAGGATGGCTTTGGTTTGAAAGAGGAGGCTGAGCTGATCAGATCTGTTGTCAACAAGTCGTTAGCTGAAGGTGTGGTTACCGAAGATATTGCCGGAAAAGAGAAAAAGGCATACAAAACGAGTGAAGTAGGCGATTGGTTAGCTGCAAACATCTAAGTGATCCTTTATCCTTTGACAAATAGCAAGCTATTGCTTAGTGTATCGCAGGATGTAACCTGACGTGCCAGGAAATAGCTGCTGAGAATTCAGGAGGGGCTGCATCAATATATGATGGCAGCCTTTCTTTTTTTATCGGGCCGGGAGTCTTAGATTTGTAATGACCCTCTTATTTGATGATTCATGTCTTATACTGCATATACCCTACACCCAAAGGCTGCTGCTGAACGTTTAAAGTCAGTCATCAACCGTACACCGTTACAGTTCAATGCCCGGCTTTCTGCAAAATATGATGCTGAGATCTACCTGAAGCGGGAGGATCTGCAGGTAGTGCGTTCGTATAAGTTACGTGGTGCTTATAACATGATTGTCCAGCTGACGCCCGTTCAACTATCGCGGGGAGTGGTCTGCGCCAGTGCGGGGAACCATGCTCAGGGCGTTGCATTTTCGTGCCGAAAACTGAATACCCGGGGAGTGATCTTTATGCCGGAGATCACGCCTAAGCAGAAGATTGATCAGACAAGGATGTTTGGTGACGGGATGGTGGAGATCATTTTGGTAGGCGATACGTTTGATGACTGCCTGCGGGAAGCGCTTTTGTATACGGAGGCCAATGACATGTCGTTCATTCCTCCTTTCGACAACCATCATGTAATTGAAGGTCAGGGAACGGTTGGTGTGGAGATACTGGATGATTTGAAAGATGTGGAGGTTGTGCTGTTTCCGATGGGGGGCGGCGGACTGGCTGCTGGCGCCGGCAGTTATCTCAAGCAGGCACTTCCGCGCCTGGCCATCATTGGGGTTGAGCCACTTGGGGCACCCTCTATGACGATGGCGCTTGAAAATGGCGGTCCGGTGACCTTGGAAACCGTCAATTCCTTCATCGATGGCGCAGCTGTCAAGCGCATGGGCGAACTGACGTTCTCCATTTGCAAGGATATTGTGGATCAGGTTGTGCTGGTTCCCGAGGGGAAAGTATGTACAACCATCCTCCAGCTGTACAATCAGGAAGCCATTGTTGCCGAACCGGCGGGGGCGCTTTCAGTGGCAGCACTCGACTTCTGCCAGGAACGAATAAAGGGAAAGAAGGTAGTTTGCGTCATCAGCGGTGGCAATAATGACATAGAGCGCATGCAAGAGATCAAAGAGCTGTCGCTGCTGTATGAAAATTTAAAACACTATTTCGTAGTGCGCTTTCCACAGCGTCCGGGGGCTTTAAAAATGTTCGTGAACAACGTTCTGGGGCCTACGGATGATATCACCCGCTTTGAATTTATCAAGAAGACGCAGCGAGAATACGGACCGGCATTGGTGGGTATAGAATTGAAATCCGCTGACGATTATGCGTCTTTGATCCAACGGATGGAAGCACATCGATTCGACTACAAGGAAATCAACAGAGATAAAACCTTATTTGAATACCTGGTATAGTTGGGTATAGTACACTGCTTTACCGAGTGTAGGGTATAGTTCAGACCTTATGCTGATTCCGGGCGCTAGTATTCCCGGAACTTGCGTATTTCTGCTCCGATAATGGAATCGCTTTCATACAAGCCTGGCTCGGCGTTCAGTGCCCGTAACTCCACTCCTTCATGCTCCAATAGGATTTCCTCATAGAAACCTTTGAAGAGCCGCTCTTTTACGCGCCACTCTTGTCCGCCTTTGCCTATATCGACCCATTCCGGATAAATGACCACTTGATCTTTGTTTGTATTAATACCTATGACCCGGGCTTCGTCTGCCCTTAGTACGTTGCAATTGGTGAGTAAGGTAGCCGTATACAACTCTTTCGGACGGTTATAAAGCAAATGTGGGCTACCCTCTTCCACCAGGGAGCCGTCTTTAATAATCATCATCTTATCGGCCATAGAAAGACCATCTACAGGATCATGGGAGACGAGAACGACTGTTATTCCGAGATAGGTAGCCATACGACGGATATCGGCTCTGAGCTCATTCTTAAACATGGCGTCGACCTGACTGAAGGGCTCATCAAGCAATAGCACTTCGGGACCGGTTATAATTGCCCTTGCTATCGCCACTCGCTGCTGCTCTCCTCCACTTAGATCCACGGCACGTTTTTGTGCGAGGTGATCTATCCGCAGAAATTCCATCACTTCAAAGGTTTTTCGTTGTTTTCCTTTCAGGTCGGTATTAGAAAGAAGTCCTGCTATGTTATCGTAGACCTTCGCATAAATGTTCAGGTTAAAATCCTGAGCTACAACCTTCATGGCTTCATGTCCCGGAATAAGCTTTTCAGTAGGGCCAAGCACCCGTTTTCCTAAATACCTGACTTCACCAGAGTCAGGAGTAAGCAGTCCCGCAATAAGCTTCAGGAGGGTACTTTTACCACTACCACTTGCACCAGCAATTACGTTTATCGTTCCTTTCTGGATGCTTAAGCTCACTGATTCGACTCCAGAACGCGGTTCTGTCTGGTATATCTTCGTTACTTGCTCTAGTTCTATAGCAGGCAGATTGTTCATGCACAATATTAAATAAAAAACCCTGCAGTTCCATAAAATGGAAAGCAGGGTTAGGTTAACCGGAATTTATCTAGTGTGTAATTATAGATAACAAATTAAAAGCGCAGGAACTAAAACCCGAAAGTTAGGCCGAAGGACATGTTTTGGAGTCCTTCCTGCGCCGGACTGTTTTCAAACATATCATTGAAATAGTATTTAGCAAAGATACCCGTAGCACCATAGCCAAGACGGGCAAAGCCCCCGTATCGGAACTTGGTGAAGTGATAATTATCGTTAA
>NZ_JAZQRL010000012.1:0-106101 GCF_045629565.1 Arcticibacter sp.
ATATCTATGGCATCCTGGCCATCATCGCAGCGACGCTGTCGCTTATCCTCTTGTGGTACATGCTTTACAAAGGAGAAAGTAAGGGCATCCGCATCCTCGCAGGATTTCAGGTGACCATGATACTGTTCACCACCACATACCGGCATTTTCCAAACATTGTTATTCTCAAGAATGGCGGATACCTATCGCTATTGGAGCACAGAGGCCATGATAAGACGATCGAGACGCTGGGATGGGCACTGCTGATCGGAAGTATCTTCATCCTTCCGGCACTGTTTTACCTGATCTATAGCTTTCAGAAACGGAAGGCTAACATTCATTAAGGGCGAATTTCTATCCGTTTGATCGAACTTAAGTAATAGTAAGGTGTCACTTTCGCCAAAGGGAGTATATACTTAAGCTGGAATGAGGTCATTCGTATACGATGCTCTAATTGAGCAAGTATTCCAGCCGTTATTTTCCCGGGATAAGTCCGACTTAAAGTCGCTCAGGTCGGACTTATCCCGGGCTTATCTCCGCAGAATATCGGCAAGGATATTACTGATATCCTAACTTGAACACTTGTCTTATACTGAAAATACCTTACACTCATCGGACAGTAAAACGGTTTAACATGTACAACGAACAAGAGCTTCTACGGATATACCTTTACAATAAAAAAGAATCGTACAGGTTCACCTTTACAGTTTTTTCAAGATCGTTTTGACTTTTGTTATTTTCTTCGACATGTTTGAGTTGTGGAGAAGCTAATTGGCAACTTAAATGGGGGTCTCAAACAGTTGTAGCGGGCTATTGCCTGGCAAGTTATCAACAGCGGTTGTATACGATTGGAAAACGGAATTGAGGCCGAATTCGTTCTTTAGTATCCCATTGATCCTTTCGGCAACGGCATTATCGTAAGGAGAACCGCTCTGGGTCATGCTGATCTGTATGCGGGCCTTTTCAAAAGTACACGTAGGTATCACAACAGTACTGAATTCCTCCGTCGGAATGATGAATAAGGGAGCGTTGGGGATAAGTGCGTAGGGCAATGGCCTTATTTAATGCAGATACACATCCTGAGGCCTTCATGGTCTGATTTAAATTATACCCTACAATTTTGTGTGAATAGGCATCTGTAATCAGGAACAAATAAATAAAGCCGGTCAGAGTTCTTAAATAGGTAATATCGCTGACCCATATCTGCTCAGATTTTCCAGCTTGGGTACGGTTTACTAAATTAGGCCATTTCTTAAAATGGTGATAAGAATTAGTGGTTATCACATATCTTTTTTTATCTTGAATGAGCAGATTATGTTCTTTCAGCAAAGAAGAAAAAGCATCTCTGCCGATTTTGATATGATGGTTCCGAAAGTTTTGTTCTAAAATATGAAGTAATTTCACGCAACCCAGACGAGGCAGGAACATCCGGATCTGTTTTACCCAACTCACCAGTTCCTGCTGTAAAAAGGAGGTGTCTTTACGCACATGTATCTCATACCAGGACTGTCTGGAGCGCTCAAACAACCCACATAGCGTTTCTAAGATACATGACCCACGACGGCTTTCATTTCACAGGCCGTTTGATACCAGACTTTTTTCTTATGTCAACCCCCAGTTCCCTCTCTGCGTTTTTTATCATCATTTTTAAGGCTGTTACTTTTAAGTTCGCCAGATGCAATTGATGGTTTAACTCTTGTTCCCTGCTGCTTGTCTCTAAAGGAGCGGTACCGGCTGTTTGCTCAAATTCATGCATATGCCGCTTGTACCGGCGGACAAAGAAGCTGACCACATAACAGCCTCCCAGGTTATACTTGGTGGCCAGTTGTGCCTGGGTACACGACCCCGTCAAGTATTCCCTGGCTATAGCGATCTTAAAACTGTCTTCATACGCAAGCGGCGCCTTCGATTTTAGGAACTTTTCTAAATTTTCCATGGTCTTTCTAATTTAATCATTAGTCCGATTTTGTAAGGCGTATTTGGGAATAGACAACTTCTACAGTGGGATCCTGGTCGCCAGGAATAAGAGGGTACAGGAGTAAGAATATCTGGCTGTTTTTTCGGAGCCGGAGAGAGGGTGTGAAAATATTTTTATTCTGGGAAACCGCTTCTATAACCTTAGAGTCGGTTTTTTTTATCCCTTTCTCTCAAATTTCGGGGATGAGCAGGATGCCACAGGTTGCGGCCTGAAATCAACCACCCTATATTAGGCTCATAAACCAAATTATTGCCCGAATAACCTTATCTCACCACCAGACTTTAACCTAACTAATTTAACTAACTAGCTAACCGTGAAATATGACTAATTTTTACATTCCTTCTCAGTAACACGCCCCTGTATTTCTTTTAACAAATCGTATTTCACTATACCACAGATGGGATGCGCCCGGCTATAAGTGTGTTTATGACACTTATAGATTACCTAACCGAATTCAATTACCAATTATATGAAGAGATCAATACTACTCATTTTGTGTCTTCTTTCTTTGATCCTGACATTTTCAGGATGTCGAAAAGAGGAATGGGACGATTTTTATGGGCGGCCGGAGTGGCTTGCTGACCCCATGTACAAGCAATTAGAAGCCCGCAAGAACTTTACATCATTCTTAAGCGTAGTCGACAAAGCCGGATACAAGGATATCCTGAGTTCGCAAGGATGGTGGACATTGTTTGCTCCTAATGATGATGCCTTTCAAAAGTTCATGGCGGAAAAGGGTCTTCGGGACGTGAGCGAAATTGATGAAGCGTTAGCAGGTGCTATTGTAAGGTATTCTTTAGTGATAGACGCTTACAGAAAGGATCAGATAGCAAATCAGCAAACCGCTGCTGGTGTAGTTCCCAACGTCGCTTACAAGCGGAGGTCTTCCTATTATGACTTTATAAAGGACGGGCCGGGAGGTGATATCAAGAAAATTCTTGACGGTAACTCCATTGCTCCGGACGGAGTAAATTCCGGGTTATATAATCCACAGGACAATAATAACAAACACATTCCATTTTTTGTGGATGGTTTCATGACTCAAAAGAAATTAGTTCCATCAGATTATAATGATCTTTTTCCGGAAGCTACTTATGGAGGGTTTAATGTAGCAGGTGCCCGGGTAGTCAATGCAGATATAATTGCTGAAAATGGTGTTATTCATGAGATTGACAGGGTAATCACCCCTTTGAAGAACATTGATGAACAACTGGCCAGTGATTCAAAATACTCTGAGTTTAAGAAACTGCTGGATGATAATCTGGTTAGCTATTCCTTGAATCCTGACCTTACTAAACGGTATAATATCCTGACCGGATCTTCGGATAACGTGTATGTAAAGCTGTATAGCAGGTCTTTGACTTTTGCTCCGAACAGCGAAAACTACGTGGATAATACTACATCGGCACAAATCGACGGATTTAGTATGGTCGCGCCTACAAACGAAGCGCTTAAAATATATTTATACGGGCCAACCGGAAAGGAGGGGATTTTGTCTAAATACGGGACTTTCGAAAAAGCTCCCACTTCCGTGCTCAATGACTTTATAAACGCGCATATGTGGGGCTCTTCTTTATGGCCTAGTCAGCTGACAGAAACTAAGAACGCACAAAACGAAGCGGCCACATTCGGGTCTTCCGATATTCTTGAAAAGAGGCTGATGAGCAACGGGTTGTTTTATGGGTCGAACAAAGTTCAGGAAGCAAATGTGTTCAGGACTGTCTATTCAAAGCCATATCTTGATCCTGCTTATCTGCTGATGGTGAAGGCATTGGATGAGACAAGTCTGAAGTACTCACTTATAAACCCTTCCATGAAGTATACATTGTTCCTGATCTCTGATCAGCAGTTCAATGATGCTGGCTACGGCTATAACACTCAGTTTTTGAACTGGACGTACACAGTGAATTCAGTGGTACAGGGAGCTGAGGTTTCAAAAAGTCGCGTACACCGCATCGTTCAGACCTCGGTTGCCCCCTCCGAAGTCCAGGATTTATCTGGTTCAGGGATAATACAGGCCTTTAATGAAGAGTATATAAAGTTCAGGGATGGAAAAGTATATGCCGCGGGAAATGAAGACGCAGGAGATGCTGTTGAAATAGTCAGCAAGGAAGAAACTACGAACGGCCCGGTTTATTATACGAAAGGACTATTAAGGTTCACAGAAAAAGAACTAGGATTTCATCTGCAAAAGTTAGCGACTGCAAGACCAACGGATTTCGGTCACTTTTTCAATTTCCTTGATAATTCCCTGGTATATGATAAGGTGACCCAGATCATCACCGGAACATCTACAGGTACTTATTATACCATATTCGTTCCGACGAACGATGCTATAGAACAGGCAGTCAGAGAAGGATTTCTACCCGGTAACATGACCACGGGAGCTCCGACTTTTTCACCGGCTGCAGACAAGATCAATCAGGTTTCCGACTTTATTAAATACCATATCCTAAATAAAAAGACAATAGCGGCTGACGGAAAATCCGATTCACCACTTGCTGTTGAGACACTACTAAGCAATTTGCAGGGTGAAAAGGAATACATCAACGTAACCAAGCAACCCTCTGGTTTACTGTTAAAAGACACCAGAGGAAACACGGTATCTATCAATGTCCCTGCAAGCAATAACCTGGCAAACAGGACCCTTATCCATTCGATAGGGAAGGTTTTAAAATATGGAGAGTGATCTGAAAGTAAAAGACTGTTATGAGAAATTTTTTTATTTATATGTTCTGCAGCGTTGTTGCTGTTCTGATTCTATCCAATGGTATTTCTTCGGCTCAGGCTCCATCAGAGAGGATCACTATACGTGGAAAGGTTACAGATAAACAAGACAAGCAACCGGTTATAGGGGCTTCTGTTGTCGAGCTTGACAAAGACGGGCGGACCATTTCCGGGATATCTACAGATATCGAGGGAAATTTTGTACTTAGGATTTCTAATCCAGAACACCGGGTAGCGGTGTCATTTATAGGCTATAGAACTTCAGTGAACAGGTTGAACGGCCGCACTGTGCTAAATATTGCGCTGGACGGCACTTCCAATGAACTTTCCGACGTAATCATTACAGGCAAAAAGCAGATAACAACCGGAGGTGGCTTAATGATCGAAGAAAAGAATATTACAGGAGCGATCACACGGGTTCAGGGGGACGATTTAAAGGAGCTATCCGCACAATCGATTGATCAGGCATTGCAAGGGCGTATGCCAGGGGTTGATTTCGGCACTACGTCCGGAGATCCCGGATCGGGAATGTCTATCAGGATCAGGGGTACAGCATCTCTTAGTGGAAACTCCAATCCTTTGATCGTCGTAGACGATATGCCCTTTGAAACATCCATACCAGAAAGCTTTGATTTTGGATCAGCTGATGAGCAGGGCTATGCACAGTTGCTCAACATAGCACCCTCGGATATCGCTGAAATCACGGTATTAAAAGATGCAGCTTCTACGGCTGTATGGGGCTCAAGGGCAGCAAACGGGGTTCTTGTAATCCGTACCAAAAGAGGTGTTATAGGAAAGCCATTGGTTACCTATACGTTCAGGGGAACAATGAATAAGCAACCTAAAGCGATCCCACTGCTTACGGGAGACCAGTTCTCTATGCTGGTTCCTGAAATGGTGTCAAATTCTGGTGGCCTACCGCTTAACCGGGTATTAAATAAGGAGTTCGGGTATGATCCGAATGATCCCTACTACTACAGCAATTACAGCAACAATACCAGTTGGATCGATGAGATTACCCAAACTGGCTTGCAGCATGATCATAACCTGTCTATGACTGGTGGGGGACAAAAAGCAAAATACTACGCATCGGTAGGATATCTTAATTCTGTAGGAACGACTAAGGGAACAAGCCTGGATCGTATAACTTCAAAAGTCAATCTGGATTATACCGTTTCCCAGCGTATCCGTTTCAGGACAGATATCGCATACACGTATTCCAATAATCCTGTTAATTTTACTGACAGAATCAGAGATGTCGCGTACCAGAAAATGCCGAATATGGCCGTATATGAGTATGATGAATATGGCAATAAAACCCCGGTATATTTCTCTCCCGCGTCCAATATTCAGGGTCAGTTCGGGTTTGACGGTAACAACAAAGTAACGGGTACTTTCAACCCGCTTGCGATGGCGAACGAAGGGTTTTCCAAGACACTCGTTCAAAGGGTCGTTCCTAAGTTCAATATCAGATATGATCTTATCCCGAACTTGCTGACCACCACATTTGACTTGCAGCTGGACATCAATAGTTCCAAAACCCAAAGTTTCTTACCCCAGATCGCGACCGGAAGACTCACTACTGAAACTTTTGTTAACCGTGCAACTGATTCAGACTGGGATGGCTTCGACGTTCAATCCAAGTTGAACTTTCTATTCAATCCAAGGCTTCCGGAGAATCATAGTTTTACATCTCTGCTTTCTTTTCAGACAAAAGATGAAAAGAACCAGACTCAGTATTCTCTGACGTCAAATACAGCTTCGTCTTTGTTAACGGATCCATCGATCCCTTCGCGGGCGATAACGGGTAATTTGACGTCCGGTGAAAGCCAGTACCGCACAGTAGGAGTATTACTAAACGGTCAGTACGGCTACAAGGATCGTTACATACTGAACGCTAGTATAAGAATGGATGGAAATTCCAGATTCGGGCCTGAAAATCGCTACGGCTATTTTCCTTCTCTTTCAGGTAGGTGGCATATTGGAGGCCCCGACGGAGAGTCTTTTCTGAGAGGACTTACCTTCATGGACGATCTCAGCCTCCGGGCAAGCTGGGGATTGGCAGGGAAAACCCCAAGCAAGGACTACCTTTTCTACAATACATATAATACCTGGGGCTGGACCTATCAGGGACAGTCAGGCGTGTATCCATCCTCGCTGGAACTGTCAAACCTGAAATGGGAAACGCTGGTCGGAGAAAATCTCGGATTTAACCTGGCGCTATTTAACTATCGTATCCGGGTTGACGCTGAAATTTATAAGAACAGGACGAAGGACCTGATCTTCGATAAGCTTCAGCTGCCATATTATACGGGCTACAATCAGCTAATGTTTAACGTGGGCACAATGGATAATAATGGCTGGGAGCTTATGGTGAACACGATTCCCGTGAAATCAAAGAACTGGATCGTTGGTGTCGACTTCAACATAGCCCAAAACCTTAATGTGGTTAAGTCCGTGTCGGAATACTACCCTACTGAAAATGCGACTATCATAGGAGAGAACGGTAAATATAAAACCTACCTGCAGGTAGGAAACCCCTTCGGTTCTTTTTATGGATTCAGGTTCAAGGGGGTTTACAAGGATGAAGCAGCGACAATAGCCAAGGACGCCAGCGGGCAGGACATCACCGGTCCAAACGGTCAAAAGGTAATGATGAGGTTTAACTATCCTTTGACAGATTATTTGTTCCAACCAGGAGACGCTATGTATGAAGATATCAATTATGACGGTAATATCGATTACAAGGATATCGTATACCTCGGAAACAGTATTCCAAAGGTTACCGGTGGTTTCGGTTTTAATGTCACTTATAAAGGAGACTGGAAGTTGCAGACCTTCTTTAACTACAGGCTAAACTATGATATGATCAACGGGGGAAAGATGAATACGACCAACATGTACAGCTACAATAATCAAAGCACGGCTGTATTAAGCAGATGGCGTAATCCCGGAGATGAGACTGACATGCCAAGGGCTTTGTTCAGAAGGGGTTACAACTGGTTGGGATCAGACCGGTACGTAGAGGATGCTTCTTTCGTTCGGCTCCGGTCGGTAACGTTGCGGTATGCATTGAAGAAGTCATTGGCTGACAGGCTTAAAATAAAGAACGCTAATATCTATGTGACAGCGGAGAATCTGTATACCTGGACAAAATATACTGGTCAGGATCCCGATGTGTCCATTAAAGGCAATACCGATCCATTTAAATATGCGCAGGATAACAGCTTAACACCTCCGACAATGAACTTTGTTATCGGATTTTCTGCAGGGTTTTAATAATCAGGAAATGAAAAAGAAAATAATCTACGGAATTTTACTAATCGTTGGGATATGTTCTTCAAGCTGTAACAAATGGCTTGAGCTGAAGCCCCAGGACGGCATTACCAGTGAGGACTTCTGGAAGACAAAAGAGCAAGCCGAAGCCGCCGTAATTGGCATCTATTCTTCACTTCTGGAAGATCCGTTAGTTAACAACCTTTTTGTATGGGGGGAGCTCCGTGCCGATATGGTTGCGCCGTTTACCAGAACCAGTATAGATGAGCAGTTTATGATGGGAGGTAACATTTTGCCTACCAACGGCTACACAAACTGGAGTTCTTTATATAGGACTATTAATTACTGTAACACAGTTATCAAGTTTGCGCCTCAGGTGCTGGAGAACGATCCAACATTAAATCAGGCTACGTTGGACGCATACCTGGCAGAGGCTCATGCGATAAGAGGTTTGATGTACTTCTATTTGCTGAGAGTATTTGGAGAGGTGCCTTTAAAAACTCTTCCCACTTCGAGTGATAAAGATATTGAGCGAATTGCGAAGAGCACGAAGCAAGAAGTTCATGATCTCATAATAAGCGATCTTGACTTTGCCGATAAACATGCATTTGTGACGTATGGAAGTGTTGACAAGGATAAGGGCAGAGTTACCAGGTACACAGTGAACGCCATTCAGGCGGACGCATACTTATGGATGGAGGATTACCAGAATTGCCTTGTCGCAACTGATAAAATTATTAGCTCCGGAAATTTCGGACTGATAACTACAGAACAGCAGTCGCAACTTTTCAATACGCTCTTTTATCGCGGGAACTCAAATGAAAGTATTTTCGAGGTACAGTTTGACAGGCAAAAATTAAATCCGTTTTACGACATGTTCGGAGCCACAAACCGCCGCTTCAATGCGAATGCGATCGTAATGGATGAGATGTACACGATCGACGTTACCAACGTAAATAGCTACGATTTCCGGGCTGAAGGGACATCTGTCCGGTCGTCATTAAACATGATCTGGAAGTATGTAGGTACGAATGGCGGGCAAAGTGATCTCGAAGCCAGACCCACAGACGACTACGTTGGACATTGGTTTGTCTACAGATACGCTGATATCTTGTTGATGAAAGCGGAAGCGCTGACCTGGTTAGACAGAGGGGCAGAGGCATTGCCACTCATCAAGACGGTGAGGGACAGAGCCCATGCCCTGGTAGCGACGGAACAGTATCCCGATGTAGACGACAAGGAGGGGATCTCAGAGTACATTCTTGCGGAACGGGCAAGGGAGTTTTCCTTTGAGGGTAAACGTTGGTTTGATGTATTACGTCATGCCAAGAGGAACAATTATTCCACTTCGGCCTTTAACTATCTTCTCGATGTCGTCACAGTCAATGCGGCAGGCAACAATCAGCAATCGGTTCGAAACAAGTACCGGGACGTTAATAGCCACTACATGCCAATAAATAGCGATGAAATTACTAGGGGCGGCGGTTTGTTGACACAGAATCCATTTTATCAATAATCTTAATTCTTTAGATATGAAAAAGGTAAGCAACGTATTGAGCAGGAATATCATAGGTATGATCTGCATGATCTTCATCTTCGCTGTTGGCTGTAAAAAGGAGAATATTCTTTATAATACTACAGAAGATGTAAATATTACGGGATATTTGGACCGGTACCCTGAGGATTTTTCGGAATTCAGGAAGATCCTTGACTTGACAAAAAATGCCTCTTTTTTGGGAGCTTACGGAGCATATACCGTATTTGCACCGACAAACGACGCAATAGCGCTTTATTTGAAGGAGAAAGGAGTAGCATCAGTTGAAGCTATTGATGTGCAGGAGCTTAATAATCTTGTTCGCTATCATGTCCTAGAAGATACTATCCGAACAACACAGTTTACTGATGGAAAGCTGTCCCGGTTGACGATGTACGGTCAGTACTTAATAACAGGTGCCAGCAATGTTGGTGGCGTTAGCAAAATAACGGTTAACAGACAAGCTAATATCATCAATTCTAACATATCGCTAGGTAACGGGATCATTCATTCGATAGATCATGTATTGCAGCCGGCCAGCCTCACAGTTGCACAAATGGTAGAAAATGATCCTAAGTTTAGCATTTTCACCCAATTGTTAAAGGCCACAAGCCTTTATGATTCATTAAATATCCTACCTGCGAATAATCCAAATCCAGACAGTACCAGGAGATGGATGACGCTTCTGGCCGAACCTGATGATGTGTTTGCCGAGGCGGGTATATCTTCGTATGAGGCCCTGAAGGCCAGATATTCGAATACAGGGAACCCTGCGAACCACGCCGATAGTTTGTATTTATATGCAGCCTACCACATACTTCCCGATGCAAAGTACATCGCAGATATTGTCACGGCAACTTCTCATACGACGCTTGCCCCTTTTGAAGTGATCACCTCGAAGGAAATCAACCAGGAGATTTTGATTAATGATGATGAGTTTAATGGGGTGCATGAACCAGGTGCGGAGCTTGTAAGAGGAGCGAGCGACAAATCTGCCAGCAACGGTGTTGTGCACTCTATGAACGCGGTCTTCTCCATGAAAGTCCGTAATCCAACCGCAGTTTATTTTGATGTAGCTGACCAGCCCGAATTTAAGAAGCTTCCCGGCTACAGGCTAGGATCCGTGTCGGTAAAAGGCATAACCGATGTGGCGGGTATACGTTTCGAAAGCGGTTATTCGCTCATATACGAGGCTAATGCAGGTACAGGTCATTACTGGGGGGATAGAATTTCTCTCCCGATGGCTGCTGCGGCCACTACAAAAAGGTCGCACTGGATCGAATTTACAACTCCAATGCTTGTCAAGGGCAGCTACAAGGTTTGGGTCTGCTATAGGACAAACGGAAAGGCACCCCTACTTCAAGGATATTTTAACGGAGTACCCTTAGCAAGGATACTTAATATGGCAGAATATAATCTGAAGAATACTCCGGATTCAGAGATGGAGACTTTAGGCTATAAATACCATACCAATAATACTTCCTCTAACAGCTTTGTAAGCAGATATATCGGAACGGTCACTGTGGCGACCACAGACCGGCAGATACTTCGTTTCGAAGGAGTTGGAACAAGTGGAGGTGCCGATACATGGTGGGATATGATACATTTCATACCAGTGGATCAGGAACAACTTTGGCCTCGGTTTCATCAGGATGGCAGCATTATACCCAAGCCGCAACTTTAATTGACATTACACGAATTGTAGAAACTGAAATAATATGATTTACAGAAATATATTGGTTGGTCTGGCCTTGCTTTGCATCTCTCTGGGAGCATGTAAAGACGTATGGCAGGATCATAATGAGATAAAAGATCCCGTTCTGGCGGGAACTCTCATGGAACAGATAAGTGGGAACCCTGAGCTTACAAAATTTCGGGACCTGCTGATCAAAACTGGCTACGACAAAATAATTTCTTCATCTCAAACATACACGGTTTGGGCTCCCACAAATGCTATGTTTGATGAAGCAGTGAACGAGGTTGGTACCTCAGACAGCCTGCTAACTCAGTTTGTAGGCTATCACATTGCCAGGCAGTCGTATTTTACGAGAATGGCTGCTGATACGACTATACGCGTTCAAACCCTGAACGGGAAGTTTATCAGGTTTACAGGCAATGGCGCTGATGAGGCGGCAATTCTTGAGGCCGATCAGCATGTTGGTAATGGGGTGCTCCATGTAATCAGTCAGCCTGTTGTTGCCAGAAAGAGCACATGGGAAATGTTTGAATCTCTTAATGATGGGCGAGTAACGCATCAGAAAAGATTTCTGGATGCATGGAACGTGAGAGACTTTGATGTGGAAGCTTCTAAGCAGATCGGGGTTAATCCTCAGGGCCTTCCTATATATGATAGTGTGTTCGTGGATGAGAAAGGCTTTATAGCATCAGTGGCCAACCTGAAAGATGAAGGCAGGGAGTTTACTTATTTCGTCCTCACAGACGATGTGTATCAACAGGAATTCAATAAGCTTCAGCATTATTTTGCGGATTCTACGTCTGAAGCCACATCGTTTAAAACGCAGAGGTATATAGTTAAGGATCTGGTTGTCAAAGGAAGTTATGGCGCGGGAGATCTTCCTGCAACCATGTATACCCTGGACAGTACAATAATAGCTATTGATAAGAGTGCAATTGTTGCGAGCTACCCGGCGAGTAACGGTATGGTACACGTCGTAAACGCCCTTTCATACCAGATGTCTGACAAGATCAAGCCTATAATAGTAGAAGGTGAGCGGTATACTCAGGTCAGTGACCCGTCAGTTGGATTGACAAGAAGAACAAGGAAGTCTCCCGATGGTAAGGTTTTCATGGATGTGATGAATAATACTCACAAAGTGAACGGATTGTGGGTGCGCTATCGGGGGAATGTCTTTTCAGGTAAATATAAAGTCTATTGGAGAATGATCAGGGACTCAGATTTTCCATTGGTTCCTGCAGCAGGAGCAACAGACTTGACCCGCTTCCCACAGAAGCTCACGTGGAATGAGTTGTGGAAATCAACAGTTGAGGGTCAGCCTGTAATTTTCGATCCCCTCGCTTCGGCGGGTCTGGGGTATCAGAACGAACCGGTTATTAACCATAACAACGGAACCTTTTCTCCGGACTACAGCGAGGTTTATATCGGAGATATGACTATTGAACGTAATGGCTTAATTGATCTCTATTTAGTAGCAAACAGAACGGCGACGGCAGTTCAAAATTCTATACTACTTGACTACATTAAGCTTGAACCTATTTATTAACAATAAGCAGCTGCTTAGACTTATTATTTGATTATATGTACATATTTAAACGAGGGCTGAAAAGTATACTCATAATGGGGGCGCTGTCTGCAATAGGGTTGCCACAGACGAGCGCAAACAATGCTTTCATGTTAATAAACGGAAGAGATACGATCTTAACATCTGAGCCGGTAAAGGGAATTAAGATAACGGGCATAGTAAAGGACGCATCTACAGGAAAGCCGATACCTGGAATCAATGTCACGGTTTTAAATTACTCATCAGCATTCTCAGATGATAACGGTCGTTTTGAGATCAGCGTTCCTGAGAAGAATGCCGCTCTGAATGTTGTTGGAGATGGTTATCAGTCTAAAATAGTGCCGGTTGGGCCGGATGGTTCTCTAGAAATCAGATTGCGGGAATCAGGATATAAATCACAGTTTGAGATCGCAACGCTTCCTTATTCCAGAGTATCCAGGAGTCTTGTTCCATATTCAATAGAATCGGTTTACTTAAGCGGTGGTTGGACTCTCAATTCTGAAACTCCTGATACATATCTGCAGGGTAGGGTATCCGGCTTAAACGCTACGAGACGCTCGGGGACACCGGGAATAGGTGCCAACATGTTTCTTAGAGGGTATTCATCATTGTCGGCTGGGAACCAACCGCTTGTGATTGTTGATGGCGTGATCTATGATACGGCAGAGAATGGAAGTTCAATAATTTCGGGTCATATGGACAATCCTCTATCCTATATAGACGCGAAGGACATCGACAATATTACCGTAATCAAGGACGGCGGATCTATGTATGGTACAAAAGGGGCTAACGGAGTGATAATGATTTCAACAATCAGGGCAAAGGAAGAGGCTACTCAAATAGACTTTGCTGCCTACGGAGGTATAAATTCCAAAGTTAAAACGCTTCCTGTAATGGGAGCTTCAGACTACAGGCTTTATCTTTCAGACCTACTACAGGACAGAGGATGGCCGGTTGCTATGGTGGAAGCGCAACCATATATGCAGGATGATTTAGTGACGAATCAGGAGTATTACAGATATCATAATGATACGAAATGGCAGGACGGCGTACTGGAAGACGGAATAAATCAGAATTATTATCTGAAGGTTTCAGGGGGTGACGATATTGCAACTTATGGCCTTTCGCTTGGGTATATGCACAATGAAGGTATTTTGAGCAATACCTTCAATGACAAGTATCATACCCGATTCAATGGAGACTTGAAGCTAACTGCGAAATTAAGTGGTGTTGTGAATTTGTCATTTCTGAATAGTGACCAGGATCTGAGGGATGGCGGGCAAGCATATTCAACAAACCCCTTGTACCTGGCGACGGTAAAAGCGCCGTTTTTAAGCGTTAATGAGATTGACAATAATGGTGTAAGTTCACCTAATCTGTCAGACAGGGACATCTTCAATGTTAGTAATCCTCTTGCGGCCGCGAATAATGCCGTCGGAAGAAATAGGAACTATCGTTTCTTAGGCGCAGTAGGATTCAATTATGCTTTTAATAAGACATTAAGATTAAGCAGCCAGGTTGGTGTGACATATAATAAAGTGAGGGAAAGCTTCTTCGTTCCTGAGAAAGGTATATCCAGGGATTCATTAAGCACGGCTGCTATTACGAATAGGTCGGGAACAAACGTGGGCCGGCTTCTGTCGATCTACAATGACACGCGGCTGTCCTTTACCAAATCTTTCGGCTCGGTTAGCAACTTGGCGATGAACGCAGGATTCCGCTATAATAACAGAGATGCGGAAAGCGACTTTGGCTATGGATATAATTCCGCGACGGACGACCTTATAACAGTAACGCAGGGTGCTGCGGCACTGAGGCAGATTGGTGGAAGTATTGGTAAAAGCAGATGGATGAATATGTATTTAAATGCAGACTATAATCATCTTAACCGATACTTTCTCTCCTTTAATATGGCTTTAGATGGCTCTTCCCGTTTTGGCAAGGAAGCAGAAGGAGGACTTTCCATAGGGGAGAATAAGTTTGCCGTTATGCCATCACTCGCTGCGGGCTGGTTATTGTCTTCAGAGAAGTTTATGTTGAACCAGAACTGGATTGATTTGCTGAAGCTCAGGGCTAGTTATAGCATTACCGGCAATGATAACATTGGGAACTATTCAGCAAAACGCTATTACATATCTCAGAATCTTTTAGGAATGCAGGGTCTGATAGTTGGTAATATCGGGAATCCGGGATTAAAGTGGGAAACGGTGCATAAAGTAAACGTAGGAGCAGATATAGCTATTCTCAATGAGCGCCTGAGCTTTAACATTGACCTCTATAAGCATACAACTAAGGATATGCTTACGTGGAGAAATGTTAATACATCTGTGGGGCTGAGAAATGTACTTACGAATGAAGGCGAAATGGAAACCCAAGGTGCGGAACTGGGGATCAATGGGAGGCTGGTGGACAGAGCATTTAAGTGGGACATGGGACTGAATGTGTCTAGGTTTAAAAACAAGATCGTAGCTATACCGGGAAGTGCTCTGTTGAGTTCTTTTGGTGGTGCTACGATTTTGACAGAAGTGGGGCGTGCTGCGAATGTTTTTTATGGTTATAAGACGGATGGTGTCTTTATAACAGAGGCTGATGCTGTGGCTGCAAATCAATATACTGTGCTCTTTGATGGCTCGACCAAGCGATATGCTGCAGGAGATGTGCGCTTTGTAAATGGTCAAGACAGCGAAGGTGATCTGGCTGAAGGCAGGAAATACATTAATGAAGACGACATGCAGGTCATTGGTGATCCGAACCCTGACTTCACCGGAATGTTCAGCAATTTATTTTCATGGAAAAGGTGGTCTATGAATATGCAGTTTACGTTTAGCAGCGGGAATGATATATATAATGGTGTAAGGGCAGCTCTTGAAGGCCAATCAGGAGTGCAGAACCAAACTGTCCATGTAGTTAACAGATGGCGAAATGAGGGCCAGGAAACAGATGTTCCGAGAGCAAGTTGGGGAGATCCTATGGGTAATAGCCGCTTTTCCGACAGATGGATAGAGGATGGTTCATACTTAAAGTTACGCACTCTTTCCCTGTCTTACGATTTACCTTTAAAGGGCATGAAACTGCTAAAGAATGCTACCATATACGGTACTGTCAATAATGTATTCACCCTGACGAAATATAAAGGATTTGATCCTGAATTCAGTGCAACATCAAGTGTGATCGGCCAGGGAGTAGACACGGGACTTCAGCCGTTGTTCAGGAGTACACAGTTAGGCATACGGATAGGACTATAGCCCAGCTTCTATAAATAAGATAGTATGAAAAAGAAACTTTACAAATTATATGCATTGTGCCTGGGAGCACTGATAAGCTTTGCTCCCGTATCATGCAAGAAAATGCTTGATGTAGAACCAGGCGAAGTGCTCGGCGAAGAACAGATGTTCCAAAACGTCTATGACGCTGATGCGGCCGTGGTTGGAATTTACGGAAAGTTCCTGGGTTTGGCAGAGCAATACATTGTATTGAACGAATTACGTGGCGACCTTGCTGATGTGACCGTTAATAGCGACAAGCATCTTAACGAGTTGCATTTGCATCAGGTGAGGCTGGGGAACCCTTATGCAGATCCCAGGCCATTTTACGAGGTCATTCTCTACTGTAACGATGTTTTAAAGAACTTCAATGTGATGCTTGCGAGTGGAAAATTGCAGAAGCAGGAGTATGATACGCGTTTTTCAGATGTGGGAGCTTTAAGATCATGGCTTTATCTTCAGCTAGGAATCCACTTTGGGGAAGTCCCATATGTGACAGAGCCTATTGAAAATATCAATGATCTTAAGGATCCGGCCAAATTTCCAAAATTGAGCTTTGACCAGTTGCTTGATAACCTTTTATCTTTTACAGAAGCTTTGCCTTTTAAGGAAGACTATCCTGCGGGTACGACGCTTTTGACAACTGTTGACTCATATAACACGACGAAGTTCTTCATAAATAAAAAGCTGGTGCTGGGAGATCTACATCTTTGGAAAGGAAACTATAGACAAGCAGCTAGCTATTACCGTGATATAATGGAATTGTCTGCAACAATTTATTCTACAACTGCAGACCAATACTTTGAAGTAAACAGAGTTACTTATTCGTCTCAACTCGCAGGGGCTAATTGGATAAAGATCTTTAATGAGCCCTATGGCGAGCGTTATTCAAATTATGATAATATTTGGTTGCTTCCATTCGATAAAAGCTTTTCTCCCTCCAATCCTTTTATAGAAAAATTCGCGAACACCGGAACAGGAAAGTACCAGATTAAGCCGTCTCAATTTGCCATCGGCAACTGGAATAAACAAATGCGGGGTAATACCCCCTATGATCTTCGGGGTACAAATGCATCCTGGAAGATGAGTAACAGACAGCCGGTTATCAACAAGCAGATTCCCAACTATAGTTCGACGTTGCCATTTGAAACCAACGGCAAGTGGATCTTGTACAGGGCTTCCGCCCTGCACCTTCGATTTGCCGAGGCTGCAAATCGTGATAACAGACAAAAATTGGCTTATGCGCTGTTGAATAATGGGATCAAGAATGCTTTTGATCCAACGCCGGGAGTCGCTAACCGAGATGTTACAGGTATAATGAACACCTTAAACGACCCTGCGCCATATAATTTCGACGCGCGGGAAGGAGAGTACCCAAGATTTCGCGGGCCGTGGTATAGAGCATCAGGTATCAGGAGCCGTGCCCAGGTGAATCATTCGACGATTTCTGCAGCCGACTCTGTCAAATATTTTGATATGAGTAACCCTGACCCGTATTATAGAGATATTATTGATAGCCAGGGCTTGACATTGTTAATGGAAGATAAGCTTATAGATGAAGGGGGGCTGGAGCTGGCCTTTGAAGGTTATCGCTGGCCTGATCTATTGCGGATAGCTCTAAGACGGGAAAAAGAGTCTCCCGGCACCGGGGTGGCTTTCTTACAAGCGAGAGTAAACGCAAAATTTTCCCTGTCAGAGGGAGGCTTTCCGAATCTAGGCAACAAAATGAACTGGTTTTTGCCGTTTAATTGGGAATAGTTAAACAAGAAGCTGCCTCTTATTGTGTTTACAATCATAGAGGCAGCTTCTTTGCACTATGCTGCTAGCGGCAGGTATCAGTCCATTTATTCTTTTGATTCTGACAAGGCAACCAATACCGCTCCTACGACCATAATTGCTGCACCAGTCAGCAACTGCCAGGTGATCTTCTCTTTTAGAAAGATGATGGAGAGGATAATGGCAAAGACGAGAGACAGGCGTTCAATGGTTACGACGTATGATGCCGGTCCCATCGACAGGGCTTTGAACGAAAAAAGAGTGGAAAGGGTAGTGGCGATTCCAGCGCAGATGAGCAGGATCCACGCCTTGTTGTCGATCTCCTTGAGGTCGGAGAAGTTACCCTGAACCAGAATTACTCCCCAGGTAATCAGCAGGATGAAAACCGACTGAATTGCGAAGGCAAGGCTGGAGTCGACATTCTTCAAGCCTGCTTTTGTTAACACGATAACCAGAGCTGCGGCAATTGCTGCTCCAAGTGCCCAGAATATCCACATAATGCGATGATGTTTTCAAGTAAGTGTATTGTACTAAACAACACATTCAAAGAGCTTTTGCTTGCTAAGACTGAATATTACGCGCCCCCCCACGAACTAGGATCAGGTTAAGCCTGTGTTAGCCGAATATTATTTTTAATACACAAAGCCGGAATTGCTTCCAGTCAAGGTAAATCTTTGATAGTTTTGGTAAAGGTTCAAAATAGCAAATACCCAGATGAAGCGTACCATTCTATTGTTTTCGGCACTTTTAATTGGTTTTGGAAGTTTCGCCCAGCAGGATACCATCATGTATGCACACCGGGGATTCAGGGGCCTCATGCCGGAGAATACCATTCCTGCGATGATCAATGCCTTACATCAGGGGGCAGATATATTGGAAATGGATATTGCTTTTAGTTCAGACAAGCAGGCGATCGTTTCGCATGATCCGTGGATGGATCATCTTATTACTCTGGATCCTGACGGGAAGGATATTACGCCGGGAAAGGGTCTTCCTTTTTATAAAATGACGTATGAGGAAATACGGAAGTATGATGCAGGATCAAAGCAACATAAGGATTTCACGCGTCAGCAAAACTTCAGCGCATATATTCCACGACTGGTAGATCTGATCGATTCCGTTGAAAGCCACGTGAAGCTGCACAATCTGACAAAACCCTGGTACAGCATCGAGACTAAAACGAGCAAGAAAAGGGATCATGTGGTTCAGCCTGCCCCTGAAGAATTTGTAAAGCTATTGATGGCCATTATCGTTTTGAAGGGCGTTGAAGACCGGGTGATTATCCAATCGTTCGACGAACGGACGCTCGAAATAGTAAACCGTGATTTTCCTGAGGTTCAGACGATGATCAACGTTAATAAGGGAACTCTTGAAGAGAACATGGCACGCTTTACATTCCAGCCAGACTTTTATGCACCTGTCCCTGCTCTTATAGATGCCGCACTTGTAGACAAATGCAAGACTTTAGGTATTAAGCTAATCTGCGGCAATGTCAACGACAAAAAAGAAATCGACAGGATTTTGTCCCTTGGTGTTAACGCATACTGTACGGATTATCCTTATTTCGCTTTGAAATAGTATCACCTTTCTAACCATTAGAACAACATCATTCCTTCCATATCACGACTTCTGCAGGATTCAAGGTTTTTTTTCCAATCAATATTGTAGCAGATGCCGGGATGCTGATCTCTTGTTTTTCGGATGAGTAGTTGAGTCCGTACCAGAAGCCATCGTTATATTGTACAATTACGCCCTCTGGGAGGTCGATCGTTCGTACTCCGGCTTGCTGAAAAATTTTCTGTAACACATCCTTTTCAAGCTTGCCGTCGTCTGTATCAGTACCGCTATAGGTTACTGTTCCTTTTCCAAGCTTGCGATGTATGACGGAAGCTTTGCCTGCATAGAACTGATCGTTGTAGGTGGCCCATACTTCAGCGCCGGTAGAAGGCTCGATGACATCACCCCAATTGTTCCAGCTGTAAGTTGTGCCAGACATGCTTACTTTGCCTGTTAAAGCGGCTGGTAGGTGATCGTAAAAAATTTCTTTCGCGCCGATCAGGTCCAGAATAGGCTTTTGGAATGTCGCTTCCCAGATTTTGCCATCACGGTCCTTTTGTCCGGTGCGACAGGTAAGTATCAGGTGTCCGCCGTTTTCGACGTAGGCCTTCCAACGGGTTGCTAACTGTTCGTCCATTAGCTGCACGGCAGGAGCAATGAGAAATGGATAACTTGAAAAGTCTTTGCTCTCGTCGATAACATCGACCGCGGCACCGAGCGATTTCAAGCCATTATAATAGCGGGTCATATGGTTCATATAATCCCATTGGTTTGTTTGAGGTTGATTGTCCATCTCCCAACGGCTGTCCATGTTATAAAGCATCGCCGCTTTGCGTTGTTGAACAATCGCGGGGGCCGGGCCGGCTTTATAAGCTTTGCGGAGTACTTTAAGTTCGTTTATAACGCGGATATACTCATCTCCTGAACTGCTAACAGTAATGCCGTCGGCTTTCATGATACCGTAGTGGTATTGCTCGCCGCCGGTTAAGGGTTGCCTGAACCGGTAGTTGCATACGAACTTGTTACCTCCGGCCATGACGTGGTACATCCACATCCTGACTGCACCGGGCATAGTCTGCGGGTTGAATAGGCCCCAGTTTACCTGGCCGGGTTGCAACTCCATTACGCCTGTGAGGCCATTGATAGAACGGAACAGGTCATTGGAAAAGCCAATGCTGCTGGCAGATCCCATGCGGAAGCCCTGCTCTCCATGACCGGCATCATATCCGGCTACGAGATACTTGGTATAGCTATGCACGTCCAGGCTCTTCATGCGGAAGGGGTCGACCGGTGCGTAAGTAGGCATGAGGTTGGTCGTTATCCACTGCTCTGGTCTGACATGTTTTTTGAGAATATCGCGCTGTGTAAGTACGAAATCAGCAACTTCGTCAGCGGTGAAACGCTTGAAGTCCAGTACTGCGTGCGGGTTGGGTTGAGCTGCGAGCTCCTTGGCGTTCGGAATACGGATCTGCTCAAAGTGGTTATATGCAACACTCCAAAAGGCGTTTCCCCAGATCAGGTTCAACTGTTCGATGGTTTGGTATTTCTTTTTCAGCCATGCCTGGAAATTTTTTTGTGCACTTTCATTAAAATCGTATTCGTTGCCATAATGAGAGGGTTCATTGTCGATCTGCCACCCCCAGATGTTCTTGTTTTGCCCGTAGCGTTTACCCATAGCGGTCACGATTTTGTCAATATATTCCCGGTAGACCCCCGATGACCAGGAACCCTGTTGCCGGGCACCATGCTGGATGGTTCGACCGTCTGCATTGACCATCAGTATTTCCGGATGTTTTTGCGTAAGCCATACCGGAGGAGTGGGGGTTGGGGTGCAAAGGATCACCTTGATATTATACTTCTCAGCCAGGGCAATAGCTTTGTCAAGCCATTGAAAGTTGTACTTACCTTCTTGGGGTTCTAAAATCGCCCAGGAGAACTCTGCCAGGTGCGTAAATTCAAAACCCAGTTCCGACATTTTTTTAATGTCCCTCTCCCAGTTGGATTCAGGCCACTGCTCCGGGTAATAGTAGGTTCCCACTTGCATGAGGTCTTTGTCGTTAAAGTACTTGTTGGTGGTCTGTGCAAACGTAGTGCTTAGGCAGGTTGCCAGCGCCGACAACGCAAGTGAACTTCTTAAACCAAAACGGAAGATGAAGCTTCTGAAATCGGAGTTTAGGGAAAGTGGCATTTTCTCGAGGTTAGTGATCGAATGGTTTAAAAATAGGGATAATTTTTGATCGCGAAAGAAGAAGACATCATCGGTTTGCGATGGTCTCTAACGACTTCTTTAAAATCTTTACAGCGGTTTCCATCTCCTCCTTATTCAGGTGCCCGAATCCTAAACGTGTAGCGGTAAGGCTTTTGGTTTGATACAGGATGGTCTTTGGCAGGAACAAGCCGTTTAGGGCACATTCCTTTTGAAACCTGACCAGATTAAACTTATCCAACCATTCTACCCAAATAGCCAGGCCACGGGAGGGAATATCAAATTTAATCTGTTGTCCAAGACTTTCATTTAACAATGAGACGAAATAATCTCTGCGCTCTTTATATGTTTTTCTGTTTTTCTTGGAAAGACGGTGAACTTCGCCTTCACGGATCCAGTCTGTAAGAACCTGTTCTTTGATGATATCTATTCCCGGATCAAGAATATTCTGATGCTTTTCGAGTTCTTTGATGAAATCAGTGGGTGCGGTGACGAAACCGTAACCAAAACCCGAAGGTAAAGATCTCGCGAACGATCCCAGGTAAACTACTCTTTTATAGGTGTCGAAGGCAGCTAAAGGCAAAATAGGATTGTTATCGTAGTGGAAATCGAAATCATAGTCGTCCTCTACAATGACGAATTCATAAAGTTCGGCCAACTCAAGAACTTCCATCCTCCTTTTAGCGCTCAGGAAAGCTGTAGTGGGATAGTGATAGTTGGATGTTAGATAGAGTACCCTGATCTTTTGTTGCGCGCAGACCCGCCTGAGATGATCGGTATCGATGCCATCTTCATCGATCTGGATAGTGATAATGTTTGCACCACTGTCTGTCAATGTCATATTGGAAAGGTAGTATCCGGGTGATGCCACAACGACTTTATCGCCAGGGGAGATAAGTAATTTTGCAACCAAAAATAAGCTGATCTCATGGTTGCTCGTGGTAAGAAGGTTCGATGTTGATATACGTATACCGCGGGTCAGATTTAAGAAATTGGAAAAATGTCTCTTGAAATCTTGGTGAGATCGCGTTTGAATACGCTCCCAGGCTCCGGTGTTTTTCTGACTTTTTAGTTTTGAAACGTAGAGTCTGGCCAGCACATCGGTATGTACAAGTCTCAGATCTGGTAAGCCATCATTGAATTGATAAGGCAAATTGCTTACCTCCGCCGGGTTCTCCAGGACGGATGATTGCTTGAAAGTGAAGCCTGTTCTGTTCGCTGAAATGCGTTCTGCCGGTACAGTTTTCCTGTCCTTCCTTTTCTGTTTCTGATCGGATAATATAAACGTTCCCTTATTGGGAAGCGTTTCGATAAACCCCTGGGACTCCAGATCCATGAAGGCTTTGATGAGGGTATTTCGGTTGACAGACAATAGTTTACACAATATGCGGGTGCCGGGGAGCTTAGTGCCTTCGGGAAGTAAACCGGTTTGTATGGCTTTAATGAATTCAAAGACAATCTGTAGATAGATCGGGCTGGAGTCGGTTGAACTAAGCTGAATGTAACTTTGGAAAGGAATTTGAACCGGACTACTCATTTTCTTGAAACTGGCATACATTAATGGTACGGCAAGGTACTACTTTTGCCAAAAATCAAAGGATATGAGAAAAATTTACCTGACTTTGTTTGTGCTTATTTGCAGTGATCTGTACGCACAGAATAATAGGGATACCGTCATTGCGATTGACGAAGTGGTGATCCATGAGAACCGGTTCAGCACCCCCATCTCCAAACAAAACAGAAACGTTTATGTGATTGATCAGGCAACTATCGCTAAGCTGCCCGGAAGAAGTATTCAGGAAATTCTGCAATACGCCAACGGCGTCGATCTGAGGCAAAGAGGGCCTTTCGGAAGTCAGGCTGACATCAGTATTGACGGCGGAAGTTTTGAGCAGGCAGTGGTTCTTTTAAACGGGACAAAGGTTATTGACATGCAAACAGCTCATAACATGTTTAATTTGCCCATTCCAGTGGAGGCTGTTGAAAGAATTGAGATAATCCGCGGACCTGCTGCACGGATATACGGGGTGAACAGTTTAACCGGCGCGATCAATATTATTACAAAGAAACCTACCGAGTCGGGAATTTTAATTGATTCGTATGCAGGGACGAACTTCGAAAAAGATTCAGAAGGAACTGGTCATACATTTTATGGACGAGGAATCCGGGTCGGCGGTGTTTTGAGCAAAGAAAAGCAGCAGCATTCGCTTTTTGGGTCGCATGATAAAAGCAATGGATACCGCTATAATACCGGATTCGAGAACAACAAGCTGCTTTATTTGGGGGACTTTCAGTTAGATGGATCGAATGAAATCGCAACATCGTTCGGATATATTGATAATGGGTTCGGTGCGAATGGATTTTATGCCGCACCGGGTGATAGGAACTCGTCTGAGGTAGTGCAAACCACCTTAGCTTCGGTTCAGTCTAAACATAACTTGTCGGATAGGTGGATATTGATGCCAAGGGTGAGTTACCGGTACAACGAAGACGATTATCGCTACTTTGGCGCTTCCAATCTCCAGGCAGGGAGAAGTCAGCATTATACCCATTCGCTGGCGGCAGAGGTTAATACGAGTTATAAAACAGCTAAAGGGGAAATTGGATTTGGAGTGGAACTCCGAAGTGATGAGATCAATTCGTCTAATATTGGAGAGCATCGACGGGAGAATTTTGGCCTGTTTTCGCAATACCGGACTTACCTTTCGGAGAAGCTAAACGTGAACATCGGGACATATTTGAATTACAACTCAGATTATAAATGGCAATTGTATCCCGGAGTTGACGCAAGTTATGAGGTTACACCGACCTTTAAGCTTATAGGGAACCTGGGGACGAGCCAGCGCATTCCATCATTTACAGATCTGTTTCTAAACCAGCGACCGGGTAATATCGGCAATCCGGATCTTGATCCTGAACGCGCTTTTCAGGGTGAGATCGGGTTTAAAGTTGCAAAGGGGAACTTTACGATTAATACATATTATTTTCATCGGAAGATCAGTGATTTCATTGACTGGACCAGAATGGTCTCAAGCGAACCATGGCAGAGTAATAATTTAGGAGAGCTGGTAACTAACGGAGTTAACCTTCGGTCGGCCTATACCAGAGATATTTCAGGCAAGACAAGATTGCGGGTTAACCTGGGATATTCTTATCTGGAATCTGACTTCAGAAACGGATCTGCTGAGCTAGATTCCAAGTACTTGATCTCGTCTTTAAAACATCAGGTCACCAATACGATTGATGTTCAGCGTTCAGGTTTATCCTTGTTGTTCGCAACACGATTTAATGAAAGAATGTCTGGTCCGTCATATTGGATAAATGACTTGCGAATAAGTCAATCAATCCACAAGATGTTGATCTATCTGGATGCTCAAAATATTTTTGACACGACTTATTTTGAAATTGGGGCAATTCCTCTTCCTTCAAGGTGGTTTACTGCGGGTGTTAAATTCTCAAGTTTTTAATACAACGCAAAAAGAAAAGCCTTGGTGTTTAAACAGCAAGGCTTTTCTTTTAGATTATTCAGTCTTTATTCTCCTCGCTTTGAAGGATCAGAACCGGCTTTCTTAGTCATGTCCCTAATGGTTCTCTCCTTAAACTCGCTTAAAGCATCAGCCATCGCCTGCATCTCAGGGTCTAATCCCGGAGCAAACTCTTCAGGACGTTCAGGAGCGATCGGGTTCGGGTAGGACTCTCTCGGCTCCTTTAAAGTTACTAACTCTGTACCATCATCGATGGGAGACTTTCCGCTGAATATTTTCTCCATTTGAGAGCTATCTAAACGGAAGTGATACTGTTCACGGTGTATACCTGCATCCATCAGCTTCTTCACTTCGGGGAATTTGGAAGCGTCGAACTTGGGCACAGGTAGAGCCTTATTCCAATCAACGCCCAGGGTTTCCAATGCTTTAGCAAATGCCATCTGATGCGCTTCATCGCGCGCTATCAGGAATGAGATCGTTGCACGCAAAGTTTTGTTGTCGGACATCTGATAGATGCGGCATTTTTGAAGCCTTCCTGTAGCCTCAAGTACCAGGTTATCCATCAGGTCGAGCACCAGGTTACCGTGGTTATGAACATATGATCCGCTCCATGGGTTTCCTGCCGCATCAACGGGTAAGGCTCCCTGGGCTCCGATGATGAAGTGGTGTGGGTTCTGAGCTTCTTTTCCGACTTCCATGGTTGCTTTTCCACCTTTGCCAGGAGTGTCAAATTTTTTGCCGTGGTATTCCGGCGCACCATCCAGAAGCCTGGATATGGTTTTGGTGATCAATTCGACATGGCTGATTTCTTCGATTCCAATACCTTGTATCAGGTCGAGGTAAGGAATCCCATCGCCACGAAAGTTAAAACTCTGAAAGAGAAACTGCATCATGGTACGCATCTCTCCAAATTGTCCACCGAGCCCCTCCTGAAGAGCATTAGCTGCTGATGGATCTGGTTGATCATCCACTATTGGATTGATTAAATTTTGAACATGGTAAAACATAGGTAGTATTTTAGATTTAGTGATAGAATACTTTTTTTTTGTTGTTTGTTTTTAATTTCTTTTTGTGATGCTGCAGACGTATTTCCTGAGGGGCATGTGTTTTTACAGTGAGTTAAACAGATGCTGATCAATCGGGTAGACGAATGAGCCGGGTGTTGGGTAGGCTTGACCCGCAGCTTTTGAAATAGACAACAAGGGACTATATTTCGCCCTTTGATTTTAACTGATGAAAATTCTCCAGCTTAGCAAGCAGGCGGATCAGGTCCATTTTTTCCGAATGGGATAGCGGTTCAGTAACGTTCCTGGTTGCAGCTCTGATATTTTGCATACTTTCATTTAAGAGTTGGACACCCTTCGGAGTTATATGTATGATCTTATTCCGTTTGTCGCTTTCATGACCTGCCTGTTCAACTAAACCATTATTTATTAACCGGTTTACTATTTGTATTCCGGCAGACTTTTCATGAACGTTTAACCGGATTAATGCTGTCTTAGACATGCTTCCAAAAGACAACAGGCTAATTAAATAGATGAAATCATCAGGAGTAGAAAATTCGGTGTTGGCAATAGCGGCCTTAGCCTGTAATTTGGAGTACCGGTACAAGTGGACGAGGGAGGTATTGATAACGCTGTCTGCGGAACGTCCCTGCGATTTTCCCACCCATTCAGGTTCTGTGATCAGAGGCGATCCATTTTTTTGGTAGTATTCATTAAGCCACTGTCCGAATAAATGTACATTCTGACCTTCATCAGGGCGCTCTTTTTCGTACAGTTTAACCAGTTCAACTAAATCTTTCAATAAGTCGTAATACATAAAATAAGGAGTTGGTATCTAAAATACGCTTTAAATGTATATAAACACACTAATTTTTTGCCATTTAAATTTACACAGTCGTTAAATGGTTTTTTTTAGCACAAAAGGTCTGATGTTTGATTATATATAAGTATAAAAATATACTAACATTATGAGAACATTAAGTTTTAACCTATTAAAGAGAGCTGCACTGATTCTAGCAGTATCATCTACCGTTTTATTTAGTGCATGTAGTAAAGATGATGACGAGGATATGTCTGGAGACGAAACCATCACGGAAGTAGTTGTCAAAAACAGTAGTTTTTCGCTGCTTGAAACGGCACTGGTTCATGCAGGATTGACGGGTGTATTAGAGGGTGCTGGGCCTTTTACAGTTTTCGCGCCGAATAATGATGCTTTCGTGGCCGCCGGATTAGACACAGACGCTAAGATTAAAGCGATTCCTGTGGAAACACTGAAGAAGATCCTATTGTACCACGTTATAGGACAGCGTATTCCTGCATCGGGAATTGCCACTGGTAGCAATTCACCAGTGAAAACAGCTGCTAACCTGGATGTGTTTGTTACAAAGAATGCAGCTGGTGTGTTTGTAAATGGCGCATCTGTTCTTCAGGCGGATGTGATGGCAAGTAATGGTGTTATCCATGTTATTAACACCGTTTTAATGCCACCGGCAGGGAACATCGTTGAAGCGGCTCAGGCAAATCCGAACTTTAGTTTTCTGGTTGCCGCTGTTTTAAGAGCTAGCCAGGGAAGTACCAATGTGGCGCAGGTGTTGTCAGGACAAGGTCCGCTGACTGTTTTTGCTCCAACCAATCAGGCTTTCATGAATGCAGGTTTTGCTAATGTAGCCGCTATTCAGGCAGCTGATCCTGCCGTATTGACCAGCATTCTGACCTATCACGTTGTAGCAGCGCGTGTTTTTTCAAGTGATTTGACAGAGGGAGCTAAGCCTGCAACTGTAAATGGTGCAACCGTCGGGATTAGTTTAGCAGGTGGAGCGAAGGTTAAAGGAAATAAAAATACAACAGCATCTGTGATTGCTCCTGCGAATATGGTGACCACTAACGGGGTGATCCATGTGATTGATCAGGTTTTAATGCCATAGATTGAAAGAAGTAAGATAAAGAGTCTGGTTTGGGTAATAGAGTGACTGTCCTGTCGATAAAGCCGGGCAGTCACTTTTTTTTGGTTGGAGATCATATGATCTGACGAGGCGCTATTTTGCTATTGAGTTTCTTTTGTTATTTTAAACGAATGAACTCTCCAATAAACCTGGGTGAATCGAAGCCTCATTATCTCATCCTGGATGGCTTGCGCGGCGTAGCCGCATTGATGGTCGTAATGTTCCACATTCTCGAGGCACATTCTTTAGGCAACCATAAAGATCAAATTATCAATCACGGATATCTTGCCGTAGACTTTTTCTTTCTTTTGTCCGGTTATGTGGTTAGCTATGCTTATGATGACCGGTGGGGTAAGATGTCTTTAAGGGATTTCTTTCTGAGGCGGGTCATTCGCCTTCACCCGATGATCATCGTCGGCTCGTTAATCGGCGCAGTGATGTTTTATTTTCAGGAATCCGAGGCACTTGGTATGAATACCGGGGAGATACCCCTTGGGAAATTACTGCTAGTGATGTTGATCGGTTTTACGCTCATTCCCGTAGGGAAAAGTTTAGACATCAGAGGCTGGAATGAAATGCATCCGCTCAATGGACCAGCATGGTCACTATTCTTTGAATATATAGCTAACATTTCTTACGCACTTGTGCTGCGGCATCTTTCCAATTTACTTTTGTCTATACTCAGTGTAGTTGCCGCCGGCTTCACGCTGCACCATCTACTGACGCATCCCAATGGCGACATGATAGGGGGGTGGACGATTGACGATCCGCAACAATTGAAGATCGGGTTTACACGCCTGGCTTATCCTTTTGTGGCAGGTTTGCTTCTGGCGCGTGTTGTCAGACTGAGATATATCAAAAACGCTTTTCCAATCACAGCGCTATTCTTAATGTTATTGCTGGCGATGCCCCGCGTTGGGATCAAAGACGAGGTCTGGCAAAATGGCTTGTATGATGCATTATGCATATTGTTTTTATTTCCGCTCATTGTCTGGCTTGGAGCTGGGGGAAACGTAGAAGGGGACAAAGCGAAGCGATTGTGTAAGTTTCTGGGAGATATTTCTTACCCGATTTATATTACGCATTATCCCCTGATCTACACTTATACAGCCTGGGTTGCCAATGGCGATCGAAGCCTTGGGCAGTATTGGTTATATGCCTTTCTTACCTTTTGTGGATCAGTCATCGTCGCTTATGTAACAATGAAGTTCTTCGATATTCCATTTCGTCAGTGGCTTCGTAGAAGGTATCTCGTCAAAAGACTTAGCTAGCTCGCTTAGTTGACTTCCAGGTGGTCTTTCGATGGCAGAGTGGGGAACCTGTTGTGCGGCTCCCGCTGGTACCAAAATGCGACAGTCTGTACATCGGATTGTTGTTTCAGATATCGGCCGCCGATTCTCCAACCCAGGTCCTGAATGGTGATTTTCAGGTCTTTTTCAAAACGTATGGGATCAAGAATATGCCAACGGTACATGCCAAAACGCGTTTGTGAGTTATAGAGGCCATCGGGTCTTATCACTTGATGCAGACCAGCATAGGGTGTGGAGTATTCCTGATATTGGTGTGTTTTTTTGTTTTCAAAGTTGTAAGATCCACAGAAATAATCTTCTGTTCCTGTGCCGATAATGGTGGGGAAATCTTTGTCGCCGTCCATAAAGAACTTGATCTCTCCCTCGCCCCACCAACCATTATTATTCACGCCCACACCCATGAAAAGGCCTACAAATTGTCCTTTTCCTTTTACTCCATCCAAAATGGTATGTATGGAAGTGGTATTTGGATTAGACCTCCGATATTGTGCGTGAAAGTAAGCCTCGTCATTTCCTACCTCCGTCAATGTATAATCCACCTGGTAATAGATGCGCATGGCTTCCATTTCGTTAAGGTTCTGTAGCGTGATCCTGCATTTTTTACGGAAAGGCATTTTCCAGTAGCAGTTGAAAGCACTACCCGGGTTGACGGTAACTGCCAATGAGTTCAGTGGTGCGAACTCATTGAAGCCCATGCCAAAAAAGGCACCTATAGGAGCTTCTACAGATGGCTCTTTTTCATCATCCCAATAAATTCGGAGAATACTCATCTGCCAGTTGCCAGTAGGTGTTAGCCAGATATGCTGAATGGCACCGCTTCCAGTGATCTCAGCCAGGGTAACCGTTTCATTAGCGTTCACGATGGTGAAAGGGTTGACTTTCCAGCCTTGTCCTAATTCCCGGGCTTCATGGGCGGCGTTCGCAACATTTCGCTGTCCTTTTTGGCTGATTGGATCAGCCATGCCTCCCTTCCCCTTTTCACCGGTGATATTTTCCGAAGAGATGGAGCGTGTCTGCGCATCGGAAAGACGGGATAGGTTTCCCAAATTCATGTTTAAGCCATCGAATTTCTGAGTAGACTGGCCAGAGATCCGACAGACGGATACACATAGCAGAAGCAATAAGGTAATTTTTTTCATTGGTTTATTGATTGAAGAGTGGATACTGTACCGTGGGACGGGTATGGATACTTACTTGATATTTGCTGATTTAATCACGAGGGCACTAGCACCTCGTGTTGTTTGATGAATTCGCTTGGTGACATATTGTGGTATTTGAAAAATGCTTTCGTAAAATAGGAGGCAGAACTGAAGCCTGTATTAAATGCTACCTCATTAATCCGTGAGTTCGGTTCAAGCAATAACACAGCGGCTTTCCTCAATCTGTAATTTCGCAGATAGTCGCCAGGTGTTTGTCCGCTTATTGCCTTTAGTTTTCGCTGCAGGTTGGAACGACTCATGGTTAATATTTCAGCCAGAGACTCCACACTAAATTGCTCATCCGACAGGTGACTTTCTATTTCTTCGTTTATCCTGGTCAAAAATGCATCATCGCTTTTATTGGTGACGAGGGTAGAGTATGAGCTGAAAGGCGACTTATTGAATAGCTCGAGCAGATTTTTCCTGTTTTGAAGGAGACTCGAAATTTGCGATTTAAGATGTAAAATAGAGAAGGGCTTTTCTATAAATACGTCAGCACCTGAGCTCAAGCCCTCTGCCTTTGACATGTTGTCAATTTTAGCTGAGAGCAGTATTACGGGAATGTGCGAATAATTTTGATCGGTCTTGATTTTCTTGGCAAAGGAAATTCCGTCCATTCCAGGCATCATGATATCCGAGATGATAAGATTGTAGTTGGCATCTTCCAGCATTTTTAATGCATTTTGGGCATTGTAAACGGCGTCTGTCATATAATCATGCATCAGTGAGGAACGAAGGAAATTCGCCATATCTTCATTGTCTTCGACTATCAATATCCGGTAAGGAGAATGGGTGTTGAGTGGTAGCGCCTCTTTCGATGCATTTCTATTGCTTTTCATCAGCACCGGCTGTCGTGATTGCGGTAGGCTGACCAGGGTGAAGTGAAAGGAAGTGCCGCCTTTTGGAGCATCCATAACCTCTATTTTAGCGTCAAGTAAAGCACTGAGGTGCTTTACGAGGGAAAGCCCTATGCCGGTTCCTACCAGGTTTGTTTTTGCCTGGATTTGAAAGAAGGGATCAAATATCAGTTCTTTAAGCTCATCCGGAATGCCTTCCCCGTTATCCCGTACGATGATCGTATAGGAAGCGTCTGGCGGACAGACCAATTGTAAAACAACTTCATCATGAGTGAATTTGAGGGCATTGCTTAATAAATTACTCACGATCTTGGTGATGGCCTCTTTATCTGATTCCACGAACACATGCTCGACTGCAGGCATTTCAATAGACAGTCTGATCCGGTCTATGTCAGCCGTTTTTCTGAATCTTAAATAAAGCTCCTTAAGAAGCTCTATCAGATCGAATCTTTCAGTTTCCATTTGATAGTTGATACTGTCGATTTTCCTGAAGTCCAAAAGCTGGTTGACCAATATCTTCAGTCGTTCACAATGTTTTTCTATGATAGAAAGATTCTGAAGTTCTTCCTGTTTGGAGAGCTTTGTAGACAGAACTTCCTCCAGGGGTGCATTAATGAGGCTAAGAGGGGTTCTGATTTCGTGTGCGATGGAGGTAAAAAAGTCAATTTTCGACTGGAAAGATTTTGTTTCCTGATCAGATTTGAATACTTCCAACTGGCGTGCCTGTCTGGCCTTATTTCGCTTTTCATAGTTTCGTAAGAAGAGGATGAATACGCCGGCAAAAAGCACAAAGTAGGCGATGCGGGCATATGTGGATTGCCAGAACGGCGGAAGAACACTTATTGATACTGAGCTTGGAGTGCCATTCCAAAGCTGATCATTGTTAGACCCCCTGACCATGAATGTATAGTCACCAGGAGGGAGGTTTACGTAAGTAACACTTTGGTTGTTGCCGACGTAATTCCACTTCTTGTCAACGCCATCGAGTTTATATGAATACTCATTTTTGCGCGGCGAGACATAGCTGAGGCTTACGAAATGGATCCGGAAAGAAGAATTATTGTGCTTAAGCCGGATCTTTTTCAGGCGGTTCAGGTTTTCCTGAATGTCCATTTGCAGAGATGGTTTGGTATCACCCAACAGCCGGATGTCGGTAATGGCCACTTTGGGAACTTTCCGGTTTTTTAGCGCCTTAAGATCCTGTGGATAGAAACTGCTGAAACCGTTGACGCCACCAAAATAGAATTTCCCCTCGCGGGAAATGAAACTCGATTTATAGTTGAATTGGTTGCTCTGCAATCCATCGTCTATATTATAAAGCTTGCCGGAGCGTGGTTTGTCGGGGTCTAGGCAAATCAGGCCTTTATTGCAGCTCAGCCAGAGATCTCCCGCAGGATCTTCCAGAACCCCATAGATAACGTTGTTGGGAAGTCCGTCTGCTTCCGAGATATTCCTGAAGGTATCGTTCGCCTTGTTATAAATAAATATTCCTCTGCCTTCGCTTGCAAAAACGGGTCGTTTCTGGCTGTCGATCAGGATGCCGGTAAGCTTGCTGCCTACGATGGGGTCTTTACTGTCTTTTTTGAGGAGATCGTATTGGATCCATTTGCGCGACTTATAGCTATATCTTATGGCGCCTCCACCGTAAGAGGCAAGCCAGAGGTTTCCATCGTTATCTTCTTTTATATCGTAGATAAATCCTTTCACCTCCTTGATTCTCACGAACTTCTTCGAGTGTTTATCATACTTATTCAATCCGCTATAAGTACCGATGAGGATATCGCCCCCGCGGGTTTTGTAGATCGAAAATATGCAGTCATGATTCAGCGTATTTTGATTGTTAGGGTCAAATTGAAGGTTGGTAAGTTTTTTTGTCCTGATATTGTATATATCAATTCCCCTTGAGAACGTACCTATCCAGAGTTCTTCGCCGTCCAACAGCAATGCGTGAGTATTGTGATAGGTGGTTTTAACAGGCTGTGTGATCGCCCTGGTCTTTATATCCAGATAATTTATGCCGCCGTCTTCTGTCGCAATCCACATGTTCCCTTTTGCATCTTCACAGAACTGGCTAACCGCTTTTCCGGAAAGCAGGCCATGTTCAGGGCCGGGGTGGAAGGTTTCTATGGCAGACTGGGAGCTGCTCAGGTAGTTCACTCCTCCAAAGTACGTACCTACCCAGATACCGCCTTCCGCGTCTTTTGCTATGGAATATATATTCTGATCACTCAAGCTGTACCTGAAGCCAGGGATATCTACCCGTCCGTAGGTGCCGGTTGTGATAGAGAACAGGTACAAACCATCGTCAGCTCCGATGAGGAGCTGATCCTTCTTGTATTCGCTGATTGCGCGGATGTGAGAAACGTATGTAGACGGCTTTGCATGCATATATTCCCTGTAATCACCGGTCTGTTTGTTGTAACAGCGCAAACCCTCTGACCAGGTTCCTAACCAGAGGTTCCCGCGGCGGTCTTCGTGCATGGAGAGTATTTCATGTTTGTTGTTCTCGACCCTGCTGAACATTTGCTTTTCTATTTCAAAATGTTCGCTATGCCGGGAGTAACGTAACAAACCTCTTGCCGTGCCTGCCCAGATAATGCCGGACCGGTCTTCAAGTAAAGACCAGCAGACATTAGAGGTAGGCGCGCCGGATTCCATTTTGACTTTAGACAAATCTTTTGAAGCAGGATCATATAAATAAATACCTCTTGCCATCGTTCCGATCCACAGCTTTCCTTTCTGATCGACTATCAGCGCCGTAATGGCTCCGGATAAGATCCTTTTCTCCGGCATCTTACCTTCTAGCGGGCGAAACGACTCATCCAACTTGTTCATGATAAAGACACCGTCATCGGTTCCAATATACAGGCTGTTGTCGTCTTTTTCAGCCAGACATCTGACGAAGTTATTACCGAGGGTTCCTGTTTTTCCGGTTTCGCGCCTGAAAGTTCTGAACGAACTTCCGTCAAACCGGTTCAGTCCATCCTTGGTTGCGATCCACATGAAGCCATCTGTGTCCTGAATCACTGCATATACCGCGTTCTCTGACAGCCCGTCTTCCACCCGAAGCGTCCTGAAATGGAAGTTTGCAGTTTCCTGTGCCTGACAAAATAAAAGGCAAAGCGCAAAAACGAAGTTGAATGAAATAATGGTTCGCACGTTCACGGTACAAGGTCTAAAAAGTCAAAAGCATGATAATTGGCAGCAACAGATGTAAGGTAGAAATTCACAGCTTGAAATCCTAAGGTAAGGGCTTAAAGCCTGTATTTTGACCTGTTTTTACAACTTTTTGAACCAAAAGTACACGTGGATTCCTGCATGACAGTCTAATTTTACCTGTAATCCGGATCCGATGATTCAGCGGGCAAAGCCTTTAACCAATTATGCTTTGACCGAATACAACTATTTATGAACCTTAAATCTCAGATGCATGTTAACTAGAATTCTACTTATGTTATTCTGTTTTTGCTCCGTATTCGTTTACGGGCAAAATGTGCCGGTAAGAGGAAAAGTATTAGATGATACTAACCAGCCTCTGCCGGGAGTAAGCGTGATGGTAAAGGGTACCAGGGTTGGTACGACGACAGACATCAATGGTGACTTCACCATCCCGGTCGCGAGGCAGCAGACGCTCGTATTTACATCAGTTGGTATGACCACCAGGGAAGTGGTCTATACGGGCCAGGGTTCCGTCAATGTGACCCTTCATCCAGGTAACAGGGAGCTGGATGAGGTGGTGATTATCGGTTACCAGACGGTAAAGAAAGCAGACCTCACTGGTGCTGTTTCAGTTTTCAATCCCTCAGAAATGAAAAATACCATTGTAACAGGGAGCGTAGGTGAGGCCTTGCGGACGTTGCCGGGAGTAAATGTCCGGACAAGCGGGGCTCCGGGTAGCGAGGGGAAGGTAGAAATACGAGGGACAGGTACATTCGGGAACAGTAATCCCCTGTATGTTGTAGACGGAATTGTATCCGGAGCGAACAGAGACTTTAACTTCAATGACATTGAGAGTATTCAGGTACTTAAAGATGCTTCCGCCGCGGCAATTTATGGGTCCCGTGCCGGTAATGGTGTCATCATCATTACGACCAAGCAAGGGAAAGAAGGCGCAATGAAAATTGATGCGGCATCGCGGCTTACGTCTCAATGGCTTCCAAAATATAACCTCACAGACCGAAATCAGTGGATACAGTTTAATGATCTCGCTTTTTCAAACGGCAACCGTCCACCGGCAAATCACTTCGAGGGGAATACCGACTGGCAGGAGGAAGTGTTTAAAACAGGAATCGTGCAAGACCACAACCTCTCTCTCTCCGGAGGTACAAAAGACAACAGGTATTTTATCTCTGGTAATTATCAGGGAAATACAGGTACCACTATAGGCAGTAAAAGTGAGCGGTTGAGTTTTAGGGTGAATACCTCATCAACCCGCAAATTCAGTGAGAATGTAGTTTTTCGAATAGGAGAAAATCTGATGTTGAGCGACTATCAGGTCGACGAGTTGAACAGCAATCCTATTGTTGATGTTTACAGGATGCTGCCCACGATACCCATCTTCAACCCCGACAATGCGGCTAGAGGTGGATACGGTTACGGCGAGGGAAATCGGGATGTCACATTCGGAACAAATCCGTTTGCCCGCGAAGATTTTGAAAATACCAATAACGGAAACCTCCGGATCAGGGGAAACGCCTTCTCGGAACTGGAGCTGTATAAGTCATTCAAATACCGGTTTAACTTCGGCTTTGATCTGAGTAATGACCGGCATAAGTACCTGAGGAAAGAAGGATACTGGACCTATAACCAGCCTTATGATCCATCTTCTCTGAATAAAAATCAGGCACAGTTCAGGGGATTAGTATTTGACAACACGCTGGAGTATAATAAAAAATTCGGAGCACATGATATCTCGGCAGTATTCGGAACCAGTTATCAGACGTCACGTTATGAACAGATCTGGGGAACCAAAAACGATGTGTTAGTTAGCAGTGGACGATATTTCGATAACCTTGATGCTGCCCTGAGTAATCCGAAGACAGGTAATTACCAGGATCTCGAAAAGCTCTTTTCTGTATTCGGGCGTATAAACTACAATTTTGATGAACGATATCTGCTAAGCTTTACTATGCGCCGTGACGAGTCTTCTAAATTCAATCCTGATTTTAGAGTAGGCTACTTTCCGTCAGTCTCCGGCGGATGGAGGATCAGTAAGGAAGAGTTTTTTCATGTCCCCTGGATAGATGACCTGAAGTTAAGAGCCAATTATGGTATTTTGGGAACGTCTAATATTGGAGTCTGGGATTGGGTTTCATTCATCAACGTGTTTCCTCAGGCAGTTTTTGGAGCTGATGAGAACGTAACGGGAATGACTCAGGTAAGGCTTGCGAACAGTGATCTGAAGTGGGAAAAGCTTACCCAGTTTAATGCGGGACTTGACATGACCATGGTGGCCAACAGGCTGAATCTAAGTCTTGATTATTTTGACAAGGAGACTAAAGATGTGCTGACTCCTATGCAGATTCTGATGGTAACGGGAAACAACGGAGGAAATCCTTTCGTAAATGCAGCAACACTTCAAAATACGGGTATTGAACTTTCGCTTAGCTGGAGAGATAAGATAGGTGCCGAGTTGGGATACAATATCGACTTCAATGGATCTTACATTAAGAACAAGATCAAAGAACTGGGTTACGGTAGAACTGAATTTACGCAATGGAACACCAAATCAATCGTTGGACAACCAATCGGGGAATGGTATCTTATTAAGACAGGGGGGATTTTCCAGACAGCGGAAGAGGTACAACGCCATGTTAACAGCGCAGGGCAACGGATTCAGCCAAACGCACAGCCCGGTGATATCAAGTATATTGATTATAATGACGACGGGCAGATCACTGACGCTGACAGGCAGCATCTGGGTTCTACTATTCCGAAGTTTCAGTTAGGCGGAAATATCGGATTTGATTACAAAGGCTTTGACCTTCAGGTTCAGTTCACAGGGGCATTCGGCTTTAAGTCGTTCAACGGGCCGCGAAGCGGTTTCGACCGGTTTGATGACAACTCCAACTATCGCGCAGACTATGATCCATGGACCGCCGAGAACCCTGGTGCAAAAGATCCGAGACCTATCTATGCAGACTCGAGGAATGTCAGGGGAGACCAGGACCGTTGGCTCGAAAATGGAAGCTATCTGAGGATAAGGCAGCTGGCATTGGGCTATAATGTTCCGAAAAAATTGTTGAAGAATGTCTTCAGCAGTATGCGTTTTTCTGTAAATGCACAAAATCTGATAACGTTTTCTTCGTATACCGGACTGGATCCCGAATTCCTTAACGGAAGTATATGGGAAAGAAGTTACGATTCGGGTAACTTCCCGAATCCCAAGGGTATAACATTCGGTGCTCAATTATCCTTCTAAAATTTGAATCTGATGAAAAAGTATATATATATAGTCGCCGCAATCGTAGTTACTTTCAGCAATTGCAAGGTGGATGTGGAGAATCCGAACACCATCACGACAGCTACGTTTTGGAAAACGGAAAAGGATGCTCAGTATGGTGTTGATGCTGTTTACAATATGTTTTACAAGCCCGGTACTTATAGCAGGTGGATGTGGTTTAGATTTGACCTCACATCCGATGAAGGCTTTAGCCAGAGTCCCTGGGCAGAACTAAAAGAATGGACACAGTTCCGATATAACAATTATAACTTCTGGGAAGGGAATGCCTGGACCTACAGAGATTGCTACGAGGCAATTTTTAGAGCAAACCAGGTGTTAGCCAACGTTCCGGGGATCAGCTTCGCAGACGAAAACAACAAGAGCCGGATACTGGGGCAAGCCTACTACCTTCGGGGCTTGTACTATTACCATCTTGCGCTTCTATGGGGCGGACCAAACAAGAGCCTGGCAATAGTTCTGGAGCCTTCCACTCCTGGTATGCAGCCCGAAGGACATACCGAGCAGGAGGTGTTTGAACAGGCCATAGCCGACTTTAGCCAAGCCCAGAGTCTCCTGCCCCCTAGCTGGCAGGGAGCGGATAGAGGCAGGGCCACGAAAGGAGCAGCGCTTGCCTTCAGAGCCAAATGCTATATGCAGCTGAAGATGTGGACAGAAGCAAGGGCTGATCTTCAGTGGCTTGTGGAAGGAGAGGGTAAAGGTCTTTACAATCTAAGAGCTAACTATTTTGATAATTTCAGTAAGGATTCGGAGAACAACGAAGAATCCGTCTTCGAGATCCAGTACTCTGACGTGAATCAGGCACCTGCCGGTGACGATGATTTTTCGGTAGATCCGAATCTCGGTCTGAACAGAGGCCAGTTCTTTGCTCCTCCCGGAATAGGTTGGACAGATGGCGAACTGCGGCCATGGTTAGTGGAAGAATTCAAGAAGGAACGGAACCTTGCTAACGGATACGACATCCGTTTACGTTACACAGCATTTTATAGTGATATGCACAAGGATTTTCCGGGGAATACCCGGGTCTACAATCAGGTGAGTAACGATGAGCTATGGGCTAAGGACAACTGGAGGGGAAGGGTTTTCTTCAGGAAGTACAGTGCTGAGTACTATCGTGACTATGACGATTATTATAATCCTACGAATGTTCGTTTGGTTCGGTTTGCTGATGTTCTGTTGCTGTACGCAGAATGTATAGCTCAGTCCAATGGAACTCTTTCTGAGGCTGTAGCGCTAGTGGACCGAGTGAGGGCGCGGGTTAATATGCCGGGGCTGGCAGTCAACTACCCATCTGCTACGACAAGTAAAGAAGCCTTTTTGAAGCGATTACAAACAGAGCGTGTGCTGGAACTTGCTACTGAGGGACATCGTTGGGCTGACCTGAAGCGGAATGGAATGTTAGATAATGAAGCAGGGATCAACGAACTTAAACAGCATGATCCGGATTTTAATAACTTCATAATCGGTCGTCATAATCGTCTGCCGATACCATCAAACGAAGCGAACAACAATCCGAACATTACCCAAAATCCAATGTACTAATTTAGGAGGCTAACCCAGGTTAGCCTCCTTTTAACTAATTCACCACAATGAAAAAGCTCGTATACTACATTTTATTATTAATTTTCGTTTCGTCTTCCGCATGCAAAGCCGAAAGTACCAAACCTTTCCAATTTGAAAATGCGGTACCGCTGGCGGACCCCTATATTCTGCTCTATGAGAACGTTTACTATGCTTACGGCACCCATTCTGATAATGGAATAGAGGTATATACCTCTGAAGACCTTGAATATTGGAAAAAAGCAGATGAACTTGCGCTTAGGAAGGAGGACTCCTGGGGCGACAAATGGTTCTGGGCGCCGGAGGTGTACTACCTCAAGGATAAGAACAAGTTTGTGATGTATTACACGGCCAATGAACACATTTGTGTTGCAACAGCCGACTCACCTTTCGGACCCTTTGTTCAGTCTCAGAAAAAGCCGATGATTGAGGGAGAGAAATGTATCGACAATACTTTGTTCATTGATGATGACGGGAAGCCGTATATGTTCTTCGACCGGTTTAATGATGGATTAAATATTTGGGTGACCGAGCTCGAGAACGATCTCCAGACAATCCGGGAAGGATCTCTTCGCAAGTGCATCAACGTGTCTCAGGAATGGGAAACGGTATGGCCCCGGGTGAATGAAGGGTCGTTTGTGATAAAGCATAAAGACCTTTACTACATGACTTATTCAGCCAATAGCTATGAGAGCCAATCGTACGGTATTGGTTTCGCCACCAGCAAGTCACCCACTGGTCCATGGACCAAATATGTCAATAACCCGATATTACAAAGTCCCGGTGAATTGGTTGGTGCAGGACACAGCGCCATGTTCAGGGATAAGTCAGGAGCCCTGAAGATCGTGTTCCATGCCCATCACAGCAAGACCAGCATCCATCCCAGGGCGATGTACATAGCTGACGTCTCATTTTCGACCGATAATGTCCCTGTAATGAAAATTTCACAACAAATAATGAAGACAAAGCTGCAGAGATAGGTAGAATGAAACAAAGCGTCTTTTTTGTTCAATTGTTTGTTTGTATTGCATTTCTGGCGCCGAACGTCCCTGCTGTTGGTCAGGGGCATCAGGAGCCGGCGACCCGCATTGCATGGGATTATTCTTCGATGATGCAATTAGCCGATAGGGGTGGATATCCACGATTTGCACGGTTGCACGATTCAAGTATTATTGTGATATATGAAACGTCCCGCGGGAGCATTCATTTGAAAAGAAGCAGCGATGAAGGGGGGACATGGACCGCGCCCACAGAAGTCTTCTCGCAGTTCGTCTACACCAGTTTAGAGGGTAAGTCGGTGATCGTGAATACGGCCAATCCGGAACTCAAGCAGCTGAAAAATGGAGATCTGATCATCGCATGTAATTACAGACCCTCTGCGCCTGAGGTTGCCCCCTTCAGTATTGTCATCAGGAGAAGTACTGATAACGGAAAGACATGGCTGCCGCCGCAATCACTATATTCTGCTGCCCCGCGTTTCATTGATGGCTGCTGGGAACCTGCGTTTCTGCAATTGCCAAATGGTGAGCTGCAGGTATACTTCGCTAATGAGAATCCTTATCAGCGATCGGATGAACAGGAAATATCTATGATATCTTCAAACGATAATGGCATCACCTGGACAAAGAAGATTAAGACCATTTCGTTCAGAGCGGGCCGGAGAGACGGTATGCCTGTACCGGTGCTGGTAGGCGATGAAATTGTTGTTTCAATCGAAGACAACAAAATAGGACAGTTTAAACCCTATACGGTCAGAACCTCCATCTCCGACAACTGGCGGGAGCCTGTGCTGGCAAATTCACATAGTAGAAACTATGCGTTGGCGGAGCCAGTTAGCGATTCAGTTTACATGGGCGCACCCTATCTCATTCAGCTTCCAAACGGAGAGACACTTCTTTCGTATCAGACCAATGAAAACCGGGCTCATGACTGGGAATTGTCTACCATGGAGGTTGCAATCGGGAATAACAGGGCCCGGAACTTCCGGAGAAAAACACGTCCTTTCGATCTGCCTTTAGATAAGCAGGCAAAGTGGAACTCCATAGCCTTATGGGACGAGCGTACGGTTGTTGCATTAAGCGCCTCGAACGTTGGTTCTGATTACATAGCGCCCTGGCTCATTAAAGGACATATGGTTTCAGATATTTATCTCGATAGAAGCCATGCAGAAAACCGAGTGTTTGTGGGAGCTAAAGGGCCTGCGAACCTCCGTGCAAAGATACTTGAGACCTCTGAAGGTATAGCAATAAAATGCATTGTCAGTAATCTGGAGCAAGGGGGTGAGTCCGCTGCGGTTTTGTTTTTTGCTACTAAACGAAATGCCTACAGGCTTGAATCCTCGGCGAATGGGATTAACGTGTTGTTTCTCAGACGATCCGGTAAATGGATTCAAGCCAAGCTAACAAACCAGATTGTATCGGAGGTGACTCCACTTGCCGATGGATACGAAATCAACTGGAAGATCCCGATGAAACTAAATTCCAGCAAAACTGATGCTGTTGCAAGGCTGGGTATGGCGCTGGAAGCTTCCTACAGGGGGGCATCGTACATCGAGTATCTTTCACACATGGATGCAAACAACCCGGGCACGTGGTTGAGAATTTTTAAATAATATGATTATGAAGATAAAGAGCCTGTTAACCGTTTTATTTGTTTGGGTATCCGTGCTATCGTTTGCGCAGGATATCGGTTTTCAATACCATATCACTTTGATGGAGCCGGGAAATCCAGCTAAAAGCTATCCCCTGAAAGACGGAGGAAATGGTAGTCTGTCTTCAAAAGATCCTATTCCTGTTGAGGTTATTCAGCGCCAAATCAATAATGGGCAGACAATAAAAATAGAGGTCAGCATAACCGGAAAAGAGAACATATATTACAATTTTGAAGAACTAATCAGGTTAGAAACGTTTAAGCACGAAGATTGCGAGTTCCTCATGCCGGGGTTCTGGTACCACCGCAATCTTCGCTCCCCGAAAGAGGCTCCGTCTTTCGCCACAAGCGATAGTTGGCAGGTAAGAGAAGACCGGCTGAGCTCGCCCCTCACAGGGGTGTTCGACAGGAAGAGCGGAAATTATTACACCGTCGCAAGGTTGGATGATTTCCAAACCGAAAGCCTGACTACGCACACTTCCGGTGATGTTATCCTCTCAGGAAAAACATCTATTGGTTTTACCGGGTTTAAAAATGTTGACGGAACCTCGTCTCTGGTCTTTGGGTTTCCATATCATGAAGCACCTAAAACTTATATCAGGAAGCTTACTTTGGTTTCTCCGGTACGGGCCTTTGAAAAACTTGCCAAAGGAGAGACCAGGAAGCTGACATGGGAAATCAGGAAAGGAAAGGCATCTGGCTATTCAGACTTCGTTGCCGACACCTGGAGTTACGTGTTTGATACTTATAAGCCAAAGCCTTTGGCAGATGTACATAACACGGCTGAAGCCAAGAAATTGCTCTCCAATTTTTATAAAGAAAGCTTTGTTGACAATTATGACCTCAAATACTATTCAGGTGTTCATCTCCGCACAGATGATTGTATCAGTACCGGATCTGCGGAAGTCGGTTTCGTCGGCCGGGTACTCCTGAATGCATTTAATGCTTTAGAATATGGAGAGGAGGTAGGGGACGAAAGTCTTGTTAGAAATGCACGTGCCATATTTGATAGTTATCTGTCGCGTGGGTTTACCAAAAACGGATTTTTCCGTGAGTTTGTTGAGCTAAGCCGTAACGAAGAACCGCAGGTATACAGTATTCGCCGTCAATCGGAAGGGGTTTTTGCCATCCTTAACTATCTTGCTTATGATCAAGCTAAAGGAAGGCGTCATCCTGAATGGGAATCGAAAATAAAGCAGCTTCTGGTGAATTTCTCCAAGCTGCAACAGCCTGATGGAAGTTTTCCAAGAAAATTCAACGACGAGTTTAAGATAGAGGATGAGAGCGGAGGAAGTACTCCTTCGGCTACCGTACCCCTGACTATGGCCTACAGCTACTTCGGTAACAAAAGGTATCTGGAATCGGCTAGAAAAAGTGCTGCGTACTTGGAAAGGGAAATCATATCCAAAGCGGACTACTTTTCTTCAACGCTGGATGCGAACTGTGAAGACAAGGAAGCTTCCTTGTATGCCTCAACGGCGATGTATTATTTGGCCTTTGTAACATCGGGGAAAGAGCGTGCCAGATATATTGATCTATGTGCTCAAGCAGCTTATTTCTGTTTGAGCTGGTATTACACCTGGGATGTGCCTTTCGCACAGGGACAGATGCTGGGGGATGTAGGCTTTAAGTCGAGAGGCTGGGGAAACGTCTCCGTAGAGAATAACCACGTGGATGTGTTCATTTTTGAATTTGCAACTGTTCTCGAATGGTTGGCCAATCAGAAGAATGAACAACGGTTTTCGCAGTTTTCAGACGTGATCAAGAGTTCCATGTTGCAGTTAATGCCGCGAGAAGGCCATAAGTTTAACATTGCGAAGGTGGGATATTATCCGGAGGTTGTACAGCACACTAATTGGGATTACGGTAAAAACGGTAAAGGCTTCTACAATGATATCTTTGCTCCGGGATGGACAGTCGCGTCTTTATGGCAGATGTTGAGTCCGGAGAGAGTGGAAGAGTTCTTTGCTAGAAAGAAAAACTGACCGGATTTTTAAATACCTGTAATTATCTAAAGAAATTTTGTACGGCAGATGTCTGGAAATAAAAAAAGCCGCATTAAGCGGCTTTTTTTACGTAGCGGGGAGCAGGATCGAACTGCCGACCTCAGGGTTATGAATCCTGCGCTCTAACCATCTGAGCTACCCCGCCGTTTTCCTGTTTCCGATAAACTTGGTTTTGCTTATCGTTATGGGCATTGCTGCCTCCCGAAATTGGAGTTGCAAATATAGTTTAAAATACTTTTCTTTAGAAAATAAATCTAAAAATTGCTTGCAATTGATTTTTGAATTGAGAAAATGTCTGAAAAAAAGAAGTTTACGTTAGAGTACGAAGTTCATTCCTCTCCCAAAATACTGTTTTCTTTCCTAAATGAACCTAATGGACTGGCCCAATGGTTCGCCGATGAAGTCAAATATAAGGAGCAGATTTACTCTTTCCAATGGGATGGTGAGGAGCACAAAGCGAAGCTCACCAACTTGAAAGAAAACAAACTGGTGCGTTTCAAGTGGCTGGATGATGAACCTCAGTGCTATTTCGAGATGGAAATTTTACAGGACGAGTTAACTAATGATGTGGCCTTGTCTATTACCGATTTCGCGCCTCCTGAGGCGTTGGAAGAACGCAGGCTGATCTGGGACAACCAGATTCAGTATTTGATCAGTGTATTAGGTGCATAAGCAAACTAATCACTAATTTTGCATAGTGAAGAAAGTCTATCTGCTGATAATTAAGGCCTTTATTAAGCCTTTCATTGTAACCTTTTTCATTGTGATGTTCGTGTTGTTGATGTTATTTCTATTCAAATACATCGATGACCTGATTGGAAAGGGATTTGAATGGCATGTCATCGTGCGCTTGCTATGGTATGCTTCCGCTACCAACGTAGCCATGGCGCTGCCTCTGGCCATGTTGCTTTCTTCGATCATGACCTTCGGAAACCTTGGTGAAAGCTATGAATTAGTAGCGATTAAGTCTATTGGCGTTTCCCTTCAAAAAGCGATGCGACCGCTTTTCGTGCTCGTTACGGCCCTTAGTATATCTGCCTTTTTATTCTCGGACTATATGCTTCCGGTTGCCAATTTGAAGATGGGCTCGCTGTTGTATGACGTTAGAAATCAGAAAGCGTCATTTCTCATTGAAGAGGGAATATTTAATAATACCATAGAAGGATATGCAATTCGTGTTCAAGAAAAGGGAAAGGACGGGCGCACGTTAAAGAACGTGATGATATACGACCAGACCGGACCTAACGGAAATCCCTCTACAACTTTGGCGAAAGAGGGGATCATGTACAAGACCAATAAGGACAGGACGCTTGTTCTGGAGCTGAAGGACGGGGTTCGTTATGAGGAGACATCAGGAGACAAAGGTTATAATCCGAGGGAGCGCTTTACTCGTTATCGCTTCAAGGCGACAGAACAGAAGTTCCCTCTTGATGACTTTGAGATGAAGCGTACTGATGAAAATCTTTTTAAGTCAAACTACGCCATGCTGAACCTGCGTCAATTAAAGCTATACAGGGATTCGACAGCCAGGCAGGCTGATAGCGTGTCGAAGGCGATAATGCCCTTCATCGCGCCTTCATACCGTTTGTTTAGCTATGTTCAGCCCCCGACAGAACCTTTAAAATCTGTTCCTGACTATAAACAGGACGTTTCGGAACTCTTCAACGATGTTGAGAAATCAACAGCCCTTAATGCGGCGCTTAATGAAGCACGTTCTGTATCAGAGACGCTTACGGGTAGAAGTGAGGAATACCTGTCTATTCAGAAAACCATTCGTCGTTATATCATTGAGTATAATCGTAAGTTCACCTTGTCTGTATCTTGTTTACTTCTTTTCTCTATAGGGGCCCCGCTTGGTGCCATCATCCGTAAAGGAGGCTTGGGATTACCCGTGGTGATGTCGATCATATTCTTTTTAATCTATCATATTATATCCACTATCGGCGAGAAGTCAGCAAGGGAAGGAACAATGTCACCGGTTGTCGGTATGTGGATTGCAATAGCAGTTCTAACGCCTCTGGGCATATTTTTGACATACAAATCCACCAGTGACTCTGCCTTGTTTGATGTTGAATCTTATAAACAGGCATTTATTAAATTCTTTAAGCGTTTCAAAAAGAAGACGGCATAGGCAGCGACGTTGTTTATAAACTTACATGTTCATTATACTATTGTTAAGTGATTAGCTTAATTTTGTATTCAAATGGATATTAAACTTAATACAATTGAAGAAGCCATTGACGACCTGAAGGCCGGCAAGGTGATCATTGTAGTTGACGATGAAGACAGGGAGAATGAGGGTGATTTCATTACCACTGCACGTAATATTACTCCAGAGATCATAAATTTCATGGCTTCGCAGGGCCGGGGACTTATTTGTGCGCCGCTGACGGAAAGTCGCTGTGATGAACTTGGATTAAACTTGATGGTAGGGACCAACACAGCACTCCATGAAACTAATTTCACGGTGTCTGTTGACTTAATCGGAAATGGTTGTACCACCGGTATTTCGGCCTCTGACCGCTCCAAGACGATTCAGGCGCTGATCGATCCGGCTACTCGGCCAGAAGATTTGGGTCGCCCGGGACACGTGTTTCCCCTTCGTGCTAAGGATGGTGGCGTACTTCGTCGGGCAGGTCATACAGAAGCGGTGATTGACTTTGCGAGCCTTGCAGGCATGGAGCCGGCAGGTGTTCTGGTTGAGATAATGAAGGAGGATGGCGAAATGGCCCGATTGCCTGATCTGATGCTAATCGCCGAAAAGTTTGATCTGAAAATTGTTTCCATTAAAGATTTAATTAACTATCGGTTGCAGACCGAGTCCTTGATAGCTAAGGAGGTTTCTGTAACGTTGCCTACACAATGGGGAAATTTCCAGCTGGTTGCTTATACGCAAACCGATACGCAGGAACATCACCTGGCTCTGGTTAAAGGGGAATGGAAGGAGGACGAGCCTGTATTGGTTAGAGTTCATAGTTCCTGTGTTACGGGAGATATTTTCGGATCGTGTCGTTGTGATTGCGGGCCTCAGCTGCATAAGGCTATGGAAATGATCGAGGCTGAAGGAAAGGGGGCGATCATCTATATGAATCAGGAAGGCAGGGGTATTGGTCTTATCAACAAGCTTCATGCTTACAATCTTCAAGAGAATGGCTTCGATACTGTTGATGCGAATTTGCAGCTCGGCTTCAAGATGGATCAGCGAGATTATGGTGTAGGAGCGCAGATATTAAGAAGTCTGGGCATTACGAAGATGCGGCTACTGTCCAACAACCCGAGCAAGCGTGCAGGCTTAATCGGTTATGGGATTGAGATTGTGGAGAATATTCCGATCGAGATTGCTTCGAACCAATATAACGAACAATACCTTATAACAAAGAGGGATAGAATGGGGCATTCTATTTTGAATAACTCCTTGTAATACTTATTTGGATTTTCGCTGTGAATCACTGTTGCCTGGTAAGATAGCGGCAGATGGTCCGGTGGGTTTCTGCTGACTTGGTGAAGGGGTGGGAGTAGGTAATTGCCTTCTTTCATCCCTTCTTCTTTTTCCGATCAAGGCCCTCAGGAATTCTCTTAAATTTTCAAAATCCTGACGGTAAACCAGTCCCAGTGCGCTGATGTATTCCTGGTCAGGATTTAGGAAGTTCCTGTTGTTAAGCCTGTTCGACGCTCTGGCATTCAGACTTCCGTCCTTTCTAAGCAGATAGAGAAGCTCGACGTCCCTGGCGACTGAGTTTCCTATAATGTTCAGATCATTTAACTCTGTTCTTCTATCGGTAACGCCTCCCGTAATCACCAGACGATCTTCCAGAAGACGGAGTGATGCACTGGCTTCGTTAAGAGACCTTATATTCAAATCTACGAAATTCAAGTTAAGGGATTGGGCGAGAATATTGTTCAACTGGTTGAAGAACAGTTCGGTGCCAGCACTAAATATGGTTGAGTTTACTGCCTGGACGTTCACGGACCCGGTGTTTGGCGAAAAGGACCTTCTGACGATTAGACTCAATGCTTGCGTATTCTTGTTATTTACATCGTTGAAGTAACTCTGCAGTTCATCCTTGACCTTGGTGTCTGTAGGGAAATTGATGTCGAAAGATATATCTGGCTGGGTCAGATTACCGTTCAGATTCATGATGGCCTCCGCTAATACGCGCCCTTCTTCGGCAGCCCTTCCGGCAGCGAGGTATAGCGGACGTACGTCCGTTCGCACGCTGTAGGCCGCTTTGAGATTGATCAGAGCGTCGGCAGGATCGCCTGTCCATCTGATTGAGCCTCCCTGACTAAGATCGAATATCTTGTTGATAAAATCCTGGGCTGTAAACTGAAACTTGCCACTAGAGATGAGATAATCTCCGTACATTTCGAAATCTCCCTGACTAGTGATTTTTAGGTTCAGGGTAGCATTTCCTCGTCCATTTAACCGACCGAGATTCGTGATGATATTCACTTCACTGTTTTCGTCTACAACCAGGTCAAAGTTCATAGCGATACCGCGAAACAACGAGGGAGCGAGAGGCCTAAAGGACGAGTCTTTAGCGACGAATGTAATGTAGTCGTTGTTAGTAATAGTCTCCGATCCGTTTAGCGGAATGTTGAAGACTGTGCCTTCTTCTGTTTTAGCATTGATATCAATGCTCATATTGCTCGTTGGACCTTTAAATTTGAATGTCCCCGTGGCGAAGGCGGTTCCGTAATAGATGGGATTGTCTTTCGCTGTCGTATTTAAGGCCATGAATTTGCTTGCCCGGATGGAAATGTCCAAAAGGGGGTTTCTCAAATCTGTCAGGTCGACAGTTCCGGTAGCAACCGCAACGTTATTGTTAATGTCTCTCAACTCCAGGTTGTCCAGATTGATTACACTGTTCTGGATCGATACCTCATCTGTGACACGATAAGGAGTTCTAAGATAATTGACTGTTAAATGTGCGTCTTTCAGGCTTAGGTTTCCATTAATCCGTGGATCAAGAATATTGCCGCTGACATTTACTTTGGCTGATACCTGACCTTTTACATTAGATACCAGGCTTCTGATAGCAGGCGTAAAGATGACCAGTTCATTATCCTCCATAGTAAGATCAAGGTCAAGCGTATTGACTTCAGCGCTGGCATTGTAAGTACCAACAACGTTCATCGTTTCTTTACCATCTTTGAGAATGTCCATATTAACGTTTACTAGCTTGGTGACATTGTCGAGATCGGCAACAAGGTTTAAATCGCCCACCCTCGTATTGTTCATGACCAGCGTATCTATCTTCAGCTGTGCTTCTATTTTTGGCTGCCTCAGTACGGAATTCAGAGATACGTTTCCGTTAAGCTGACCGCCAAGAATAACTCCGGCAGCTCTTGTCAGCGCATTAAAGGTTACAAGGGTGAAATTTTTGAAGTCTATGTTTAACTTGTCCTGTGGCTGGTCAGATATCACGCCATCTATAGTAAGGAGCTGCTCATTACGCAAAAGTTCGAAGCTCTGAACGAAAATCTTATTGTTGTCGAACTGCAGTTTTACTTGTTCAGGAACCCGCCAGACTTCCCGGTTGATGATGAAGTCTGATGGCAGAAGGCTTAATTTAGCGAGCGTGTCTGTGCCAAACTCAATCAAACCGTTTAGATCGAGCTGATTGGTAGCATCTTTATCTGATAGCTTGATATTGAGCGAAAGGCTGTCATTGTAGAGGATGTTTGCAAAGTTGACGTTCTTGATGTATAGACTGTCAGTGATGTCAATACGGTCGGCCGTCATGAACAGGTTCAGTGCCCTTCGGGCTGCCGATTCGTCAATAATGAAGTTATTGACCTTTATTTTTTTGTATTCTATAAGCTCACTGGATCCGTTAAGGGCAGCTATGCTGTCGACACTGTTGAAACGACCGTAAAATACTGCTCCCAGGGGTATTTTTAAATCAGGGAGTACCAACATTGCAACAGGGGCGAAATCTTTAATGTTTAGATAGAAATTAAAGTCTTGCTCGCCTACTTTCCGTATATCGGCTTTTAGGGAGGGGATATAGCGTTTAACTACCGATTTGAAGTAGGAAGGCAGTGTGTTAAGGTCATATCTTCCACGAATGTTTGCTTCGAGAATATCAGAATTAATAGCCAACAATCTCGAGCTGCCCAAGCCTTCGGCTTTCAGAATAATTTCATCTACCAGAAGAGAGCTGTCTCTGCTGGTAAGCCGGAGTTCAGTTAAATTGAGATTGCCTTCTATGTTGTTCAGATTATTGCCTGTAAAGGCAGTGTTCACTTTTACGTTAAGCTGAAGAGTATCTTTAGTGAAATGGAGCTTATTTAAGTTAGCATTGGCTACTGATGCATTAAATTTGAAGGCCGGGAGGCGCGTGTTTAAGTTGATGTCTCCATCAAAGTTCAATCTGATGTTTTTATCGTTTATCCGGATGTTTCCGCGGAAAAGTTTATTGATGATGTCTCCGCGCATATCAATATTGCTGTAACGATATCCGTTGAAATCAAAATAGCGTGCGTCGATGTCTATTTTGTCGCGCAGTTCATGAAGGTTGAATCCGCGACCGTCGATCCTGGCGGTGAGGCTTGTACGCCCCAATTTTTTTTGTTCAAGAAGATCGCCTAAGTTGAAGTCTACCGCCTGAATTGTTCCGGTGTAGGTTGGAGTTCCGTTTAAGTTTATGTTGACGTCGGGCTGAAGCCGGCCCAGGCTTGTCTTGAATTCACCTTCTGCTTTAAAGTTCTTTACGAGTCCGTTGAAAGTACCCTGGAAGCTGACATTACCAAACTTCGCTGCAATTTCAGGAATTTTCGCGGTTAATCCAGTAGCCTGTTTGATGAGTTTATCCGCATCTTTTTTATTGGTGAAAAGGCGTTCGATTTGCAGATTGAACATCGTGCGGTCTATATTAGGAAGACCCTTTATTCCAAAATTACCTTTGATATAGGTGGCCTGCCCAGCCGTCATGGTGACATTTTTTGCAGTGATATTGTTGACTCGGCCACTTACGTCACCGTTCAGGCGGACATCAAGATTCATGTTCTTGAGTGCTGATGTGAAATAGGAGATATCACTTGAATGCAGGGTGCTGTTATGAAGAGAAGCTTTGACGTATACCTTGTTAATGAAGTCAGAAAAGTCGCCGAAATTATTGTATTTGAATAAGAGATAATTGCTCAGGGAACTTCTGTTGGTTTCCAGCTTTAGATTAGCAAATTGCATGCTGTTGGTGTCAATAGTAGCGTCAGTATCCAGGTTTCTAACAAAAAATCCGGTTTTTTCTTTGAAACTTAGAGCACGGACCTTCGCTTTGAAAAGGAAATTTTTGGTATCCAGATCCGTTATCACCGCATTCAGTTTGCTCAATGCAATGTCATTGAAGTTGACCTGACGGGTCAGTGTGCTGTCATTGAAGTTTCTGTACCTGAAGGATGTATTGTGGATAGCAATTTTCTCAAAAGTAACGGTATAAGGTTCAGAAGACGGTTTCTTTTTAGTTTCAGGTTCACCAGAGTCAAAATAATTTATGATGAACTGCAGATTAGTCGTATTGTCTTTGTATTTTTTGAGATAGAATGATCCGCCGTTAAGATCTACGGTTTGAACGTCCACTATTCTTTTTCTGAGTGAAAAGAGATTAAGGTCTACTGAAAATCTGGGCGCATAAAGCAAGGTGTCTTTTTCCTGATCCTGAATGTAGAGACCTTCCAATACGACGAGCTTAAACGGCTTAATGTACAAGCTTTTGATATCGATTGTGGAGTTAAGTTCTCCGGACAGGTAAGCTGCCGCCCTTTTCGCTGCGTACGTCTGAACTGATTTAAACTGTAAAGCAAAAATCAGAGATGCAGCCAGCAGAATGACAGCAGATAAAATCCATAACGTTATTTTAAGTAGTTTTTTAATAATTTTGTACTTTAAATCACAACAATAAAATTTCTATCCAGTTTGGCTACTATACTCGCTATCGAATCGTCCTGCGATGAAACCTCTGCATCTATATGTAAAGATGGTGAAATCCTCTCTAACATAATTGCGACTCAGGCAGTTCATCACAAATATGGAGGTGTCGTTCCCGAGCTGGCCTCCAGAGCTCATCAGCAAAATATTATTCCAGTAGTGGAAGATGCAATATCGACCGCTAAAATAAACAAAAAAGACATTCAAGCCGTCGCTTTTACTAGAGGGCCGGGTTTATTAGGTTCATTGCTTGTCGGAACATCATTCGCAAAGGGCTTTGCACTGGCGCGGAATCTGCCTCTGATAGAAGTGAATCATATGCATGCGCACATTCTCGCGCATTTTATAGATGATCCCAAGCCCAAGTTTCCTTTTCTCTGTCTTACCGTATCAGGTGGACATACACAGATCGTCCTGGTGCGAGACTACTTTGATATGGAAATCGTTGGCGAAACAAACGATGACGCCGCAGGCGAGGCTTTTGATAAAACAGCTAAGATTTTGGGGCTTCCCTATCCGGGTGGGCCTCTTGTTGACAAACTGGCCAGGGAAGGAAACGCCGCTGCTTTCGGCTTCCCGGAGCCGCAGATTCCGGGTCTTAACTTTAGTTTCAGTGGTTTAAAGACTTCTATTCTTTATTTTGTGAGGGATAAGAAGAAAGTTGATCCGGATTTTCTTACAAACAATATGGCTGATATATGCGCCTCAGTTCAGCATCGTATCGTAACTATCTTGCTAAAAAAGCTGAAATTAGCTGCAAAGCAGTATAATATCTCGCATATCGCTATAGCAGGAGGGGTATCTGCTAACTCAGGTTTACGGCAGCACTTGCAGGATGTAGCCGAACAAGAAAGCTGGAAAGTGTATATACCCGCTTTTCAGTATTGCACAGACAACGCGGCTATGATCGCCATTGCAGGATATTATAAATACCTTCGCGGAGATTTTGTCGGACAGGATATCTCTCCTTTAGCCCGTATGAATTTTTAATAACAATCAGATGATAACCACTTCGTTAATCTTTGCTCTTTTATTTGCAGTTCCTTTAATAGGGTTTATCTTTTATTTGATCTGGAAAGACAAGCAAAAACGTAAGCTCGGAATTGCGGTGTTGATCGCTTTGTGTGTTTTCGCCATTTTAGTTGCTTATCAGGTTAATAAAGACAAAGGGATTTAAAGCAATTTCTTTACATTAGAGGTCTGTTTATGGCCGCTTCTCATCATGATAAACCGACGATCGTCATTGGCGCTGGCATAGCAGGCATTGCGGCGGCAATTCGGCTTGCTGTGAAGGGCTATAAGGTTGAAGTATTTGAGGCTAATTCTTATCCAGGAGGAAAGCTTAATGAATTTGTGAACTCCGGTTTCCGCTTTGATGCCGGGCCGAGTTTGTTTACGATGCCTCAATATGTAGACGAGCTTTTCAGGTTAGCAGGAAAAAATCCGACAGATTATTTTCGCTATGAGAAGCTGGATTCCATCTGTCATTATTTCTACGAAGACGGCACGAGGCTGACTGCGTGGGCAGATTCCGCTAAGCTTGCTGACGAGATCGCTCTGAAAACCAGGGACACGAGGGAGTCAGTTATGCGTTTTTTAAACAAAAGCCGGGACATCTATGACATAACCCACCATGTATTTCTCGAAAAATCCCTGCACCGGCTGGATTCATATTTAAATAAGCAAACACTAAGGTCTGTTTTGCGCTTCGGAGAGATTGACGCATTCAGAACGATGAACGAGGCGAATGAAAAGCATTTCCACGACGATAAAACTCGTCGCTTTTTCAACAGATATGCCACTTATAACGGATCAAATCCATATAAGGCGCCAGCTACCTTAAATATTATTCCGCATCTTGAACAGCACTTTGGAGCCTATTTTCCGGAAGGAGGCATGCACGCTATTACAGACTCGCTTGTTAAACTTGCGAAGGATCTGGGAGTACGCTTTTATTTTAATTCGAAAGTGGAAGAAATTCTATACGAGAGAGGCCAGGTGACAGGCGTAAACGTTGCGGGTGACGTGGTTCGCGCATCCTACGTTATCTCGAACATGGATGTCTGGTTTACCTACAGGAAGCTTCTTAAAGGGATTAAATTGCCGGAAAGAGTTTTAAAACAGGAGCGGAGCAGCTCTGCACTAATATTTTATTGGGGTATAAGGGGAATCTTTAAAGAGCTGGATCTGCATAATATTTTTTTTAGCGAGGATTACGAGAAGGAATTCCGTACTATTTGGAAGCATAAGACCATTGACGAAGATCCGACGGTCTATTTGAATATCAGTTCCAAATACTGTCAGGCTGATGCGCCTGAAGGTTCTGAGAACTGGTTTGTGATGGTAAATGTCCCCGCAAACGTCGGGCAGGACTGGGACCGGCTGATAGCCGAGGCGCGGTTGAATATTATCAAAAAGCTTAGCCGGATTCTGAAACAGGATATCGGTTCTTTAATTGTGGTAGAAAAGGTGCTGGATCCGAGAGAAATAGAGTCAAGCACCTCTTCCTATCAAGGTTCACTTTATGGTACAAGTTCGAACGGTCGCTTTGCTGCGTTCCTTAGACATCCAAATTTTATAGACTCAGTCAAGGGCCTGTATTTCGTCGGAGGGAGTGTTCATCCCGGTGGGGGGATTCCATTGGCGTTGCTTTCTGCGAAGATTATAGACGATAATTTTTAAGGTTTCATGTGATTCCGGGCTTGAAATTTTTAGTAATTTCGGGTTTCTCAAATAGAACGATCAGCGATGCCGGAATTTTCTCATTTACACGTACATACACAATTTTCATTGCTCGACGGAGCTGCGGATATTTCTAAGTTATATAAGAAAGCAGCAGCCGATGGTATGAAGGCCCTGGCTATAACCGATCACGGGAATATGTTCGGTGTGTTTAAATTCGTGGCCGAGGCGGGTAAGCACAATGTTAAGCCTATCGTAGGCTGTGAGTTCTATGTGGTAGACGACAGACACAAGAAACAATTTACAAAAGAGAACCGTGACGTTCGTTTTCATCAGCTTTTTCTGGCAAAAAATGCCCAGGGCTATAAAAATCTGACAAAGCTCTGTTCTTTGGGATATATGGAAGGTCTGTACAGTAAATGGCCGCGAATAGACAAGGAACTGATACTCCAATTTCATGAAGGATTAATTGCTACCAGCTGCTGTATTGGGGCGTCCATTCCTCAGGCCATTTTAAAGAAGGGTGAAGAAGAGGCGGAGAAGGAGTTGAAGTGGTGGCTTGACCTTTTTGGGGAGGATTTCTATATTGAGCTGCAGCGTCATGATATCCCTGAGCAGATTATCATCAATGAGACCTTGCTCAAGTTTGCCAAAAAACATAACGTTAAAGTTATTTGTTCGAATGATTCACACTATGTAGATCAGCAGGATGCCAATGCCCATGATATCTTGCTTTGCGTGAACACCGGAGATATGCAAAAGACTCCTATCGCGACAGACGACGAGGGTGGAAAGGGGTACCGGTTTGGCTTTCCGAACGATCAGTTTTATTTTAAAACACAGGCGGAAATGGCCAAGCTTTTTCATGATGTGCCTGAATCCCTTGACAATACCAATGAGATCGTTGATAAGATCGATCATCTGAAGCTGAAGCGAGATATCATGCTTCCTAACTTTCCTATTCCGCAGGAATTCAAGATTCACGCTGATGATGTGATGAACCAATGGGAGTTTCTAAGGGATATGACTATGCGGGGCGCACAAGAGAGGTACCGTGAAATTACTCCGGAAGTGCAGGAGCGTTTGGATTTTGAATTGAACACTATCCGGATCATGGGTTTTGCCGGTTATTTCCTGATTGTATCTGACTTTATCAAGGCCGGGAGAGATCTGGGTGTATTTATAGGCCCTGGCCGCGGTTCTGCTGCTGGATCTGTGGTTGCATATTGTACGGGAATCACAAACATAGATCCTATCAAATATAATCTTCTGTTTGAGCGTTTCCTGAACCCAGACCGTAAGTCAATGCCCGATATTGATACGGACTTTGACGACGAGGGCAGGCAGAAGGTTATTGACTACGTTGTTGACAAATACGGTAAAAACCAGGTAGCGCAGATTATCACTTATGGCTCTATGGCGGCACGGACAAGTATTCAGGACGTCGCGAGGGTGCTTGATGTTCCTTTGTCGGACGTAGCGGCGATGAAGAAGCTAGTGCCTGATACACTTGGAGTTACGCTGAAAGAGGCATTCGCGCAGGTGCCTGAACTTGATGCCATTCTTAAAGGCAACGATCTGCGTGCTCAGGTACTGCGTGAGGCTGAAAAGCTCGAGGGCTCCATCCGTAACACAGGTATACATGCTGCCGGTATTATTATTGCGCCCGAAGATCTTACCAATATTATACCGGTAGCGATCATGAAAGATTCACCATTGCTGGTAACTCAGTTTGATGGTCGTGTGATTGAAGATGCAGGGGTAATTAAAATGGACTTTTTGGGTCTTAAGACCCTGACGATTATAAAGGACGCGCTGCGATTGATCAAGCAGAATTATGGAATTTCTATCGATATTGATTACATACCGCTTAACGACCAATTGACATTTGAGCTTTATCAAAGAGGAGATACAAACGGAACGTTCCAGTTTGAAAGTGATGGTATGCAAATGTACCTGCGGGAGCTGAAACCAGATAAGTTTGAAGACCTTATTGCGATGAATGCGCTTTACCGACCGGGGCCGATCGAATATATTCCATCCTTCATCGCTCGAAAACATGGCAGGGAGCAGGTAAGCTATGACCTTCCGGACATGGAAGAGTATCTTGCTGACACGTACGGTATCACGGTTTACCAGGAGCAGGTGATGCTTCTTTCGCAAAAGCTGGCTGATTTTACCAAAGGTGATGCCGACGTATTGCGAAAGGCGATGGGTAAGAAGGATAGGAAAATGTTGGATAAACTAAAGCCGCAGTTTGTTGAGAACGCACAAAAGAAGGGCCATGATAAAAAGCAGCTGGAAAAGATCTGGACTGACTGGGAGGCTTTTGCATCTTATGCGTTTAACAAGTCGCATTCTACCTGCTACGCATTTGTGGCTTATCAGACGGCCTATCTGAAAGCGCATTATCCGTCGGAGTATATGGCGGCGGTTTTGAACAACCAAAATAACATCGAAAAGATTTCGCTCTTCATGGAGGAGTGCAGGCGGATGGGGCTGGCAGTACTTGGTCCGGATATTAACGAGTCAAACCTGAGCTTCGGGGTGAATAAGAGAAAAGAGATCCGCTTTGGCATGTCGGGCATAAAGGGTGTTGGGGACAAAGCTGTTGAAAGTATAATTGAGGAGCGAGATAAGAACGGGCCGTATGTGAGTATTTACGATTTTGCGAAGCGGATAAATTCGAGGACCGTAAATAAGAGGGTGTATGAAAATCTTGTATATAGCGGAGCCTTTGACTGCTTCGGTTTTAGCAGGGCTCAGTTTTTCTTTAAGCCGGAAGGCAGTTCTTACAATGGGATTGAGCGGCTGATCAAATACAATAGCGATTATCAGAACAGTTTGAATACATCGCAGGCTTCTTTATTCGGTGGGACATCTGATGCAAATATTGCTGTTCCTGTGATGGCAGAATGTCCGGAATGGGGACTGATAGAGCGCTTGAAGTATGAAAAAGATATGATCGGTATTTATCTTACTGGTCATCCTTTGGATAATTATAAGCTGGAAATGGATCATTTCTGTAGTCATCAGGTTAAGCACTTGAACCTCATTGTTAAGGCGAGAAGTGGCGAGATGAATGAGATTGATACTGAAGAGTTTAATAAGATAAAGAATCGGGAAATTTGCATAGGAGGGCTGGTTTCAAATGCCCAACATCGCTATACAAAAAACGGTAAGCCTTTCGGCTCGATGATGTTGGAAGACTATAGTGAATCTGCGGAAATAGTGCTTTTTGGCGAAGAGTACGTTAAGCAAAAGATGTTCTTTAGTGATGGTTATTTCCTTCAAGTTAAGGGAACTGTTTCTGAGCGTTTCAGGCAGAAAGATAACTGGGAGTTTAAGATCACCCAAGTCTCTCTATTATCTGACCTGAGGGACAAGATGTCGAAGTGTCTTACCATTCAAGTCCCCCTTCATGAGCTTTCTTCAAGCTTCATTGAGCAAATAGACGAGTTGCTGAACCAGAACATGGAGAACAATCCCAGCCGGAATTGTCAGTTGAAATTCGCGATTTATGATGCAGAAGAACAGGCTATATCTGTTGAGATGCCATCTAAAAATTTCCGGATATTTCCAAGTAATGAGTTTTTGGATGCCCTTAGTGACCGAAAGATATCTTACCGCTTAAATTGATAAACATCTGCATGTCACAATGTCTTTTTTAATTTGTGGTAAGATAATTGTATAAGTAAATTTGATAATAGAACCTGTAAATAAATAAACAATGGCTATAGAAATAACAGACGCAAACTTTGATGAAGTAGTTCTGAAATCTGATAAACCCGTATTAGTTGACTTTTGGGCAGAATGGTGTGGTCCTTGCCGTATGGTGGGTCCGGTTGTAGAAGAATTGTCGAAGGAATACGAAGGTCAGGCAGTAATTGGTAAAGTAAACGTTGACAATAACCCTGCGATTTCTACCAAATTTGGTATACGTAATATCCCTGCTTTGCTTTTCTTTAAGAACGGCGAAATTGTAGACAAGCAGATCGGCGCAGTTCCAAAGTCTGTATTGGCGGAGAAGTTGGTTAAGCAATTGGCTTAATTTAAATATTGAAACACAACATATAAAAAGACCGGCTTTCAACAGCCGGTTTTTTTTGTTTTACAGAGAAATCAGATAAGATGAGGCTTAAAATCGACGAGATTGGTTCGGAAGGTTTGGTAAATCTTCAACTTCTTGCGCGGCAGGTTGTCGAGGGTTTTATTACTGGGCTTCATAAAAGCCCCTTTCATGGATTTTCTGTTGAGTTTGCCGAGCACCGATTGTATAACAATGGCGATTCGGTCAAGAATATTGATTGGAAACTCTATGGACGAACTGACAGGCTTTTTGTAAAGCGGTTCGAGGAAGAAACCAACCTTCGCTGTCAATTGGTACTAGATGTGTCGTCTTCTATGTATTTTCCGGTTGAAGGAATGAATAAACTGATGTTCTCGGCTTGTTCGGCAGCAATACTCATGGAACTTTTCAGGAAGCAGAGGGATGCGTTTGGTTTAAGTTATTTCTCGGAAAATTTGGAGTTTTCGTCTGCGGCAGCTTCAACCTCTGCCCATCAGAGCTTTTTACTTGCTGAGTTACAGAAACTCATCATGCGTGACAGACCCGCAAAACGAACGTCGCTCGTCTCGGCCCTTCATGAATTGGCAGAAAAGTTGCATAAGCGATCTTTGGTGATAATTTTCACCGACATTTTCGAGTCTTATACGGAACCAGGAAATCATGCAGCTTTATTCGCTGCTTTGCATCATCTGAAACATAACAAGCACGAGATTATCTTATATAATGTGCTCGACCACCGCACGGAATTAGATTTTCAGTTTGATGAACGGCCGTATCAATTTATGGATATCGAAACGGGGGAGGAGCTGAAGTTAAATCCTTCGCAGGTAAAGGATACTTTTAAAAAGTCAATGGGAGAACTGCAAAGAGAACTTAAACTAAAATGCGCTCAATATGCGATTGACTTTGTTGAGGCAGATTGTAATGTCGATTTTAGTCAAGTACTCCAAAACTACTTTATTAAACGAAATAAGATAGCGCGTTAGCTTCTGATTATTAGAATAGCGATATTTTACTTCGGTATGATATTTGGTATAATACTGGTTTTCAATATAATATGGATATATATTGTAACATATTGTGTATTTTGCCCTGCTTTCGGCCTAGCGTGCGGACGAATTTCTTCCAATGTATGATTAATCAGTCGATTTAACGTAAATTTGACCTTTTAATGTATATAGTCAAGAATGACAAAAAATACGAAATAAAATAGAATAATCACATAAATGAATTTTACTTTTACAAAAAATTAACTTCACCTTAATGCGTAAAAAATTACATGATCGGGTTCTTTCTTTTACAGAAGCATTAGAGATTAAAAGAAAGGGGTTGTATCCATATTTTAGGCCTATTGAATCCGGCCAGGATACAATGGTGTTTATAGATGGTAGGGAAGTTCTGATGTTCGGTTCCAATTCATATCTGGGTCTGACAAATCATCCTAAAATCAAAGAGGCTGCAAAGGAAGCAATTGATAAATACGGCACAGGGTGTGCCGGTTCCCGTTTTCTCAACGGAACTCTTGATATTCATCTTGAGTTAGAGCGTCGTCTGGCGTCTTATGTGGGAAAGGAGTCTGCTGTGATTTTCAGTACAGGTTTCCAGGTCAATTTGGGAGTACTATCGTGTGTCACAAACCGAAATGATTATCTCATTTTGGACGAGTACGATCATGCCTCGATTATCGACGGGAGCAGGTTATCCTTTTCAAGGACGATTAAGTATGCTCATAATGATATGAACGACTTGAGAGCCAAGCTGAGCTTGTTGCCTGAAGAAGCAGCAAAAGTTATTGCTGTTGATGGTATTTTCAGTATGGAAGGTGATATCGTGAAGTTGCCTGAAATAGTTGATCTTGCCAATGAGTTTGGTGCGAACATCTTTGTTGATGATGCGCATAGTTTGGGCGTTATCGGCGTAAAAGGTGCAGGTACGGCTTCGCACTTCAACCTGACGAATGAGGTTGATCTGATCATGGGTACATTTAGTAAATCTTTGGCTTCTCTGGGCGGATTTATTGCCGCGGATGAAGATACAATTGACTATATAAAGCATCGGGCACGTTCGCTCTTGTTCAGCGCGAGCATGACTCCAGCCTCTGTAGCCAGTGTGATAGCTGCGCTTGATATTATAGAAAGTGAGCCACAGATTATCGATAAACTTTGGGATAACACACATTATGCAAAGAAATTGCTGTTGGACGCAGGCTTTGACCTGGGGCCAACGGAAAGTCCTATTCTTCCGATTTTTGTGCGGGACAATGATAAGACGTTCCAGGTAACCAACGATCTTTTACAGGATGGTGTTTTTGTTAATCCCGTTGTATCTCCAGCTGTTCCTTCGGATTCATCTCTTTTGAGATTTTCGCTTATGTCTTCTCATACGTTTGATCAGATTGATGAGGCAGTAGAAAAGTTAACGCGCGCATTTAAGAAGCGAGACATTTTTGCGGACTTAAAAAGCTAGGATACAAATGAAAGTGCTCGCGCTGGAAGGTCAGAAGAACCTAGGAACTTTTATAGACTTTCCACATGACCTTTATAGGGAGGACCGCAATTACGTTCCTGAACTTTATATTGCTCAACGAGATATGCTGACGCCGGGTAAGCATCCTTTTCATGAACATTCGAAAGTCCAGTTATTTCTGGCTTATGACGATAATGATAAGGTCTGTGGAAGAATTGCGGCTATTTTAAATAACAACCATAACGCATATAATCAATCCACCGACGGTTTTTTTGGCTTTTTTGACTGTGTGAATAAACAGTCAGTAGCTGACTCCTTGTTTGCAGCAGCCGAGAAATGGCTTAAGGACCAAGGGGCAAACACAGCAATTGGTCCCGTCAACTTTTCTACAAATGAGACGTGTGGTCTTCTGATATCGGGGTTCGATTCGCCTCCCGTTGTAATGATGCCATACAATTTTCCTTATTATCTTGATTTGATCATTGGAGCCGGATATGGTAAAAAAGTAGATCTTCTTGCTTACGACGTTCCCTATGCGACGCATAATGATCGCTCAGTCAGGCTTCTCGATACCCTACAGGAGAGGCTAAGAAGAAGTGATATTATTATCCGGAAAATTAACGTAAAAGATTTTAAAAACGAGGCAGCGAAGCTCCGCGAGGTATATAATGCGGCATGGGACGAGAACCTGGGTTTTGTTCCTATGACAGAGAGGGAATTTGATCATATGGCAAAGGACTTAAAGCTTGTTTTGAATCCGGAATTCTGCCTTGTTGCGGAGCAAGGGGATAAATTTGTGGGCTTTGTACTTGGCTTGCCAGATCTAAACCAGGTCCTCAGAAAAGTTAAAAGAGGACGCTTGTTACCTTTTGGAATATTTAAAATTTTATTTGGCCTGAAGAAGATAGACTGGCTTCGTGTACTTACGCTCGGTGTGATCAGCGATTACCGAAAACTCGGTATTGAGGCATGTCTCTATGGCCTTATAATAAAGAATTCAGTAGCTAACAACGTGAAGGGAGCTGAATGTTCGTGGATGCTTGAAGATAACTACCTGATGAATAATGCCATTGAAGCAATTAATGGCACTGTTTCAAAGAGATACCGGCTTTTTCAAAAAACGATATGAAAAAGAAGATCCTAATCACGGGAGCGTCGGGTTTTGTTGGTTCTCATCTTGTAGAAGCTGCAGTGAAAGAAGGCTTTGATGTTTTTGCAGCTATCAGGTCTTCCAGTAACATTAAGCATCTGGAATCTTTGCCGGTAACCTGGGTTACTCTCAGTATGTCTGATGTGAAGAAGCTTACGGACGAACTGGCAGAACAGCGTTATGACTTTATCATTCATTGTGCCGGATCGACTAAGGCAAAGACGGAAGGTGATTATAATTATGTGAATGCTGAATTGTCGCGTAATCTCGCAACAGCTGCGCTAGATTCTGGAATAGCTTTGAAGAAGTTCGTTTTTGTAAGTAGTCTTGCAGCTTTGGGGCCCATAGCTTATGCTGAGCCTCATTCTATAAGTGCGGATCATCCGGCAGCGCCAGTAACTGGATATGGAAAGAGTAAATTGTTGGCGGAGCACTATTTAAGGAAAATAGAGGGGCTCCCATTGGTCATTGTGCGCCCAACGGCTGTCTACGGTCCGCGTGAGAAAGATATTTTTATTATTCTTAAGACGATAAATTCCGGATTAGAACCATATATCGGCAGAAAGCCTCAGAAGCTCAGCTTTATATATGTTAAGGACCTAGTCAAGGTTCTTCTATCGGTGCTACGCGATGAGGTTGCCCCTGGCCGCGAATATAATGCATCAGATGGACAGGTATATTCAAAGTATGAGCTTGCCGAAATTATGAAAGGCATCACGCGGAGAAGGACTTACAAATTTCATATTCCGATTCCGCTGGTTAGTGTAATCGCATCACTATTGGAACTGGTTTACTCTTTTCGCACGGACAGTCCCGCTTTGAACAAGGAGAAAATTAACGAACTTAATGCGGAAAACTGGGCATGTTCAATAAAAGAATTGGAACAAGATCTTGGATTTATAGCAGATTATCCACTTGCACGAGGACTAGCGGAAACGATAAATTGGTACAAGGAGAATAAGTGGCTGACTTAAAATGAATCTACTTTAACAATAATTAAATCACAAAAAATGAAAGAACAAGTAAAACCTGCGAACGGAAAGCTTGGAATTCTGATTCCAGGCTTAGGAGCAGTGGCGACTACTTTTATTGCTGGTGTTGAGGCGGTAAAAAAAGGCATCGCACAACCTATCGGATCGCTCACCCAGATGGGCAACATTCGCATTGGAAAAAGAACTGAGAACAAGAATCCAAAGATCAAAGATTTCGTCCCTTTGGCGGATCTTAATGATATTGCTTTTGGTGGCTGGGATGTATACGAAGATAACGTATACGTAGCGGCGTCTAAGGCTAAGGTTCTTGACGCCGATTTGTTAAACGCAATCAAGCCTGAGCTGGAAGCCCTGATTCCGATGAAAGCGGCCTTTGACAAGCGTTTTGTGAAAAATTTGGACGGGACGCACATCAAATCTTTCACTACTAAAGCGGATTTGGCTCAACAAGTCATAGAAGACATTAGAAACTTCAAAGCTGAAAATAATTGTGAACGCTTAGTGATGGTTTGGTGCGGTTCTACTGAGATCTTCCAGGAAGTTACTGACGTTCATCAGACTCTGGAAGCTTTCGAAGCGGGGCTTCTTGCGAATCATCCCGATATTTCTCCGAGCATGATCTATGCCTATGCAGCTTTGAAAGAAGGTGTGCCTTATGCTAACGGAGCTCCAAATCTGACTGTTGATACTCCGGCTTTACTGGAACTTGCAGCGCTGACTGAAACGCCTATTGCCGGAAAGGATTTTAAAACTGGGCAGACATTGATGAAAACCATAGTAGCTCCAGGATTAAGTGCAAGAGCTCTTGGCGTTCGCGGCTGGTTCTCAACTAACATTTTGGGCAACAGGGATGGTCTTGTATTGGACGATCCGGATAACTTCAAAACGAAGGAAGTTTCTAAGCTGAGCGTGTTGGATGAGATCTTTAGACCAGAGAATAATCCGGAACTATATGCTGATATGTACCACAAGGTTCGTATTAACTACTATCCTCCACACGGAGACAATAAGGAGAGCTGGGACAATATCGATATCTTCGGATGGTTAGGCTATCCTATGCAGATCAAGATCAATTTCCTGTGCAGGGATTCTATCTTGGCTGCTCCGATTGTGCTTGACCTGGCATTGTTCATGGATCTGTCCAAACGTGCCGGCATGACAGGAATTCAGGAATGGCTATCATTTTATTTGAAGTCGCCTCAGACAGCTGAAGGTCTTCGTGCAGAACATGATATCTTTAAGCAGTTAATTAAGTTACAGAATACACTTCGTCATATGATGGGAGAGGATCTTATTACTCATCTTGGGCTTGATTACTATCAGGACTTAGTGGATTCTATTCAGTAAAATGCATAAATTAATTTCCACAAGTCTGGGTATCGGATACATTAAAGGTGGTGGTACAATAGCATCGGCTTTTTGTTGTCTCTGTATATATTATACGCGGGCTTGTGGAATTAATACCCCTTGGATATCTATATTGATAGCGCTTGCTCTTTTTGCTGTTGGGGTTTACTCTGCCGGCAAGGTGGAGCAATATTGGGGAAAAGATAATTATCGGGTTGTAATTGATGAAATAGCTGGCATGTACATCACCATGATGTTTATACCCATATCTGTCTCTACTATAATCGCAGGATTTCTTCTTTTTCGTCTTTTTGATATCTTGAAGCCCTTTTTTATCCGAAGGCTAGAAAAACTGCCAGGTGGAATCGGAGTGATGATGGATGACGTTCTGGCAGGGGTTTACGCCAATCTTGCCCTCCAAGTAGCTATATTTGTAAGTCTTCTGTAAAATCAATGTTCAAATTAATAAAAGCTCAGGTTGCCTCATTAACTGGCACAGCAATTGACTTTTTAACCACAATAGTCAGTGTGGAACTTTTTAATCTCTGGTATGTAACGGCGAACATCGCCGGAAACGTATTGGGAGGTATAACGAATTTTGCATTGGGTAGGATATGGGTGTTTCAGGCCCGTGGCGAAAAGGTACATTTACAAGCTTTTAAATATATAATAGTTTGGATAGGAAACATTGCACTGAATACTTCCGGTGTATTTGCTTTGACTCATTTTATGAGCCTTTCATATATATATAGCAAAGTTATTGTATCAGTAGTAGTAGGCATTGGCTGGAACTATTTTTTACAAAAATATTTTGTTTTTAAACAATCGTGAATTTAAACATCGGGTCAATCCAAATCAGCTTTTTAACTTTCCTGCTTGTGTTTCTCGGATACAAATCTTTTGCCCAGACCACTGAAGTAAAAGGCACTGTAATAGATGCAAGAACGAAAGAAACCTTACCTTTTGTCAGTATAACTGTTCCCGGGACGAAACTGGGTACTACAACAGATGTAGACGGTAATTTTTTTCTAAAGCTGAATGGTAACTTTCAGCGGATAGTAATTACCTATGTTGGGTATGTTTCGCAAACCAGGGTCATCACTCCAGGGGTTCCGCAGACGGTAAAAGTCTTGTTGAAGGCAGATGCGAATGTGTTGTCGGAAGTAGTTGTGAAATCCGGGAGACGGAAGAAGTACAGGAATAAAAATAATCCAGCTGTTGAGCTCATCGAAAAGGTTATTGCAAACAAGGATAAGAACCGTGTTGAAGGTTACGATTATGCAGAATACGAAAAGTATGAAAAGCTAACATTTGCCCTCAGTGACCTCTCAGATAGGTTTAAGGAGAAGAAATTTTTTAAGAACTACCAGTTTTTATTTCAAAAGCAAGATTCTACAGCTATAGGGGGAGAAAGCATACTGCCATTATATATGGAAGAAAAGCTATCAAAGAACTACTATAAAAGGAATCCATCAAGAACGAAGACCAAGGTGCTCGCCACTAAGAAGGTTGACTTCGATCCGAAATATATCGATGCGCAAGGTGTAAGTGCTTATATGAACCGGATGTATCAGGATATTGATATTTATGATAACAACGTTTTCGTTGTGAGTAACCAGTTTCTGAGTCCGATCGCTCCAAGTGCGCCATCTTTTTACCTGTATTTTATAACGGACACTATTTATAAGGATAATCAACAGCTGATCGAACTGAGTTTTGCTCCGCGTAATAAGGGAGATATGCTTTTTCAGGGTAAGTTATATATTACGCAGGACGGAAAATATGCAGTAAAAAATGCGCAGATCAGCGTCCATAAGAATATCAATCTAAATTTTATACGAGATTTTGAGTCTAACCTTGATTTTGATAAGGATCAGAAGGGTTTGTATTATTTAAGTAAGACTAATCTGAAGATTAATTTTGGTATTTCAAAGAATAAGGGTACGGGGGTATACGGCGAGCGCACGGTATCTTTTAAAGATTATGTGTTAAACAGGCCAATCGACGATAGTGTGTTTGATGGCCCTATGGAAGAGATTGTGCAGCAGGCACCGGGCAACCCGGATCAATTCTGGCAAGAGAAGCGGCATGAGCAGCTGGCGGAGAGTGAGCAAGGTATATATCGCAATATTGACAGTTTGCAAAACATGAAGTCTTTTAAGAGGACGGCTGAAATAGCGACACTACTCCTGGCAGGTTATAAGTCGCTTGGGCCAGTAGAAATTGGACCGGCAAATACCTTTTATAGCTTTAACCCGGTGGAAGGGTTCAGGTTAAGACTTGGTGGACGAACTACTACGGAGCTTAGTAAGCGTTATTATTTCGAAGGTTACGGAGCATATGGCTTCAAAGATGAAAAGTGGAAGTATTTTCTGAGTGCTACTTATTCACTTAATAACAAGTCTATTTATCAGTTTCCTCAGAATTATCTTAGAGCTAGTTTTCAACGCGATACCAAGATTCCAGGACAGGAATTACAGTTTGTGCAGGAAGATAACTTTCTATTGTCTTTCAAGCGGGGTGAAAATGACAAGTGGTTATATAACGATATATTCAAATTGGATTATGTAAAGGAATTCGAGAATCATTTCTCTTATACTGTCGGTTTTAGAAAGTGGAACCAAAAGCCGGCCGGTTCGTTGCGCTTTGAAACGTTTGAAGACGGACTGCTACGTCCTTTGAAGGATCTTAACACCAGTGAATTGATGCTGGAACTCCGGTGGGCGCCGAACGAGAAGTTTTACCAAGGGAAACTGTATCGCGTGCCGGTTCCAGGCCCTGAACCTGTGTTTACTGCACGTTATACTGCCGGAATAAAAGGCCTTTTCGACGGCCAGTACAACTATCATAACCTACTTGGAAATGTATCTAAACGTTTCTATCTGTCTCAAGTGGGTTATTCAGATGTCACCCTGGAAGGTGGCCATATATTTGGTCAGGTTCCTTTTCCTTTACTAGCTATCCATAGGGCGAATCAAACGTATGCTTATCAACTTAATTCTTACAACCTGATGAACTTTTTGGAGTTTGTGAGCGACCACTATGCCAGTCTAAACATTGACCATAGCTTTAACGGATTCTTCCTAAATAAAATCCCGCTTATTAGAAAGCTTAAGTTACGTGAGGTTGTAAGCTTTAAAGGTCTTTACGGTGGGTTAAGAGATGAAAATGATCCATACCTTAATCAATCGCTGATGACTTTTCCAACCAACGAAAGTGCGGTAAGAACTACCTATACACTTGAAAAGCGGCCTTATATTGAAGGTAGCGTAGGGCTGTCGAATATCTTCAAGGTTTTAAGAGTGGATCTTGTGAAGCGTTTTAATTATCTTGATAATCCGGATGTTTCAGAATGGGGAATAAGAACACGCTTTAAATTGGATTTCTAAGCTTACATTTGCGTTACTAAATATTAAGAAATATGTCTTTTGAGTCTGTCAGGACGAGCCTCCAAATGGGGATTTATAAAGTGATCAATCCTTTTGTCAGGTTACTGATCAAGTTGGGATTGACTCCTAATGCTGTAACAACGATCGGTTTGGCCCTTAACATCGGGGTAGCGGTGATTTTCATTTTGGGAGCAGAAAAAGGTAATCGTGGAGATTTGCATTTCGTTGGATGGGCCGGTGCTCTGGTTTTGTTTGCAGGTGTTTTTGATATGCTGGACGGACAAGTTGCCCGCCTTGGAAATATGAAGTCGACGTTTGGAGCGATGTACGATTCGGTTCTTGACCGTTATAGTGAGCTAATACTTTTTCTGGGAATCTGTTATTATCTGATATCTCACCATTACTTCTTAAGCTCTTTGTTTGCGTTTATCGCGATGATAGGCTCCATGATGGTAAGTTATACACGTGCGAGGGCAGAAGGTTTAGGTGTTGAGTGTAAGGGCGGAGTGATGCAACGACCGGAAAGAGTTGTGCTTATAGGAGTGAGTGCGATTGTGTGCGGCATCAGTTCGAATTTTATTGGAGGCGATTACAAGCTTTATATTCCAGGCTTCCCATTACAGGTATTTGAGACCATATCGATTTTTACTGTTCCTATTACCGTGATGGCTATTATGACTAACCTTACCGCCTTCCGAAGGTTGGCCGACTCCAAGAAGGCCCTTGATCTGATGGATGCTCAGGCTAAAGTTGCGGGAAAAGATAATTCGAGGGCAGCATTGGGAATCGTATTTGTTTTATTTGCGTCCTTTGCGTTTCCTTCCGTAGTATTATCTTCCGTTAGATCAACAACGAATGAGCGTCCGGAGGTTGTTGAGACTTCTACACCAGGTTTCCCGGTGCCAAACGTCAGTAATCAACTTTTCTATCTTCAACGCGATCCTAATGCAAATACTATAGTATGTCAGCTGAATCTTGACAGCGAAGGTAAGCCGAACCAAAAGACTCCCATAAATGTTTTTTGGATTCGTTATGCGGAGGGAGGTAAGCGTACTGAGCTAAACTTTGTTCAGCGGAAGTTTGCATACGGGATGACATCCAAGCAGATCAGCGCAGACAAACATGAGTTAAAGTTTGTTTCATACGGTAAGTACCCGATGTATCTCATGAGGGGCAAGGATAAAAAATATCACGTATTTTCTAAGGTTGCGAATAGGCAAGCGATTTTGAACAGTATCTATGTGCATATAGATGGAGGTACGTTCTGGGTGCCAAATATTGTTTATGTTGAGTTTAAAGCAACTGATCCTGATACGGGGGAACAGTTGACGGAGCGCATTAAAGTATAATGATCGATTTACGAAAACATAACCTGACGGTGTCGGGTTTGTCACTGTTCTACCTCATCCTCTCTTACTGTCTTATAGGTTTTAAATCTGAACAGGTTTTTTTGGTAGTTCTGTTTAATATGATGTTTTATATATCTGATCTCAGCAGGCGGGTTATACTCGGGTTTTCTATTTTTATCGTCTACTGGATTATATTTGATTATATGAAGGCATTTCCGAACTATCTTTTTAATGATGTAGATATTGCGGGGATATACCATTTGGAGAGAAAGCTGTTTGGTGTGAATTATCATGGAAATCTGTTAAGTCCGAATGAATTTTTCTATATAGAAAGACGGACATTTCTGGACATTCTTTCAGGGATATTCTATTTGACTTGGGTGCCGGTTCCATTGCTTTTTGCACTTTATCTTTTTTTCAATAATAGGGAGCAGTTTCTCCACTTTTCTTTGACTTTTCTATTAATCAATATTCTTGGATTTGTTGTTTATTATATTCACCCTGCTGCACCGCCCTGGTATGTTCAGGAGTTTGGGTTCGAATTCAATCCAGTGACGCTTGGAAATACTGCCGGCTTAGCACGTTTTGACAGCTATTTTGGTGTGGATATTTTCAAGTCTATTTACGCTAAGAGCTCAAACGTTTTTGCTGCAATGCCATCCTTGCATTCATCCTACCCGGTACTTGTAGTATTTTATGGAGTTAAAAACAAACTAGGGGCCATAAATATCCTATTTGGATTTATAATGATGGGTATTTGGTTCGCCGCTGTGTATTCAGGGCATCACTACGTTCTTGACGTTCTGGCAGGTGTAGTTTGTGCGATGGCAGGCATAGCGATGTTTAGCTGTTTGTTAAAGCTCAGGGTCGTTCAGCGGTTTATTCAGAGCCTGTTGCGGGCCACTCAATAGGGACATCTTCTGTAGCTATAAGTTTCCTGATATTTTCCTTAGACAGAGGTTTGTTCAAAAACGCTTTTACGTTCTCGTAAGACTGTGCCGTCATTTTGTCCTCAGGATTAATTGATGAGGAGAGGATGATTATATCTATGCTGACATGATTTTCTTTCAATCCACTCAGAAAGTCCCAGGCATTCATGACTGGCATATTAATATCCAAAAGTACAAGTTTGTTCGTTGTATGATCCTTTACGTAGTCAAAGGCTTTAACCGGATCTGTGAAAGCGGTAAGTAGCTGATCTGGCTTTGCTGATCGGATCAGGACGGTATGAATCCTATTTACTAATGGTTCGTCGTCAATTAAAATTATTTCTTTCACGATAAGGTGTTAAGCAGTCTAGATATTAGCAACGTAGGTTCAAAGAAATTGTTATACGATTCTACGAAATTAAAGCCAGTTTTTCTTTTTAAAGTAGATAAGGGTAAACAAAGATGATGCGATCATCAGTAAAATAGCAATTACATAACCCCATCGCCACGAGAGTTCTGGCATAAACTGGAAGTTCATTCCGTAAATGCTGGCTATAAGTGTTGGAGGCATGAAGGCAACTGTCGCAACAGTAAATATTTTAATGATGCGGTTTTGTTCAATGTTTACAAAACCCATAAACGTGTCTTGCAGATATTCCAGCCTTTCAAAAGCGAACTTGTTATGCTCGAGGATTGAACTTATATCCTTAATCATAATGCGGAGTACGGCCATATATTCCTCAGGAAACGTGCTGCTTTTTAGCAGCGCAGACGTGAGGCGCTGTTTGTCGATGATGTTTTCCCTTAAAGACATAGACTCATTTTGAAAAGAGGAAATTTGAATCAGGACTTCTTCATCAGACTTCTTTTGTCTCAATATCATTTCCTGATTTAGATTGGCAATTTTGCGTGCAAGTCCTTCGATTAGATCTGCGTCATGATCTATAGACGACTCAAGAAGAGTTAAGAGAACCTGATATCCGTTTGTAAAAGGCACCGGACTACTCTTGATTTTCTTCACCGAATCGCTGAATGCCTTAAGGTCATCATACCGATAAGTAAACAGAATGCCTTTCTCTACAATAATGGAGACAGGACAGTATTCGTATCCGGTCGGTTTTATGGAAAGAAAATTGCTATTGATCACCAATTCGTCCTGAACCTCACTAAATCGCGAGGAACTCTCTATTTCTTGAGATTCTTCTTCAGACGAATATTTTATGTCAAAATAGGTTTCGACTGTCACTTTTTCTTCAATGGTCGGGTTCTGAAGATCGACCCATACCATACTATTCATTGAGATATCTCGCAGATCCTCCAGGTCTGTCTCTTTTACCAGTCTTTTGTCTTTTTTGTAGTAGATACGCAGCATAGTCAAAGTTACAATATCATATTCATTATCTTTGTACCGATGGACAAGCTGAAGACGGTAGATTACGGATTTAAGAACTATAATTCATATGGAGCATATCTTAAAAAGAAATATGCGGGTGAAAAGGTAGTGAAGATTATAGTAGACGGGGGATTCACTTGTCCGAATCGGGACGGAAGCAAGGGATACGGTGGCTGCTCCTATTGTAACGTCGATTCCTTCACCCCTGAAACAACAAGGAAATCCCCAGGGATACGTAAGCAGATAGAAAATAATATTGAGAGGGCCGTGACTGGCTATAAAGCTGACAAGTTCATTGTCTATTTTCAACCTAATACGAACACTTATGCTCCTGCCCATTATCTTAAGATGATGTATGACGAAGCGTTGGATGCCTGCCCTCCTGGCAAGGTAGTAGGTCTTTCGATAGGCACCCGTCCTGATTGTATAGACGCAGAAAAGGTTGCGTTGTTAGAGAGTTATGTGGCCAGGGGCTTGCATGTCGATCTCGAAATGGGAATGGAATCCATTTATAATTCCACGCTAAGTCGAATTAATCGTGGTTGTACTCACGAGGAGCTGGAGAGCGCACTTGATTTGGTAAAAGATTCTCCTCTTGATATATGTGTTCATACCGTTTTTGGATTTCCTTGGGAAACAAAGGAAATGATGCTTCGATATGCAGACGAAATTAATCGATTTCCGCAGATCAAGTTTGTTAAGTTGCATCAGTTATATGTGGTAGAAGGGTCTATTATGGGTGTCCAGTATAAAAGAGAACCGTTTAAACTGTTTTCGCTTGAAGAATATGCTGATTTCCTTGCTGAGTTTATTCCTTTGCTTCGGCCGGATATTGTAATTCAACGACTGTTTGGTATTTCTGACCTTGAGTTGCTTATCGCGCCGAATTGGGGATTGAAGAAATCGGGAATTCAGACGTTTATTGATAAACACTTGGAAAGTAAAAATGTCGCACAAGGAGCGTTATATACTCCTGATAATTAATATTCTCCAAAGATTTCCTGGATTTTGCCATGCCGGAAGCTGAATATTTCTAGGATACGCTTCTTTACTATTAAACTATTTGCTATTCTGCCGACCGGACCCAAAGGTACGGCATAGTTGAGAATATCAATCATTTCAACTCCGAGATCTGTTATTCGGAAATGGTGCTGGTGGTGCCAAAAGGCAAAGGGTCCCGAACGCTGTTCATCTACAAAGTATTTGTAGGGTTCTATATAGGTGATTTCCGTCAACCAATTCATTCGAATCCCAAACAGAGGTGTGATTTCATATCCGATCAAAATTCCGGGATAGATTTTTTCTCTACCACTCAACTCGCTCGTTATTTTAAATCCCATAGACGGGGTTATAGTCGCCAGATTTCGCGGGGACGAGAAGAAGTCCCATGTTTTTTCTATTGATATCGGAAGATTTTGACTAAATGTCAGTGTATAAACTTTCATTTCCAAGTAACAATCAACACTTGTAATCGTTCTGGCATATTTCTCTTGATTAGAAATGTGATGTTTTTATATATTTCTTTTTTTGTTTGTTTTGATTGTCGTAAAATATGCGGTCTTAGGGTGTTTTTTAATGCTATCGTCGATATTTACTGGTCTTTTGTTCTAATTTTTTATAAAAAACATCAAATTAATTACGAATAGTCTAAATTTTTCCTATTTTTATTTTAAAATCAACACATAAACATCAAATCAAGTTAATTTTTAGACAAAAAACTGAATTTTTAACCTCAAACCAACAAAAAAATGAGTAAAAGTGTCGTTAAGCAAACAATCCCCTTTATGCTGTTGCTGTTAGCAGCGATAGGTTCCGTATTTATTCCATCGCTACCCAACTTTGATGATGGGGGGAAGATTTATAATGGAGCAGACATTGCATGGGTACTAACCGCCACTGCATTGGTATTCCTTATGACGCCCGGACTTGCCCTATTTTATGGGGGAATGGTACATCGGAAGAACGTATTATCAACAATGATCAAAAGCGTAGTCTCAGCAGGAATTGTTTCTGTATTATGGGTCATCGTAGGATTCAGCCTTTGTTTTGGCGATTCTATTAATGGTATAATTGGAAATCCTTCGACATTCCTCTTTTTTAAAGGTGTTAGTTCTGGAGCTCCCTGGGCAGGTGGTCCGACAATTCCATTGACGTTATTTTCTGTTTTTCAGCTAATGTTCGCAATAATAACACCGGGTTTGGTTGTGGGCGCTGTGGCGGGACGCATTCGTTTTATTTCCTATATAAGCTTCATCGCTTTGTTTATGCTGTTCGTTTATGCTCCGCTAGCCCATTGGAGCTGGCATCCCGAAGGATTTCTTTTCCAAATGGGAGCTCTAGACTTTGCTGGAGGTACAGTAGTTCATATTTCGGCAGGATGTGCCGCTCTGGCCGGAGCATTGGTCTTAAAGAGACGTAAAGCACATATTGAGAAAAAGGAGGTGCCGCCAGCTAATATACCGTATGTGTTAATTGGTACAGGATTGCTCTGGTTCGGATGGTTTGGGTTCAATGCAGGCTCCGCGTTGGGTGCGAATTCACTTGCTGTATCTGCATTCGCTACCACGAATGTTGCGGCAGGTGCTGCAGGCTTAGCGTGGATGTTCTTCGACGTTTTAAGGGGAAAGAAACCGTCGGTTCTTGGATTTTGCATAGGTGCTGTTGTGGGCCTTGTAGCAATAACCCCAGGAGCCGGATTTGTAGCTATTCCACAGAGTATTTTTATTGGGTTTGCAGCCGCAATTATCTCAAACATCGTCGCTCATAAAATTAGCAACTCGCGAATTGATGACACTCTGGATGTTTTTGCCTGTCATGGAGTTGGTGGTATGGTAGGAATGCTTTTGACTGGTCTATTTGCAACCACTGCAGTAAATGGCGGAGGGGCCGACGGATGGTTCTACGGGAATCCTGAGTTCTTCTTCACACAGCTTAAAGCAATGACAGTCGCTGTTGTGTATAGTTTTACGGTGTCATATCTGATCTTCAAATTGATTAACCTTATACAGCCAATGCGTGTGACTAGTGAAGAAGAGGAACTTGGTCTGGATTCGACACAGCATAACGAAAAATATATGCAAGGAACCTTGCTTGTTACCAAGAACGGTGTTCTAACAGACGAGGATGTGCAAGAATCGGAAGTTCTGTAATCATTCTTTCAACGAAAAAGTCCTAAATCTTCTATTCCGCGGGACCAGTGAGGCCTCTTGGTCCCGCGGAAAATCTCTTGAACCTTAAACAATTAATTAATTACTAACATGCTAAAAAAACTATTAGCTGCTATGATTTTAGCAGCGGTGGCAGATACTGCCCTTGCACAAGACAGTTCCAGTGTTTCTCCTTTGGAGATTTCCGGCTCGGTTGATGCGTATTATAAATACGATTTCGCTGGTCTGAAAGGAGGTGCTGGAAATATTCCGACATATTTCAACAGTGATAATAACTCTGTATCCCTGGGAATGGTTGATTTGATGCTGAAGAAAACGACAGGTAAGGCGAGTTTCGTAGGCGAATTGTCCTTCGGTCCACGGGGTCAATATCAGTCGATCTTGAACGGTGATGGTGCAGATAACAATAGTTTTCATATCCAAAATCTGTATATGTCTTATGCATTTACTGATAAGTTTTCGTTAACAGGAGGATTCATGGGTACATTTATTGGATATGAGGTGATATCCCCCTCTGCCAATTTCAATTATTCCACTTCCTACCTGTTTGGCGCGGGTCCCTTCCAGAACGCAGGTATAAGGGCAAATTATGCTGTTAGTGACAAGGTCGGTTTAATGGTTGGTGTATTCAACGACTGGAATACATATCGGGACTTTAACGGAGTGTCGCATTTTGGAGCGCAATTGTCGTTGTCTCCGGTCGAAGGCTGGACAGCCTATTTGAATGTACTGACTGGCCGTTCCGCGAATGTAACTGTGACAGACGAGGTGCTTGGCACGGTTACTTATCCAGGATCGGAACAACTAGGATCTGGTACTATTGTTGATCTCACGACATCCTACCAGATCAGTGAAGCATTTAAACTAGGTTTAAATGCGGCCGATTACTCCATGCCTAATGACAATGCAGGTGGCTTGGGTTACAGTGGCGTAGCTCTATACCCTCAATACGCTGTTTCTGAGAGTTTTCTTATAGGACTTCGGGGCGAATATTTCAAGTCGAAAGATGTAGACGGAGTCGAGGGTGGTTCGATAACCGCACTGACTGTATCGGCCAATCTTAAAGCCGGCGGGTTGACATTTATTCCGGAAGTACGATTCGACAGAACTTCCGATGCAGATACGTTTTTTAAGAAAAGCGGTGACTTTACTAAGAATGCCTCTCAATTCTCATTGGCAGCAGTCTTTTCATTTTAGTTTAATCGTCGCAATACTGTTCAATAAACCTAATTTACTACTATAAGGAAACTTTACAATCAAACAATAAAGATTAATGTTGGTTTAGTGTTGTTAGAGAGGGATAAGCTATATGCTTTCCCTCTTTTTATTTCGTTAGATTTGTCATCTATGTTTTCTTCATTAAACTTCTTCTTTAAACGGCCAAAAACAGTAACTCTTGAATGGATGGGTGTCGATATGCATTCGCATATTTTGCCGGGAATTGATGATGGATCCAGGGATCTTGGTAGTTCTGTGAATTTTATCAGAGGTCTAAGTGAGTTAGGCATTGAAAAATTCATCTGTACGCCTCATATATTTACGGAGGTTTATCCGAATAGCAAGCAAACGATTCTTCCGGTACTTGAACGGCTTCGTTCCGAGCTTAAACGCCAACGGATGGATGTGCAGGTAGAGGCTGCAGCAGAATATATGATGGATCTGGATTTTGTGGAACTTCTAAAAAATGACGATATACTTCCATTACATGGTAAATATGTTCTAGTCGAGATGTCTTATCAAGTTGAAACAAGGAATGTCGATCAATTTATTTTCGATCTAAACATTAAGGGATATCAGCCTGTTCTGGCCCATCCGGAGAGGTATATCTATTATCATAATAATTTTGAACAATATCGTAAGATGAAGGAGCATGGATGTATTCTTCAGGTCAATATGCTATCGCTTGCTGGCTATTATGGTAAAGCAGTGAAGCAAATCGCCTTAAACCTGTTGAAAGAAAAATTGATTGATGTTGTAGGGACTGACCTTCATCACGTCAAGCATCTGGAGTATATAACCAAGTTCGTCAAAAGTGGTAGTGCTGCAAAGCTACTGGCTGATTATCCTATGAGAAATAAAGAGCTATTCCGTTGATCCGAGATACATACTCTTGTATGCGTTTTGTGTTTTATTCAAGGACCTCTTGGAGCGTTAAAAGTATCCCAATTGTATTTAACCGGCCTTTATATCAGATGAGTGTTGATAATAATAGTTACAAATCCATCCGCTGCTAAATGATTATTCAATGAAGTTTCTGAAATCTTAACAAATTCTTAAAAGTTTCGTAATAGGAAACTCGTATCAAAATTTCTCGTTTATTTACATATAAATCAAATCGGAATTATGAAAGCAAACGAGATATTTCAAGGGCCTGAAGAATCCCGGAAAATAACGATAATGGCGTTTATTATTGGGAATGCAGTGGCACTGATTGCCTTCGTTGCCCCCCTAATATTATATATCTTGGCGAAAGAAATGTAGCGACTACTAAGGTAAAGTATTGATCTTTTTCAGTAGTCGCTTTCTAATGAAGTACGTTTATCTTGAAACAAGAAATGGGTTGCCTTGTATCCTTAAGGATCAGTCAGAGAGTTACTCCCAGCCTGATCCTTTTTTTGCGTTTCCCGCTTTTATATGCTCCTCAGCTTTTGCTTTCCCAAGTATGGCTGCCATTTTATTTCCGTCTTTGTCCTTTCCAGTTGCTATGTATCTTCCCGATTTAATATCGATAACTGGGTCGACCATTGGAACATTCTTGGTCTTCGTCTTAACAGAATAAGCGGTAATGCCTTCTGATTCCTCTTTTGCTTTTTTCGTTGTCATAGGATATGTATTAGACTTTAATGATCAATAAGTGTTTTAAAGCGAAATTGTTTTTTCAAACTAATCATTTTAAGAAAAAATTCTAAAGGATGACGGTCGTCATTTTTTGATCGGCCTGTTAGGCTTATTTTTGTGCATAAATTATTATTGAAAGGAACTGGTTCGGACCCCCTGTCCGAACCTTTATTTAAGATAGATGTCTTCTCTCGATGTTGCGTATAGCTCATACCAATCCTGATGATCCAGATCTATATTAAAAGCTTTAACGATATTTCTGATTCTCTGTTCTTCTCTGGTTCCGATGAGTGGAAGAGCTCCTAGTTTAATAAGCCAGGCAACAGCTACCGACTCGATTTCTACACCATATTTTATAGCTATCTTTTGGAGTTTATTCCTGACCTTGATGGCAAGGTCGTCCTTTCCATGTGCAATCCGACCATCAGCGAGTGGAGCTGATGCAAGAGGTTTCATATAGCGCTGTTTGATATAGTCTATCTGTCCGTTGTCCAGAGCTGATGTATTCAACAGATTGAGTTCGATATGATTAGTTACAATAGGCGTGCTGAGGAACGACGCAAGTAACTGATGTTGAAATACAGAGAAATTGGTGATACCAATGTTCTTAACTTTTCCCGAATTCTTCAGTTGCATAAGCGTTAGCGCAGTTTCTTCAATATTAGATATTGGGTCGAGGTGGTTTAGCAGGAAGATATCAATGTAATCGGTACGCAACTTACGCAACGAGCTTTCAACTGATTCGATAATGTGTTTGCTGGAGGTGTCGTAATGTTTTATACGTATACCTGGTTGGCTGCTGTGAGGTACCCTGAGTCCGCATTTCGTAAAAATTACCAGATCTTCCCTTTTGAAGGACTTTTGACTAATAACTTTTCCAAACAACTCTTCGCATTGATAAGATCCATAGGAATCACCATGATCAAAGGTGTTAATCCCCAGTTCCAGGCACAGGTTGACTATGCGTTCCATGTCTGCCGAGACGTTGCTTGCCTCATCATTCCATCGATAAAATCCGTAAACAGCCGATGATACTTTCGGCCCCGCGTCACTCAGATAGGTTTTTTCCATAATCTTAATCTTGATTTGCAATATTATCCAAATAAGATTCACAAAAGAAATATTTTTAAGTGTGGAAATGCAGGCAGAGCATGTTATAATATTGCGTAAAAACGCATAATCATGCGTTTTTTTGCCGGTAACTGATGTTAGTGATCAAACATAATCGTCGGGCGGTACAAAATGTATCTTTGATATTGTAGATTTGATGTGAAATTTGACTAAACGATGGAGGGTACCTTAAACAAAGAAAATCCGGAAGTACGGCTTAGAGCATTTAGGGCGATTGATGAGCCGGAGACATGCGAATTATTTGTTGAGGGACATACCCATGTTTTAACGAGTATAGGAGTTACTAAGGTTACTTCCTCTAAGAATGGGTGGATAGAGAATCCTGGCGCATTTGTTATCGTGGTGGAGTCTCTTGACAAGAAGAAGGTCTATGGAGGAGCAAGGGTCCATGTCGCGGGCGGCTCTGAGCCTCTTCCAATAGAGCAGGCTACAGGAGCGATGGATTCGCAGATATTTAAACTGGTATGGGAATATTCGCGAAAAGGTACTGGTGAGCTTTGTGGTCTTTGGAACTCAAGAGAAATATCAGGCTACGGTATAGGGTGTATTTTTCTTATTCGTGCTGCAGTTGCGATTTCAACGCAGATTGGACTGGAATCGCTTTTTGCGTTGTGCGCACCTTACACCATAAAGCCATGTGAGTCCGTTGGAATGGAACGAGAGGAAAGTATCGGAAATAATGGGACTTTTTATTATCCTAAGCTAGATCTGCTGGCAACGACTATGTTGTTAAAAGATGTTCCTACACTTATCAAAGCTCATCAGGATGATCAAGATGCAATCTTCAAAATTCGGGAGTCTCTAAATGTGATCAGGCTGGAGGAACTAAGAAGAAAAACAATCAAAATTCATTACGAAACCCAAATTCCTAATCTTGACAAGTGGAATCTTGAGAGTATCATCTCGAATGCGAAACTGAACTTCATGAAAGGTCAGTTGAATGAAAACGACCTTAACTTTTTTTAAAATAAACCAATGGATACCAATTACAATTTCAGCCCTCAATTATTAAGGATTTACCGCGAGACGGACAAAAGAGCATTTGATGCGTTAATAGAAGGGAAGGAAGCGTGGTTTATACACGACGAAATATATGGCCAGTTGCAGGAACTGGTGAAATCAGAACATCCATCGGTAAAATTAAAGCCCGAAGATTATTCAACATTGATTAGTCAGCGTCTTGGAGAACGAAGTATCAAAGAGTATGGTGTCTGGGTGTTTTACCCCTGGAGTAAACGTCTTGTTCACCTACTGGATGAGGAGGAGTTTATAGAAGTCAGGACGAATCGTAACCGATATAAAATAACAAGAGAAGAGCAAAATGCTCTTCGACGTAGGAAGATAGGTATTGTGGGTTTGTCTGTAGGGCAGTCGATCGCTTTGACCTTGGCGATGGAGCGCACCTGTGGGGAACTTCGTCTCGCTGATTTTGACACTGCTGAACTGAGCAATTTGAATAGGATTAGAACGGGTGTGCAGAATCTCGGAATAAGTAAAACATTGATAGCTGCTAGGGAAATTCTTGAGATAGATCCATTCATCAAGATCAGAATCTACAATGATGGCCTTAATCAGGAAAATATGGATCACTTCTTTACTTTTGACGGGAAGCTGGATCTTTTTGTAGAGGTATGTGACGGTTTAGACATCAAGATCGAGAGCCGTTATAAAGCCAGGGAGTTACAGATCCCCGTTGTGATGGACACAAATGACAGAGGAATGCTTGATGTGGAGCGTTTCGACCTCGAGCCAGACAGAGACATTCTTCATGGTCTTGCTGATGGGCTTGATCCTAAAAACGTAAAAGGACTGACAAACGAAGAGAAGGTTCCTTATGTGTTGCGATTAATTGGTGCGGATACCATTTCAACCAGGATGAAGGCATCCATGCTTGAAGTGGAGCAGTCAATAAATACCTGGCCGCAACTTGCGTCGTCCGTAACATTAGGCGGGGCTCTTACCACTGATGTTTGCAGACGTATATTGCTGGATCAATACCACGAGTCGGGCAGATATTATGTCGATTTGGAAGAGCTAGTTGGAGATAGCAAAACGAAATCAGAAGCTGCGTCGGTTCCGGCCGCTCAATTAGTCAACCCTTATTCAGCACTTGAGTGGCCGGATATTAGAAGTGCAGTAGATGAATTTTTTGAAAGGTATGAAGCTGAAGCTAATGGAATTTCTGATCATCACTTAAATGCCCTTGTAGACGCCGGTATCGCCGCGCCATCGGCAGGTAATAATCAACCTTGGAAATGGTATTATCGGAATGGGGTCTTGTTTCTTTTTCATGATAAAATTCAGTCATGGTCTTGGGGTGACTATTATGAAATGGGATCTCATATGTCCCTTGGTTCAGCACTCGAAAACGTACGTCTGCAGGCCGAAGCGTTAGGACTCTCGGCACAAGAAACAGTTTTTCCGCTTGAGCATAATTCAGCAATGATTGCTGCAGTGCGGTTTTCCCCCGGAACGAAGCCAGTACAGCAGTCGACGCTTGATCTGGCCAGATATATCTTTGTGCGTAACACAAATCGTAAACTGGCAAAGCGGATTCAGTTAGATGAGTCGTTCTATAGTGAAATGAGTCGTGTGGTAAGCCTCTTTGATCCCGTAAAATTGTATTTTACCCAGGATGAAGAGGAACTAGATGAGCTCGCTGATATTATTGCTGAGTGTGACAAGGTGAGGTTGCTTAACGAACTAGGACATGAGGAGTTTTATCATGAGATTCGTTGGAATAAAGCAGATGCTGATAAAACCAGAAATGGTGTCGAGCTGGATTCCGTAGATATTACCGCCAGTGAAAAGGCGGGTTTTAAGGTAGCACAAGACTGGAATGCTGTAAAGTTACTTGCTCAGTGGGATAAGGGAGATGCGTTTAAGAAAATGTCGCTGGATGGAATTAGGTGTGCGTCTGGAATTGTCGTCCTTACGATACCAGAGTTCAACCACCCCGCCCTAATACAAGCGGGAAGGGCTGCGGAGCGAGCCTGGATATTTGCGAATCAGCAGCAGATAGCTGTTCATCCCATGTTGTCAACTGCTTTCTTCTTTGGCCGTTTGACGCATGGCAAGGGCCAGGATCTTCCTCAACATGTCGCTGATAAGCTGAGTTTATTGAGACAGCGTTTCCTGAAAGTTCTATCGCCAGGCCTACAGCATGAAAAAAATAGTCAGTATGAGGTTTTCGTCATGAAGGTTGGTATTGCTCCCGATGCAGATAGTAGGTCTTTGAGAAAGCATAAAGCTGAATTGTTTAGTCGAGATTGAGATCTGTACAAATGAAAATTATGTATTACATTAGACTGGTTCTTTTTCTCTTAAGCTGCTTAATAGCAGAAACTGCATTTGCCCAACAGGTCATTTTATTTGATGGTAGTTTCGAACCAATTGGAAACAAGCTTGAAATTCTTACAGATTCAAACTCCACTATTTCGCTCAAAGAAGCGATGAAATCAACTGAATTCAGGAGATCAACTGAAGAGTTTCCTAATCTTGGAACCAAACCATACTCTTATTGGGTGCGGTTCTCGTTGAAGAACGTCACAGCAGGCAAGACAGCGGGCATCCAGTTGACTCAAGCGATGATGGACTATCTGGATTTCTACGAGCTTCATGGTGACACTGTCAAACGTGCAAACTTCACGGGACATAAACGACCGTTCAACAATCGCTACTTAAAAAACCAGACATTCATATATCAAATACCTTTTCAAGGCGGTGATATACGCACGATCTATTTTCGTGTGCAAAGTGGGAAACAATTAATTCTTCCGGTGTATCTAGGTACCATAGAACGTGTTATCGAGAATAGCCTTGTTATAGATATGCTGTTTGGTGTATATGTAGGCATTATCATGGTAATGATCTTGTATAATCTTTTCCTGTACAGTACAGTAAGAGATCGAAATTACCTGTATTATGTGATCTACCTTGTAGTTGTTCTGCTAACGCAGGCATCAATGCAAGGTTACGTCTTTCGCCTAATCTTACCCGAATATCCGGAGATCGCTGATATGTTTATATATTTCAGCACTGCATTGATTGGAATAGCGGCAATTGAGTTTTCGAAACATTTTCTTTCAACCAAAACTTATACTCCTAAACTTCATCGTTTCTCTTATGTGTTCTACGCCTTGTATGGCGTTCAGATTCTGCTGGCCTTACTTGGCTATTTCAATTGGAGTTATACGTTGATGCTAATGCTTGCCATGTTTAGCGCAATCTATGTATTATACATGGCAGTGGTTATTCAAATAAAGGGGCTGCGATCAGCGAAGTTCTTTTTAATTGCATGGGGTGGTTTTATTTTATGTGTGGTGGTCTATGTTCTTAAAGATTTAAACCTCATATTCCCTTACAACAACATTACCAACTTCGCCCTTCTCATCGGTTCAGCGTTCGAAGCGGTACTATTATCATTTGCCTTAGCCGACAAAATCAACATTCTTAAATCTGAAAAGGAACAATCACAGATGGAAACCATGCATGTTTTGCGTGAAAATGAACGTATCATCAGGGAGCAGAATGTTGTCCTTGAAGCAAGAGTAACGGAACGGACAGCGGAGCTAAATAATACGCTGGAAGACCTTAAGCAGACACAGAGTCAGCTTGTTGAATCTGAAAAGATGGCTTCGCTCGGCCAGTTAACGGCGGGAATTGCACATGAAATCAACAATCCAATAAATTTTGTCACGTCGAATATTAACCCGCTTAAAAGGGACGTTGATATGCTGCTTGAAGCCCTGGATGAGATAGAGATGGTCGGCCTTTCAGATCGGCCAACTCATGAAAAGAAGCAAATGATTGAGGAGTATAAAGAAGATCTCGATTTTGATTACCTAAAGATTGAGATTGATCAACTTATGAAAGGGATAAATGAAGGTGCTTCTCGTACTGCAGAAATAGTCAAGGGCCTGCGAATTTTCTCGAGAGTAGACGAAGATGATCTTAAGAAAGCAGATATAAACGAAGGACTTAATTCCACTATGATCATAGCGAATAATCTGCTCAATAATAATATTCAAGTGGCTATGGACCAAGGGGACTTACCAAAGGTGGAATGCTATGCAGGTAAGCTAAATCAGGTGTTCCTGAATATTATAAGTAACGGCATTCATGCTATTCATGAAAAATTTGGCGAAAAACCCGGTGGTGAGCTTAATATCAAAACTTATGCTGATGAAGAAAATGTATATTTGTCCATCAAAGATAACGGTACAGGAATGAGCGTAGAAACTCAAAAGAAAATTTTTGAGCCATTTTTTACTACAAAAGATGTTGGCGAGGGAACGGGATTGGGAATGTCGATAGCCTACAATACGATCAAAAAACATAAGGGAGATATAAACGTTTATTCTTCACCGGGTGAAGGTTCAGTTTTCACGTTGCGCATTCCAATATCTTTTAGCAATGATTAATATCCTTTCCGACAATCAATTTGGTACCAATTAGTCCTATGACAGAAAAACTTAAGATTCTGTATGTTGATGATGAAGCTGATAATCTGGTAGGGTTTAAAGCATCATTTCGGTTTGATTATCAAATTTTTATCGCCCAGGATATTCCGGCTGCATACGCTCATCTGGAAAAGCATCCCGACATACGGATTATATTTTGTGACCAAAGAATGCCCAGGCAAACAGGTGTCGAATTTTTTGATGAAGTAAGATCTTTATACCCATCGGCAGTTAGAATACTTCTTACCGCTTACACAGATGTGGAGTCTGTGATTGATGCGATCAATAGAGGGCATATATTCAGGTTCGTTAAAAAGCCATGGACTGAAATTGATATTATATCCGCTATTGAAGAAGCTAATAAATTCCATATAAGCAATTCTATGTTGGCAGTAAAGCATGACGAGTTGCAAAGGGCATATAGCGAGCTCGACAAATTTGCTTACAGCGTAAGCCATGATATACGAGGCCCTTTGTCCGGAATAATGGGTGCGATTAACCTTGCGCAGGATACTGATGACCCAGTTGAGATGAAGGAAGTCTTGTCGATGATGAAGAAATCATTGAAGACGCTGGATATGTACATAGTAAATATGCATGAATATTACAGTCTCCAGAGAGGTGAGCTGAAGATTAAAAAAATAGACTTCGTCACTATTGCCGGCACCCTTAAAGATATCTTCGGAATGACGGCCGAAGTTAATAATATTTCATTCCAAGTTGATATAGATCAAAACGAACCCTTTTTTAACGACGAAGCTCCAATAATGCTTATCCTGAACAATCTAATCTCGAACGCTTTTAAATATCAGGAAGAAGGAAACGCGAATAAGATTGTTAAATTAAAAATAGAGATAAAGAATGGTTCAGCGACATTTGAGATCAGTGATAATGGGATAGGAATTCTTCGAAACCACATAAATGAGATCTTCAATCTCTTCTATCGTGCTACTTCTCAATCGTCAGGTTCAGGATTTGGACTCTACAATGTGAAAAGTGCTATTCTTAAGCTTAACGGACATATTGAGGTGAACTCTGTCTTGCACCAGGGTACCACATTTCGAGTAATAATCCCTGGAAAATAACCCGTTAATCGAGTAATTTCTGTCTTAAAAGAAATTCAAGCTGGTCGTTCGAAGTGGCCAGCTTAGCGTTCATCGATGTTATCTCGGCCTTCTCTTCATATTTCTCAAACGCGCGGGTAATGGTCAGGTCAAGCTCCTCCTCATTCCAAGGTTTTGCCAGATAGTGAAATATCTTCCCTTTGTTAACAGCATCGACAACAGCGCCCATGTCGGCATAGCCCGTCAAAAGTATGCGGATAGGATCAGGAAACATTTCGATTACTTTTTCAAGAAATTCGACACCGGTCATATTTGGCATTCTCTGATCTGTAATGATAATGTGAACGGGCTTGGCCTTCATAATTTCAAGTGCTTCATCACCACTCAGGGCGATAAGTACCTTGTATTTCATACGAAAGGTAGCCTTAAAAGAGTACAAGTTATTCTCTTCGTCGTCCACGTAGAGGATGGTTATCTTTTTCTCGGGCATAATAGATGATTACGGTGAAGTTAGCGTTTTTGTTTCATCAAGATTGATATTTGACCAAGGTTATTCTAATTTAACTTTAAGTCTGCATACACAGGGTAGTGGTCAGATGCCTGCTCGGGTATGATTACATGGGAAAATACATTAAATCTGTCTGATACAAGGATGTGATCAATCTGATAGCGAAGAAAGCCTTTGTGTAAAGTAACCGCATATAACCCACTGCCTTTTTCTCTGTAAGTGCTTTGCATCCCCTCTGCCATTTTATTAAACGCATACGACGAAGGCGGGTCATTGAAATCACCGCACACAATGTATGGATGTGGACATGTAGTCATATGCTGTTTCACCATATCAACCTGGGCGGAACGCTCAAAAAAGGCTCTTCTCAATTGACCTCCTATTTTTTTAGACGGGCGTATTTGCTTTGTCTTCCCTTTTATGACCTGGCTCATATAGTTGAGTTGATCCGGCTTAAGTCGGATAGATTCCAGATGCACGGTGTAGACGCGGAAAATTTTGTTGTTTTTTAAAACATCAATGTAGATCCCGTGATTACCATCACCTTCCTGAGAAAACTTAATGAGCCCGGTGCTAACAATAGGATATTTTGAGAAGATTGCCAGGCCCAATCCGCCCCCGTTAAATTTTGCATGATGGAAGTGTTGCGTATCAAGAATCCTCTTTAAAGAATCTGTAGGGTTAAAGCGGCCGGGCACGTCATGGTATTCCTGTAAACAAGCAATGTCCGGTTGAATCCTTTCGATGAGATTCAGAACTTTACCGCTCTGAGAAGTTTCCCTGAAAGCCTCGTCAAATGCATGAACATTGTATGTCATCACCCTTATGAGCGAATCATTTGATTCCTGCTTTGGCGAGAGAGATTGTCTCTTTCCCAAACTAAATGAACCTGCCAGAATTGGCCAGCTGATTAGAATGCAGCATAACGGAACCCAGGCAAAGCGGGACCATCGGACCGACCAGTAGATCAATACTAAGAAATTTCCCGCCAGGATGGGGACATACGCCAGGCTTATGAACGCCAATGGCCAGAAACTTCTTGGGTCTACATACGCACCGAGGGTAGAGAGCAGGAGTGCTATACACGCCAGAACAGATATGAGTTTGAGTAATTTAGTCATGATTTAGTACATGCGAGGAAGCGTTAGCTTGTATTTAACCGCTACAATGCGTATGAAACAAATTGTCGATACTGCACAGAGCCGGGTGATATTGATGTCTATACCCATCTGACGAAATGTGATGTATACAAGTCCTCCCGCAATGCATGCAGTAGCATATATTTCCTTCCTGAATATGAGTGGTATATTGTTAAGTAAAATGTCTCTGGTGATACCACCGAAGCAGCCGGTAATGGTTCCTAGAGCAACACAAATTTCAGGTTTCAAACCGGCAGTCAGCGCTTTTTGAACGCCCACAATGGTGAACAGTCCCAGCCCGATAGTATCAAATATAAAAAGAGGCAGCTTAAAAGACTTTAACTTTTTCCAAAATAATATTGCTGCAATAGTGGAAAAGAAAATAACCGCAGAGTAGTATTTGTCTATCATCCAGCTAACTGGCAACTCCCCAATCAGAATATCCCGCACGGTTCCTCCTCCGATCGATGTGACGAATGCGATAGTCAGCACCCCGAAGACATCTAATCTTTTCTGGATGCCAGCAAAAGCGCCGGAGATTGCGAAGGATACGCAACCGAGAAGTTCTAAGACGTAAGTGATCGTCATTAAGTGATCGTCATTATTTGGCAAATATATTAACTTTACCCGATGGATTCTATTGTACACACATATCGTGCCGATAGCGCACGCATCGCTGTAATAGGTTTGGGGTATGTAGGTCTCCCTTTAGCCATTGAATTCGCAAAGAAGTATCAGGTGCTCGGATTCGATATTAATCAGGATCGTGTATTAGAGCTTGCCAAAGCAACTGATCGAACTCAAGAAGCAGATATCGACAGTTTGATTGAAGTGATTCACAATAATAGTCTGCAATTTTCCTGGGACAAGGAGGATCTAAGATCTTTTAATACTTTTATAGTAACCGTGCCGACTCCGATCGACGAATTTAAGTCACCCGATCTTCGTCCTCTTTTGAAGGCTTCTCACATGCTGGGAACCATCCTCAAAAAAGGGGATGTTGTTATATATGAGTCAACTGTTTATCCTGGATGTACGGAGGAAGATTGTATTCCTGTTTTGGAAAGGGCTTCAGGCCTTGTTTTTAATGAGGATTTTTTTGCTGGGTACTCTCCAGAACGGATAAATCCGGGTGATAAAGTAAATACGCTTACTAAAATCAGGAAAGTAACAAGCGGTTCTACTGCAGATATAGCTGAAGAGGTGGACAAATTATATCGGTCTATTATTATTGCTGGAACGCATAAGGCTCCTAGTATAAAAGTAGCCGAAGCATCCAAAGCTATTGAAAACGCGCAACGTGATGTTAACATCTCTTTCGTGAATGAACTTTCCCTTATTTTCGACAGGATTGGAATAGATACAAATGATGTAATTGAAGCTGCTGGTACGAAGTGGAACTTCCTGAAATATAAACCCGGTTTAGTGGGAGGACACTGTATAGGCGTAGATCCCTATTATCTGGCTCACAAAGCTCAGTCCCTGGGATATCATCCCCAGGTGATCCTGTCGGGCAGGCGAGTGAACGATGCTATGGGTGCTTTTGTAGCCGATAAAGTTGTTAAGCTAATGATTCATAAAGATCAGCGGATCAAAGGCTCCAGGGCACTTATACTGGGAATGACTTTTAAGGAAAACTGTCCCGATGTAAGGAATACTCGCGTGATAGATATCTATCATGAGCTTGTCGACTTTGGTGTCGAGGTTGACGTATTCGATCCTTGGGCCAATATTGAAGAGGTTAAGCAGGAGTATGGATTGGAAATCAAAAATCAATTGTCACCAAACACAAAATATAATGCTATAATCGTTGCGGTCGCCCATGAGCAATTTTTAGAGTTGGACTATAGCCTTCTAAAAGCTGACAACGGGGTTATTTTCGACACCAAGGCGTGCCTGGGGCGGGAAATCGTGGATGCCAGACTGTAAGTAGAGGCTTTTTTATTGCAATGTGTTTCTAGTCGAGATGCATGCCATCACATGATTCTTGCATATTATTTAAAATAAAGTGCAGGAATATAGAACCCTTTGTGTTTTTTTGCGTAAAATGCTAAATATTAAGATAATAAGAATGAATCATACAGAGATGGAATTAGAAAGGCCGGAGGAATACGTTGGTCAGGCAGTCCTTAAAATTGACGATACCAGATATACAGTCAATATTGAAGAAGTTGAGGCTTTCATAAGCCATTGTAAGAAATTTATGCCACTGCATCATAACAGTGATTTTGAGTTGATGACTCAAGAGATTTCCGATTCTTTGATCGAATTTACCAGGGGAGATGTAACTATGGAACAAATTAGGCCTCAGTTGCTTTTTCTACGGGAAGTTGGTTTTTTACTAAAAGGCCTGCTGACCCCTGTAGAGGAAAATTAGTGCCAGCCCAATACACTGGCACGAGCTATGTTCGTGCCTCCTTGTTGAATAGGTGTTATGAATAAAGAGAACTCTTTTCTACATAAGCTAAAAGAAGTTGGTTATGCTTTTCGAGCAAGTCTATGTATTTATCTTTCCAATACTGTTCCGATCTTGCACGACCTTCTCCTTCCTCTTCTGCATAAACAGCGTCATCTGGCAAATGAGATACTCCCCGTTGTTCTGCTTTCATAAACAGTTCAGGGAACTCGTTCGAAAAATCGTGTTTCAGTGCCATTCCAATCTTGTGTATGATTGCAGGCTTTAGGTATTTCTGGTTGAACCAATTATACACAGATCTCCGGTTCACGTCAGTTAAACGTGCAAGTTCACTGATGCTATAGCCATTTCTCCGAATAACTTTTTCGATAATCTGACCATAGTGCTGATCTTTAAAGTTCTCATTCATCTGATTTAAGTTTACGCCCGAACAGCCAAAGCCGTTCCAACACCTGGATTTGCAATTATAATATTTTGGTTAACGGCGACCTTAGCGATTAATACGCAGTCGAGCTGGCGAATACTGATCAATACAGATTTGCCTTTTACTTCTATAACCTCTCCTTCCAGATTCGCCAATGCTCCTTGTGTGATCTTGATACGATCTCCAGTACTCAGCTCCCTGATGCTGATTGTCTCAACATCTTTATATTTTCCAACGATTGTCCTTATTCGCTCGATGTCCTCCTTATCCACAATCGCGGGTTTACCGCTATAATAGATAAAGTTGATAACACCCATCGTCTCTCTTACTAACGACTGTTCGGCCGGAGAGATATGGACGAACAGATAGGACGTGAACAGAGGTAGTTCAACAAGCATGTTTCTATCTGCCCATCTTCTATTTGTTTTTACAAGTGGACAAAAGCTTTCTACGCCTTTCTCTTTCAGTAAACGGTCCACCTTCTTCTCCCATTTGGAGCGAGTGTAAATTACCATCCATGTCTTTTCGAAAGCTTCTTTTTTTTTGCTAAACAACGGGTTGATCATCATTCTTTTACTAGAGTATTTATAGCTCGTCCAGGGAGGAGTTATTACGAAATTAGCTAAAAATAGACCCTTCAGATAGGAACCTTCCCACCATGTATAATACATTGTAGACTTATGAGAAAAACCCGGCGAAAAAGGACGAAATCAAACAAAAAACAACACATCTTCGCATATTTTCCTTTGCTAATACATTGAGATACAGACTTTCTCAAAAATTCCCAAGACTTGGTACATAATGGAGAATTATTTCAAAAATGTGAAGAACCCGCTTACTTTTATGAAAAAATCAGGCAGCATTATTATCCCGCTGTCAAAGATTTTAACTCAACGAAAAAGCTTAATCCACATCGGTTTGCTGGTATGTAACTGGGATGGCGAAGCTTTATCGAAATCAAAAAATTAAATCAATACCTATGTGCAAATCTTTCTTTCACACTATTTTCTTGCTAACCGTTGTAATGCTTACATCATGTTCAACTTACAAAACAATTCCTTACTTCCAAAATCTCGACAAAACCAAGATTACCCAGGAAGAGATTAAAAACTACTCTCCGCTTAAAATTCAGCCGGGCGATATACTCGGAATTACGGTGGGAAGTTTGAATCCCGACGCGTGGACTGATGGAAATAAAAACGGAGAGACAGCTTTGGGATATAAGGTGGATGAAGGAGGAAATATTAGTCTGCCTCTTGTCGGATCAGTGAAGGTTGGAAATCTAACTACAGTTCAGGCTCGTGAGTTAATCGAGTCACGGCTCGTTAAGTATCTGAAATCTCCGGCTGTCAATCTAACCATCCTAAACTTCAAGATATCTGTTCTAGGCGATGTCAATCGGCCTAACGTTTACCCGATATCCAGTGAGCAGGTTTCGATTACCGAAGCCTTAAGTCTTGCAGGAGACCTTCAAATAACAGGTATGCGTCAGAACATTCTATTGATTAGGGAGCAGGATGGTGTACGTAAGTATATACCTGTCGACCTGACAAGCACAGGTCTGTTTCAGTCAGAATATTACTACCTCCGAAATAACGACATCATATACGTCACTCCTGATAAGAATAAGGCTGCAGCAGTAGATCAGTCCGCGCGTAATATCGGTTTTGTTCTATCTGCAATTTCGGTACTAACCCTGATCGCTACTCAATTATTATAATGCTATGAAAACAGAACAAATATATCTTGCTCCTGTCACCGAAGATGAATCTAAACAAGGATCGACTAAGGATATGCGAGCAATGCTTGGTAAATATCTCTATCATTGGCCGCTCTTTTTAGTGATCATGGCACTTTGTGTCGGTCTGGCATTATGGTATGCTGCTAGTCAACCGCCATCCTATACCATCCGGGCGAAGGTGACGATCAAAGATGACACCAAGACCGGAGATATGAAAACTGCGCTTCAGGAGATTACGATTTCTCAATCGCCAAAGGCGATGGAAAGCGAAGTTCAAAAACTCAAGACCCGGGCATTGATCGGCAGGGTTGTACATGACCTCCAGCTTTGGTCTACTTACCATGTTGAAAATCCATATGGTGTTGAAGAGGTGCACACCTCTTCTCCTGTACGATTTAAGCTTCTGGATCAGAAGCGACCAATCACGGAGCAGAATTTTAATATATATATTGAGAGCGAAGACCATTATATCCTGACTCAACCGGGTGGGAATGAAATTCGGGTGCCTTTTAACAGCACAAGTACCAATGCTTTTGGTACCTGGAAGCTCGATACAACGGCTCATCTTGTCGACTATATCGGTAAGAGCCTCGTTGTAAGGCTAAGTAGTTCTGAAGATGCTACCAATGCATGGATTGCAAAATTGAATGTTGCGTTGAATAAAACAGCTCCTATAGTAGACATCGACGTAGACGATACTGATCCGGAACGCGGCGTTATGGTGATAAATCATGTGATAAAGAGCTATAAGATGCTGGATATTGAAGAGAAGAACAAGGTGACCGAAAGCACTTTAAGATTCATTGATGATCGTCTGACTGATGTAACGGGTGAACTGACGAGTGTAGAAAAGGACGTCGAGGGCTATAAAAGTAGCCAGGGTCTTACAGATATCTCCTCTCAATCACAAGTCTACTTGCAAAGCGTACAAGCGAACGACGGTGAATTAAATAAGGTAAATGTACAGCTAAACGTGATTGATGGTATCGAAAGGTATATCAACTCTGCAGGAAGTAATGGAAACGCACCAGCTACGCTAGGGATTGAAGATCCCGGACTAAACAATCTGGTTAGCCAACTAGCAACACTTAATTTAGAGCGTAATAAATTGCTTGCCACCACACCTGAAGATAATCCCCTCTTCGCGCCTCTTAATAGTCAGATTCAAAGCACCAAGAATGCCATCAAAGGGAATATCAGAGCAATAAGATCATCACTTCTTGCGACACGGAAGCAATTACAGGGATTCAATTTCAAAGCAGAGTCTTCGATAAAGAATATTCCTGGTCAGGAAAGACAATATCTGAGTATAAAGCGCCAGCAAGCTATCAAAGAAAACCTATATGTATACCTTTTACAGAAGCGTGAAGAGATAGGTCTCCAATATGCCTCAACTTTAAGTGATATTAATACCATTGAATCTGCGTACTACGAAGGGCCTAAATCTAAAAAAGAGGTGCCTTTGGCAATCGCAATCATGTGCGGGTTTCTGCTGCCGGTTGGCTTAATTAGCTTTCGCGAGACATGGAAAAATAAGATACATGATGTAGCTGAGCTTAAGCCGACAGAGATTCCTGTACTAGCGGAGTTAATCCAGGAAGAGGGCGATTCAGCAATTGTAGTACTGGATCGAAACACATTCGCCCTTGCCGAGCAATTCCGTGCCCTTAGGAGTAACCTGTTTCATGTGTATGGTAAGACACAAGTAAGCCGGGTAACACTTTTTACATCCAGCGTATCCGGAGAAGGAAAGAGTTTTATCTCAAATAACCTGGCTATATCCATAGCTGCGTCAGGAAAACGTACCGTAATTCTTGAACTTGACTTACGCAGACCCCAGATGTCTAAGTATTTCAAGTTCGATAAAGAGAATCCCGGTATTACCGACTATCTGAGGGGCAATGCTACGATTGACCAGATTATCCAACCCTCTCAAGTCAGGTCAAACCTTTCTATTATAGCGGCAGGGCCTATCGTAGATGATCCGGCCGAACTATTGGAGTCAGAGAGATTGGTTGAATTAATAAGAACGCTGAGAGAACACTATGATGAGATTTTACTGGATACTCCTCCTTTGCATCTGGTAACTGATGCGATGATTCTCGGAAGGGTGAGCGATCTAACGGTTTATATGGTTCGCCAGGGTGTCACAAGTAAAGCCGAAGTGCAGTTCATAAAACAACTAAAGCAGGAAAAGATGATGCCTGCAATGCATCTAGTCTTTAACGGGATACACAGAAATCGCACGGGTTACGGTTACAGCTACGATTATAGTTACTATAACTATTCAAAATCGAAGTCGGTCAGTTCCCGTAAACTCATGAAAAATTTAGCAAGCAGGTTTTAAGTCTAACAAGTGTCTACGCAACAACTTTACTTAAACGGAAAAAGTACAAGACTTAGGGAGTGGCTCAGAATTATTTCTCTGGCAGGTTCTGCACAGATCCTGGTGCAGGCCTCTAGTTTTATCGGTGGTATATTCATACTAAGAATGCTTTCTACTCATGAGTACGCATTGTATACAATTGCTAATGCCGTGCTGGGAACGATGGCAGTTTTAAATGATGGAGGAGTAACAACCGGTGCTATGTCCGAGGGAGCGAAGGCCTGGCAAGATAAGGGCAGAATGGGGAGTGTTCTAAATACCGCACTTCTGCTTCGCCGGAAATTTGCAATTGCAAGTTTAATCATCGTGATCCCCGTCCTGTTCTATATGTTGCGAAGTCATGATGCTAGCTGGACATTGTCTTGTTTGATCACTCTTTCGCTTATTCCAGCCTTTTTTGCAGCAATATCAGGGTCTTTACTCGAGATTGTACCAAAACTTAGTCAGGAAATAGCACCATTGCAAAAGTTGCAGGTGCAGAATAATATTGGCAGGCTCGTATTACTGTGTATCGGTCTCTTTGCTATGCCATGGGCATTTATCGCTATTCTAGCGTCAGGAATTCCGCAGATCTGGATGAATATGAAACTTAGGTTTCTCGCTTCAGGGTATGCCGACTTAAGCGCTAAGGCAGACAAGCAGATCAAGGCCTCCATCTTAAAAATTGTTTACAGGGTAATGCCAGCTTCAATCTATTATTGCTTGTCTGGTCAGATTACTATCTGGTTAAGTTCAGTATATGGCTCAACATCGACTGTAGCGCAACTAGGAGCTCTCGGAAGAATAGCGATGCTATTTAATCTTTTCATGGTACTGTTCGGAGCACTTATAATGCCCCGTTTTGCGAGGTTGCCTGTCAATAAACACCTGTTGCTCAGACGCTTTTCTCAGGTGATGATGTTGCTCTTTGCACTCTGTGTGGTGATAATGGTTAGCGCCTGGATGTTTTCAGCACAAATATTATGGGTCTTAGGCCCTCAATACGCTGGCCTCAACAGCGAAGTGGTGCTTAGTGTTCTTGCAAGCTGCATTGGTATGGTTGCCGGTAGTGCTTTCACGCTGTATTCAAACCGAGGTTGGACAATAAATCCTGCTCTATTAATAGCCATAAGCTTGTGTACGATAGGGCTGGGAGTACTGCTAATTGATATTTCAACAATAAGAGGTATGATTAGTCTCCAGTTGTTCATCGTGAGTTCAGAAGCGCTCATGCATAGTGGATATTGCATTTTAAGAATTAAAAAAATAAGTGGCTAAGCTTTGCTTAGTAGAAGATAAACTCAACCTGCAGGCTGGTTTAATGCCCCCTGAAAGTGGCAGTTGCATGTATGCTAGTGAGCGACTATCCGTACAGTGCTGCTAACGGAATGGGATATTACTTTAAGTGTTGGTCCTGCTTATTTGTCCTCCATAGGAACTGGAGGCGGCAACGACTAAGTTTAGAGTCTTAACATTACAGAAGGGTGTTCAGGAAGCTTCGAGCGATGTACTTCCCGTTATCTCATCTGCATCTTAGGGGTCGGCTTGCTGGTTGAGTCTTTAAATTATCGCAGTTGGCGGTATCCATTTTTATAATATACAACAACTCAAAGCACAATGATTGAAAACGTTCGAAAGGGCCGTATCGGCGCCAATATACTACCAACTCACGAATTGGATGGATTGACAAGTGAGAGACAGCAGGGAGATTGGGTGGTATTCGGACTGGCACATACACGTCTGTGGACGTTAAAGACCTATATAATCTTTATTAAAACGATGAAGGCAAGAGGACTCATTAAGCGTGTTTTGGCAATTGGTCCGATTAATAACAGCCATGCAGATCAAGAGCTGAAATTTGCAAATGAACACTTGGGTGAAAATGTATTGTTTCAGCTCGGAGCCCTCCCCGCAGATGAAGTGTCCACACAACTGCTTCGCGCAGAAGCCGCTTTAATTGCATCCAGTCCTGAAACGTTGAAAAAATCCGGATTATTCGCGGCCGTGGCAGCCCATGCACTGCCAGTAATTTGTGACGTCCCGTCTAATTTGTTGGACCCCCCCGGTCGGGCGCTGTTTAAGCCGGCTGAATTAATGAATAAATCCAACATTCTGGTATCTCCGGAATATGAGAAACGCAAAAAACAGCTGCACCACTGGTTTTGGAGAACGCGAAACTGGAAAATAGTTGAGCTCAATATGAAGAGCTGGATGAAAGAAGGCTAAAATAAACCTATCAAGCACATGAAAATTTTTTTATCTCATCCCACTGGTAATCGTAATGTAAGGGCGGTCCTCGAAAGTTTAGACAAAGTCGGCATGCTAGCGGGCTTCAATACAACGGTAGCTGCAAGCGAGGGATCTTCCTGGTTGAAATTTCTACCAAAGAGTCTTAAGCAGGAGTGGTTACGCAGGTCGTATCCCGGACTATCTGCCAAAGTTAAAACCCGACCCTTCTTGGAACTCGCCAGGCTGGCTTTACCTAAGTTAGGTCTTGGCGCATTCACAAGAAAAGAACATAGCTTAGCAGGCATTGATGCCGTCTACAGAGATCTTGATCGGAATTTTGCCAGGAGTCTTCCCGATATATTACAAGAGCAGCCGTTTGAAGCTGTGTATGCTTATGAGGACGGGGCATATGAAACTTTCAAAATGGCTAAACACTTGGGGTTGAAATGTATCTATGATCTTCCCATAGCCTACTGGGAGACCAGCAGGCGACTATTGCTTGAAGAATCTGAAAGGCTCCCGGCATGGTCTGTAACGTTAGGTGGAGGGATCGAAGATTCTCCCGAGAAATTGAGAAGAAAAACAAAAGAACTGGAGTTGGCGGATGTGGTAGTTGGCCCAGGGAGTTTTGTAAGGAATTCATTGCCTGAATGGTCGCTCGAAAAGAAAATAATTATGTCTCCATTCGGGTCACCGGAGGGAGGGGGTAGCGTCTTAAAGATCGGAAAAGATACAAACCGGCCGCTCAGGGTGCTTTTTGTTGGAAGCATGGGTCAGCGCAAAGGTCTGGGTGACTTATTTAACGCTGTGAAAATGTTCGGTCCTGACGAGGTCGAACTGGTAATTCTTGGACTGCCGCTTACCTCGATGGAATTTTACAGGGGGCAGTTAGCGACATTTATACATGAATCGGCCAGGCCACACCATCAGGTGTTGGAATTGATGAGGTCATGTGATGTGTTTTGTCTGCCATCGATTGTCGAAGGAAGGGCTCTGGTTATGCAGGAGGCTATGAGCCAGGGGCTGCCGCTTATCATCACAGAAAACACCGGCGGGGCTGATCTGGTGCAGGATGGTTATACAGGTTTTCTTGTGCCGATCCGGTCACCAGAAGCGATAGCGGAAAAAATTAGTTGGTTCCTTGCCAACCGATCAGCAATACCATCGATGGGTAATCTGGCAATGCAGCATGCGGCTACCTATAGTTGGCAAAATTACGGGTCAAGTATCGTTAAACAGATCAACGAGAAGAAATTACCAAGTGTTTACAATCATGTCTAAAGCTACGAATGATCCCCACAAGGCACTTAAACGCGCTATTTGGGCGTATTTTTTGCTTATCTTGTTTGAAGGCGCCTTGAGGAAATGGGTGCTTCCGCAGCTGGCCAATCCGCTCTTGGTTGTTCGTGACCCAATAGCCATCTTCTTGATTGGATATTCCTGGTATAAAGGCGTGTTGCCAAACAGTCTGATGATGTATGGTATGATGGCCTTAACCGTTGCAGCTATGGTTACGGGACTTACCTTAGGTCACGGAAATCTAACAGTTGCAATATACGGTGCACGGATTTTTCTTCTTCATTTTCCACTGATTTTTATCATCGGGTCAATCTTTACACGCGAAGATGTGCTTAAAATGGGCGAGGCAACTCTGTGGATTACATTGCCCATGGCCGTCTTGATAGTGTTGCAATTCTATAGTCCCCAATCAGCTTTTGTGAACCGGGGTATTGGAGGAAATGAAGAAGGTGCGGGATTTTCGGGTGCAAACGGATTTATGAGGCCGCCGGCAACCTTCTCTTTTACCAATGGCACCGCTCAGTTCTTCGGTTTTGCGGGAATCTTCTGTATCTACCACTGGCTAAAAGCGGAGAAGGTTAACAAGCTGCTTTTGCTGTCGGCCTCTGTAGGAATATTAATAGCAATTCCTTTTTCTATTAGCAGAACCTTAACATTTATGCTTGGTCTTACAGTAGCATCGGCCTTTGTTGGAGTAGGTCGCAATCCGCAGTATATCAAGAAAATGTTGATAACAGGGGTCATCTTAACAACACTCGTTGTGTTGTTGGGCAATACCGAATTGCTGGGCCCGGCTATTGATGCGTTCCTGACCAGGTTTACTTCCGCTTCTGAAGTGGAGGGTGGGATGCAGGGCGCTTTCGTCGACAGGTTTCTTGGCGGTATGTACGATGCGGTTTTAGCATCCCCTAATGCGCCTTTCTTTGGACTCGGAATCGGAATGGGTACAAATGCCGGAACTCAGCTGCTAACGGGTGATTCAACTGGCTTCTTAATATCGGAGGGTGAATGGGGAAGACTAATTGGCGAGATGGGGCTTCTACTTGGCATTACTGCCATTCTGATACGTACAACACTAGCAGTAAAGATCGGCGTAAAGAGTATAAAAAGAATTTCGAAAGGTGATATTCTTCCCTGGATGTTGTTTGCTTCGAGCTGTGTTGGAATACTTCAGGGACAGTGGGCGCAGCCGACAAACCTTGGGTTCAACGTGCTTATGGCTGGCTTAACTTTGGCCGCATTAAAACCGAAGAGAACGCTCTTTAGGGTGTTGAAAAGAGTTGAAATACGCAGTCCGGGTAGCCTTGAGACCGGTTCTCATCTAACCAGCTTGCATGTTCATTAAAAAAACGCGTTTGACCAACCTATCAACTAATCGATTTTAGATAATAAAGATGAAAGTTTTACATGTTATACCATCACTTGATCCAAAGTCCGGTGGGATGTCACAGGCAGTTAGGACGCTGGTCGCCGGCCTCCACTCGCAGGATATTCAGAATGATGTGGTTACACTTGATGAACCAACTGCCGGATATATAAAAGATAGCTCAATAATCGTGCACGCACTCGGGAAGGGGTCCGGTCCCTGGTGCTATAACAAAGCCCTATACCCCTGGCTGGTCGGTAATTTACCAAACTATGACCGGGTGATTGTTCACGGTTTATGGCAATATCCAGGTTTCGCATTGTTCAAAGCCGTAAAAGAAGTAAAAGTGGAATATTACGTAATGCCGCACGGAATGCTTGATCCCTATTTTCAACGGTCAAACGGCCGCCGCTGGAAGGCCCTTCGTAATACGGTATACTGGCAGTTTATCGAAAGACATGTGGTGAATTCAGCAGATGGCTTGATGTTTACCTGTGAAGAAGAGAAACGACTTGCACTTGAGCCTTTCAGCCCTTATAAGCCAAAGAAGGAAGTGGTGGTAGGATTGGGAGTGGATCAACCGCCTGTTAAGAGCAGTGAAATGATGGATCTTTTTTATGCGTGCTATCCTGAATTGCGTGACAACAAGTATATTCTCTTCCTCAGCAGAATACACGAGAAAAAAGGTGTTGATATGCTGGTGGAGGGGTATCGCGAAATGGTAAGGCAGCTCATTGAGAACGATCCTCGGGCTGTAGTGCCCAGGCTTTTGATAGCAGGTCCTGGTCTTGAAACGCCTTATGGAAGGCAGATTCTTAAACAGGTGGATAATGCTCCCGGACTGCGAGATTACATCATCTTTCCGGGCATGCTGTCCGGCGATATGAAATGGGCAGCCTATTACGGTGCCGGTGCTTTTATACTTCCCAGTCACCAGGAGAACTTTGGAATCGCGGTAGTTGAGGCGTTGGCTTGCAGTAAGCCTGTTTTAATTTCCAACCAGGTAAACATCCATAGAGAGATCTCGGCTGCACAGGCTGCAGTCGTGGCAGATGATACTCCTCAAGGTACTTATAAGCTCCTCAAATACTGGAGTCAAATGTCAGCTGAAGTAAAAGGAAGAATGGAGCGAAATGCAAGATATGTATATGAAAAGCACTTCGCCGTTGAGCCTGCTATGCAGCGAATAATCGAAGCATTGAAATTAAAAGATAAAAAGCATGGACCTGTTACAGCGTAAACAAGATGTTGATCCCTATTTACAACCGACGTTCACCCTTATAAACCGTCTTAGGCGCTTGTTGTGGATCGTGTCATGGGCCCTTCTTTGCAGATGGACGCCGAGACCTTTGCATGTGTGGAGGGCTTTTGTTCTGCGAGTTTTTGGAGCCAGGATCGGACGCCAAAACGCCATTTATCCCGATGTAACGATCTGGGCACCCTGGTTGTTGCATACGGAGGATGTGGTGCGCATAGGACCGGGGGCTGAAATTTACAATCCCGGTGGTGTATATCTGTCGCATCATGTGACTATCTCGCAGTCAGCCTATATCTGCGGGGCGACTCATGATTATAACTCTCAGGACTTTACCTATATCACTAAGGAGATAAAACTGGAGCCTTATGTATGGATTTGTGCCAGAGCCACCTTATTACCTGGCGCTTACTGCGAGGAGGGAAGCGTCCTTGGTGCAGGTTCCTTAAGCAGCAAGAAACTGAAGGCATGGACGGTTTACGCCGGAAATCCTGCCAGGGCGGTTCGGTTACGAAATAATTTTTTAGAAGCCAAGGATTCTGAAATCCGGGAAGATTTTACAGATCTCTATCCTTCCGCTGCAGAAAAAATACTCTTTCTCTAACTCTCTCTCTCCATAAACCTTATAAATCATACTCTCATATGAAAAAAGACATCGTCGCGAAAAAGAAAGTACTCATATTAGGAATAAACTTTGCCCCCGAACTCACCGGAATAGGCAAATATACAGGCGAAATGGTCGATTGGCTGGTCGAAAAAGACTATGACGTCACCATGGTAACATCTTTTCCCTATTACCCCAACTGGAGCGTACAGAAACCATATTCTGGCAGGACATATAAAAAGGAGACTGAAAAAGACGGTAAGCTTAGTATCTACAGATGCCCGATGTATGTTCCGGCTGTTCCCTCCGGAGGAAGAAGGGTATTGCAAGAATTGACCTTCTTGCTCAGCTCATTTGTTGTCATTTTTTACTTATTGTTTAAAAAAGGACATCAGCAGATTTTCATTATGGCACCGCCGTTTCATCTCGGTTTCCTGGGATTATTTTATCGTTTTTTTAAAGGAGGCAAGATCGATTATCATATTCACGATATGCAAATAGAGGCGGCAAGGCAATTGAAGGTTATTAAAGCCGATATCGCATTTAAGGTTCTTCTGAAATTCGAAAAATATATCTTAAATCGTGTCGATTATGTAAGTACAATTTCCGGCGGGATGAAAGCGAAGGTTCAAAAGAAGGTTAAACGTGATATCATCATGTTTCCTAATTGGGTCGATACCCAGAAGTTGTTTCCGTTGAATAATAGGCGGGGCTTGAAAAGAAGCTGGGGGTATCAGGAAGATGATAAAATAATTCTTTATTCAGGAAGTATCGGTGAAAAACAGGGTTTACAAAGCCTTGTCCCTATCGCAAAAAGCATGGAAGCCTATCGTTTTATCAAATTTGTAATTTGCGGAATAGGGCCCTATAAGGAGGAGCTAATGAAGCTTGCTGCAGATGCGAAGCTTACCAATATAAGCTTTCTCCCTTTGCAGCCATTAGATCAATTTAATAACCTGCTCAACATGGCTGATGTGCACCTCGTTCTGCAGAAAAAGAATGCTGCCGATCTGATGTTGCCTTCAAAGCTTACAGGAATATTATCATCCGGCGGTCTGGCGCTCGTGACAGCAGATCCTGGAACGTCCCTTTATCAAGCGGTGGTTGACCACAAAATGGGCGTGGTAATACCAAGTGAAGATGATGATGCACTAAGAGATGCTATCCTGGACTGCTGCATCTCTGACCATACCAGCGAAACCCTGAAGGGTCGCTGGTATGCAGAAAAGTATCTTAATAAACATCAGATTTTAAGCAATGTGATGTCATATGTAACAGAACCGAGCCTGGTTGACCAAAATACGCTGAAGTATCTTGATCTTTCTAACGCTTGATTGATTAAATCGCTACCGATACTTTGTTTGAAAGCAAGGTATTGTAGCGTTCCAGTAGGTCGATATATTTATCTTTCCAGTAATACTTATTGTAAGGATCGTCTGAATCGGCCAGGTTGTTTCCCAAAAACGACTTTTTCTTAAATCCTCTTTCAAAGTCTTCTGAAGTAAAAAGCTGTGGGAGTTCCACAGAGAAGTCATGGTTGATCACGCAACCGATCCTATAAATGATCTCAGGCTTTAATTGTTGCTGATTGAACCAGTTGTAAACGGATCGGCGGTTTACATTTGTCAGTCGCGCTACGTCGCTGATGGAGTGTCCGTTCCTTCTTACTACTTTTTCGATAATTTGTCCGTGATGTTGCATAATTGAGAGTTTGTTAATTTTGTTATTGTTGCTTTTTGTGATAATATATCACCTTGTTATACACTTCTATAAATCGCATTTCGTGTATTATGTTCCACATGTGGGGATTTAATTACACATATAATAGGCGTTACTACTCCATTTTTCTCGGAAAACTGAGCGCCGTCATATTTCGTGATGCTGCTCGACCATCCTCCTCACAATAAAAAGTTCAATATCTATACCGCATAAAACACTTCCCATATTTGCACAGATTCCAGCCTGTTTACTTTCCGTGCCGGAGCAATCTTTAATGAAACTGTATTTTCGGCTACTCATCATTGGTTACCATTAGCGTGTTATTCATAACAAGCATCGAGTCTGTTTTCTTACCGCCGCATCGAAAGTTCTTTCCAAGATTATTGCCTGGTTTATTTGGCTTATAGACGCAAAAAATAAAAAAATGAAATATCTTGCGGACTTTTAGAATAATGCAGAGTAATATGAAAAAGATACTCATTACCGGCGGCGCCGGTTTCATCGGCTCTCACGTCGTCAGACGCTTTGTCAACACCTATCCGGAATATCAGATCGTCAACCTGGATAAGCTTACTTACGCAGGGAACCTGGAAAATCTGCGGGATGTAGAAAACAAGCCGAACTACCGCTTTGTGAAGGGTGATATCGTGGACGGGGCCTTCATACAAACCCTGTTTGAGACGGAAGGCTTTGACGCGGTCATCCACCTGGCCGCCGAGAGCCATGTTGACCGCTCGATCACCAGTCCGCTGGATTTCGTACTGACCAATGTGGTGGGTACGGTAAACCTGCTGAACGCAGCCCGCCAGAGCTGGAAGGACGACTACAGCAGCCGTCGTTTCTATCATGTCTCTACCGATGAGGTATACGGAACGCTGGGAGAAACAGGGCTGTTCACCGAAGAGACGGCCTATGACCCGCACAGCCCTTATTCAGCCTCCAAGGCCAGCTCCGATCATTTCGTTCGGGCCTACGCCGATACCTACGGCATGGATACGGTGATCTCCAATTGCTCCAACAATTACGGTTCTTTCCATTTCCCGGAAAAACTGATCCCTCTTGCCATCAATAACATCAAGAATAATAAACCCGTTCCGGTCTACGGTAAGGGAGAGAACATCCGCGACTGGCTGTGGGTAGAGGACCATGCCCGTGCCATAGACGTGATCTTCCACAAATCGGCAAGTGGCCAGACCTATAACATCGGTGGCCATAACGAATGGACGAACATCGACCTGATCCGCACGCTCTGCGCGGTAATGGACCGCAAGCTGGGCCGTGCCGAAGGAGAGTCGGCTAAGCTGATCACCTTTGTCACCGACCGTGCCGGCCATGACCTGCGTTACGCGATCGACTCGAGCAAGCTGCAGCGGGAGCTGGGCTGGACGCCAAGCCTTCAGTTTGAAGAAGGACTGGAGAAGACGGTAGACTGGTACCTGGAGAACCAGGAGTGGCTGGAAAACGTCACCTCGGGCAACTACCAGTCTTACTACCAGGGACAGTACAACGACAGATAAGAGCAACGATATTTTATACCCTACACCCCAACATGGAAATCATTACCACCCTACTGGAAGGCTGCGTGATCATCAAGCCCGCCGTTTTTCCCGATGAGCGGGGATACTTTTATGAAAGCTTCAATGAGCAGCGCTTTAACCAGAAGCTGGGCCTGGATGTTCACTTCGTGCAGGACAACCAGTCGGCCTCCGGCTATGGCGTGCTGCGCGGCCTGCACTATCAGCAGGGCGACCATGCCCAGGCCAAGCTGGTCCGTGTGATCAGCGGCGAGGTGCTGGACGTAGCGGTCGACCTGCGTGCCGGCTCGGCCACTTATGGTCAGCACTACAGCGTGTTGCTGAGCGCCGAAAACAAACTGCAGTTCTTCGTGCCGCGGGGCTTCGCCCACGGCTTTGTGGTACTCAGCGAGACGGCTGAGTTCTTCTACAAATGCGACAACTACTATAACAAAGCATCCGAAGGCGGCCTGCATTATGCAGATCCGGCACTGAATATTGACTGGCAGGTACCTACCGATCAGCTCCTGGTGAGCGAGAAGGACCAGGTCTTGCCCCATCTGGATCAACTATGAGCAAAATAATCGTACTGGGAGCCTCCGGTCAGCTGGGCACCTGTCTGAAGATGGTATCCACCCGCAGAGGGATCCAGGATATCGCCTTTCCGACCGAAGAGCAGGGGAACATCCTGGATATGGCCGGACTGGAGGCCTTATTCACCACCCATACTCCTCAATATGTCATCAACTGCGCGGCCTATACGGCCGTAGACAAAGCCGAAGACGAGCTGGCCCTGGCCCGCCGGGTAAACCGTGACGGGGCATCGAACCTGGCCCGCCTGTGCAAGAGCCATGGTGCGGTGCTGGTACATATCTCGACCGACTTCGTTTTCGAAGGCAATACCCCCAGGCTGCTCACCGAAGAAGATGAGGCCCTGCCCATCAGCGTATACGGGCTGACCAAGCTGGAAGGGGAGCAGGCCATCACCGATCTGCTGGAGGCGCATTATATCCTGCGTACCAGCTGGCTGTATTCCGAATATGGCAACAACTTTGTCAAGACCATGCTGAAGCTGGGAGCAGACCGCGACGAGCTGAGCATCATTGCCGATCAGGTAGGGGCACCAACGTATGCTATAGACCTGGCCGACGCCATTCTGAGCATCATCGAATCGGGCAAGAGTGCGTACGGGATCTACCATTACAGCAATGAAGGGACAATCTCCTGGTATGACTTCGCTATGGCGATCTTTGATATCAGCGGCACGCCGGTAAAAGTGCATCCCATCACCACGGCGCAGTACCCGACCAGGGCGATGCGTCCGGCTTTCTCGGCGATGAACAAGAGCAAAATCAAGAGCACCTTTTCGATGGATATCCCTTACTGGAGGGACAGCCTGATACGGTGTATTAATGTATTAAAAGCATAATCATGAAAGGAATAATACTGGCCGGAGGCTCCGGCACGAGATTGCATCCCCTGACGCTGGCCACCAGCAAGCAGATGATGCCGGTTTACGACAAGCCGATGATCTATTACCCGCTGTCGATACTGATGCTGGCCGGGATCCGGGAGATCCTGATCATCTCGACGCCGCATGACCTTCCGGGCTTTGAGAAGCTGCTGGGCGACGGTTCCAAACTGGGCTGTAGGTTTTCGTATGCGGTGCAGGAAGAACCCAACGGACTGGCGCAGGCCTTTGTTATTGGCGAGGAGTTTATCGGCAAGGACAGCGTAGCGCTGATCCTGGGCGACAATATCTTCTACGGCGACGGCCTGTCGCACCTGTTGCAGGAGCTCAATGAGCCCCAGGGCGGTGTGGTGTTTGCCTACCCGGTATCCGACCCGGAGCGTTATGGTGTAGTGGAGTTTGATGCAAACAAGAAGGCCATCTCGATCGAGGAAAAGCCGGCCGCGCCTAAATCCAACTATGCCGTACCGGGACTGTACTTTTATGATAACTCGGTTGTGGAGATCGCTAAGAACATCAAGCCCTCACCACGCGGAGAATACGAGATTACAGACGTGAACAAGGTCTACCTGGAGCAGGGCAGGCTGAAAGTAGGTGTGTTAAGCAGGGGCACTGCCTGGCTGGACACCGGAACCTTCAACTCGCTAATGCAGGCCGGACAGTT
>NZ_JAZQRL010000013.1:0-7394 GCF_045629565.1 Arcticibacter sp.
TCCATTGACGGTCATCCCTGAATGAAAAACTACAATTTAAACAATCAGCACTTTTCCCTGCAAGCCCGGTCAGGATGCAGTCGAAATAAACATTTTATCAAATGAAAAACTGTGTAGCAGCCGTCTTGGTTTTACTAGGATCACTCACGAATCTCCAGGCCCAGAACGGTATTAATTACGACGAATCCAAAGTGCCGGATTATGTCCTTCCCGAACTCCTGACAAGTAATGCAGGAACCAGGATCACGAATAAACAGCAGTGGGAAAAAATTCGTCGTCCTGAACTTCTGGAAACCTTTTCTTCCCAGATGTATGGCCGCACGCCCAATGACAAAATCAAGGTTTCCTATACGCTGTTAGACGAGAATAAAAATGATCTGAACGGAAAGGCGACGCGCAGGCAGGTGAAATTCACCTTTTCAAACGGCTCCAAAAGCATTGATGCCATATTGCTGATGTATATTCCAAACCAGGTGAAAGGTAAGGTGCCGGTTATTATCGGATATAATTTTAAGGGAAACCACAGTACCCATAAGGATTCGTCCATTCTGTATTCCCCTGCGCTCCATTTGGTAAAAGAGCCAACGAACCCCGACTGGGTACGTGGCTGCCAGGCCACCCGCTGGGCTTTTGATGACATTATCGATCGGGGATATGCCATTGCAACGATGTGTTATCACGATATTTTTCCCGACAAAAAAGGGCTAAAAGATCACAGCATTGTATCGCTGTTTTCCAACTATAATTCAAACAAAAGTGATGAATGGCAGGCTATCGGTGCATGGGCCTGGGGATCCAGCCGCATTATGGATTACCTGGAAACCCAGAAAGAAGTAGACACCAAAAAGTCGGTTCTCATGGGGCATTCTCGTCAGGGAAAGGCTGCTTTGTGGGCGGGCGCACAGGATACTCGCTTCAAAATTGTGATATCCAATGATTCTGGCGAAGGCGGTGCTGCGCTTTCCAAGCGCTTTTTTGGTGAAACCATTGAGAAGGTCAGCAATATTCCTCCGGCCTGGTTTGCTCCGGCCTACAGTCAATACGCAAACAACGAAGCGAAACTTCCCTTTGATCAGCATGAACTGATTGCGCTGATTGCCCCTCGTCCGGTGTATGTTGCCAGCGCAGAAGAAGACCTCTGGGCCGATCCCAAAGGCGAGTTTCTGGGCGCTTATCATGCCGGTCCGGCCTACGCGCTTTATGGACTAAAAGGACTTGGAACAACGACCATGCCAGGTATCCATCAACCGATCATGAATGATGTGGGTTACCATATTCGCGCCGGAAAACATGACGTAACCCAGTATGACTGGACAAGCTTTATGAATTTTGCGGATAAGCATTTTAAGTAATCAGAGCCTGGGAATTTCATTATGGGTCTTATACTAAAATTAAAGAGGCTGTCTCAAAAAGGCAGCCTATTTTCGTTTTCAAGGGTTAGATTTTCCATTTTTTTACGCATACAATCTTTTGTGTACTCGCGTGATTTTCTTATCTTTAGGTATAGAAAACAACGGAGATATGTCCTCAAAACGACCTACTTTCAAGCGTTACGACCAGCAACAGATGATGCTGCTACCCCCAAGTTTAGAAGAATTAGTTCCAAAAGATCACCCTGTTCGTGTTGTCAACGATGTGATTAACAGGATAAATATCGCACCGCTTAATGCTGCATATCAGACAAAAGGAACGTCAAGCTATCATCCTCAAATGCTACTCAAAGTGCTGGTTTACGGCTATGTGAGCAACATATATTCCAGCCGAAAATTAGAAGCTGCCTGTAAAGAGAGCGTCTACTTCATGTGGGTGAGTGGGATGAATTTTCCAGATCACAACACAATCAACCGGTTTAGAGGTGTGCGTTTAAAGGAAACCTTGCGCAGTATATTCGAGGAGGTGGTGCTGTTATTAGCTCAGGAAGGGCTTCTAAGTATTGAGGAAGTTTATACGGATGGCACCAAAATCGAGGCCAACGCCAACCGATACACCTTTGTATGGAAAAAGGCGATCCAGACTAATAAGGAAAAAATGAAGAAGCAACTGCGCCAGATCTGGGAATATGCCCAGAGTGTTAATGATGGAGATGAGCTCCCAGATCCACCTGATTTTACTACCATTGATAAAGAAAAGGTACAAGACACAGTCAATAAGCTCAATGAAGTACTCGGTAAAAAAGAAAATATCGACAAAAAGCTAAAAGCAAAACTTAACTATGTTACCAAAAACTATCCTATCAATATTGCTCGTTATGAAGCGCAGGAAGCAATTTTAGGAGATCGGAATAGCTTTAGCAAAACCGATCCCGATGCCACTTTTATGAAGTTAAAGGAGGACCATATGCGCAACGGTACCTTAAAGCCTGCCTTCAACGTGCAGATATCAAGCTCTAACCAATTTATCGTTAACTACACAATACACTCCAATCCGACCGACACTACTACATTCACGGATCATATCGCACAGCATGAAAAAAGCTTCGGAGCTGCCCCTAAAATAGTTACAGCGGATGCTGGATATGGGTCACAAGAGAATTATACCTTACTAGAAAGCAAAGGAGCAACTGCTTACGTGAAGTATGGCATGTTTGACAAACAGCAAAGCTCAAACTTTAACAAAAAGCATCCATTCAGTGCGGATAAGTTGTTTTATAATGAAAAGAGCGATTGTTACATCTGCCCCATGGGCCAGAAGATGGATTATATCGGAGATAGCCACCGCAGAACCAGCACTGGCTTTATACAAACATCCAGGAAGTACCAGGCTAAAAACTGTTACGGTTGCCCACTGAATGGAGCCTGCCATAAGTCAAAAGGCGACAGAATTATTCAGATAAACGCGGAGCTAGAACGTCAAAAAAAGCAAGCCCACACCCTACTCAACAACGAAGATGGAATTGCTCATCGAAAGAAACGATGTTTTGATGTCGAGCCCATCTTCGGAAACATTAAAGAGAACCATCGGTTCCGGAGATTTATGCTCCGTGGCAACGAAAAAGTTGCAATAGAATGGGGACTAATTGCAATTGCACAAAATATCAGAAAGAAAGCGGCCTAAATACCGGAAAATCGCGTCTCTTCGAGAAAATCCTCTAAAAAAACCAAGACTTCGCCATTCCCGAAACTATATACCAACCAAATTCGGCAAAAACCAAAAAGACCGCCTCAATGTTTTTGAGACGGCCTCTTTTCGTTTTGTCGCGAAAATATTGCCGTTCGATCAGTAATAAGTGCACTTCATCTTTTTTTCACAATTGCTGCAACGTTTTATTTTATTTTTGCATCTGTTAAGCAGTCACAATGGGGTCAAACAGATACAAACTGTTCCTAGAAAATTTTTTTATAAAAAATGTTAAAAACAAGGTACTATGTATAGCAAGATACCAGATTAAACATATATATTTGTATTGTTAATTAGTTATCCAAACTTTTCAGCAGAGAATAGAAAATACAGCCATGAAAACCGTAAAACTCATCACGCTTTTAGTTCTTTTCAGTATGCATGCCGGAGCAACCGGATATTCACAAAATATGTTTGTTGCTCATAAAAAACTTCAGGCACGCAAGGAAAGCAAAAGATTGAACGAACACGCGATTTTAAAGAAAGCGCATGCTTCGAAAGTGCCTACTAAAGCTACGCCGTCTGAGGGTTGTCAGCCAGAAAATTCATTTACACGCCAGGTAGCCAATAAGCTATCGGGAATGGTTACGCTTAACCAACGTGTTTTGGAGGAGGCTCCGGCATCTTTTTTTAGGGCAGAGGATGAGCAGGAAAGTGGTAATACCATTGCAAGCAAGCTTGCTGTTACCGTGAAAGGAGTGGTTTATGCCTTTGTCAAATCGTCATCATTCGGTAAATAATCACGAGAATTATAATTTTAGAAAAAAGAGCAAGATCCGCCGCGGATCTTGCTCTTTTTTTGTCTGAAAAATCAGTTTTGAAAACTAGGCCACAACATTTGTCAATGTTCCGATCGGCTCGATGCTGATATGTACAATATCATCTTTTTCTAGTGTAAAATCAGACGGAGGAATAATTCCCGTTCCTGTCATCAGGTAGCAACCCGTCGGGAAAGCCAACTCTCTGAAAAGGTAACCCAATAATTCATCCGGCGTTCTTTTCATTTGTGATAATGTGACCTCACCATGAAAAACTTCTTCGCCCTTGCGAACAATTGAAAGGTCTATTATCGTATCTCCGGATAAAGGATCATTGGGAATATAAAGGCAGGGGCCAAGCGCGGCACTTCCTGTGTAAGACTTTGCCTGAGGCAGATACAATGGGTTTTCGCCTTCAATGCTTCTGGAACTCATATCGTTTCCAATTGTGTAACCCACAAGTGTTCCTGATGATGAGGCAAAAAGCGTTAGTTCGGGTTCTGGGACATCCCATGTTGAATCCTTGCGTATCCGCACAGTTCCATGATTCCCTACAACACGAGACGCTGTGGATTTAAAGAAAAGCTCAGGGCGTTCTGCATCATAAACCCGATCATAAAAGCTACCTCCTCCTGCCTTTTCCGACTCTTCCATACGGGCGGTACGGCTGCGGAAATAGGTAACCCCCGAAGCCCAAACTTCCTGCGAACCAATTGGTGCCAATATTTCAGGAAAAGGAATATCGTCTGTAAATGTCAGATAAATCAGGTTTTCAGCCTGAATTTCCAGCCATCCATACAGATCATCACGGTTCACAACCAGGTCCCAGTCCGTTTCGTGCAGACGATAAAACAGGTCCTCTTTCTCCAGTAATATTCCGCTTTCGGTCTTATATAATTTCATGGATTTAGACATTTGTTTGTGTTTCAATAAGCGACGGACTTATTTTCTTTACTCTAAAACAATACTCTTTTTGACGCTTTTGGACTATCTGCGGGTCAAATATTCGATGCTTTTTTATAAAGAAAACGGTCATTCCATACGCCACAAACGTCTGTCAATGGGAATTTTTTGCTGTGTAAGTAGCTGGATCTGAGAAAACAACCGATGTTTAGGATGAAGTAGAATATTATTAGAAAAGGGGACAATTACCGAGGGCAGAGCAATTGCCAGGACATGCGGAGTCTTCAGCCAGGTTGTGAGCCAGTGCTGTGTCCTTTCATAATCCTTATCCTGCCAAAACCGCGGCATTTCTTCGGATTTGTAATAACGGATATCATCAGGGATTTCTATCGAAGAGAGCCAATAAACTGGCAAATCCTCGTAACGTACACCTGGTGCATGTGCGAGCGTTTCCACAAGACCCAGTTCAGGACTGGAAGTGGTGTAAAGAATGCCGATGCCTTTTGGGTTCCAGCGAGCCCCATATAATCTGCTGCCTTCGGAAGACAAGGCCTGGTCGAGAAATCTTTCTCTGATAATTCGGTAGACAACAGGCATATTTTAAATGTTATGCCGGAAGGCCATAATCGAGCCTGCCAAGCACGTCGTCCACCATCCCAAAGCCCGTTATGGTATCCATTAATTGAAGGGGCGTCTGGTCATTCAGTTCGCTTAAAGAAGTCCTCAGCCAGTTTCGTACAACGTTTTCTTTACCCTCAAACGTGTCCAGCGCATGAATTAAAACGTTTTTCAGCAAAAGCAGCCTTTCAGAAGCATCTGTTCCCAAGCGTTTGTCAGCAGGGATCCGGTGAAGATTCCTTGGCGTCATTCCCAAAAGATAGGCCATTTCGTTATCGGTAAGTTTCACCATTTCCGAAACCTCATCCGCCACGGAGCGTAGTACGCCCTCCCGTGAAGTCCTTATAACCGTGAAGTCCGATGCGGGTTTGAGGCCATAATGGACATATTTGTCAGAAAAAATTTTTAGCTCCGCCATAAAAACACAGAAAATGGAATTATGTCATAAATCTAAGTGACTTATTTCGGAATTCCAAATCTTCCAGTCAGCAAACACAGTTATTTTCTCACAGTTTTTCCTTCAAAAAATCTGCCGTATAATTTCCTTCCAATTTAATCATATCCTCAGGCGTACCTGCAAAAGTGAGATAGCCGCCTCCGTCTCCTCCTTCAGGGCCAAGATCCAGAATCCAGTCGGCGCATTTGATCACCTCCATATTATGCTCGATAATAATCACCGTATCTCCCTGATCCACCAGTGCATTGATCGCCTTCAGAAGCTTTTTGATATCATGGAAATGAAGTCCTGTGGTAGGCTCATCAAATATGAAAAGCGTTTTGCCTTTGTTGGAAGAGCCTTTGCCTAGAAATGAAGCGAGTTTTACCCGCTGCGCTTCTCCACCCGACAATGTGTTGGACGACTGGCCCAAACCAACATAACCCAGCCCGACCTCCTGCAATGGCATTAATTTATCAGCTAGTTTTGGGTCAGCCGGTTTGAAAAATTCAATCGCCTCATCCACTGTCAAATCCAGGATCTCCGCAACGTCTTTGCCGTTGTAATGCACTTCCTGAATCTCCTGTTTAAAGCGTTTTCCATTACAGCCTTCGCAGGTAAGGTAAATGTCCGCCATAAACTGCATTTCGATCTTCACCTGTCCTTCACCCTGGCAAATTTCACAGCGCCCTCCGTCAACATTGAAAGAAAAATGAGAAGGTTTGTAGCCACGCGCTTTGGATAGAGGAAGATCCGACATCATTTGACGGATATAATCGTAAGCTTTTATGTAAGTGACCGGATTCGAACGGGAAGATTTTCCGATCGGATTCTGGTCAATCATTTCAATCGCTTCAATGCGGTCAATGCTGCCTGTGAGCTCGTTATATTTCCCAACATCCTCACCGAACTCGCCTTTTAAGCGCATTAATGCAGGATAAAGTATTTTTCTGATTAAAGTTGACTTCCCCGAACCACTCACGCCGGTTACAACTGTCAGCGCATTTAAAGAGATTTTTACATCCACCTCTTTGAGGTTATTTTCACGGGCACCTTTGATTTCCAGGAAATGCAACGATTTCCTGCGTACTGTTGGGAATGGAATGGAATCGTGGCCCAGGAGAAAATCAAGTGTATGAGACTTCATTTCCTGATTTTCCAAACGCCCTGAGTGATCATGATCATCTTTCAAATCACGGATATCGTCCCAATTGCCTTGAAAAACAACATGGCCGCCCCCTGTTCCCGCTTCCGGGCCAATATCAATAATCTGGTCGGCCGCATGCATAACTTCTTCTTCGTGTTCGACTACAATGACCGTATTTCCCAGGTCTCTCAGTGATTCGAGTACGCCTACAAGCCGCTGTGTATCCCGTGGATGCAGTCCAATGCTTGGCTCATCCAGGATATACATGGAGCCAACCAATGCACTACCCAAAGAAGTTGCCAGCTTGATACGTTGAAATTCACCACCAGATAAAGAATTGGTCAGTCGGTTTAAAGTCAGATAACCAAGTCCGACACGGCTCATGTATTCCAGCCTCGTTTCAATTTCGGTAAGT
>NZ_JAZQRL010000014.1:0-26246 GCF_045629565.1 Arcticibacter sp.
CATTAGATACAACAAGAGGCCCCCTGCTTTCAAGCAGGGGGCCTCTTGTTGTATCTAATGTTTATGAAACTATATCAAGTTACAAATCCGTAATCGGCTTATATACCGGAACAAGGGATTTCATAACTGCCCACCCTATAAGGTAAGCTACCGCACAGATAGAAAAGATGATGAAATATCCTGCTTCTTCGCCTTTGAAGCCCATAAAAACCATTTGCGTCTGTCCTGCATGATCAAACAGAACCCCAGATCCTTTATTGATCATAAAGGATCCAACACCTCCCGCCATACCACCGATACCCGTGATAGTGGCGATTGCTTTCTTTGGAAACATATCGCCAACTGTGGAAAATATGTTAGCGGACCACGCTTGGTGAGCTGCTCCAGCAATACCAATAATGATGACAGGCAACCAGTAAGAGACCTGACCCAAAGGTTGCGCAAGCAAAGCAAGCAGAGGGAAGAATGCAAAGATCAACATTGCTCTCATACGACCGTCGTAAGGGTTCATTCCTTTCTTATCAACAAAATAAGATGGCAACCATCCTCCGATGATCGAAAGAAGAGTAATCATATACAGTACGAAAAGAGGAAGCGCACTTTCAGTTGTATCCATACCGTATACCGAACTCAGGTAAGCCGGAGTCCAGAACAAAAAGAACCACCAAACACCGTCAGTCATAAATTTACCAAAGGCAAATGCCCACGTTTGCTTGTATTTAAAGCAATCTTTGAAGGAGATCTTCCTCGCAGCTTCTTCTACAGGGTCGGCAAGCGTCATTGAGCTTACGTCAACATCCTGTTGGATGTAGGAAAGCTCCTCTGCGTTGACCTTCGGATTAAGTTCAGGTTTCTTATACAAGAATATCCAGGCCCCCATCCATACAAAGCCTAATGCCCCGATAATAATGAATGACATTTCCCATCCCCACGCTTTAGCGATGAAGGGTATTGTGATTGGAGCGGCTAATGCACCTACGGTAGCTCCAGCATTGAAGATACTGGTTGATAACGCTCTGTCTTTCTTAGGAAAGTATTCAGCAGTCGCTTTTATCGCTGCGGGGAAATTCCCTGCCTCTCCAACTGCCAAAACGAAACGGGCAAAGATGAATAAAGTAACACTCGTGGTGACAACCATTGCTGTATTGTCAACCATGGCGATCGATTCCTTTGCACCTTCAAAACCAACAAACCAATTTCCTGTAAGGATACCGGAGGTTGCGATTCCACAATAAGCGTGTAAGCAGGCTCCAACGGACCATACTCCTATAGCCCAAAGAAATCCCTTCTTAGTGTCCATCCAGTCGACAAACCGGCCGGCGAATAACATGCTTACTGCATAAAAGATAGAGAATAACGCGGTAATATTACCGTAATCATTATTCGTCCAGTGGAATTCCGGAACAATAAAATCCTTCCATGTAAGAGAAAGAACCTGCCTGTCCAGATAGTTAATTGTTGTAGCAAAGAACAACATGGAACAAATCGTCCATCTGTAATTACTTGCTTTCTTAGTACCCATTTAGTTTAATTTAGTGTTTATTGGCAATCTGTCTATCTAACAGACTTAATTGTTTCAATTACTTCTTTGGTTAGTGTAACTAGCTCGTCGTACTTTTTATTTTCCATGATGTCCTTCGTAACGAGCTTACTTCCCATCCCTACAGCACATACTCCGGCTTTGAACCAACCTTGAATGTTATCGCGACCCAAATCGACACCTCCGGTAGGCATGAACAATAAATTCGGGAACAATTCCTTAATTCCTGATAGGAATGACGGGCCTAGAATGTTTCCAGGGAAAAGTTTTACGAACTTAGCACCCATTTTTTCTGCTTTAATAATTTCGGTAGGCGTCATGCAACCAGGTACCCAAAGCATTCCGTTTTTATCAGATACTTCTGCTACATCATCTACAAGTCCGGGACTGATAATATAGTCAGCTCCCGCGTCTATAAATGCCTGTGCAGAAGCAGCGTCTTTAATAGTACCAACACCCAAGTACATTCCAGGCATTTCTGCATCAATAACCTCACGCATCTTTTTGAAGTTCTCTAAAGCAGCCTCACCACGGTTTGTATATTCTACTGCTCTGATTCCAGCGCTGTATAAAGCTTTCAGTAAATCGATACTTACTTGTGCGTCTTTGTTGAAATAAAGTGGTAAAATCCCTTGTTCAGGAATTACTTTTAAAACTTCTTCTTTCTTGCTCATTTTTCTAAATTTTCTAGGAAATATATTTAGCATAAATGTATAAATTTTATGCTATGTTTATTTTAAAGATGACGAGGGTCATATATTATAATACGGCCTAAAATTGCAAACTTTTTAATAAAAAGCTCATTTCATTGAGACTTTCGAAATAAATACAAATCTTTAATCTTTTTACTTTCCTCGGAAACGATTGCGTAATATTTTCATAAAAGAAACATCAAAGGTGGGTATGGTCTGACTTTATTAAAGTATTTTTGATCATTCTATTATCAAACCTTTATAATATTAATTTATAGTATTAAGATGTCAAAAAAAGTTGTAACCCTAGGAGAGATCATGATGCGTCTTTCCACTCCAGGATTTGAGCGTTTTGTCCAAAGTGATTCTTTCGATGTTACTTATGGCGGTGGTGAGGCAAACGTAGCTGTTGCTGTGTCTAACTATGGTCTTAATGGAGTATTTGTAAGTAAGGTGCCTGATAATGCATTAGGACAAGCTGCTATAAATCATATCCGTCGATACGGTGTTGATACTCAATATATCGCACGCGGTGGCAAGAGATTAGGTATTTATTTCCTTGAGACCGGTGCATCTGCACGTGCTTCACAAGTTATCTATGATCGTGCTGATGCCTCAATCGCTGATGTTGATGCTTCCGAATTTGATTTCGATGCTATATTTGAAGGAGCTGATTGGTTCCATACTACAGGTATCACTCCTGCTTTGAGTGACAAGGCTGCTGCCTTAACTCTTGCGGCGTTAAAAGCTGCAAAAGCAAAGGGGATTACGACAAGTATCGACCTTAATTACCGCAAAAAACTTTGGAGCAAAGAAAAAGCGAGGGAAGTGATGACTGAGCTTTGTAAATATGTTGATGTTTGTATCGGAAACGAAGAAGATGCGGAAACCTCTTTGGGATTCAAGAGCGCTGGTACCGACATCACTAAAGGTGAGTTGAACCTGGATGGATACAAGGATGTATGCAAACAAATGAAAGAAAAATTCGGTTTCAAATACATCGCTTCAACGCTTCGCGAAAGTCACAGTGCATCTGACAACGGATGGTCTGCTTTGGTATATGACGGAAACGAATTCTACCACACTAAACAGTACGAAGTTCGTATTGTTGACCGTGTAGGCAGTGGAGACTCTTTTGCAAGTGGTTTCATTTACGGCTTAGTAACTGGCATGCCTATGAACGAGGCTGCGGAGTTCGGTGTTGCGGCTTCTGCCTTGAAACACACTATTCCTGGTGACCTTAACCACGCTACTTTGTCAGAAGTTAATACCTTGATGAAAGGTGATGCTTCAGGCCGGGTTCAGAGATAACATTAATCATTTATAGAAAAATCCGCCTTAATTATCTTTAATGGCGGATTTTTCATTTAAAACCAATTTTATGATCATAGATTCATTAGAGAACGCATCAAAATATTATAGCGTTCATCCCCGTTTTGAAAAGGCGTTTGAATTCCTAAAATCTCAGGATCTTAATGCCCTGGAAGTTAGTAAATTCCAGATTGATGGAGCGGATCTACATGCCGCGGTATCGGCTAAGGAAGGCGTGGCAATCGACGCTGCCAAGTTTGAAGCACACGATAACTTCATCGATATTCAGGTTTGTATCTCCGAAAGAGAAAAAATGGGATGGAGTACCCGCAGTCAGTGTACAGATCCTAAAGATTCTTACAACCCTGAGAAAGATGTCATTTTCTTCAATGACGAACCGGGAATGTATTTCGAGCTGAAAGCTGGCCAATTTGCGATCTTCTTTCCCGAAGATGTACATGCTCCTATGATTGGCGAGGGTGTTATTAAGAAATTGGTCATAAAAGTCAAAAAAGACTAATATTGACTGTAACTTATCCAAACAAAAAAGGACCGGTTCACCAGAACCGGTCCTTTTTTTAAACTGTGAACTTTGAGAGTTACAGCGTTACTCCTGTCTTAAAGATAGCGATCTCTCGGAAGCCTGAATTTTCATGATGTGCTTTCTCGCCGCTGGCAACACGTACAATCTTGTCTACGAATTCTTCCAACGCCTCATCAAAGGTCTTATCCTCCGCAAGTGGCCCGGCATTATAGTCAATCCAATGTGGTTTTCTTGATGCTAGATCAGAGTTCGTAGCGATCTTCAATGTTGGAATGAAGCTACCGAATGGAGTACCGCGACCTGTGGTGAACAGAACAATGTGACACCCTGAAGCACCCAAAGCTGTAGTCGCTACCAGGTCATTACCAGGTGCACTAAGGAGGTTCAGACCTTTTTCCTTAGAACGCTCGCCATATTTCAATACGTCCACTACATTTGCAATACCGCCTTTTTGCGTACAACCAAGTGACTTATCTTCCAGCGTGGAGATTCCACCTGCTTTATTACCTGGAGATGGATTCTCATAAATAGGCTGCTTCTGGTCAATGAAGTACTGTTTAAAGTCGTTGATGAGGTGAACAGTCTTCTCGAAAACGTTCTCGTTAATGCAACGATCCATCAGTATAGTCTCTGCCCCGAACATTTCAGGAACCTCCGTGAGAATCGTTGTTCCTCCCTGGCTGATCAGGAAGTCAGAAAAATATCCTACCAGAGGGTTAGCTGTAATGCCCGATAGACCGTCAGATCCTCCGCATTTTAATCCAACCTTAAGTTCTGATATCGGAATAGGTTCTCTTCTGTCCTGACGCACCTCGGCATAAATTTCTTTCAAAAGTTCTATTGCAGCCTCTACCTCATCACCAACTTTCTGGCTCGAAAGGAATTTAATACGGCTTTTGTCATAGTCTCCAAGTCCTGTTTCAAACTCGTCTATACGGTTATTCTCACACCCTAGGCCTAGTACAAGCACTCCTCCAGCATTGGGATGCAGCGCGATATCTGATAGTATCGCACGTGTATTCTCATGGTCATCGCCCAACTGAGAACAACCGTAGCTATGCTTAAACACCTCGATACCTTCAATGTCAGTAGGATTAACTTCCGCCTTAAATTCGCGGATGATCTGCTCCGCTATTCCGTTTACACAACCAACAGTAGGTACGATCCAGATCTCATTACGAATCCCCACGTCACCGTTCTTGCGTCTAAAACCATCAAAGGTCATATTACGCTGAGGATGCGCCAGTTCGTGAAGTGCAGGATTATAGGAATAATCAAATACCTCCCCTAATTTAGTCCTTACGTTCTGAACGTGAACATGCTCACCGATTTTGATATCGGCTGTGGCTTTACCAATTGGATAACCGTATTTCAGTACGTCTCCACCTTCGGGAATCTCAGCTATCGCTATCTTATGTCCACGCTCGATATCATTAAGCAGCTCTATTGTGGCTCCTTCTACCTCTATTGTCTCACCTTGACTAAAGTTCCTCAGAGCGATAACCACGTTATCGCGGGAATGTATTTTAATTAGCTCTTTCATTATATGCCCATTTCCTTATTATACCGTCTCTATAGCTTTTTCCATTCCATTTTTGGTGATATTCACCAAATGGGTCGTCACCGAATTAGTCAAACCTTCAACAGCGTTTAAATTTAACTTCCAGTTCTTTTCATAACCTAGCACTTCTCTTACCACGTCTTCTATTGACTCATCTGTTCCGTCATACTTGCTCCAGGCGTTCTTTAACAATACCAGGATCGCAGCGTCATCATTTAAGGAAATCTCTTCTTCGCCTCTTTTACCTCTATAAAAGGCAATTGTTGCTGCAAGAGAGAACGCCAGTTTTTGCGGTACCTTTCCTTCTCTTTTGATATACTCTAAGACAGAAGGAAGTACCCTTGTTTCAAATTTAGGGAACGAGTTCAGAGAAATACTCATGAGCAAATGTTTGATGTACGGATTTCTGAACCTATCAATTACCTCTCCTGCAAATTTCTCTAACTCTTCTCTCGAAAGATCTAACGTTGGGATGATCTCGTCAAAGATAGCTTCCTTGATGAACTTTCCTACAACAGGATGCTCTACTGCTTCTCTAACTGTATCAATACCATAAAGATAGGCAACAGGAACAAGAGTAGTATGTGCACCATTCAAGATTCTAACCTTACGGGTACGGTAAGGAGTGATATCTTTTACATACAATACATCAAGACCAATTGAAGGAAATGGAAGCTCTTTCTGTAAAGATTCCGGAGCCTCAATCACCCATAAATGAAAGTGCTCACCCTCTACAACTTGCTTATCCTCATAACCAAGCTCCTCAGTAATTTCCGCAATACGCTCTCTTGGGTATCCGGGAACGATGCGGTCAACAAGTGTATTGCTAAAAGTACATGCTGATTCCAACCAGTTAATGAACTCCACACTGAAGTCCCATTTCCGCGCCAGCTGAAGAAGGATACGCTTAAGGTTGTCAGCGTTCTTTTCGATAAGCTCGCACGGGATAATATGGACCCCTTTGGCCTGGTCGCCTGCGAAAGTTTCGAACCTGTGCTTTAACCATACAGCAAGCTTTGCCGGATATGAATTTGGAGGCGTAGCAGTCGCTTCATCCTGATCATCATACGCGATGCCAGCTTCTGTGGTATTGGAAATGATGTAGCGCATTTCAGGAAGTTCCGCAGTTTTCAAATACTGTTGAAAGTCAGTATAAGGGTTGATACCACGGCTGATTACGTCTATTGTCTCGTGAATACTCTCAGGCTTGCCATTTTTTAGCCCTCTCAGATACAGAGTATACAGGCCATCCTGCTCATTCAGCATATCAACCATTCCCTTGTCAATTGGCTGCACGGCAATCACAGACCCATTGAAATCTGTCTTCTTGTTTAACTCATGAAACATCCAGTCTACGAAACAACGCAGAAAGTTACCTTCTCCAAACTGTAATACTTTCTCCGGACGGCTAACAAAACCCGGATAAACCTTTTTATTTAATTGCATACTTTTTTATGTCTTACTTTTATTAATCTTCTTGACTTTCTTTGTTAATTTTTGCGACACGAAGTACGTCCTGACCAGTTGCGTCGCCTTGCTCCTGAAGCTTGCCAAATGCTGCTGCTGTAGCATAGTTCAAGGTCTCCTGTGGATCGTGTTGCAGATAGGAACCGTAAATTAATCCGCCCATGAAACAATCGCCACTACCAGAACGGTCTACTACGCCCACTGTTCTGTGCTCAGGTGAGTTGTATTGCTCACCATTGGTATAGAGAGTGGTATAATACAGAAGATCTTTCTTGTTACTGTCGAAACGGAATGTATTTGCCACGGTCTGGCACTTCGGAAAGCGATCCATTATCTCACGAGACGTACTTTTTGCATGATCAAGGTAGGCTTGCTTTGTTCCTTTGTCATGAATATTATTATCAATCGATGTACCGAGCAGACTGTTGGCCGACCAAATGTTTCCCATAACCACGTCACAATATTCTACTAACTGTGGCATCACCTCCATTGGTTCTTTACCGTATTTCCAGAGTCGGGAACGATAGTTCAAATCTACAGATATACGTATATTTTTACGGGATGCAGCTTCCAGGGCTTCAAGGCAAACGTCGGCGACATTTGCATTAAGGGCAGGACTAATCGCCGTGAAATTAAACCAGGAAACATCCCGTAAGACTTTATCCCAGTCAATCATTCCCCTCTTCAGATTAGCGAAAGAGGAATGCTCTCTGTCATAAACGACACTACTTTTCAGATCAGCGCCTCTATCCAGATAATACACCCCTATACGGTCACCTGCAAAGATGACAGATGACGTATAGATACCTTTGTATTCGAGGTAATCCGTGACGTACTTTGACATGAAATTGTCGGGCAAGACCGTACAGTATTTTACGGGAACATTCCAGCCTGCCAGAGCCGTAGCTGTATTTGCCTCAGCCCCACCTACATACAATATGAAAGGGTGTTTTTCTGCGTCCTCACCAGAAGATGGAGACACCCTCAACAACAATTCTCCAAAGCACAATACTTTACTTATCACCAGCTTATATAATTTTTTGCATTGTAATAGCAGATATCCTTAATCACTTTGCCTATCCAATCAATGTCATTAGGTAGTTCTCCGTTCTCAACTTCTTCACCAAAAAGATTGCAAAGGATTCTTCTGAAGTACTCATGACGTGGGTAAGAAAGAAAGCTTCTTGAATCTGTAAGCATTCCGATAAAGCGGCTTATCAGCCCCATATTGGAAAGTGCGTTCATCTGCTTGATCATACCGTCCTTTTGATCAAGGAACCACCAACCGGAACCAAACTGTACCTTACCAGCAACGGAACCATCGTTGAAGTTACCGATCATCGTTGCAATAAGCTCATTATCTGCCGGATTCAGGTTATAGATAACTGTTTTAGCGAGCTGATCACTAGTGTCCAGGCCATTCAGAAACTTTGATAACTGTCTTCCCTGGCTGAAATCACCGATAGAATCCCACCCGGTATCCGGACCCAAAATGGAAAGCATACGGCGGTTATTATTTCTCAGCGCGCCTAAGTGGAACTGCTGAACCCATCCTTTTTCATGATCCCATTTTGCGAAGTGCACGAGCATGGCAGACTTGAACTTCAATACTTCAAGCTCCGTTAGCCCTGCGTTATTTCTGATCTTCAGGAAAATCTTGCTAATCTCCTCTTCGGTATAGTCTTCAGCATAGATCTGCTCTAAACCATGATCCGAAACACGGCAACCATTTTTATCGAAGTAATCATGACGCTGCTTCAATGCTTTTAGATAGGTATCAAAATCTGAAATATTCAGGTCTGTTACTTTTTCGACTTTAGCAATGTATTCATTCAATCCGGTTACATCGTCAGCAGCCATGGCTTTGTCCGGACGGAATGTTGGCCTAACTTGTAAAGCAATGCCTTCAGCAGCAATTTTTTGATGATGCTCTAACGAGTCAATAGGATCATCAGTTGTGCAAACTGCCTCAACTTTCATTTTGTTGAGAAGTCCCCTTACTGAATACTCGGGAGTCGCAAGCTTTGCATTACACGCATCATACACCTTCTTTGCAGTACTACCCGACAGAATATCATTTACATCGAAGTAACGCCGTAGTTCCAGATGAGTCCAGTGATAAAGAGGATTTCTCATCGTATAAGGAACGGTTTCAGCCCATTTTTCAAATTTCTCAAAATCACTTTTATGGCCAGTGATATAGTCCTCGTTAACACCGTTGGTCCGCATTGCACGCCACTTATAGTGATCTCCATACAGCCACACCTGAGTGAGATTTTCAAAGCTAACATCATTCGCTATCTGCTCAGGAATCAGATGATTATGATAATCTATAATAGGCATTTCTTTTGCGTACTCGTGATAAAGACGCTCAGCGGTGCGATTAGTTAATAAAAAATTGTCGTCTAAAAACTGTTTCATATCCTCTATGTATTAAACTTCCTCAGAAGGTGTTCTCATTTATTTTTTTTGCCTGCTTTAACAGCCATTTGGTCAGATCATTCGCAGCAGCATAGTTGTCAAAATCAGCAGGTAATTTACGGCCATCTACATATTCATTATACAACCAAGGATCCCCAACAGCAACGACAGTACCTTTACCGACTTTTGACGTAGCAATAATAACATCCCCTTTGTCAATGATAACCGGTTGAGCCGTTCCTGATAACTTTAAAGTGCTTAATTCCTTAATATATAACTTCTTTGCGGTTTTAAAGATAAGATTATCAGCAGGAACATTAACCGCAGCCATTTCAAACTGATTTCCTTTAACCGTATTTCGCTGGTCTTCATTAAATATAATCCCAAACGCCTGAGACAGCTTATTAAAATTCTTAAACTCGCAGTTACCGATATCATTTGACATCAATACGAGAACACCTCCTGCCTTCACCCAACTGGAAATTTCCGCTATATCCTTCTGACTAACAAAATTTGGCTTCCCTGTTTCCTTCTCCGTATCGGGATCAACAATGATATACACGGATGAATTTTTAAGATTGGAGGCAGATGGAGCTTCCTCCAGACTTGTAGTCTTTGCTCCAGCGTAATTGAAGAGATTCTTCCAGAAAGAAAATCCACTATTTGCCTGATCTTCCCAAGTATAATGATAACGGATGTCCTGTCCGACCGGCCCTTTCTTGCGTTCGTTATTGAAATAGTAATCCAGAGTAACTGTCTTTCCTAGACCTGGTTTCGGCCACGCTACAAGTTCCATCTCGTTCGCAGCACTGATGAAGGCGCCTACACCTTTAGGATCGTTCGTAATAACCTTCTCACTCATGTAGTACTCATAGCTTCCATCACGGTAGGGTTTACCACCCAGCCCTGAAACAGTAACGGTTCCTTTAAAATTGATCCTTTCGGCATTTACTTCTTCAACGAACTTCTCCTTCATGCCTTCAAAGCCTTTTTTGGCGACTGAAAGATACCGCTCAGGAAGATACCCCTGCCTCACACCTTTTGCGATAGCATACACAAACATGCTGGCAGCAGAAGATTCCAGATAATTACCTTTTCCTTCAGGCACGTCAATAATGTCATACCATAGTCCTGAAGGCTGTTGTACTTTTGATACGGCTTCAGTAAATCGATTCAGTATATCAATTAGTTTTTTCCTTCCAGGATGGTCTGCGGGAAAATATTCCAGAGCATCTACAAGTCCCATGCCGTACCAACCCATTGCTCTAGCCCAGACATGAGGAGAACGGCCTGTTTCCTTATTGGCCCATCGTTGCTCCTTAGATTCATCCCAGGCATGATATAATAAGCCAGTCTTAGGGTCCCTGGAATTTTTCTCCATGAAGATAAACTGGTTAGCGATATCGTCGAATGCTTTGGTGTCTTTCGTTATTGCAGAATACTCGGCGTAGAAAGGCTGCCCCATATAAAGACCGTCTAGCCACATCTGATAAGGATAGATTCGTTTATGCCAGAATCCGCCCTCTTTGGTACGCGGGTGCTCTTCCAATTGATGACGCAGGAGCTGCGCCGCTTTCAAATATTTCTGCTGACCGGTTACGTTGTACAGCAACAGTAGCGCCCTTCCGTTTTTAATATTGTCAATATTGTGGGAGCTCTTGTCATAAGTACGTATGTTTCCGTCTTCAGTAACGAAGAAGTCCATACTCTTTTTGATATAATCAAAATACTTCTTATCTCCTGTACGCTGCCATACAGCAGCCACCCCCTCGAGGATTACGCCTTGATCATATGTCCATTTAAAAGGACGTCCTGTCCATAGAGAATCGCTCCAAATGTCGAGCACAGTAGCCGTCATCCTTTCAGACAAGGGAGCACTCTGCGCTTTAACATCAAAGCTTTGCAAACTAAATACAAGTGCCAGAGCGATGATTACTGTTATTTTCTTCATAAAGATCTTATTTGATTTTTAACGCCTTTTTAGTCGCCCCATATTTATATTCGGCGATGGTTTGGGCGCTCTTCAAATTCGAACTCCTAACGAGGATATCAGCGCTTTTATCCCCCTTAATCTCAAAAAGAACTTCCGCTTCCTGGTTGTATCTAAGGCCCTCAAAAGTCAATCCGTTGCTGTTCAATATGTCTACAACAGGCTTAGTATCCTTAACAATCAAATTTACATTTTTAAAGTGAATACCTTTTGCATCCTGTGTCTGAATGCCTTTATTTGCCTGAATGGTGATATTCTCCAGAAAGATATCGTGAATGTTCATTTCAGGCAGGCCCCTCACGAATATACCTCTTGATGCCCCGTCACAAACAAGATTATTAATATGGATGTCCTTGAATTGCGGCGTCTCCTCTGTTACCGGCATTATAGCCCCTTTCGGTAGTTCCCCGGCACCATCCTTTGAAAAAACGGGACTATTTGCACCGTAGTACATATCAAACAAGACAGCATCACCAGGAATGTCTTTCATCACGATATTCCTTATATATACCTTTTCCACTACACCACCTCTTCCTCGAGTGGTTTTGAACCTTAAGCCGATGTCCGTTCCAATGAAAGCACAATCAGTTACAAAGAGATTTCTGGCACCTCCTGACATCTCACTACCTACCACAAAACCGCCATGAGCATGATAAACAGTACAATTTTTTACAAGAACGTTCTCGGTAGGCATTCCTCTTTTACGGCCCTGCTCGTCCCTTCCCGACTTAATACATATTGCATCGTCACCCACATCAAACACGCTGTTCTCTAAGACTACATTCTTGCACGATTCAAGATCCAGCCCGTCGCCATTTTGACCGTACCAGGGATTTCTAACCAGGATGTTATTGATGGTGATATTTTCGCACATAATAGGATGAATGTTCCAGGCAGGCGAATTCTGAAATGTCACACCCTCTAATAAAACATTCTTGCTTTTAGTTAAAACGAGCAGATTAGGTCGAAGAAAATCTTTTACATCATCGTAGTCCTTCGCTGTCTTTCCAGGAGCTAGAGCACCGGCGTTCTTAGTTTGAGATCCTTTTAGTGAACTCGCTGATGGATACCATATTTTACCCTCTTTGTCTACAACTCCTCCGGAAGCAACCAGTTTATTCCATTGGTTGGCGGTTAACTTTTCACGCTTAACCATCCTCCAGGCGTCGCCGTTTCCATCAACGATTCCTTTTCCCGTAATAGCCACGTTTACAAGACCCGTACCCGATATCGGTGATTGATTTCTCACTGCTGCAAGACCTTCCCAATTCGCCTCAATCAACTTATACTGTGACTTGTCGCGTGTGAAGCTTAACACTGCATCACTTTGCAGATGTAAGTTAACATTACTCCTTAATTCAACCGGACCAGTAGACCACAAACCAGCAGGTATAAGAACAACACCACCACCGTTTTTACTACAGGCCTCAATAGCCGCATTAATACTCTTCGTATTCAAAGTTAAACCATCATTGACAGCCCCATACCCAACAATATTAAATGTATCTGCTTTGAAGACGGGTTTTTCAACAATAGGTAAAACACTGATTGGCCAGGAGGGCAAATGAGACTGAGAAAACGAATGAAATCCAGTCAACTGTAAGACTGCGGCTACTATCGCTATCTTTAATTTTTGTGTGTTGTTCATCTTTCCTATTAAGCACTGAACGATATACCAATTACAGGCATCAGGTCATCCCTATCACTCAGCTAATGTTTCAATTATCTAATCTTTATATGGTTAGTATAAACGATTTAAGCAAGATTACAGACTTTAGCCTGAAAAAAAGATGAAATAGAAATATAAATTTACGCAAACGTTATCGGAAGTAACGATGTCGATATATAAAACAAGAGGGATCTGGCTATAGCCAGATCCCTCTTGTTTTCCCCTATATTAAGGTACAATGCAGCTGATTATTTTTGGTATCCAGGATTTTGAGGAAATTCTGCTTCATTTAAATCAATCGCGTCCTGCGGGATCGGACGGTAAATTTTATCTTGCCCGTCAAGCCCCTTAAATGCGATGTCTACCCCCACCTTCTTGATGTCATAATTGTACTTTGCATTAAAGTCTTTAAGCTTACCAGTTCTTCTAAGCTCTGGCCATCTCAAGAACTCTCCGGCGAACTCCTTCGCACTTTCTATCAAATATGCGTCAAGAGCTGCACTCTGACCTGCCGCACTGGCAATATCAACATTTGGTAAAAGCTTGATACCATCCCGAGCGTTTCCAGGGCGATCGAGTACCAGCAAAATTTAGATGTACCGTTTATAATTTAGGTCGAATTAAAGCAACATTGCAGAGTGATAATGCAACAAATTGTTGGTTAAACAATTTGTTGCATTATCAACTACTTTACCTCAAATCCTTAATCGCCACAGCGTCCATATCAGAATAGACCAGATTCTCTCCAGCCATTGCCCATATAAATCCGTAGTTGGAAGTACCTCCACCAGAATGAATTGACCATGGAGGCGAAATGATTGCCTGGTGATTCTGAACCACTAAATGCCGCGTCTCCTGTGGCTGACCCATGAAGTGGAAAACTACCTGATCTTCTGGAACATCGAAATAAAAATACGACTCCATTCGACGGTCATGAACATGCGACGGCATGGTATTCCATACAGAACCGGTACTTAAGATAGTAAGGCCCATAACCATCTGACAGCTTCTGGCACCCTCGAGGTGTATATATTTATATATGGTGCGCTCGTTAGCAGTATCCTTGCTTCCAACAGTTGTCGGGAAGGCATTTTCCTTTTTCACCAGCTGATGAGGATATTCCTTATGAGCAGGTACTGAGTAAAGGAAAAACTTTGCAGGATTTTCTGCTGAAACACTGGAGAAAATTACAGACTTTGAACCCTTTCCAACATAAACTGCATCTAATCTATTTACTTCATACTCGGTACCGTCGACAGATACCTTTCCATCTCCTCCAACATTTATAACACCCAGCTCACGCCTCTCAAGAAAATAATCAGCACGCAGATTCTCGTATACAGGAAGTTCCAACGCTTCATCCACAGGGACTACGCTTCCAGTAATAGCTCTGTCATAATGAGAGTAAGTGAAATTGAACTGACCTGCCTGCATGAGATCTTCTAACAAAAAATTCGCACGAAGTTCTGCAGTGCCTAAAGACGCTACTTCTTTAGGGCCTTGTGCATACCGTTGATTCATTATCATAATTCAAAATTATTAGTTTAAACTTAACGTCCCATCCAGCCGCCGTCAACCGTCAGGATGGTTCCATGTACATAATCAGCAGCTTTTGATGCAAGAAAGATAACCGGACCCTTGAAATCGTCCGTCTCACCCCATCGTCCTGCAGGTATTCTCCCGAGTATCGATTTACTTCTGTCCTCATCATTTCTGAGCGCTTCTGTATTATCGGTCGAAATGTATCCCGGTGCAATACCGTTGACATTAATACCTTTCGACGCCCATTCATTGGCGAGCGCTTTAACCAAGCTACCAATCGCACCTTTACTCGCAGCATATCCAGGAACATTGATACCACCCTGAAATGTTAGCAAAGACGCTGTAAATATGATCTTACCCGACCCGTTCTTAATCATTCTGGCGCCGATCTCGCGGCTGATCAAAAACTGGCTGTTCAGATTAATCTCAATCACTTTATCCCAGAACTCGTCTGAGTGTTCAGCAGCAGGCTGCCTTAAAATCGTGCCCGCATTGTTAACAAGAATATCAATCACCTCGTTTTCGGCCAGAACCTTCTTTAAAAAGTCCTTAACTGCAGTACGGTTACTAAAGTCACACTGGTATGCTTTGAAGTTTCTCCCCAACGCACGCACAGCCTTCTCCGTTTCACTCCCGCTTAGCTCTAACGTAGCCGAAACTCCGATAATGTCAGCTCCTGCTTCAGCAAGTGCCTCTGCCATCGCTTTCCCAATGCCGCGGTTGCACCCTGTTACCAGAGCGACCTTGCCCGATAAATCAAATAAAGAATTGTTGCCCATTACTTTTTAAGATAAAATGTGCTGCAAAACTACTGTTTATACACAAATTAACTAACTGCTTCATGGGTTATTTGAAATATGACCGGGACTCTACAAATAAACGCATTTTTTAGGATCATCAATTCTCCGCATGACTAAAAAGCATGCAGGATGATTAAGATCATTTTTTTGACGGAATTTATTTACAACCTTGCAATACTTCACTAACAAATTATTTCACATCATAATTGATTAAAATGTCCCTTTCTTTATTTGACCTTACAGGTAAAAGAGCCTTGGTGACCGGAGCAACACATGGCTTGGGTATGTCAATGGCCGCCGGCCTTGCTCACGCAGGTGCTCAACTAATTATCAATGACATTTCACAGGAAAAACTCGATCAGGCTATTGAAGAGTATAAGAGAATGGGTATCGAGGCTAGCGGATACCTTTTCGATGTAACTGATGAACCTGCCGTGATCGCTAACGTTGCTAAAATTGAAAAAGAGGTCGGTCCCATCGATATCCTGATAAATAATGCCGGCATTATAAAACGGATACCCGTAATAGACATGGATGTTGCCGACTGGGAACAGGTTTTGAAGATAGATCTTACAGGACCATTTATCATGGCAAAACACATCGGTCGTCAAATGATCGAACGTCGGGCAGGAAAGATAATTAACATGTGCTCAATGATGAGCGAGGTAGGAAGAAACACCGTGAGCGCTTATGCAGCAGCCAAGGGAGGCCTCAAAATGCTAACTAAAAATCTGGCTACCGAATGGGCTCCTTTCAATATCCAGGTTAACGGAATAGGTCCCGGCTATTTTGCAACATCCCAAACGGCACCTATTCGCGTAGATGGCCATCCTTTTAACGATTTCATCATTAGTCGCACTCCGGCTGCAAGATGGGGAGAAACCGATGATTTACAAGGAGCTGCAATTTTTCTCTCATCCAAAGCTTCCGATTTTGTGAACGGACACATTCTCTATGTAGACGGAGGAATACTTGCATCTTTAGGAAAAGCCGCAAACGAGTAACTTGACGTTGGGCATCTTCCCTTATCATAGGCCGGATCTAATACCGGCCTTCTTTATTTATCTGGAACCCAGCCGTCAAATATCTTCACTATTTCGTATTCCTGAACTTGCAAATCTGACAACTGGTGTGACCATGTCACGCGCTTTCCCGGCTTGAAACCTTCTCCGGTATTCTTGTATTCCGCATAATACACCGTTTTCTCATTAGACTCTTTTCCCCAATTATTCCAACCAACCGGATGGACGATATCATCCATAGCACATCTAATAAATACCGTCTTTGCATACGGACGCCATGGGCGACCTAAATAAAAACTGCCCGGGCTCCCATTGCCCTTAATCCGGCAGTCTAGAAAAACATAGCCGTACTTGGTACTGTCATGCGTAGAAGCAGCTGTGATATAGCCGGACTTTTTACAAAAAATCTCGCAATTCTCAAAAACCGCTGTAGACGATCCGAAGATAAAATCGACAGTTCCCTCTATGTAGCAGTCTTTATAGTATTGTCTGCTTTTATACCCATACGTATAAAGTGTGTCTTGAAAACCCAAAAAACGGCAATTCTTAAATTGCACTTTATCCCCGGCAACCCAAACAGCGACAGCCTGCCCTACAGGTCCTGATGAGTTTTGAAAGGTTATATTTTCAGCACTAAACTCATCTCCGTAAATATAGACGCTTGATGAGCCTGAAGTACCCATATCCTCTCCAAAAACATTTTTTTTTGCGCTATAATCATCATAAGTCAAGATCGTATTCTCCACACTTTCGCCGATAAACTTGATTCTCGCCTTGGAGCCGGCAACGATAAGTTTTTCCTTATATACGCCATCTTTAATAAAGATAACTGTAGCGGTTTTTCTGAAATCAGGAACGGCATTTATCGCTTGCTGAACCGTTCTAAAATCGCCGCTCCCGTCTGCAGCAACAACAAAATCTGCATTCTTTTGCGCGGCTGTCTCAGCTACAAAGCAGCTAATCAGGCAAAAAAGTAAAAACGTCTTCATCTTATCAATTACTTGTCTTTTGTAACAATATAGTCAGCAAGCCCTAATTTCAACGACCGTATTTCCGAAAGCACCAGTTGAGCCATCTTTCTGGCTCCGAATTCGTTAAAATGCGTATCGTCTTTCATACCGTTCGGATAGTTAGGATGCTCCCCGGGCAGGAGATGGTTATAAAGAAGCTTGGATTGTTCAGGACCCATGTCAGTCAATAAGGCCTGACTCATCTTATCTAGATCCACCAGAGGTACGTCCGCAGACCTGGATACCTGTCTTACTATCTCGGAATATACCTTATGAGTGTCCTCGAGCTTTCCAGCTTGATCGAATTTCCTTCTCGCTACCGCCGTTATCAAAACCGGATTGGCCTTCTTACTTCTGGTGTCCTTTACAAACCTAAGGAGATTCGATCGGAACTCTGCCTCTGTAGTGGCATTCTTCTTCGTCTGGATCTCATCATTGTGCCCAAATTGTATCAATACATAATCTCCCTCTTTCAAACTATCCATCACTGAAGACCATCTCTTCTCATTTAAAAATGACTTCGTGCTGCGCCCATTTTGCGCCCGGTTATCTACGCGTACTTCAGACTTGAAAAAAAACGCAAAGGGCATGCCCCATCCAGCTTCCGGATAAGCTTTAACTTGCTTTTGAGACATCGTCGAGTCGCCTACCAGATATACCGTAATGGCTTTTTCCGCAGGTGAAGTAAAGGACATGAATACTAAAGTGATCAATAGCCACTTGAATTTTTGAACTTTCTTAATCATTTCTAAATTATAATGTTGTGTGTACGGAATTATTTCAAACAAATCCAATGCTCTCAAGCATTGATCAATAATCATAATTTTCACTCCTTTCGTTCCGCCCATAGCATCACTCCCAACCTCTCTTTTCATGTCCCATCCTCAAACGCATGAATTACAATTACAATTATCCGCCTCTATTACAGCCAGGGAGATTTTGATAGAACCCCTTACCAGGTTCAGACTAACGGCAATCGTCAGATTTACCTGATACACATCGAGTCGTTCCCAAAGGTATAATTCCGGAAGTCCGGACGAATAATTTCGGGATTTTTAGGAATTGAATTCTTACTATGTTTCCTTTCATAATCGCTGGTATGCTGGCTATTGGATCGATAGCTACGTTAAATAAGCAGGTTTTATAATTATTGGTATTACAACGCAATATAAGAACAGCCTTGTCTAAATAACAGGATAAGCCACCTTATTTTTGTGCAATCGTTCCCGACAAAAGTTAGAATGTAATAGTCAGACGCTTATTGGCTATCATGTTTGTTGCTATAATGAGTGATTTTATTAAGTATCTTAGCCTTACAATATCATTGTCCTAATCGGGTAAAAAATGAGATTTAATACAGTAACAATTAAGGACATAGCCAAAGCCCTGGGCCTTTCAACATCAACCGTTTCGAGGGCTCTGCGCGGAGGTTATGAGATTAGCGAAGAAACGAAAAAAATTGTAACCGCTTATGCAGAGAAGATAAACTATCGCCCCAATCCTATTGCACTTAGCCTTAAAGAACGACGCAGCTATTCGATAGGAATCGTCGTTTGTGAAATTGCAAACAACTTTTTCTCCCAGGCGATAAATGGAATGGAATCTGTCGCTTACACAGCTGGATACAATGTAACCATAACGCAAAGCCACGAACGTTTCGATCGTGAAGTACTGAATGTAGAACACCTTGCATCTCGCTCAGTTGATGGACTGTTGATTTCCCTCTCATCTGAGAGCGCTGACGTATCCTATCTCAAAGATCTTCATCAAAAGGGTCTCCCAATCGTGCTCTTTGACAGAATAACTTCAGAAATAGAAACGCACAAAGTCATCGCCGACAACTTCAAAGGCGCTTATGACGCTACAGACTATCTTATCAAGCTAGGACACAAAAGAATCGCACACTTTACGAGCTCTGCACACTTATCGGTTACTGGTGAGAGGCTCGACGGGTATAAAGCCGCATTAGAAGACCATAACATTCCTTTCAATGAGAGTTATGTAAAATTCTGCGGCCACGGTGGAATCAACCAGGTGGAAATAGATGATGCTACTAAAGAACTGCTGGCACTCAACGATAGGCCGGATGCCATATTCATTGCGCAGGATAAGTTAAGCACTGGATGCCTGCATGCTATAAAAAAAATAGCCCCTGATTACTTTTCAGGAATAAAGATAGCAGGTTTTACCAACTCAAATGTGGTCGATTTGTTCAACCCGCCGATCACAGCTGTCAGACAGCCCGCATTCGAAATGGGACAAGCGGCGATGGAGCTCTTAATCCAATTGATTGAAAGTAAAAAGCCGGTCACCGAGTTTGAAACAAGGGTTCTGCAAACAGAACTTATTGTAAATAGCTTTAAGTACTAGCACCAAGTACAGCCCGTTCATCGATTATTTAAGGCCATTAGTCTAATTAATTTTAGATAACAGAAAAGATAGTGTTGATTTGATTTAAGTATTAAAGACATGAAAACCAAATCAACCGCTATCTCACCGTTTATAATGTTATTGATACCAGCTTTGCTCGCCATGCTGGTTACTCTCAGTCATATAAAAGAAAGCCGCACACAGGAAGCTACCACATTCAGCTACCTCAGCGTACCTGCTCTTAAAGGGCTCCTGAACACTGGCTTCAATTGTCGCCTTTGGTAGCTAAAGATCAATACTTTGGTGCTGTTCAGGGATTGACACATTTTTAAATCCGATATCTCTTAATTTACCTGCAAATATTCGCTGAACCTGATCTTCTCCATGTACGAGAAAAATTCGCTTTACTTGCTCAGGGTCCTGGCATGACAAAAATTTCAGCAGATCCTCGCTGTCACCGTGAGCGCTCATGGATCTGATCACCCGGACTTCAGATCGGACGTCATATTCCTCGCTAAAAATTTCCACAACCTTCTTCCCCGACATCAGCTGTCCGCCAAGTGACCTCGGTTCACAATAACCAACAATTAGGATGGTGTTCCTGTCATTCGATATCGTATTCCGGATATGGTGCTTTACCCGGCCTGCCTCTGCCATTCCTGACGACGATATAATCACACAGGGCCGTGGATCTTCATTCAATGCAATCGACTCTTCTACTGAATGTATAAATTTTAGGCCCTTGAAGTGGAACACATCCTCGTCATACTTTAAAATCTGTTGCACTCTACTGTTGTAGACTTCTGTGTGCTCTTTCAATACAGTGGTTGCTTTTTCCGATAGCGGACTATCCACATAGAAGGGCACATCAGGGAGAATTCCCTTCAGCTCAAGTGCGTTTAACGCAAACAAAAGTTCCTGGGTTCTTCCCACACTGAAAGCCGGAATAACAACTTTCCCCTTTTTAAGTACACAGGTCTGATGGATGATCTCGTGCAGCTGACGTTCAATTGGCTCAAGGTCTTTGTGATACGAGTCTCCATATGTCGATTCGAGAATAATATAATCCGCCTGAGAAAACGTTTGCGGACTCTTGAGCAGCATATCCCCGTACCTTCCCACATCACCACTAAAACTGAGCTGAGTATACTTCCCGTCTTCCAATAACGATAGATGGACTGCCGCACTTCCAACGATATGTCCGGCGTCAGTGAAACATAGCGTTATACGAGGGTCAATCTCGAAGTCCTCGTTATAATCAACTATCTTAAAAAGACGCATGGCTTCAACAACATCATCTTCAGTATAGAGAGGTTTAATCGGTGTCAACCCCCTTTTCTCCCTCTTGCGGTTCATATAAGCCGCATCGTTCTGCTGAATGCCTGCCGAGTCATTCAATAGAACCCTCGCCAGATCCATGGTAGGAGCGGTTGAAAAGATCGTCCCCCTGAAGCCTTCAGCCACCATACGTGGTATTAATCCACAATGATCTATGTGTGCATGTGATAAGATCAGATAATCAACCTTAGCAGGATTAAAGCCGAAGTGTCCGTTAAGCTCCTCCGTATCTTCGCCAAGACCCTGAAACATCCCGCAGTCAAGCAAGATTTGTGTCCCGTTTTTGAGTTTTATGAGATGCTTGCTCCCTGTAACAGTGCCAGCTCCACCGTGAAAAGTTATCGTCATGTATGTGATTTAAAATTTCACAAACAACAAGACACGAAAACATATGTTCTGTAACCCTCAAAATAAAAAGGCCCAGTGCTTTCGCAACTGGGCCTTTCTCACAATATCTCCTTGCCTCGTGGCACAAAAATAATTAATTAATCTCTTCTTCTTTAAAAAACTTAGCGTTATAAAAATCGCGACGCATTCTATTGATGTTCGTTATAGAAATTTCCTTCGGACATTCGATTTCGCAAGCTCCCGTATTCGTACAATTTCCAAAACCTTCCTCGTCCATCTGCGCTACCATTGCCTGTACACGGCGGTAACGTTCAGGCTGTCCCTGAGGTAACAACGCAAGTTGTGAAATCTTTGCTGATACAAACAAAGATGCCGATGCATTCTTACACGCAGCCACACAAGCCCCACATTGAATACATGTAGCTGAGTTGAACGCTTCATCAGCTATTACCTTTGGGATAGCTATTTCATTCGCATCCGGCACGCCTCCTGTATTAACAGAAACATAACCTCCGGCCTGCTGAATCCGATCAAAAGCTGATCTGTCTACCGCCAAATCCTTGATTACAGGAAAGGCAGTAGCTCTCCAGGGCTCAATCGTGATCGTTTCGCCATCATGAAAGCTACGCATATGCAACTGGCAAGTAGTGATCGCTCGCTTAGGGCCATGCGGCCGTCCATTGATATACAGGGAACACATTCCGCAAATACCTTCACGACAATCATGATCGAAATGAATAGGATCTTCTTTCTTTTTTACTAAACGCTCATTTACAACATCGAGCATTTCCAAAAACGACATATCTGGCGATATATCATCTGCTTTATATGTTACAAATTTCCCCTTTTCTGTAGCATTTTTCTGTCTCCAGACCTTAAGGGTTAAATTCATGTTTCCACTCATGGCTTCTCTAGATTTCTTTTAAACTATTTATAACTACGTTGGGTCAGCTTCACATTCTCAAATACCAGTTCCTCTTTGTGCAGTTCAGAAGCGACATTGTCACCTTTGAACTCCCAGGCAGCTACATATGCAAAGTTCTCATCGTCGCGTTTTGCCTCTCCCTCTTCCGTCTGGCTTTCTTCCCTGAAATGACCACCGCAAGACTCTTTACGATTTAAAGCATCATCAACCATAAGTTCACCCAGCTCGATAAAGTCAGCAACTCGTCCCGCCTTCTCCAAAGACATGTTCATCTCTTCATTTTCTCCCAGGACAATAGCGTTTTTCCAGAAGTCAGCTTTCAGTTCCTGAATCAGTCCTTTTGCTTTCTTAAGTCCTTCCTCGTTACGGGCCATTCCACAGTACTCCCACATGATCAAACCTAAGTCTCTATGATACTCGTCAAGCGTCTTGGTTCCTTTCATGGAAAGGAAAGTATTGATCTGATCTTCAACATTCTTCTTCGCTTCTGCGAAAGCAGGATGTGAAGTATCAACCGGAGCAGGTCCGGTGGTAGCGAGGTAATCTCCCAAAGTATAAGGAATTACGAAATATCCATCAGCTAAGCCCTGCATCAAGGCTGATGCACCTAGCCTGTTGGCACCATGATCTGAGAAATTACACTCACCCAAAGCATAAAGCCCCGGTATAGTAGTCATCAGGTTATAGTCAACCCATAGTCCTCCCATCGTATAATGTACTGCAGGATAGATACGCATTGGCATCTCGTAAGGATTCTCGTTAGTGATCTGGTAGTACATATCGAAGAGGTTGCCATACTTAGCCTCTACTGCGCTCTTGCCCAGACGGCCTATAGCCTCGCCAAAATCCAGATAAACGGATTTACCGGTGGCACCTACTCCACGGCCGTCATCGCATGCTTCTTTAGCATTACGCGAGGCCACATCTCTGGGAACCAGGTTACCAAAAGAAGGATATTTTCTTTCCAGGAAGTAATCACGATCATCTTCCTTGATATCTTGCGGCTTAAGCTGCCCCTTTCGAACGCGCTCCGCCATCTCCTGCGTCTTTGGTACCCAAACACGACCGTCGTTACGGAGTGACTCAGACATCAATGTTAGTTTCGACTGATGGTCCCCGGTTACCGGAATACACGTAGGGTGAATTTGCGTATAGCATGGATTCGCAAAAAGCGCGCCTTTTTTATATGCTCTCCAGATCGCTGTGGTATTGCTACCCATGGCATTGGTCGACAGATAAAATACGTTACCGTACCCACCCGTGCAAAGAAGCACAGCATGGCCCGCGAACGATTCTATTTTTCCTGTAAGCAAGTCCCGGGTGATAATCCCCTTTGCCTTGCCATCGACAGTAACCAGGTCCAGCATCTCATGACGGTTATACATCTCAACCTTACCTGCATTAATCTGACGGTTTAAAGCAGAAAATGCACCTAGCAATAACTGTTGTCCGGTCTGGCCCCTCGCATAAAATGTACGCGATACCTGCGCGCCTCCGAATGAACGGTTATCAAGTAAACCACCGTACTCACGTGCGAAAGGCACTCCCTGCGCAACACACTGGTCGATAATATTAACTGACTCTTCAGCTAAACGATGAACGTTTGCTTCACGTGCCCGGTAGTCACCACCTTTTATCGTATCGTAAAACAAACGGTATACACTATCACCATCATTCTGATAATTCTTGGCAGCGTTTATTCCACCCTGTGCAGCGATGGAGTGTGCACGTCTGGGGCTATCTTGAAAACAAAAAGCCTTAACGTTATATCCAAGCTCTGCTAGCGTAGCCGCAGCCGAAGCACCAGCCAAGCCCGAGCCTACAACAATAACAGTATATTTTCTCTTATTAGCGGGGTTAACCAGCTTAAGATTAAATTTATGTTTGGTCCACTTTTCAGCTAACGGACCCTGAGGAATTTTTGAATCTAATATCATTTCAAAATTATATTTATCCCCTTAGGGAAGGATTCATCTTAGTGAGCGAAATACATGTAAATCGGCATTAACGCAAATACCGCAGGAATGATTATACTAAATACCCACAGACCAACAAAGTCGATGATCGGTTTGTACTTTACATGATCAAAGCCAAGCGTTTGGAAACCGCTTTGAAAGCCATGATACAAATGGAAACCAAGAACAATCATAGAAATGACGTATAGTATCACATACCATTCTTGCTGAAAAGCTTGCTGAACAACAAAATAAAGATCCTTAGCTACCACCACTTCGGTCTGGTTCTGCACATCAACGAACTTTGTGTGCACCAAAGGATTTCCATCAAAAGGCAACTGCGTTACGCGAACAACCTCTGGATTCTGCAGGCTCATTTCATATTGTACGTATGGAAGACCTCCCCAATGGTACTCTGCCCAAAATGTTTTCATGTGTATAACGATGAAAACCAGAATCACTGTTCCCAAAATTCCCATATTGCGTGAACTCCAGGTACTATTTGCTGCTCCGTTGACCTGCGCATATTCAACAGATCTCGCTTTTTTATTACGCATTGTTATAATAACAGCGTAAACGGCGTGAAGTATGATTGACAAATACAACACATACGATACGATCTTGATTGGCAGAAAATGAGTCATAAAGTATGAGTACTCATTAAACGCCTTCCCTCCATCATCATTGAAAAGTTGAAGATTACCAATAAGATGGATTACGAGAAACAGGCTAAGAAACAAACCTGTCAATCCCATTATTAACTTCTTCCCCAGGGTAGAGGAGAAACCTTTACTTAAACTGCCCATTTCCTTTCTTGAATTTTATGTAGAAGTGCAAAAGTATTTAATACTAAGACAATAATATAACGTATTTCATTAATAAACGGCTTATTCACCTAATTTAGAAACAGTCTAAGCATTGAGATGGAGTACTTTGCTGCCTAATACGCCGAAGATCTCCGCCGATTCATCAGCCTCCAGGCAGTACTTACCTGTGAACCTGCCAAACGCCGGCATAATAGCTTGATATCGCTTAAAATAGAAACAAGATAGTACTGTAGACTGCCGTCCCGCGCCTCTCAGTTTTACCGCAGGATGTATATGTCCGCTTATGCAATAGAAGTCCCCCTGACAGTCTGATTCTTCAGGCTCGTGAGTAAACTTGAATGGCGCTAACACAAGCTCATCAAAAACTTTAAATCCGGCATTTGCATAGTAGTCGGGATGAAGTATGTCATGGTTTCCTTTAACAAGGATCATTTCAACTTCGGGAAATAACCCACACCAAAGAACCAACCAGTTCCAGTCGTCGTTATGCTCGCTGTGAAACAGGTCACCTAAAAAAATAATCTGTCCTGGCTTATATTGCTCTATAAGATCCGTAAGAACGGAAAGCTCTTCCTGTTCAAGCAATTTGGGAATGGCGATTCCTGCCTTTCTGAAATGGCCAACTTTACCGATATGGAGATCGGAGACAATGAGTATCTTCTGTTGTACCCAAAATATTGCCTTCTCCGGGAGAAGCAAAAGACGCTGACCTTTCAGCACCCACTCCACAACACGCTCGTCCATACCCAAAAATACGAAAAGCCACGGAAAACAACGCACAAAAAAGCCCGGTAGTACTGAAACTACCGGGCTGATTATAAAATTGGGCACCGACCTACTCTCCCACATGTTACTGCAGTACCATCGGCTCTGGCGGGCTTAACTTCTCTGTTCGGAATGGGAAGAGGTGGACA
>NZ_JAZQRL010000015.1:0-60871 GCF_045629565.1 Arcticibacter sp.
CCTGAGTCGCCTGAGCAGATAGCGAAACTGGAGCTTTCTGTTGGTCCGATAGTGCAAACGGAGGAAGTTGATCTGGAGTTTGATATTCTGAAAGGAAACGGAGGGTATACGGTCGGTGTATCCAGTGAAGAGGAAGCTAAAGTAAAGATTGACGGAAACAAAGTAAAGGTGAACTTGCTGCGCAACAATGCCAGTATAACGGTGACTGACCAAAAGGAGCAAAGCGTATCCCTGTTAATATCTTCTTCGGCAAAGTCTTTAACACCGCATAACTACGGAATATTTGTTGAAAGTGGCGACACCTATACCATGAAAGATATTGCTTTTGGCGCAGGTGGGTACAGTGTTCATAAAATCGGGGGTACTTCAGCGGATGTAGAGGTAACTGCAGATGGCTACATAAGAGTGACAGGGCTCCAACCCGGGAATTCCTATTACAAGATTGTAGACCAGAGAGGCACAAGTGCCTCGTTTGATGTGATGGTTGTTGCGGCTTTTGACTTAACCAGTAACCGCCTGGAAGTTACGGCAGTGAATGATCAAAGGGCGTCCGTTCTACTGAAATGGGGAGAGGGTGGATGGAGAATAGTGAAAAGTGACTTGTCTCCCGCAGTAGAGAAAGCATCGGTATTGGAGAAAGCGGATATCGACAAAAAGTATGATGTTCTTTCGATCGCTACCGCGAAGAATGGGGCTAAGGGGGTAGCTACCATCTGGCTTCAGGATAAAGATGGGAATGAGGCTGTTATAACGGTAAGGGTATGATCAAATAGCCTTTTTGGCATAATATCGACCAGTCTTAAAGCTTAACTCAGCAGTACTAATATCAAAGTAATAATAGCAGGTAAAGCCTGAGTGAAAAAGATTTTTTTAGAGGACACTAGTGCTCCATAAATACCTGCAGTTATTACACAACCTAAGAAAAAATAAGCAACGTTATTTTGCCATATTGGATCGGAAATAAAAAAACTCCATATCAATCCTGCCGACAAAAAGCCGTTGTATAATCCTTGATTGGCAGCTAAACCTTTTGTCGGCTTAAATAATTCCTCGGGGAAAGCATCTTTAAAAACTTTTTTACCAGTTGTTTCCCAGGCAAACATTTCCATCCATAAAATGAACAGGTGTTCAATAGCAACTATTGCGATAAACACTTTTGAGATGATGTGTATAAAATCCATAATTATTTCATTTTCAACTGAAAGCAAAGATAAATAGAAAAATACCATCTGATTCTTTACAAGTAGGTCTTAAAAGAAAGCAACTGCATTGGAGAGAACCGATATCGACAAAAAGTATGACGTCGCTACCGCGAAGAATGAGGGTAAGGGGGTAGCTACCATCTGGCTTCAAGATAAAGAGGGGAATGAGGCGGTGGCAGTCGCTTATCATAGAAGTTAATACTACGTCAAGTAAGCATGCCGCACAGGTTTATGGAACCCCATCGACTGTTAACTCCTGATGCCTATTTTGGTGCTAACCAGAACATAAGCAACATTTTAGAAAAATTTGAGTATTAGAACTATGATTGGTTTTTTTTCTAGACTTTTGTTTAGGAACGTGCACAATATCTACTAGCAAGGACGCACTTCGACTGAAAAGCACTTTAACTATCTATACATGCATTACCGGAAAGGAAAAGATATTTCGTTGCGCGAGGTGAAACTGCACGAAGATTTACCTTTTCCAATTGTGGGCCAATATATCAGTGGGATGGCAAGTTCGGAATTGGGTATAACGGGCAGGCGTTAAAGAAAATAGTTCCTTGATCTATGCGAACTCTCATCATCATATGGCTGCTTTCTCTATCTGCAATATATAGCTTTGGACAGCGAACAGCTGATAGCATCCCAGCACCCAAAAAGCAATTTGCACAGGCAGCAGTGCAGATCGTTATTTCTGAACTTCTGCCTTGGTCGTATAATCGGTTTATTCGAAAGGCTGAATTTGCCAAAGTGAACTTTAAAAGTATAGGCAATAATCTTAAGCCATCAAGCTGGGAATGGGATGATAATAGCTTTAAGACTAACCAGCTTGCACATCCCTATCACGGGAACTTGTTTTATAGTTCTCTTCGTAGTAATGGATACAACTTCTGGCAGTCAGCATCTGCTGCCTTTGCGGGAAGCCTTCTTTGGGAAATTGCTGGCGAAACACATCTTCCAGCCCCCAATGATTTCATAAACACAGGTCTTGGCGGTGTTGCGCTCGGCGAAATGAGCTACCGAGTTTCAAGACATATAGTAAATAACAGAGTTACCGGCCCAAGGCGTCAGCTGCAGGAGATTCTGGCGCTGCTGGTTAATCCGATGAATGGGCTTACCAAACTTACCCGCGGTGAATGGGGAAAAGTACATGGGGTAGCGGATACCAGCGGCGGGGTAACCGCTGATTTAAATGTTGGAGTGCGGAGGTTTGGTATCCAAACCTCCGATCAGCGTACTAGGGGCCATAATGAACTCTATCTTCGGGTAAAATTAAACTATGGGAAAAAATACCATCCTTCCCAGGCACCATTTGAATCCTTCCTGGCCCAGATTGAAGCAGGTAGTGGAGACTCAACATATCTGAATAACGTGCAGGTGATTGGTGCGCTTAAAACCTGGAAAATGCGGGAAGAGGGTAGTCATTCCCATTTCTACTCGGTTACCATGAACTATAATTATATTAAAGTCGGCGCCTTTCAGTACGGAGGCCAAAGCTTTACATTCCGTTTACTCTCCCAGTGGAACAAGAACAGCAGAACAAAGATCTCTACAGAAATTGGCAGTGGAGTAACGGTGTTAGCTGCCGTACCTGATAAATATCTCTTTTATGGAGAAGGGAGAAACTATGATTATGGCCCTGGGATACATGTAATAGCAAACACCAGAATCAATTTTAATGAGTATGTAGATATTGAGCTTAATTATCTTGGAAGCCGGTTCAAAACCATTAATGGAAACAAATCATCTTATATACTAAATACGCTTTCTGCCGATGTAAATGCAAAGGTTCTAGACCGTTTCTCTGTTGCTGCAGGTGTAGGCCAATATACATTGAATGGCTTTTATGACAATTTAAGTAATGTAGCACAAATCTTTCCTTTTGCACGTTTTTCTTTAGGATACCGGTTATAGTTATCGTGAGGATTAGCCGAACTATCTTCCCGGGTTATTTCCAAGAATGATCCCGGATTGAAAGGAACAACTATTTAATTCCTGACATCCACCTTAGATTATTTTGCAACTCTTGTTTCCACTTCCATTCTAGAATCTCTGGCATATCTTTTCCATTCATGTTAATATAACGCCTGGCTTTTAACTTATCCGTGAGCTGCTGTTTCAAGTTGACGCCTCCACTATCTGATAGCTTTAAACGAACGTTCTAAGGATCACTCTTCGATCACCAACTACGGTCTCCTCCCTTTAGCTTGAGATGCCTAAATAATCTCAATATATAGTCCCATTAACTGGTCTCATTTTTGTGTACTAGAGATGAGTTCCTGAGATTTATAGATATCGTTTCGAATTTAGCTACCTTACAGCATGAATTCTTGCCAGCAGAGCGGGAACCTTAATGAAATAACGGAAACAACTTTGATAGAAAATACCAGACTAAACTCCATTTTAAGACCTCTGAAGCAGGCTATTCAGGTGTTTTCAGCTAATGATCCGCTGCGGATGGCGGCGGCGACGGCGTTCTTTACGATTTTTGCGCTGCCTCCTATACTCGTGATCATCACGCAGGTGTTGGGTCTGATTGTTAACGATCATATTATCCGGGAGGTATTCCAAAGTCTGTCGTCGGTTATCGGCAAAAGCAGTACTGTGCAGATAACGGATACGCTAAAAGCGATCAGGGAAATGGCCAGCAACGAGTACGTCACCATTATTGGTATGGTCATTTTGATCTTTGTTGCTACGAACCTGTTTAAGATTGTTAAGGATTCGATTAACCAGGTATGGAAGATCAAAATGGTGGCTAAACAGCACTTCCGCGGAACGATGCGCTCCCGGTGGCAAGCCCTTATTATCATTGTCTTCACCGGGTTTCTGTTTCTGATTTCGATTCTTATGGAGGGGATGCAAACGTATCTTAAGGAGATAGTGGAAGAGTTATTGCCCTGGCTGGCGGAATTTCTGAATAGCGCGTTCAGTCATATTTTTTCCATCCTCATCGTAACGACGTGGTTTGTGATCATTTTCAGGTATCTGCCGGATGGTGTACCAGCCTGGAAGGTCGTAATTGCGGGAGCGCTGTTTACCAGTATTCTTTTCAATATCGGTAAGTTTCTGCTGCGTGTTTTATTGCTGCAGAGCAATATTGACAGTTTGTATGGAGCTTCCGCGGCTATTGTGCTTCTGCTTCTATTTGTTTTCTATTCTTCGTTGATCCTGTATTTCGGTGCCTCTTTTACACAGGCCTGGGCCGACTGCCATGGCACGCCCATTGAACCTAAGCCAGGAGCGGTACGCTATAAATGGGTAGAGATTACGGAGCGGAGCTGAAGTCGAAGAGGTGAACGTTTACGTCGTCAAGTTCAGTGTTTCCTTTTTCATGAGCACGACGGGATAACTCGCTGTAAAGAAATTCTCCGGGTTGCGATTGGTTATACCATTCGGGCTTGCTTTCGATTTCTCCAATGTCATTCCAAAGCTTCTTATTGTAGACCACCCAGACACGTTTTTTCCCTTCAAGCTGATTAAGTTCGGGTTGTAACTGGCTGATATAGTGGTTGGGGCTTACAGATGCAAACTTCAGGTCGCTTCCCAAAATGGCCTTGTACCGGAGACTGTAAGCCTTTTTATAGTAGTGGTAACCGTAGTTCATATTCCAGTAGACGTAGACAACGTCGCCCTCCTGGAAGTTCCTGTCGATATAAAGTAATGCTTCTTTCTGGTAAGATTTTTTGTATCGGCCGAAGGTCTCTGGATTGATCACATCCCTGGCAGATGCTGCAAATCCGCCGGTGAGCAGGAGAATTGGGATAATGAATTGGAGGGTGCGAAATGTCGCGAGGGATCTGATTACCTGATCGCAACCTTTTGCAATAAGAAGTATAATCAGGGGCGACAGGAAGACCAGAAGGCGTTCAAAAAAGGGATAACGTTCCAGTGACGATACCGCTAGTGTTAGCATGATGGGCAGCAAGACCAAAATCAAGGCAGGTTTGTCGGTTTTAAAAAAAGCCCAGGCTCCGGTAAGTGTCAGGATAATGGGGATAAACGACATCTTCATAATGGCACGTAAAGCCGTTGATTCTGCGGTGTTAAAGTTCCAGAGCAGGCCTAAGGGGTAATCAAGCATGGTATACAGGTGCTGTATAAGCCACTTTAAGGAATCTGAAGACCACAGCGGAAGAGGCATAAAGCTGTTGTAATGCCTGAACCAGTAAAGGAGCCACTGCTGATCAACTTGTTTGCTGGTAATAAGTACGTAATGAACAGCAAAACTGCTGAACCACATGGAGAAGGGGAGACACATTTTCCACAGTGACTTCCAGTCCTTCTTTAACATTAAGGGGAGGCATACAGCTGCTCCGATCCCTGTCAGTATAAACACCGAGGAAAATGAGAACCACAGGATCAGCGCTCCTGCTGCGCCCCAGAGGATTCTGGCTTTCAGCGCTGCTCTTCCATGGAACCGGATGTATAGCCAAAGGCAAAGTACTGTTGCGAGCAGTTCCATACTATATTGCTTTACTTCCACCGAATGGTATATGAGGGGAGGGGCAAATGCCATGATGCCGATTGCCGCCATTTGGCCTGCTGGTTTTAACCAGTGACGGCACACGGGAACGAAGCATAGAAGCGCGGCTACGCCACAAAGTAGTGGCATTAATCTGAGTGCCTGCTCCTGGTTGCCAAAGATCAGAGCGGAGCCCTTTACCGTCCACAGGAATCCGATAGGCGCCTTCTGCTGGTATTCGAGCAGGGGGGATGTCAGCTGCAGGAAGCTGGCAGATACGACATTCAGTGCGACATATATCTCATCGAGCCATAACGACCTGTCGTGGATGAAATGAAACAAACGGAACAGTATGCCGGATATAAGTATGGGGTAAAGAAACGTCCGGGCCCGCACCGGCTTCTGAGGCCGTAAATCGGGTAATTTGTTAACCTCTACAGGAAATGAATAAGGCATAAGAAAACTTTTTGAGCGCCTGGTAAAGATGCTCAATAAAATTATTTCTTTGTTACACACCTTTATACAAACGAGCAGATTGATGGTAACAATCCTTGCCCACTGAAGTCAGCGATTCCTTTAATACCTAACTTGTTTCAACGATTTTATAATGATTTATGGTCAGTTGGGAGAAAGTCAAGGTGGTCGTCTTCGATGTGGATGGAACCTTGTATTTGCAGTCTAAGCTTAGGAAAAAGGTGCTTTTGGGATTATTGAGGCACTACGCCGTTCGACCCTGGAAAATTGATGATTTGAAAGTTCTGATGTATTTCAGGAAGGAACGGGAACGAAATGCGGGATATACCGGTAACGGACTGGAACTTGCTCAGTACATATGGTGTGCAGAAAGAGTGAACTATCCGGTAAGTATGATCAAACCTGTGATAGAACGTTGGATATTCGATTTCCCAAATCAGTATCTGGCCGAGTGTGTATTTCCGGGGATACACGACCTGTTCAAAGCGCTTCGGGAAAACGATATCAAAATCGCGATTTATTCTGATTATAAGGCTCAGGACAAACTCAAGGCGCTGGGACTGGAGGTTGATATGACCGTCGCGTCTACTGATCCTGAGGTTGACAGGATGAAGCCGGACCCCTGCGGTCTTCTGTATATCGCCGAAAAGATGAAGGTGAATCCTGATGAATGTCTTTTTATTGGTGACAGGCTTGAACTCGACGGCGAATGTGCTATTCGTGCCGGAATGCCTTATCTCATCATCGATAAAAAGCCCCTCAAGACCTTCGATTTTTTTCACCATCTGACCCATCAGTTAGCCACTTACTATCAAACCCAACAATATTAAACAATGAAAACAACCCCTACTACTGCGACTGTAGTAACTGAAGCTGGTGTGTCTTTAAGGGCCGCCGGACTGCATGAATATGTGACGATTGCCCGGCCGGACCACTGGTTCAAAAACATTTTCATGATTCCCGGAATGCTCTTCGCATTTCTCGTTTACCAGACCCCACTTGAGCCTGCCTTTTTTTTGAAAGTAGTAAGTGGAATTGCCTGTACTTGTCTTATCGCGTCAGCGAACTATGTAATCAATGAGTACCTGGACGTCAAGTTTGATCGTTTCCACCCGGTGAAAAAGTTTAGAAGTGGAGTGCAGACCGTGCTAAACCCCTACTATGTGTTTTTGCAGTGGTTGCTGCTGGCTGCTTCGGGACTTCTATTGTCGCTTTATATTAATCTCCCGTTTATGCTCCTCGAAGCGTTTCTTTTGTTCATGGGGGTGATGTATAATGTAAAGCCATTTCGGACAAAAGACAGGGTTTATCTTGATGTGCTCTCTGAATCGGTAAACAATCCGATTCGATTGGCTCTTGGCTGGTTTATCTTTGTCCCGGCTGCATTGCTACCGAAGGATATATCCGACTTCAGCTGGGTGATCATTCCTCCGTCGAGTATCATCCTTGCTTACTGGATGGGAGGGGCCTTTTTGATGGCGACGAAGCGTTTCGCGGAGTATAGATTTATTGGAGATCCGGAGCAAGCCGGCCTCTATCGGAGGTCTTTTAAATACTATACGGAGAACAGTCTCCTGATTTCAATGTTCTTTTATGCGTTGGTATCCGCTTTCTTCCTGGGGATCTTCCTCGTTAAGCACCGTATTGAGCTTTTGTTAAGCTTTCCGTTTTTTGCTGTATTATTCGCCTGGTATCTACACATTGGTTTAAGAAAAGATTCTGTTGTTCAGGGGCCTGAAAAGCTTCATCATGAAAAGAAATATATGGGTTTCGTGGTATTGTTTATTGTTATTTTGATGGCTTTGCTATATATCGACATCCCCCAGCTTAACTGGTTTCTGAAGCAATCATTTCAGTACTAAACAGGTATGCCCTGAATCTAGATTAAAAATTGATGAGCCGATTGATTATTACTACAGTAAAAGAGATTTCCAGGCATCAGGTATCACGCTTTCTGATCGTGGGGGTGTTTTCCTTCCTGATCGAGTTTTTTGTGTTCACTGTCCTGATTGACTTTTTCTTCATTACATATACGGAAGCCAATCTTCCGGCAATGGCTGTATCTGTTGTTTGTAACTACTTCCTGACGAAGATGTTCGTTTTCGGAGGGGGACGCTATAACAACCGTGTGACTTTTGTGCTCTTTGTTGCCTTTACATTATTAGGTTTGGGTCTTAACCAGTTTTTCTTATGGTTTCTGGTGCAGCATGGTGATCTAAATATCAAGTTGAGTAAAATCGCTGCTGTAGGGCTGGCTTCCGTCTTTAATTATTTTACTAAGAAATACCTTGTTTTTTAAACTGCGTAGTTTTCTCTTCAAAACACGTGTTTATGCAGTGAACTCCTTTTGGTTAAGCTTGTTTTTAGAGAAACAATAAAGATATGACTGCCATTACAGAAAGTATACAGAATGGGGGACAGCCGGGCTCTGTTCCTCAGGAGGAGTTAAAACATAGAGAAAACTCCGGAGAGGATATTCTTGCCGGGGCCAACGAAACGGACCAGTTGGACCGCTTACATCCGGATGAAAAAAAGAACCGGGAAGAGGCGGGGAGTCCACCTGTGGAGCATGTCGATGACGGTAGTCCGGAGGATGCACATCTTGAAGGAAGTGATGGATCTTCAAATGCTCAGTGATGGAACTGGGTGAGCCGATAATGAAGATTCTCAGGAAGAATTACGAACCTCTTGTTATGGTTGAGCAGACGTATAAACGCTATGACCTGGCATTCAAAACGGATGAAGCGGGCAGACCCGTCTTATTATTCATCGGTAAAAAAGATGCTAACGGGAATATCAAAGGAGATCGCTTTGCAAGGCGACTTAAGTACAACCAAAACGGTGACGTAATTAAGGACCATTGGGAACACAAAGGCAAAGCAACCTGATTTAGACACGTATCAAAGATTGAATTATGATTATTCCAATTGTTGTAGGCGTTATATTCCTTATTGCCGTAGTGGTGCTTTACTACATGAAAAAAAACCGGGGCAACAGGGACATAGGCAAATAGATTTTTCAGGAGGTGCTATCTGTGAAGGCTGCGCTTCTCTTTTAACGCGTATTGATATCGGCTATTAAAGTCGGCTAAGGGCGCTTGCAGTAGCCAAACTTTTGTACCCAGCTCGCGAGAATATGGATGACTTATCTGGCCGACAAGAATAGCTGTGCCAAATAGCGGTTTGATTTCCTCGATTATGCCTTTATCGTCTATGAATATCAGGTCCTGGTAGCTTACGGAGTTTGGTGCCCACAAGGTGAAACTGCTGCTCAATGATACGGCTGGAGGTAACCCGGCCTGCTTTCCAAGGTGGTCTATAGCGCCGGCTTCGCCATAATTCTCAGCGAAGATGGTTGCATTTTTTCTTCTTTGAGCTGGAATCCGGTTATAGGCCTGCTTCGTAAGCGCCAGTAGTTCATCCCATCCGATCATATCTGCGTAGTCCTGACGCAATGGGTGCTTTTTGTGATCTTCCCAATAGAGTAATGCGTCGAAATGGTACTTTTTATCCAATGTTTCCAAGTAGGTGACCATGCGGCTTAGCGTCAAAATGGGTGTACCGATAGGAATTAAAAGAATGTTAGGAAGCGACAGCAATAAAAGCAGAGCATAACGAAGTTTCGGAAGCATTTTCGTACTTTGCTCAACAGCATAGGCGCTGACTGCATATATTACCGGATAGATGCCGAAAGCATAATAGGCTTTCCCTTTTAACAGGATGAGAATGAACAGCAATGCAACAAAGCTCGTAGCCAGCCATCGGTAGGTGCTGAGAGACTTTCTGAAGCAAATCAGTAGTAATCCTGGTAACCAGACCAATAACAACGTTCCATGGACCATCAGATGTTCAGCCAGAAATCCGTAAGCCGTATTGTAAGTAAGCTGCTCTTCATGAAGTTCATTCATATGTTTGAGAACCGGCCAGTTGTACAGGTATTGCCACGTCAGATTAGGCAGGAAGATCAGTATGGCAATAAGCATAGCCAGCCAGGTATTTTGCTTTAAAAAGACCGTGCGCTTTTTGCTTATCAGTAGCGCTGCCAGGATACTAAGAATCAAGAATAGAATCGCATACTTTGTCAGCATGCCAAATCCTGCACCTGCTCCTGTTACAAGTAGATATTTGACGTTTCCTGTCTGGAAGTACAGTATCAGCGAGCAGAGTATGAGTGTCCACCAAAATTGATCAAAAATTACCGGTTGAAGGAGGTAACCGGTTGCGAGCATGGCAGGCGACAGGCACAGCAGGCATCCTGTCGCAGCGATCGCGAAGTGCCTGCCACCGATGGTCTTTACCATCTGCAGGGAGAGCAGGGTCGTCATCGCCGAGAACAGGCTGGGGATAATACGTATTGCAGCTGTACTATCCCCAAATAGTGTTGTGGAAATCCGGGCCACGAGTGCTATAAAGGGCGGCACCTCCATGTATCCGAAGCTGAGGTGCTGTCCGAGGGCAAGATATAGAAATTCATCACGATGGATCCCATATCTGTTGATCGACAGGAGATGAAGTATTAGGTTGAAAACGGTGAATCCGATAATGAGAACGGTGATCCCTTTGAGGTTGTGATCTTTAGTTGTAGAAAAAATCATACTGTAAAGACGACAGAGTCTTTAACATGTTACAGATTTAGCCTCAGGATGTGGACTTCTCTGAGAGTTCTTTTACTTTTTGCAGAGCCAGCGGCCACATGGTATCCATCTGCTTCTGGAATTGCTCGGTAACGTCCAGTTCTATTAATAATCGGGTGTTTCCATTAGATTCTTGCAGTGTATAGTTTTCCATAGCGCCAGCCCATTCATTCGTTTTGTCGTTGCCGGTTTGTTCTATGCCATCTTTATACGTGCCAAGATGCCGGATGGACAGATACTCAGGGGGCCTGTTAATTACAATCTCGGAAACCATCCCATGTCCGGAGCCGTCTAGAAAGAGTGCTTTACTTCCTTCCTGCCAGTCGGTTTCCACTTGTGAGTTTTCCGAAAATACGGAAGTCCAGATAGGATAGGTGTCCTGACCTAACAATACGTTCCATACGTTTTCCGCCGGGGTGTGAATGGTTATTTCGTATTCCTGTTTTTTCATGGTTTATAACGTTTTAGGCAGTTAGTTGGCTATTAAAGTTCCGACGTTTTTTTCGTTTATGCAAGAGTAATTACCGAAAAGGAGGCAAGTATCTTTCCAATTATTTTCCGAATATCTACACATTTTCAAGCGTTTGCTGTTAAGTAGGGAGACTAACACACAAACGGTATGGTAGACAAGAACAATTTACTTGAAGAGAAAGATATTTTGGATGTTGATCTGAAAGAAGGCCAGTCATGGGTCAACCCTGCAACAGAAGAGAGGCTTGGTACGGAAAATGAAAGGATCGAAACGGGAAGTATCCGGGTTTCTAAAAGAGTTTTTGAAGAGACGGCAAAAAAAAAGGTGTCAGTGATACAAGAGGAAGCTTCTGTAGAGAGGAAGGTACTTAACGAGTATGTAGATGTTGCTCCTCCACCAGTTCGTCAAGAAGGCGATGTGACCATCATATCGGTTGTGAAGGAGGTGCTGGTTGTGGAAAAGCGTTTGATGCTGGTCGAAGAATTGCATGTTACCAAGAGTAAAACCCAGACAGTTATTCCTGTAGAGCAAAAGGTCAGGGAGGAAGTAGTTACAGTCAATCAAGTAGATATCGGCACGAACTTTGAACCGCTTTGGTAGAAAACATTATCCACTTAAAAAACAAGATTATGTCGCACACAGTAATTGGGATATTCAACAGTTCCAGCCAGGCGCAGGATGCTGTAGAATACTTAACAGCGAACGGATTCGACCGTGGAAATTTAGATATAAGAACTTCACAAGCTGGTAGTTTAGCAATACCGGAAAGCGCTGAGGTGGAGGTGAGTGATCCTATAGGTGATTTTTTTAGCAGTATCTTCGGCCCTGGCGTAAGCGATGCGGCACGGTATACTGAAGCCGGTCGTAATGGTACCATTGTTACCGTTCACGCCATAAACCGGGAGCAGGCTGACGTAGCTGCCCGCATTTTGGATAGTCATGGAGCAGCAGACGTGGATGAACATGCTGATGAAGGGACGGGCGTTGCAGACGGATCTCGTCTTCGGAGCCGCATTGTAGAGGGAACCGTGGAAGACAGCCTCCGGCTCCGGCAGGAAAACTCAGGGGAGAACCGGGGAGCTGCGCACCGGCCACATGTAGACGTAGATGCATTTAATAAGGGCGCACTTTAAATTGTAGAAATGGCTGATTTGGAGGTTCAACCTCGTAAAAGGGGAGGATGGTGGCCCCGGATATTGTTAGCGCTTGCTGTCATGTTCCTGTTATTCTTCTTTTTAAGAGGTTGTAACCAGTACCAAACCTTCTTGAATGGAGGACCGGACAGTACGAATGTTTCTGAATAACCAAAAGATCTTATACGACTATGATACGGGAAGGTATGAGCGAAGCTGAGGACTTTTTTGAACAGTTAAGCCGAAGCAAGTATGAGGTAGTGCCATCTCAACCAGACATCAGAGGGTGGTGGGTTATGGACTTAGCCCGTTCCAAAATAGGAAATGTGGAAGACCTTATCTTTGATCCGGAGTCTAGAAAGGTTCACGGCCTGGTATTAAACCTTGCGGATAATGATTTCGGATGGAGATCGAGGTACGTGCTAATACCTATTGAAGAAGTGGATTTGCACGAAAATGAGGCTATGGTAGTTCCCCCCCGCTTATCTTCTGAGATGCTCCAGCTGCTCCCGAATTGTCCGAAAGGCGTGTTTGATAGGAGTGTATGGGAGGAAACTACAAGGATTCTGAATGTTGCCCTGGCAGACCGCGATCAGCATACTTCTCAGGGTAAAGAAATGGTGTTGGACAATGGATTGGAGACATTTAAAGACGGAGAGCTTGAGATTAAAATTTACAAAGAAAAACTTATGACAGAGAAAGAACCATTTGAGATTTATATTGACGGCGAAATGCTGACGGTCATTCCGCAGGACGAGACTTATATTGTTTATAAAGGGATGTCGAAGCTAGGCGACATTATGCCTCACCAGGATGATGAAGGGCTCGTATGGGTCACCGGTGACTTAATACCGCTAGATTATCTCGCTCAAATAGGGGAGCAAATTGAGGTTAGTCGCCCCCGCTAACTCCCCCTGATACGATAAATTTCATGGCGTCGCTGGCACTCATATTCAAAGGCTGAACGTTTTCTGCCCTTACGATGGCAAGCTGGCCGGCAAAAGAATAGGAGAAGGGGAAGTACACTGCTACATTTCCCTCCAGTTTTAGCCTGGACAGGTCTTTACGTGTTACGAACCCGATCTGCTTTAGCCCGTGGTTGTTGATTTCAACGATTACCGGTTCATGGAACTTTTTTTCATCGCCAACAAAGGCTTCTGTAAGATCCTTGACGGAAGAGTAGAGGATGTTGAAGAGTGGCACTCTGTTGAACCAGCGGCTGATCCATAGTTTTATAGGTTCAGTAACTAAATTGGTAACGATAATGCCAGACAAAAGAATGATCACCACGACGGTGAGGATGCCAAGGCCGGGGATATACATCGGTTCCCCGGTTTTGGCATCTACCCAGATAGCACCGCTCAGATTGAGCAATTGATCGAGGGTAGAGATTATCCAGAATACGAGAAAGATTGCTACGCCAATGGGTACTACCACCAGGATTCCTTTTATAAAATAGTTTATCAGTGCTTTAAATAGTGTGTTCATTACATGTATGACGTAAAAGGCGGTGTATAAATTACAGTTTGTAAATTTAAATGGGGTTATTCGTAATAGTAGACCCTTTTCACCCGCTGGGAGATCCCTGTCAGGATTTCATACGGGATTGTTTCGAGTTGACGCGCAATATGGGTAACTGTATGACGATCATCGAAAACGACGACTTCGTCTCCTTCCTCAACCGGCACTCCTGTGATATCGAGCATGCACATGTCCATGCAAATACTTCCTATGGTCGGGACAAGGTGTCCATTGATTATCATCTGGCCGGTGCCATTGCCTAGTTTTCTGTCGTAGCCGTCGGCATATCCGATTTTCACTGTTGCGACTTTTCCATCATGTCGCATTACTCCGCGACGGTTGTATCCTACTGTCTCACCTTGACGAAGTTCCTTGATCTGTGATACACACGTTACCAGGCGGGCGACGGTATCAAGGGGGGATTTATCAGGCGAATGGGAGCTGTCGATGCCATAAAGACCGATGCCTAGTCTAACCATGTCGAACTGGGCTTCTGGAAGTCTGCTGATAGCTGAGGTATTGGCTATATGTTTAATTATGGAGTAACCGAGAACGGATTCCAGTTTCCTGGTAATTGCCGAGAAGAGATCTATCTGCTGTCTTGTGAAGTTGTCGGAGCTGTTATCTTCACTGCTGGTGAGATGGGAAAATGCACTCTTAACGGTGACGCGGTTATCCTGGGCGATAAGTGTTAATAATGTTTCAATTTCTTGCGGGGCGAAGCCGAGGCGATGCATTCCTGTATCGAGCTTAATATGCACGGGATAATGCGATCGGTCTGCAGATGACAGGGCATTAAGGAAACTCCTCATAACCCTTAAACTATAAATTTCGGGCTCGAGATTGTTTTCAATCATGGTTTCGAAGCCGTCAACGTCGGGGTTCATCACCATAATCGGCAAAGTGATGCCAGCTTGCCGCAGGGATACTCCTTCATCAGCATAAGCGACCGCAAGGTAATCCACACGATTGAACTGTAGGATGTTGGCGATCTCATAGCTGCCACTTCCGTAGGAGAAAGCTTTGACCATGGCCATGAGCTTCACGCCGGGCTTGAGTTTGGCTTTATAGTGATTGAGGTTCGCTTCCAGTGCGCTTAGGTTGATCTCAAGAACCGTTTCATGTACTTTCTGAGTCAGGATTTTGCTGATGTGTTCGAACTCGAACTTTCTGGCACCTTTCAAAAGTATTGCCTCGTCGTTTAAAGAGATATCTGAAATAGCGGAAATCAACGCCTGTGTGTTCTTGTAAAACTGTTTCTCCAACGGAAAAAGGCTGGAAAATGCTGATATTTCATCGCCGACACCTATGAGCCGGTCTACTTGCTTACTTCGCAATAGTTCTGCAAGCTGCTGGTACAGAGCTTTTGATGGAATGCCTGTTTCTGGGATGTCAGAGAGAATTAATGTCTTTCTTGGATGTTGCTTTTGTTGGTTTAGAAAATCGAGCGCTATGCTCAGGGATGAAAGATCAAGGCTGTAGGAGTCATCAATGACTGAACAATTATGTATTCCTTTTTTGAGCTCCATGCGCATATTGACCGTGTGAAGCTTTTCCAGCCATTGAACAACGGTATGTGGATGATAATCAAGGGCAAGAAGTACTGCCCAGCAGCAAACAACGTTTTCCAGAGAAGCCGCATCTCTGAAGGGAAGTCTGCAGGTTATCTCCTGCTCTTTAAAAAGAGCAGTCAAGGTTGTACCATTGTCGGGGTTATCATCCTGGCGGATTATGCAGAGGTCGGCGGGTTGGTTGAAAGCCCAGCTGAACTGCCTTTTGCCGGGACAATGTACGTCGCGGGTGTATTTAGGCGAGAAGATGAAAAGGTCTACATGGGCGAAGAGCTTAAGCTTTTCGTTCAGTTTCTCCTCTTTGCTGGCGAAGCCTTCGTTGTGGGCGTCGCCTATATTCGTTAAAACACCAATTGTGGGCTGTATAATGCTGGCAAGGGAATCCATTTCTCCTTTAAGAGAAATGCCCGCTTCAATAATAGCAAGCTCGTGTTCCTCGCCTATATTCCAAACGGAAAGGGGGACTCCAATTTGTGAGTTATAGCTTTTGGGGCTTCGGACAATGCGCTTGTCGTGCCCCAAAAGCTGATAAAGCCATTCTTTAACTATTGTTTTGCCATTGCTGCCCGTAATAGCCATGACAGGATTGTGGAAATGCCTACGGTGTTCGGTTGCAAGCATTTGCAAGGCTCGCAACGGGTTCCCGACGAGCAGGAAGTTGGCATCAGGAAAGGAACCGGCGTTATTAAATTGATGGCTGACGACGAAATTACGCAGTCCCTTAGTGTAGGCCTCTTGTATATACGCTTCGCCATCTCTTCGTCCGCTTAGGGCGAAGAATAACGTGTAAGCTTCGTCCACTAACTTTCTGCTGTCGAATGCGAGCGTGCGGATCAGGGTATTTGGAGAGGGGGTAATCCCCTCAGCTTGAATGATTTGTTGTATTTGATGTACGGGATATTCAGAATGATACATTTCGCATCTAATTTCCGCAATTTTTGCGATTTGAATGATAATTTTACGAATTATATACGATAAAATGGATTTCGAGAAACCGGTTAATAAATTACTTGATAAGAAGGCAGCACTAGCTAAGGCGGAGCATTACTGCGCTTACCAGGAGAGGTCACAGCAGGAAGTCCGTAATAAACTCTATGACTATGGGTTGAGAAGTGACGAGGTAGAGGGGCTCATCTCGGAACTTATCCAAAATAACTTTTTGAATGAAGAACGATTTGCCCGCACTTATGCTCTCGGTAAGTTTAGAATGAAGCAATGGGGCCGGATTAAGATTAAAATGGGTTTAAAGGCAAAGAAAGTTTCGGACAAGCTTATTGTTAAAGCGCTGAAGGAGCTCGATGATGAGGATTATATGAATACCTTAAGTGCTGTTTTAACAAAAAAGGCAGCACAGATTCATGAGACGGATCCCTTCAAAAGGAAAAATAAGCTTATTCAATATGGTTTGATGAAAGGCTATGAAAATGATTTGATTTTTGATGTGCTGAAATCCAGTGAATTACTATAAAGTTTGAAAAAAAATAACTTTTGGGCTTGACAGCAACGCTTTTCTCTCTATATTTGCATCATCAAAACGGAACAACGTTGCGATAAACACCAAGTAATGCGAAAGTAGCTCAGTTGGTAGAGCACGACCTTGCCAAGGTCGGGGTCGCGAGTTCGAATCTCGTCTTTCGCTCCAAATCCCTTCTCCCTACCGAGAAGGGATTTAAGTTTAAAAAGGTTTATAACCTGCTGAAGTGGTGGAACTGGTAGACACGCAGGACTTAAAATCCTGTTCGCCTTAAAGCGAGTGCGGGTTCGATTCCCGCCTTCAGTACGATAAATAAAAAGCCCTGTAAGTGTCTAACTTACAGGGCTTTTTTCTGATATAAGTCGTACAGCCAATGACGCACAGCGTGGGTAATTACGCGTGACATTCCAAGGATCATCCTATAGTCATTCCACCTTCTGGCGATTTTTAATCTATCAGCAACGCTAATTTATTTCAAGGGAGCAGCGATGTATGCTTCTGTCAATTTTTTAACCTTTTTTGTCAGTTTTTGCACCTGGTAACCATCTATATGCGCTAATTTAGGACCTCTGGATTGACTCATCTGGAATGTAAACTAATCAGCCTTATTGAATGGATAGGCTCTGTCATCTGTTAACAAGTCGAGCGGATGAAATTTTAAGAGAGAGAGAATGAAACGATACCTTTTTTCCAGTGTAGCTTTCTTTGCAGGATTGATAATTTCCGGCAGCTCTTGCACTTCTTATAAGTATGCCCAGAAGCAGGGCATATCCTCCCAGGCGATAGCGTTCCCCGGCGCTGAAGGATACGGGAAGTTCACTGTTGGCGGCAGAGGTGGAAAAGTCTACGAAGTAACAAATCTGAATGACGGGGGAGAAGGGAGTTTACGGGCTGCTGTGGAAGCGTCTGGTTCGCGAACTGTAGTCTTTAGGGTATCGGGCAATATAGAGCTGGAAAGTCCTATAGTTATTAAACATCCATATATCACCATTGCTGGCCAGACTGCGCCCGGTGATGGTATTTGTTTGAAAAATCATCCTCTTAATATTAATGCAGATCAGGTCATCATCAGATACATCAGAGTAAGACCCGGTGATGTATCCGGTAAAGATTACGATGCGGTATCAAGCAGGTATACCAAACATGTCATATTAGACCATATATCAGCCAGCTGGAGTATTGATGAATGCTTCTCAGTTTACCACTGTGACAGTATCACGGTGCAATGGTGTTTGATATCCGAAAGTTTGTATGGATCAAACCATGTAAAGGGAAGTCATGGATACGGTGCGATTTGGGGCAGTAATTACGGTACTTACCATCATAATTTATTGGCCCATCATAGCAGCCGAAACCCGAGGATGGCCTCTGGTGCCGGCTATACCGATTATAGGAATAACGTAATTTATAACTGGGGTTACAATAGCCTTTATGGCGGCGAGGCTCAACAACAGGGCGCTGAGCGGAATAAATTTGATTCTTCGAATTTTAACATTGTGGCAAATTATTATAAAAGGGGTCCAGCTTCAAGAGCGGGGGAAGTGTCGTACCGGATTGCCAACCCCAGTGCCAGAAATGAGACGGACGATTTTGGTAAATGGTACATAGCGGATAATGTGGTGGCAGGTCATCCAAAGGTCTCGGCAAATAATTGGGACGGAGGGGTACAGACAAAGATCCCATTTGAAAAGATCAAAGCTGATAAACCCTGGCCATCTATGCAAATTAATCAACAACATGCTGAAAAAGCTTATCAATTGGTGCTTGAAAACGCAGGGGCTACCATACCGCGAAGAGATGCGGTCGATTCCAGGATTGTAAGTGAAACGAAGGGAGGTTATGCTACCTTCGGCGGAGGTTATCAGGCTGGCGGGGAAGAAGGAGCTCTGCCAGAAAAATCAGGAATTATTGATTCCCAGAAAGATGCAGGCGGATGGCCGGAGCTGAAGAGTTTGCCTGCGCCCATCGATACTGACCACGACGGCATACCGGATGACTGGGAAGAAAAGAATAGTCTTGATCCAACAGACCCTCAGGACCGGAATAAAGTAACTGCTGATGGTTACACGATGCTGGAGAGATATCTTAACAGCATCACGTAAGAGGTGAAAATTGCTTGAGCAACTGCGTGAATAGATAATGCCTGCACGCGATAGGGACATGCCCCAAGGGTACTTCGCTAAAAGGTAGAAAATTAATATATGAAACGGATATTTTTTGGACTTATTTTTTCTGTGTTTGTGCAGTCTGTTACTGCGCAGCAACTGGCTTTTCCGGGTGCAGAGGGGTTTGGTGCATACGCAAAAGGGGGACGCAACGGGGCAGTTATTTATGTAACTAACCTGAATGACAGTGGTCCCGGTAGTTTGCGATGGGCGGTGGATCAGGAAGGTCCTCGGACTGTTGTCTTCGGACTGTCGGGCACTATCGAGCTTAAAAGCAGGTTGAACATCAACAAGCCCTATATTACCATTGCGGGACAGACAGCACCAGGCGACGGCATTTGTCTGAAAGGTGAAACCCTTCAGATCAATACGAGCAATGTCATCGTGCGCTACATTCGTGTGCGTCTTGGTGATGGTTTGCATGGACAGGGTAGTTTGCAGGGGAAAGATGCGATCAGTATTTCGGAGGGGCATGATATTATCGTGGATCATTGTTCAGCAAGCTGGAGCCTGGACGAAATATTATCAACCTCTACCAAAAAGCCGGATCTCACCAGGGTGACTGTACAATGGTGTTTTATCACAGAAGGACTTAATCCGGACAATCACGGTTTCGGATCTCTGATCAGGGGAACAGGAGGTGCAAAGTACAGCTATCTCCATAATCTTTATGCGAATAACCGCGGCAGGAATCCCCGCCCTGGCAATTACGATTCAAATCCATACCACCAGGACCCGCAAGGTTTACTGCTCGATTTCAGGAACAATGTTATCTATAACTGGGGCGGAGGACATGCGGGATATAATGCCGACAAAGTAAGCGTTACACAGCTTAACTATGTCGATAACTACTTGATTCCAGGACCGGATTCGAAGGTAGCAGGGTTCGCTTATTCTGAAGGATCGCCTTATAATCGCGCGTATTTTGAAGGAAATTACTATAACGGCAAACATTCAGATGATCCATGGAGCGTGCTGAATTTTCCAACAAGCTGGACGGCTGACCAGGTTAGCGCTTATAAGCAAGACAAGCCAATGGAGACGGGCCCTTTGCGGTTGGAAGATGCTGAAACGGCGTACAGACGGGTGCTGGAATCCGGAGGTGCCACCTTGCCCAAACGGGATGGGGTTGATTCTCGTATAGTGAATGATATCAGGAACAGAACGGGGAAGATCGTCAAATCGCAAAACGATGTGGGTGGTTGGCCAACGCTGAAGTCAGTCTCTCCACCTGTTGATACAGATCATGACGGTATGCCTGATAAATGGGAAAAGGAAAACGGACTTGACCCGAAAAATCCGGGAGACCGGAACAACATTGCAAAGGATGGCTATACCATGCTTGAAATGTATATCAACCATATCTGGTAAGCACCATGTCCTGATACTGAATGGGTAACAGGCTGTACGTTTTGGCGAAAGGAGCTGTTTGATCATGGGCAAATCCATGCTGAAACCCTGCATATCGATTGATATGCAGGGCATGAAATAGGAATACGGCGATCTATTCGACTTCTATATGAAGTTCAAACGTTTGATCCATATCCGTGTCGCCGATCAGTGAATAATTTGCGTAGTTATATACACCTGCCGGTACTTTTGATTTATCCAGGCCATGGCTTAGAATAACTTGTATGTCTGCCGTTCCTGCACCTAAAGTGGAGAACCTGCCTTTGAGTCCAATTGGAAGACTGTTTTGGTCTCTGTCTTCATACACGTAGTTGAAAAAGTTTGCTACCGGTTTGCCTTCCTCGTCTTTTGCAAAGAAAAAGAATTGGTGTTCATCAGCGGCTTTGATAAATTCATTGTTGATCATTTCACCTTTGCGGTACATCTCAATTTGTAAACGATAGGTTGAGTTGGGGTCCAGGTGAATGTGCGTATGGTCGTGATCATGTTCTTCTTCTTGTGCCGAAACGCTTACAGTCCTTGCGTGTGCATGGCCATGATCGTGGTCATGTGATAGGTCTTTAAAGTCGACTGTGATTTTTGTTGGTGTTTCATTGCCGTTTGCATCGAGCTTTATGAAGGTAAGGAGTGCGCTGTCCGGCTCCTCCTGTTCTACTTCGGGCTGTGGGGTATCCTTACTACAGGATCCGAGTAGGAAAGCTGATAAAAGGATAAATGCGAATGCGAATATGTGATTTTTCTTAGTCATGATCATTTTATTTAATGCGTTAAATTCTGTAAGTAGCTCTTAAAATGAAGTTGCGGCCGGTATCATGCGCATAATAGCGGAACCGGTTCATGTATTCCTTATAAAGCTTATTTGTTAAGTTATTGACTGATAGATTGAGTGACAGGCTATTTTTTCCTGTCTTTATCTGAAAGCCTGCATCCAGGTTGAGCAGGTGATAGGCTGAAGGGGGAGCAGTGTAGTCAGATCCTTCGTCGTATCTCGTTTGTTTTGAAACATATTGGTATTGTATCCGCAAGTAGCTATCAGACAGCGCTGCGGTATTAGGGAGCTTCAGTCTCAGGCTGTTATCGACCCGGTCTGACGGGATCCAGGGCAGGTACAGTTTATTCCGGGTGTCTTTAGCCCGAACAATGGACCCTTTTATCTCATACATGAGGAAAGGCAGGACCTGATAGGCTGCTGTAAGGTCCGTTCCCAGAAAACGGGCGTTAGTCTGCTGGTAGTTAAAGACTGGGAATGTGCCGCGGATATTCTCGAAATAGGTGTCTGATGGAGCCAGGTAGATATAATCGTGAATGAAGTTGACATAGGCGTCAAGGTTCAGACTGAACTTACCTGCTTCAAATTCTACTGAATTCATCCATTTGAATGCTCGTTCACTTTTTAAGCCTGCATCGCCACGCTCATAAGAGCCGGTTCCATGATGCAATCCATCACTATAAAGTTCACTGACGACAGGGGGGCGCCAGGCGGTTCCAAAATTACTCCGGAGGTGGAAGTGGTTGTTCAGGTGAAGAACGCCACCTGCGGAGAGGGATATGTTATGGAAATTGTGCACATCACCGTATAGTTGACCATCGCGGTTGTAACCCAGGGCGTCAAGATTCCGATAGTCGTAACGTGCCCCGACTTCCAGTTCGTAATTTCGTTTGAACAGTTTAACCAGGCCGTAGGCGCCTGCGCCAAAGGAATCGTAATTAGGGATCATAGGTGTAATGCCGGTTCCCGGAACATTATTGTTAATCTGCATCAGTCCGCTTAAGCCTAAAATGGTTTTTAGTCCCGAAGTACTCATATTTTCTATGTTGAGATCAAGCGTATGGGAGTGAAGTTTCAGATTTAGCGAAGGTGTAGCGTTTAGCACTCTACGAAGGTCGTATTCCTGTCTGTTATTGGATTGGAAGCCGTATGTAGCATTAACCGAAGCTCCGTTTGACAAATGGAAATGTGATTTCAGCTTCAGGAGGTCGTGACTAACTTTTTGCAGTGGAGCTTCGAGCTTATAGGTGAAGCTTCCATCAAAAAGCGGTCGTCCGTATGCTATGCGGTCTTGCAGATCAGTGAGATTGCCGAAATGCGCCCCTTTGAATATACCCAGTTCGGTTTGGAAGTGACTGTAGTATACTTCGGTCTCCAGGTGCTCGGTATGATAACCGACAGCTGCGGAGAAGTTTGTTTCGTGCATTCCGGAATTTTCAAGATAATAGTCGGCAGATTTCACATTTCCTGCTTTTTTAGCGGTTCCCTGGATTCTCCATCCGAAGCCATGAAGCTTAGGCAGACCTCCGGTGATCATACCTGAGACGGTGCCGGCTCTTCCATTACTGGCTCCGGTGAGGTTTAACTCAGCTTTGATTTCCGAAGAATGAGGCAGAGAAGGCGGCTCAACGAGAACAACGCCTCCGATCGCTTCTGCGCCGTAGCGGATCGCTTCTGCTCCCTTGATCACGGTGATCCGCCTGGCAATAAAGGGGTCAATCTCGGGTGCATGCTCGGAACCCCATTGTTGACCTTCCTGCCGGATTCCGTTGTTAAGGGTAAGTATGCGGTTACTATGCAAACCTTGTATGACCGGTTTGGAAATTGTACTTCCCGTTTGAAGCATATTAACTCCGCTGATGCTCTTCATAGCTTCTGCAAGGTTACCTCCCCGGGTGCGATCAAGTTCAGTCCCACTGATTGTAGTCGCTGCATTGGACGTGGGAACGGAAGAACGATGGCCAGTGATCTCGACTTCGTTCAACTTGATGTCTTGAGTATGGAGAGAGATCTCCAGTTTCTGTACTTTCCTGATTCGTACTTGTTTCTGAAAAGAATCATAACCGATTGCTCTGACAGTTACCAGTACTCTCTCTTCGCAAACGCTGTCTATTATGAATGTACCTTCTCTGCTGGTGATTCCGCTTTTCGCGTCTATTTGGATTGTTGCTCCTGATATGGGCTGTCCGGTGTCGGTATCGGACACGATTCCGCTGACAGTATGAGTGCATTTATTTCCCTTAGTCTGGCCAGATGATGACAGGCCATAGCATAAGAGGGCAATACATGTGAATACCCTTAATTTCATATTTACTTGTGTTCCGGATGACGTAAATTGTCGGCAGATCTCTATCGAAGATCTGATCTGAGATATTTAAAACGATAATGTAACCGGAAAGGGCGGGCCTTTATTGTAGGATTTGCGATGATAATTAGAGTTGACTGCGCAGTGGCACTCTGCTTGTAATTGGAGAGACGTTGTCGTATAGTGGACAAGCTCAAATACTGCGGGAACTATGGCCGCCGACAAGTTTTGATTCGAGTGGAAGGTACAAATAAAGCACTTTGGGCTTGCAAGCTGAAAGTCTTCCTGAGAACTGCTGTGAGGATACTTTGTAAAGTGATTTACATCGTCATGATGATGATGGGCAGCTTGTACCAGTTGGATTGACATTAACGTCACCAACATCACTATAGATACAAGGCGGTAAATTCTCTTCATTCTCAACTCTGACGCTTAATATTACAAAGTTGCATTTAAAAAATGGAAGGTGCAAAGTAAATATGTTATTTTTTTCTGATCCCGTCTATGCTCTTCGCCAGTCTGAATAGATTTGTTTTAGTTCCGATATTTACAGCGAAGGTTTGCAGGTTATGACCCTGTATTTTTTTGGTGTTTTGCATATAGCTCAACTCGGCAAAAAACTTAAATCTCCGGGCGCCATAGTCGAGGCCTGTATTAAGCTTGATGATTCCGGAAAGAGACGATTTATTCCTGTAATTGACTTCTCCGGCTTCAACATCTATCCGTGACCTCGGCTCATTGACAATTCCACCTCCTACACCGGCAGACCCGAATATCCTGAATTTTTTGATATTTTTCATGTATCCGTATGCGATGCTACCCATGTAAAAGGTAGCGTTTGCATTTTTGGTGATGTAGTCGTAGTCCGGATCAAGGTTAATCTGGTCGTATTTGTAGTTCAGGTAGTCAAGAGAGGGATAGAGGAAATGTTTCCGGTTTTTTGCCAGGATCTGCAGTCCGATAGAAGACGAGAATCGAGGTCGTAATACATCGGACACCCCGCCGATAGGAAAGGCCATACCAATCCCTTTCACGCTGAAGATGCGTTCTTTCTGGAGTATCTCCTGGCCCATGCCGAGGATGGAATCTACTGACTGCGCCTTGGTTGCGCCTGTTGACGCGATAAAAAGAATAGAAAATAAAATTAAGTAACGGTTTTTCATTATGATACCACTAATACTGTTGTATGGTTAACATGCAGAGGTGGTATAAGTTTCAAGCGTTCTTTCGATTATTTGGAGACATTCAATCATTTGTTTCGCCGTTATTATAAGAGGAGGCGCAAACCTGATAATATGGCCGTGTGTGGGCTTGGCGAGCAAACCATTATCTTTAAGAGCGACACAAAGATCCCAGGCAGTACGGCCATCTTTCAGAGGTAATATTTCTACGGCGTTTAGTAAGCCTCGTCCACGTACGACAGAGATGACCTGTGGATACCGGGATTTCATCTCGGTCAGGCCGGCTCTGAACAATTTGCCCATCTCTTGAGCATTTTCTGCGAGGTTTTCATCTCTGACTACGGAAAGTGCTGCTATAGCAACTGCACAGGCGAGTGGATTGCCGCCGAAAGTGGATCCATGTTCACCAGGTTGAATAGTAAGCATGATTTCATCGTCAGCAAGTACGGCTGATACAGGGAGCGCGCCTCCTGAGAGTGCTTTTCCCAGGATCAGGATATCGGGCCGAACATCTTCATAGTGACAAGCCAGCAGTTTGCCGGTTCTCGCGATGCCGGTCTGGATTTCGTCGGCAACAAACAGTACATTGTGTTGCCGGCAGAGCTGAAGTGCTTTTTTGAGGTATCCTTCCTCAGGGATCTTTATCCCTGCTTCCCCCTGAATGGGTTCGATGAGGAAAGCGCATATATCGGGGGTACTTATTGCTTTCTCCAAAGCCTCGTAATCATTGTAGGGAATGCTTGTGTACCCGGGCATGTAAGGTCCAAAATTCCTGGTAGAGTCAGGATCTGAGGAAAAAGAAATGATGCCGGTAGTACGGCCGTGAAAGTTCTCATTCGCTACGATGATCTTTGCGGTTTGGTCCGGTATGCCCTTTTTAACATATCCCCATCTTCTGGCTAGCTTGATGGCTGTTTCAACGGCCTCTGCACCTGAATTCATCATGAGTACCTTTTGGTAATCGAAAAATTCGGAAATAAATTTCTCACATTCTCCAAGTTTGGCACTATAGAACGCACGGGATGTCAGCGTCAGCTGAGAGGCCTGCTCAATAAGTTCGGTAATTATTTTTGGATGACAATGTCCCTGGTTAACAGCGCTGTATGCTGAAAGGAAGTCGAAATATCTTTTACCTTCGGGGTCCCATACAAACACACCCTGGCCTTTGGTTAAAACCACTGGTAGAGGATGGTAGTTGTGCGCGCCATACTTTTCTTCAAGGGCGATTGCGTCCAGGCTGGAGAGATTCGATTTCATGGCATAAGTTTTATTGTGTCGTGAGCCCGCCGCATTGTCTAAGCGGCGAGTCGATTAAATATAGAAATATTCGGCAATTTCCAGAGAACGTAAAGATATGCAGTCAGCCAGAAAGGGGTTATTCGAAATCAAATAAAACAGGTAAAAAGCTGGCGAAAGAGTATCTTTGAATTATGAATTATCTTATTGCTCCTTCGGTACTTGCTGCGGACTTCGCGAACTTGCAGCGTGATATAGAAATGGTTAATAGATCTGATGCTGACTGGTTTCACGTCGATATAATGGATGGTGTATTTGTTCCGAATATATCGTTTGGTTTTCCGGTACTTGAGGCTATAAACCGCTATGCAAAGAAGCCACTGGATGTTCATTTGATGATTACAGATCCAGATCGGTACATTGAAGCGTTTGCCAAAGCCGGAGCTTCGGTAATCACCGTGCATTATGAAGCATGTACTCATCTCCACAGGACGATAGATGCTATTAAAAGCTTAGGATGCAAAGCAGGAGTAGCACTTAATCCGCATACACCCGTTTCTTTGTTAGAAGATGTAGTTGAGGATATTGATTTAGCTCTGATTATGTCAGTTAATCCTGGCTTTGGTGGGCAAAAGTTTATTTCACAGACTTACAAAAAGGTGAGGTCGCTCAGGGAATTGTCCTCTGCTATTAACGACAGTTTGATGATTGAGATAGACGGAGGGGTGAATCTCGATAATGCGCCCTTGCTACTCGAGGCGGGAGCAAATGTACTGGTAGCGGGTAATTTCGTTTTCAGTGCTGAAGACCCAATTTCTACCATTCATTCTTTAAAGACAATAGAAACAGGGAGAAAACTGATTTAAATGTCATTTTTTACCGTTGAGGGTAATTGTGTAAGAACATAAGCGCTGGCCGCGTGCGATAGTGTGCTCCTGAATAATAGTGACTTCATTACCTAAAACTTGTTGCAGGATCTTCATATCTGAGTGGCAAAAGCCGGAGCACGCGTTGGAGGCGGCTCCAATCGGACAATGGTTTTCTAGCAGTGTAAACTCGTTTTCAGATACCCTGATACACTCGGCCATATAGCCTTCCTGCGAGCGGATTGCGGTATATCTTTTCAGGATATCAGCCAATCCGACTTCTTCTTTTAATAGTTCGGCATAACGCTTAATCGCTTCATTTTCACGCTTGATGAGGACGATATCAAGAGCGTCTTCGCCTAACTCATTTTTGATTGCGTTAAGAAGCTCCACGCTGAGTGCTGCATGGTTGTTGGGAAAATGAGCATGGCCATATTCCGTAAGTTCATATATTTGCACAGGTCTTCCAACACCATTAGAGATGGAGGTGGATTTTAAGAGGCCGTCTTCAGTCAGTTTGATCAGGTGCTGACGTGCTCCTTCGCTCGTCATGCCTAATTCGCTGGCGATGGCTTTGGCGTTTAGAGGCCCTCTTGTTTTTAAAAGTTGTAAGAACCTATTTGTTCGCATAAATATTTTCCAAGTTTTTACTTGTTTAATGCAAAAGTAGTAACTTTGCATTAAATAAAAGCCAGAATTTTTTTTGAGAGGTTTTGTAGCATCAAAATCCCTGGATTGGAAAATAGGTTTAATAAGTTAGCTATGAGTAAAGACCAAGAGTTATTAGAAACGCTTGCCACGAGTGAATATGAGTACGGGTTCTCTACCGATATCGAGACGGAGATTCTACCTCCGGGCTTGAACGAAGATACCATACGTTTTATCTCCGCAAAGAAGAATGAGCCAGAGTGGTTGCTAGAATATCGCCTGAAGGCCTTAAAACGGTTTCACGAAATGGAGAAACCAGATTGGCAGAATTTCGATTTTCCGGAGATGGATTTTCAGGCTATTTCCTACTATGCAGCACCTAAGAAGAAACAGCTGAATAGCTTAGACGAAGTTGATCCGGAGCTATTGGAGACATTCGCTAAGCTTGGTATTTCGCTGGACGAGCAAAAAATGCTGTCAGGGGTTGCTGTTGATGTGGTGTTTGACAGTGTATCTGTTACGACCACCTTTAAAGAGAAGTTGGCTGAGATAGGTGTAATCTTCTGTTCATTTGGAGAAGCGGTGCAGGAACATCCCGAGTTGGTTAAAAAATATTTGGGAACGGTCGTCCCTGTTGGGGATAACCTTTTCGCAGCCCTGAATGCAGCTGTCTTCTCTGACGGATCGTTCGCTTATATACCGAAAGGAGTCCGTTGTCCGATGGAACTGTCCACTTATTTCCGTATCAATGCGATGAACAGCGGTCAGTTTGAGCGCACATTAGTAATTGCTGACGAAGGTAGCTATGTAAGTTATCTGGAGGGTTGTACAGCGCCCATGCGTGACGAGAATCAGCTTCATGCTGCAGTTGTAGAGCTTGTTGCCCTCGACGATGCGGAGATTAAGTACTCTACCGTTCAGAATTGGTATCCGGGTGATAAAGACGGTAAGGGAGGTGTTTATAACTTCGTTACAAAACGGGGGATTTGTAAAGGAAACAATTCTAAAATTTCCTGGACCCAGGTGGAAACTGGTTCTTCTATCACATGGAAGTATCCAAGTGTTATTTTAAAAGGTGATAATTCTTCTGGTGAATTCTATTCAGTGGCACTGACCCGTAACAGGCAGATAGCTGATACGGGAACGAAGATGATCCACCTTGGAAAGAACACGAAAAGCCGTATTATCTCAAAGGGTATTTCTGCGGGCTTCAGCCATAACAGCTACCGCGGTTTAGTGTCTATTCATTCGAATGCAACTAATTCCCGTAACTTCACCCAGTGTGATTCACTTTTGATAGGCGATCGTTGCGGTGCTCATACATTCCCTTATATTGAAGGCAAAAACAGTACTTCTATTGTAGAGCATGAGGCGACCACTTCTAAGATTGGTGAGGATCAGGTATTCTACCTGAACCAAAGAGGTATTGATAGTGAGAAAGCAGTTGCGCTAATCGTTAACGGTTATGCTAGGGAAGTACTGAACAAGCTTCCTATGGAGTTTGCTGTAGAGGCTCAAAAATTATTGGCTATATCGCTGGACGGCAGTGTTGGATAGTTGTATTGATAAATTTTAATAAAAACATGCTTAATATAAATAATCTTCATTCTTCGATTGAAGGAAAACAAATCCTTAAAGGGATTAATCTAAAGGTTAACGCTGGCGAGATTCACGCAATCATGGGCCCTAACGGGTCAGGTAAGAGTACATTAGCTTCTGTATTAGCAGGCAAGGAAGAGTATGAGGTGAGTGAAGGAGAAGTTCTACTGGATAATAAAGACTTATTGGACATGGCTCCTGAGGATCGTGCCCGTGAAGGATTGTTCCTTGCTTTCCAATATCCTATAGAAATACCAGGTGTATCAAACATTAATTTCCTTAAAACTGCTCTTTCTGAGATTCGTGCATACAGGGGTTTGCCGGAGTTGACTTCAAAGGAGTTCCTGACGTTGTTGAAGGAGAAGCAAGAGCTTGTTGAGTTGAAATCTTCATTGGTCAACAGATCGCTTAACGAGGGTTTTTCCGGAGGGGAGAAGAAACGTAACGAGATTTTGCAGCTTGCAATGCTTGATCCTAAGTTGGCAATCCTGGATGAGACAGATTCTGGTCTGGATATTGATGCCTTGCGTATCGTGGCGAGTGGAGTAAATAAGCTTCGCAACGAGAATAATGCCTTTGTCATCATTACCCACTACCAACGCTTACTGGAATACATAGTGCCTGATTTTGTGCACATCTTGTATGATGGACGTATTATCAAATCGGGAACGAAAGAGTTAGCGCTTGAGTTAGAGGAAAAAGGGTATGACTGGATAACACAACATGAAACAGGGATTGTATAATAAGTTTTATAATTATTTGACTGATCGTTTTGAACAAAAGCAGTCAACAGTATTACCTTCTGAACCAGCTGGTCTGACAGAGAAGCGTAATCATGCATTTTCTGTGTTTAAGGAACTGGGTTTTCCTACCAGAAAGAATGAAGAGTGGAAGTTCACGAGTCTGGCTTCAGCATTGAAAGACGACTTGCAATGGACCATCGATCATAGCCACACCGTCGACAATACCAATAAAATTGATAACCTAGAGGCAGTTCATGTTGTATTGGTAAACGGAAAATATGCTCCGGAATTGTCAGATGCTCTTCCGGAAGGAATCTCATTCTATGAGACCAGTGCGACTCTTGCTGATCCTCGATGGTCTGAGAAGATCGGTTCAATTGCTACGGAAGAGGATTCGTCTATGCTGGCTTTAAATACGGCTTTTTTTACAGAGGTTAGTGTTTTTCATGTCGCTGCAAATGCAGTGGTAGAAACCCCGATCCATGTGTCGCATGTATTTACGGTGAATGTTCATCCTGAATTCATACCTTATCGTATGCTGATTATCGCTGAGCAGCATAGTGAGGCAACGATCATCGAAACATATCATTCAGCATCTGTAGTGCATCCGTTGTTTATCAGTTACGTAAGTGAACAAGACATTCATGAATCTGCGGTATTGCATACCCATATGATCAATACACTCTGCGAGAATACTTATTTTGTTCAGCACAGAGAAGTGTTACAGGCACGCAACAGCGTTGTCAATAACTCGAATATCTCACTAAGCGAAGTAAGTTTGCTCAGGAACGATCTGAATTTCCAACTTCAGGGAACAGGAACGGAAACAAATTTGCTTGGCGCATACATATTGACAGGCAGTCAGCATGTAGACAATCACACTCTTGTAGATCACCAGTCACCTCATTGCAATACCAACGAAGTGTATAAAGGTGTACTGCTTGATAGCTCTCACGCTGTTTTTAATGGCAAGGTGTTTGTGAGACAAGATGCTCAGAAGACGAACGCATTTCAACAAAACAACAATTTGTTGTTAAGTGATAACGCGACGGTGAACAGTAAGCCTCAGCTCGAGATCTTTGCTGATGATGTGAAGTGTTCTCACGGATCTACAATCGGACAAATGAATGACGAGGCCTTGTTCTATCTTCAGACCAGAGGTATTGGTAAAGATTTAGCAAAGAAGATGATTATGCAGTCGTTTATCTTCGAGGTGCTTGACAGGCTAACAATCCCTGCTTTGCAGGATTACACTTCGGAGCTTTTATTCAAAAAACTGCAAAGTGAGAATCTGACTGTTGCATAATTTTTGAACAGTTTTGAAAAACGAATTCATGGAAGCATTTACAGATCAGAACGAAACATCACTTATATATAAGGGAGAACCCATTAATAAACACTTTCCTGCATTGCAGCAAAGTGTTTATGGGAAACCATTGGTGTACTTTGACAATGCGGCCACAACGCAGAAGCCTCAGGCTGTGATTCAGGCGATAACAGATTATTACTCGACTATAAATAGTAATATTCATAGGGGTGTACATTTTCTTAGTCAGAAGGCGACCGACGCATACGAGGTTACCAGGAATGCAGTTGCAGAGTTTATTAATGCCTCGCATGCCTATGAAGTAATTTTCACCAAAGGAACGACCGATGGGATTAATCTGGTTGCAGATGCCTTCGGGTCTTATGCCTTAGGTCCCGGCGATTCTGTACTGATATCAGCGATGGAACACCATTCCAATATTGTTCCGTGGCAGATTGCATGTGAAAAGAAAGGGGCTTCTCTGAAAGTTATCCCTATGAATGAAGCGGGTGAGCTGCTGATGGAGGAATATGAGAAGCTTTTGGATGACAAGGTGAAGATTGTATCATTGACCTATGTGTCAAACAGCCTTGGCACCATTAATCCGGTTAAGGAGGTGATCAGACTCGCACATGAGCGAGGTATCCCTGTTCTGGTGGACGCCGCTCAGGCTGTACAGCATACCAAAGTGGATGTACAGGATCTTGATTGTGATTTTCTGGTATTCTCTGGACACAAAATGTACGGGCCGACCGGTATCGGCATCCTTTACGGTAAAGAGGAGTGGCTGAATAAACTACCTCCTTATCAAGGAGGGGGTGATATGATCAAAACTGTAACTTTTGAAGGTACAGAGTACAATGATCTTCCGTTTAAGTTTGAAGCAGGAACTCCTCATATTGAGGGAGCGATCACTTTGCTTTCTGCATTAGAGTTTATCAAAGAGGTGGGGCTGGATAATATCGAACGCCATGAATCTGAACTCCTGCGGTATGCGACTGAGAGCCTTTCTGAAATACCTGAAGTCAAGATAATTGGTACGGCAGGACAAAAGGCAGGTGCCATATCCTTAGTTGTGGACGGCGCACATCCTTACGATATCGGGGTTTTACTCGACAAAATGGGTATTGCCGTTCGTACCGGACATCATTGCACTCAACCGGTCATGGATTTCTATAAAATTCCGGGGACTTTACGTTTATCATTTGCCGTCTATAACACAAAAGAAGAGATTGATCTCTTTATGAGTAGTTTGAAAAGAGCTATTCGGATCTTAATTTAATCTGTATGACTATAAACGAGAAGCAAGACGAACTGATTGAAGAGTTTGAGTTTCTTACTGATTGGGTAGATAAATATGAGCATATCATAACGTCTGCAAAGGAACTTCCTTTAATCGATGAAGAATATAAGCAAGATAAGTATCTGATAAAAGGGTGCCAGTCTAAGGTGTGGTTATATCCGGAAATGAAAGACGGAAAGGTTTACTTCACCGCTGATAGTGACGCCATCATCTCAAAGGGCCTGGTAAATCTTATTGTTCAGGTACTGTCGGGTTATTCTCCTTCGGAGATCATGGATGCAGATCTTTATTTCATTGACCGAATAGGTTTGAAAGAACATTTGTCGCCAACGCGTTCGAATGGATTATTGTCCATGCTGAAGCAGATAAAAATGTATGCCTTTGCTTATAATTCATTAAAAGCATAAGATTATGATAATTAACGATGCTGCTGGTTTAAAGGATGAAATAATTGAGAGGCTTAAGACGGTCTTCGATCCCGAGCTGCCGGTTAACATATATGAACTCGGTCTTATCTATGAGTTGATTACTCATGTTGATGGTACAGTGAAGGTGGTCATGACTCTTACAGCTCCAGGTTGTCCGGTAGCCGATCAGATTCTCCAGGATGTGGAACGTCGTCTTTCCGATATTGAAGGGGTTAAGGAAGTGAGGGTTGAGATTACGTTTGACCCACCGTGGGACCGGAGTATGATGAGCGAGGAAGCCCAACTCGAGCTTGGGTTCATGTAGGCTTAATGTGGAAAGATTTAAAGGCTGGTTGCAGATGCACCAGCCTTTTTTTGTTACTTGAATTTGTTCAGATGTTCGTTATAAGATCTCCTCAGTATTCGTATTTCTGCGATATGGAGCAAGTTATGAGGTGTTTTGATTATGTTTTTGTTGTTTTTTGCCTATTATACAGCAGTTAACGTCTTTTTAGGGCGCTTTTTGCTTTTTTTTGAAATTTTTTGGCATTTTTTTCAAAAAAAATAAATAATAATGTACATTCGTGTTATAGATCGAAACGTTAGTCCTCGAAAAAGATTCATCAAGTTATTATAATTACAGACATATTAGAAAAATGGCAACTAAATTAGAGTACATCTGGCTGGATGGTTATAAACCGACACAAAGCCTGCGTAGCAAAACAAAAATTGAAAAGGATTTCAGCGGCAAACTAGAAGATTGCCCACTTTGGAGCTTCGATGGTTCTTCAACCGAGCAGGCACCGGGAGGTTCATCTGATTGTGTGTTGCAGCCTGTGTTTATCTGTCCTGACCCTCAGAGAAAAAACGCCTATTTAGTTATGTGTGAGGTATTGGATTCAGATCACAAGCCACATGAGTCTAATGGTCGTGCTACAATCGAAGACGATGATAACGACTTCTGGTTTGGTTTTGAGCAAGAATACTTTCTTTGGGATCCAGAAACAAGTAAACCTTTAGGTTTTCCAGCAGCAGGTTACCCTAGTCCGCAAGGTCCTTATTACTGCTCTGTAGGTGCAAAAAATGCGTTTGGAAGACATATTGTAGAAGAGCATCTGGATGTTTGCCTGGAAGCGGGTCTTAACGTTGAAGGTATTAATGCTGAAGTGGCAGCAGGTCAGTGGGAATTCCAGATTTTTGCCAAAGGAGCAAAAGAAGCTGGCGATCAAATATGGGTAGCTCGTTACCTGCTTGAAAGAATCGGCGAGAAATTTGGAGTTGCGATCAACTGGCATTGCAAACCGCTTGGAACGCTCGACTGGAATGGCTCAGGTATGCATGCAAACTTTTCTAACACACTTTTAAGAACTGCTGGAAAGAAAGAAACATACGATAAAATCTGCGAAGCATTCCGCCCGGTTGTTAAGGAGCATATAGATGTTTATGGCGCCGATAACCACCTTCGCCTGACAGGTAAACACGAGACTGCGTCTATTCTAGACTTCAGTTATGGCGTGTCAGACAGGGGCGCATCTATTCGAATTCCTTTGTTCACTGTTGAAAAGGGATGGAATGGATACCTTGAGGATCGTCGTCCGAATTCGGCAGCTGATCCATACAAGGTTGCGGCAAGAATCATTAAAACTGTAAAGTCTGTAGAAGCTTAACAGACAGGTTGGCAAGAAAATCCCCTGAATCTTTCAGGGGATTTTTTTTGCCGTATTTTTCCGCTTTTCCTTGATATCTTTATATAGTTCACAACAGTTCTACGCTATACATTTTTCATGGATATAAATCAAGTCATAGAGTATCTGAGAAATAAAAATACAGACAAAGTTAAATTTGCTTTTGCTGACATCGATGGTATATTGAGGGGTAAGGTCATTCATCTGGATAAATTTATCGCTGGTCTGGAATCTGGCTATGGTTTTTGCGACGTCGCCTTTGGATGGGACAGCGCGGATAAGTTAAACACCGACCTTGAGATTACAGGATGGCAATCTGGTTTTCCTGATCAACTATGCTTTATCGACGTTGCTACAATGCGTTTTATTCCCTGGCAAGGCGACATCCCTTTTTTTTTGGCTGACTTCGGGCAGTTAGCCCAGGGAGCAGCGGAGGTCTGCCCAAGATCACTCCTGAGAACGGTGCGCGATAAATGTACCGATATGGGCTTTCATTCTGAATTTGCCCAAGAGTTTGAGTGGTTTAATTTCATGGAGTCGTCCGAATCTGTCTATAACAAGCAGTTTAAAAACCTGAAGCCTCTTAGTTCCGGAATGTTTGGATATTCGGTTTTAAGGCCATCACAGCATAGCGAGTATTATTATGATCTTTTTGATCAGCTCGGCAAGTTCAATGTGCCGTTAGAAGGCTTACATACTGAAACGGGGCCCGGTGTATATGAGGCTGCAATAATTCACGACGAAGTATTATCAGCGGCTGATAAGGCCGTGCTTTTGAAGGCGTCTGTGAAAGAACTAGCCGCCAAACATGACCTGCTGGCAACGTTCATGGCCAAGTGGAACGAACAGCTCCCAGGTTGCAGCGGCCATATCCATCAAAGTTTATGGGATTTGGAAATGAAAAGTAACCTGTTTTTCGATGGCCGCGATCCGAGCAATATGAGCGAATTGCTAAAGAATTACATAGCAGGACAATTGTACTGTCTTCCCTACATTATGCCTTTCTACGCACCAACCGTTAATAGCTATAAAAGGTTGGTAGAAGGAGCCTGGGCACCCACCACAGTATCCTGGGGACTTGAAAATCGCACCACCGCACTACGTGTTATTAACCAGAATCATAAATTAACCAGATTGGAGACAAGGGTACCCGGTTCGGATAGCAATCCTTACCTGGCGATGGCAGCGTCACTTGCTTCAGGTCTCTATGGTGTTGAGAACAAGATCCCGTTGCACATACCCGCTATAGAGGGCAATGCTTATCAACAAACCAGTATTGAAAACCTTCCATCCAACCTTTACGATGCAACAATGATTATGAGCAAGTCTCCTCTTCCAGTGGAACTTTTTGGTTCTGCCTTCATCAATCACTTTAGCAAGACCCGTTTTTGGGAGTGTAAGGAGCAAAGCCGGTATGTAAGTGATTGGGAGCTGAAGCGATACTTCGAGATTATATAAAAAAGAACCCGTTCAATGGATTATTCCAGAATCATAAAAAAAGCATGGAAAGAATATGATCCGACGAAGACGATCCGCCGGATTCAGGACATTAGCGCCATGGTGTCTACCAATCATGTCTTCAGAATCGTGTTTGAAGACGATGATATCGTTATTGCCAAGCTGTCTTACTTTGGGAGATACGATCACTTTAAGGAAGATCACCGGATCATTCACTCGCTTGCTAATAATTTACTTTACCCGTTTGAAAATTTCCTTGCCAAGTCTCTCCTGAAGAACAACCGGGTATATACATACCGCTACAAAACCGGCAAGACAGATACCTGGGTCGTCTTCTATAACCCTACGCGCGTTCAGAACCGACTTCCAAAACGACTCGAAGAATCGAATATCCGGAAATTAGGTTATCAGATAGGCAAATTCCACCGTGCCTGTTCGAGAGTCAGTAAAGTGCTTCCGAAGTCGTCAAAGACCCTTAGTACGGATATTAATACTTTACTGAAGCAGTTAAACACCCCTAAATTTAAAAAACGCTTCAATACCGAACAAATTGACGTAATAAGGTATCATTGCGAGACTTTTCTCAAAAACAGACAGCTTTATAATGCCGGTGCCTTTGAAACTATTCCGGTTTTTATCGATTGGAATATTGGAAATTTCTCGGTCACTCCAAATTTGAAGCTTTATTCCAGATGGGACTACGACTGGTTCAGAATGAGCAGCCGGATGATGGATTTTTATTTTTTCAGTCGGGTAGTATCCCATGCAGGGGATAAGACTGTATTTAGCTATCTTATTAATCCATTAAACGAAGATCGTTTTATTATCTTTCTGGAAGAATATCATAAAGTAAATCCTTTAACTGCAGTTGAGATCAGATTTCTTAGGGAGGTATATCGCTTCTTTATTCTCAATTACGTCATTAAGGATGGAAACTATTTTTTCAACGAGCAGTATGCGACTAAGCTTCAGGCAGAAGCATTGAGCATCTATCTGCCATCTGTAGATGCTGATTTTAATCCCGAACGGCTAATATCCGCATTGAATCTTAATTGAATAGAATGAATGAAATCGTCGAATTTGAGTCTATTATCGATCAGTACAAAGTAATATTTTTTGATGCTTTTGGTGTTCTAAAAAACTACAATGGTCTGTTACCCGGGATTGAAAGGACTTTTGACCTTTTGAAAGAAAGGAGGAAAGAGTATTACATAGTTACGAACGACGCTTCCCGAAGTCCCGAGCAGCTTGCTGCAAGCTATCACCGGCTGGGGCTGCCCGAGGTTTCCCATAAGCGCATTATTTCTTCCGGTATGCTTGCCAAAGAGTATCTGGACCTGAAAGTTCCCGGAGGTATCGTTGCATATTTAGGCACACGTAACTCAGCGCATTATATCGAAAGCTCAGGGTTAAGGACATTGCCGGTCAGCGCCATTGACGATAAAAATATCCATGAAGTTACGGCTTTGCTTTTTCTTGATGACGAAGGTTTCGACTGGTGCAAGGATTTAAACAAAACGGTGAACCTGTTACGCACAAGGACCATTCCCGTTATTGTGGCCAATACGGATTACGCCTATCCGATAAAAGAAAATAAGGTGGCCATTGCGATAGGTGGAGTAGCCGCTATGCTTGAAACGATACTTGGACGTGAGTTTATAAATTTTGGAAAGCCCGACTCTCAAATGTTTATGTTTGCATATGAGCAAATCAGGAAGCGGGTTTCTATAAGTAAGAAGGAAATTCTGATGGTGGGTGATACACTCCATACCGATATCCTCGGTGGCAATAAGTTCGGCCTTGACACGGTGTTAGTGTTAACAGGAAATACATTGCCTAAGGATCTTACCTCTATCATTGCCAGAACAGGTATCATCCCTACCTATGTCTGCGAATCAGCGGTTGTAAATAAATAGCCGTGTCAGGGGTATACGCCCTGACGCGGCTATTTATTCAGGTAATTACGCCTGTTTAACGAACTGAATTTCAGCAATCAATCTGATATCGTCACTTACCACTACCTGTCCGGCTTCCGTAACAGCACTCCAGGTCAAACCAAATTCCTTTCTGCTTATCTTTCCTGAAACAGTAAATCCCGCTTTAGTTTGGCCATAGGGGTCGACAACAATGCCCCCGAACTCTGCTTTTAAAGTAATAGGTTTAGTTGTATCTTTAATGGTAAGATCTCCCGATACAGTAAACTCATCACCCGATTTATCAACCCGGTTGCTTTTGAAAGTTAAAGAAGGGTATTGGCTGGCGTCGAAGAAGTCAGCCGATCTCAAATGCTCGTCCCTTTGGCTGTTGTTTGTGCTTATGGAATCGATGGAGGCAGTGAAGTCTACGGAAGAAACAGATGAGAAGTCGTCTTCTTCTGTCACTGCAGTTGCATCGAATTCGTTAAAATTACCGGTAACGGTGGTGATCATTAAGTGTTTTACTTTGAACTGAATCTCACTGTGAGTAGGGTCAATTTTCCAATTAGTTGCCATGGTTTTATCTGTTAAATTATGTTATTATTCTTCTTGTAAATAAATGATAGACAAAAATACTCGTTATATTGTCGGAGCAACTTAACCCAGATTAAGAAATATATTTTAGCGCTCCCAACCTTTGATGAACTACACACCATATCAACCCCTTACCGTCCTCGTTGTTCTAATTATTCTCTCTCTACAGAGCTACTCTCAAGGTGTTCGTGGCAAAATATTGGGGTCTAATGGTGAACCATTGCCCTACGCTTCTGTATTTATGACCGATAGTCAATCAGGTACCTCGGCTAATGCCAACGGAGAGTATGAAGTCAGGCTGCCCAAGGGTATTCATAAGATCAGGATCCAGAACATAGGATATGTATCTCAGGAGGCGGATGTCGAAGTTCAGGACACCTGGACGGTTAAAGACTTTACCCTGAAGGTTCAGGGTTATTTGCTCCAGGAAGTTCAGGTGGATAAGGGAAAGAAGCAGGACTACGCTTATACCATTATCAGAAACGCGATAGCCAGGAGTAAGTTCCATCGGCTCCAGTATAAAAGTTACCAGATGAAGGTGTATGTGAAAGGCACCGGAGAGCTTCTGAAAGTGCCATTTTTTGTGAAAGGAAAGTTGAAAAAGGAGGGCGTTAAGCTGAATGAAGCGTATACATCCGAATCTGTAAGCATCGTCAGCTTTGCGCAGCCGGACAAAGTTACAGAAAAAGTCATAGCCGTCCGTACTACCGGAGAAAACTCGGGTGCAGGGTCGCCCTCCATGTTTATCAGTGAAACCTTTTATCAAGATAAGGTTGCAAATATCTTGTCTCCCTTATCCAGGTCGGCATTTCGATACTACAATTTCCGGTATGAGGGCAGTTTCACAGAGGGGAAAGATATTGTCAATAAAATCCGGGTGATTCCAAAGTCAAAAGGGGACAATATTTTCGAGGGTCATATCTACATTATTGAAGACGAGTGGGCCATCCATAGTGTTAATCTACGTACCAGCCTTCTTGGATTCCCTATATCGGTTAAACAGAGCTTTGCTGAAGTCGCCCCACGTCTGTGGTTGCCCGTACATCATCAATATGAATTTGCTGGCAATGTCCTCGGATTTGCGGGCCACTATAAATATATTGCGAGCTGTAGCCAGTTTAAAGTAGTTATCGACGAGAAGCTTAAGGCTGAAGCTGAAGTAGTGGCCACAGCTCCTATAGATCAGGTAAACCCGGAAGTCCCTCAAGTAGCAAAAAGTCAACCCGCGACAAGAAAGCAGTTTAGAAAAATGATCGATGAGTATGAGAAGGAAACTTTGCGGCAACAAAACAATCCCCGGGTGGTAGCAGAAAGAACAATTAAAACCGATTCTCTGGCTTACAAGAAGGATTCTACATTTTGGAATGAAGAGCGATCTACGCCGCTGACTGAAAAGGAAATCCGGGGTTACAGGAGAGATGATTCTTTAGCCAAGGCCGCGAAAGAAGAAGCTAAAGGCAATTCCGGCACAAAATCCGGTAAATTCAGTGGCCTGCAACTGATAACAGGTGGAAGCTACAAAGTTGATAGCCTGACACGCGTTACCATTCATCCCACTTTTGCCCAGGTTTATTATAATACTGTCGAAGGGTTCAATGTCAACCTCAGTGCGGAACTACAGAGAAGCTTTAGGAACAGTCAAAGAAAGCTTTCCTTTATACCCTCGTTTCGATACGGCCTGGCGAGCGAAAGATTCTATGCTAAAGGAAGGCTGGTCTATGGCAGCCGGGAGAACAGCTTTTCTTTGGACGGAGGAAGCTTCGTCAGTCAGTTTAATCCTGACGATCCCATTCATCCTCTGGTGAATTCAATCACCTCCCTAATCGCGCGAAGGAACTTTATGAAAATTTACGAGAAGAACTATATACGGGGTGCTTATTCCTATAAACCTTCTCCATTCCTTTCCCTGACTATCGGTGCTGAGTTTGCACGCCGGGCTGAACTATTTAACAACACCGATTATAGCTTCTTCAACCAAGAGTCCAGAGCGTATACCGATAACAGACCTGAAAATATTGAGTTGGCTCAAACCGGATTTGAAACGCATCATGCACTGATAACTGACCTGACGCTGCGATACCGTCCGGGCGAAGCCTACCGGATGTACAATGGAAAGAAGGTCCCTCTCTTCAACAGATCACCTGAATTTCTTCTTCTTTATAAAAAGGGAATATCTGGCCTGGCAGACAGTAAAGTAGATTTCGATCAGGTGGAGTTAGGTATAAACCACTCCTTTTCCGCAGGTTTGGGCGCCTTACTGAGCTTCGAACTCAGGGCAGGAACGTTTCTTAACAATAAACAGACGTATCTTATGGACTACAAACATTTCGATGCCAATCGTACTTTTCTGGGCAGCTTGAAGCCTGCCGGTTCATTCCGCCTGTTAGACTATTACAACTATAGTACCGATGATACCTATTTTTCGGGAAATGTGTATTATCAGTTCAGAAAACTGCTGATTACCCGGATTCCGGAAGTAAGGCTGGCCGGACTAAAGGAAAGCCTCTTCGTGAACTACCTCAAAACAAAATATTCACCACACTATTATGAGCTGGGATATTCGCTTGACAATGTCTTCAGGCTATTCCGTGTTGAGCTTGCCGCATCGTTTGAAGGCAGGCACCACCAGGACAAGGGTATCAGGGTGGGGATTGCATCTATGTTCCAGGTCAACAAACGGTAGTTTCCTAACGTCTGTAAACAAAAAAAGCATCCGGAGGAGCCGGATGCTTATACGATATATGATGATGTTAATCTCTAGATTACTTTTACATTAACCGCATTTAAACCTTTTTTACCTTGTTCTACCTCGTAGCTAACGGTATCATTCTCGCGAATGCTATCGATTAGGCCAGAAGAATGAACGAAGATTTCGCTGCCACCTGAGCTTGGTTTAATGAATCCGAAACCTTTAGTTTCGTTGAAAAATTTTACTGTTCCTTCTTGCATTGTATTTATTATTAAAGTACTAAAGGTAAGTAAAAAAAATACAAATCAATGGATTACAAAGATTTTTGTACTACTTTAAAATCTTTCTGAGAAACGTAGCTACAGTAAATGTAGAAAGTTGCCCACCCGGCCCGCTAAGTGTGTAGTCAAATCCATGCGTAGCCCAGGGAAGGGTTAATAAATAATGAGGCACCCCGTTCCTGGTCAGCTTCGCTGCAAGACGCGTGCTGTGTTCATAAGCAACAAGAACATCATTCCTGCCGTGAATAAGCAAAGTCGGCGGACTTGTCTCCGATACATGTTCAATAGGGGAGGCCGACCTGTATTTGTCTGGTATTTGCTGATAGGTACCACCAAGATAATTCTCCATCACGCGACGGGAATCCATCACCCAGCGGCTGGCCGGTTTACTGTAACCCCATATCATATCTGCGGGACCGTAGAAGCTAATTACGCCTTTCAAACCCGGCTCTGTTCCCTGATAAGCGGCCATAAGTGCTATCTGCGCGCCAGCAGATCTTCCTAAAATAACAAGCCTGGAGGTATCTATCATTAACTGTCCCGCTCTAGTTCTTAAATAAGATAGAGCCTTTCTGACATCTTCCAGAGGCTGGGGACTTTGCCATTCAGGAGCTTTATGATAGTTCACCGAAGCAACATGGTAGCCGAGGTTCGCCAAATGCGTATTTATTTCCGGTAGTTGCCTGCTGTCTCCACTGCTCCAGGAGCCGCCGTGCACTACCACTATGCAGGGTCTGATCCCTGAGCTGTCCGCCCGATAAAAATCCAGAGTAGAGGTTGTTCCCTCATCGTCAGCATACCGGAACGTATCAAACCGGGCACTGGATTTCCCCCTTGTCGCAAGCTTCCAAAAGCTAAATGCAGGTTTACCGGAAGGAGTGATCTCCGAACCCTTAAACGCCTGGTTCAATTCGATTTGAAGATTGTCTGCTATAAGGAGAGCCCTGGCAACCGGACTGGAAAATAAAATTAGGGCCAGTACAGAAATCACCGTTCCTGCAGTTTTGAATCTGTCGGTGACGCTCGACATGAGCACCAATACCAGGGCAATGCCCATGAAAATAAGTGGAAACTCCGAAACCATTACAGCCAGTAACCATGTATGGTATGTGGGGGCGCCAAAAACGCTTAATAAAGAAAGTAACAAACTGGCTATAGAAAGCCCTAAACGGATCATACGTATGTGAAAAAGTGTTAAACCTTGTCTTACTGTGGTATGCTAGACCATAATTGAATATCTTTATGGACCAATTTGTTTATTTACTTTGATGAATTTCATAAAAAAGTCATACTCCCTACTGTTCTTTTGTATTCTGTTTCAGCTGTCCGCCGTTGCGCAAGATGATAGCGTAAGCCTTAACACCATTATCGAAAAGGCCGTAAAATACTCAGAACACTATCCACCCGAACACGCTCACATACATTTTGATAAGCCCTACTATGCCGTTGGCGATACCATTTGGTTCAAAGCCTATATGGCCAGCCGTTTGCGACAGCCATCGCCGTTGAGCAAAATTATCTATGTTGATGTGATCAATGAACGAGATTCGCTGATCGAGACCATCAAGCTGCCCGTATCGAACGGCATAGCCAGCGGAAACCTCACTTTGGCTCCCCTGAATTATTCCCAAGGTAATTACCATTTCCGGGCTTACACCAACTGGATGCTCAATTTTGGAGAGTCGTATTTCTTTTCCAAGACGGTTACCATAGGTAATACGCTGAACAAAAGACTGTATACCAATGTTGAACTCAACGGAAGCCAGTCCGATAAATCAGCACAAATAAGTGCAAAAGTACAATTTAAAGATGAGCAGGGGAAGCCTTATGCCAATCGGAAAGTAAGCTGGAAAGTAGACTCAAAGTTCGAGACCATCCATAAGGGCAGAGGTACCACAGATGAAAACGGCTACCTAACCGTCTCCGTCTCAAACAATAGCAAGGCAGTTCTCGAAGCAGGACGATTAGAAACCGTACTGTCCCTTGATGACAGGAATTTAACAAGCACCTTTCCGCTGAAATCTGCTTTGACCACAAACGATATTCAGTTCCTTCCTGAGGGAGGGATCGCTATTGCGGGATTATCAACCAAGTTTGCCTTTAAGGCTATTAAGAGCGATGGCTTAGGTGTTGGCGCCAAGGGAGAAATAACAGACAATACAGGTAAAAAAATAGCCGATTTTGCGTCTCAGCACCTTGGATTGGGTTCAGTAACCTTTATACCGGAACTCAATAAAACCTATGTGGCCAACGTCGCTTTTGCCGATGGGACGAGGGGAACCTTCAAGATGCCCGAATCACTTACCGAAGGGATCAGCATTGCTGTGAACAGTGCAGATACAGCCAACCTTTCTGTACGTATCGCAGCCAGCAGTACCTTTCTTGACAACTATCGCAATAAGGCTTTTTACATCGTAGCCCAAAGCGCCGGAGTTGTCTGCTACGCGGCTCAGACTAAACTTCAAAGCCAGATTTATAACGCTCAAATTCCGAAAGATAAGTTTCCAACCGGCATCGTCCAGATAACCCTGTTTACCTCTTCAGGAATGCCCTTGAGTGAACGGATAGTTTTTGTTCAGCATCAGAACCCCTTTACCATCAAACTTACGAGCGACAAGCCGTCTTACCAGCCCAGACAAAAGGTTAAGATGAATATCTCTGCAAAAAGTCCTTTGAAAGTCCTGCCTGGCAGTTATTCTTTATCCGTAGTGGACGAAACTAAAGTGCCGTTTAACGAAGATGCAGAAACATCCATCCTGAGCAGCCTGCTTCTGAAGTCCGACCTGAAAGGATATATTGAGCTTCCTAATTACTATTTCAATAAGCAGGATGATAAAAAGCGCGAGGATCTCGACTTGCTGATGTTAACCCAAGGCTACCGTGCCTTCGAATACGAGAACTATATGAACGATAAATATCCGCCCATCTCTTTCATGCCAGAGCAGGGAATGGATATTACCGGTACACTTAGGCAGATGAACGGTATGCCGGTCAATAAGGGCAATATGCAGTTGAGTATACCCGATAAAAATATTTCTCTGAGCGTTTTAACGGACGCGGATGGCAAGTTCAGATTCAGCAATCTGGATTTCCCTGACTCATCCAAAGCTATTTTGAGCGCCAGAAATAACATCAACTCACGTAATATGATGATCATGGTTGATGGGGCGGCGTTTCCGGCCATTACACAAAATCAAAATGTCGCGGATGAAATAGTCAACATAGACAGCGTTCTGAGTCCTTACCTGGAAAACAGTAAACGCCAGTACCGTACCGCCAATCTCCTTGACGAGGTGGTCGTGAAAGCGAAGAGCCCGGTCAAGCGACCTAGTCATGCCGACCACTCCTCGCTCAGCGGATTAAGTATGATGCCCGATCATCTGATAGAGGGCGAAAGATTTAAAGACTGTCCGTTTTTAATCAACTGCCTGAAAACTTCTGCTATGGGACTGATCTTCGCAGATGAGCAGTTTTATGTAAACAGAGATTATAACGCAGGTCGGCGAGTTCCTGTGCAGATATTCCTGAACGGCATGCCTATCGATGTTGTCGGTTTAAACTCTGTAGCCTCATCGGAAGTTGAATCTGTTGAAATTTTCTTAAAAGACGACCTGGGTACTGTAAACCGTCTGTACAACACCAATGGTGTCCTTGTTGTAAACACCAAAAAGGTCGAGAAACTCAAATTGAAGCCTGGCGATCTTGCCGATCTCCTTCCCAAAAGCAACGTTATCGACTTTACTCCCCTGGGTTACCGGAAAGCCAGACAGTTCTACTCACCTAAGTATGAAGGCCCCCGTAAAGGTGTTATCAGTGCTGATCTGAGAACAACGATATTCTGGGACCCGTTGATTACAACTGACAAGGATGGCAATGCATCTGTTGAGTTTTATAACTCCGACGGAAGAGGGTCATTCAGAGCGATTATAGAAGGGATGGACAATGAAGGAAACATCGGAAGGTATTTATACCGATACACCGTCAAATAAAGACATAAAAAGATATAAACAAGAAGAGCCGACCCATTCAGGGTCGACTCTTCTTGTTTATCCAACTAAGTGTAGAAGTATGCTATTTCTGAACCCTTCCGGTTTTTCTATCATTTGCACGACCGATCGCATATCCTGTACCGGCACCGACCACACCACCTATAATAGCACCGCGTGCATCTTTTTTATCAACCAAGATTCCGGTAACTGCGCCCGCGCCCGCTCCAATTGCGGCACCCTTAGCTGCAGAACTCCAACCTTTTTTCTGAGCCTGTGGTGTGGCTGTAGCTGTACCGTTTGAAGGTGACTGCACATAATGTACGGTGTTGGTGTTCGAACCCTTAGGTCTGGCAGCCAATGCCGCAGCCGCTGCAGTAGCAGCAATTTCCTTTTTCTCAGCTTCCAGTCTCTTTTCCTCTTCCAATGCGGCAGAAGCTCTTTCGAAACTGTCGAGACGTAAACTATCTTTAATCGCTTTTAACGAATCACGTTGCGCTTGTAAATTTGCTTCTTGCTTACCGTTCGTGCTGCATGCAACAACTATTGATGCGAAAGCCAGCATAATGAATACTCTTTTCATAATTATCATTCTTGGTGTAGGTATAGACATAATGATGCCAAAAAGGTTTAACCAAGACGATATGTTTACCTATTATCGGTAAACTCCTGGTGTGGAGCCTATAACTTTTGTAAAAAAATAAAACAATAATTGAAAAACTTATCCTTGCCGCAGGGGAGTGCTCTATTAAAATGTAAAATTGTCCAGATATCTATACAATGTGAAGAGAAAATAAACAATTACCCTTATTTTTATAGTATGACCGGAGTTTACGAATCTACTTACCAGGCCGCGCGCTCGGTAGCGGCAACTGTCGAAGCACATTTCGCCCATCACCTGAATACAGCTGCTGGAAAGGGAGTGTCAGATCTGGCTGAACATCCGCCGGCATATTATATTGAAGCCATCATTGACGCTGCATTTTGGGCGAGCCTTCGTAAGGAAGAGGGGCGAAGTCCGAGGATATCGATAGCATTTCTTCCTCCTGATCAGGTCGATAGCGCACTGCTATTCGGAAGCCGGCTTACGCTGAACGCTCTGGTGCTGACCAAGCTCGCACCCGGAGTAGAGCGTCCTGGAGTTCATCTGGGAGTCTGGTACGACGAAAATGGCCTTTACATCTGGGGAACAACGATAACACTTCCAAACTTTTGTTTTGTGCTTGATGTGTCAGAACCGGGGCTGTTGGTGATTAAGCACAGAAGAATGTGCGGTTTCGGAAAGTATTCCAATGTAGCTGTATTGAAAGGCGACCAGATTAAAGTCGTGGATGAGTCCTGTGTTCATCACGCAGACTGTCCTCCAATCCTGAAAGCGCTGCTTGATCTGTCCGCGTTTATCAACCACTCCGTCAATGTGCTGATCCAGCTGGCAGTATCCATGCGAGCCCATCACCAGGGAGGAATCCTGCTGGTGGTCCCTACCGGGAGTACCGATTGGAGGCGCTCTATCATCCAGCCCATGCAGTATCTGGTAGATCCTCCGTTTACTGGCCTTGCGAATATGGTATGGAAGGAAGGTGTGGACCGCAGTGAAAGTGTATGGCAAAGTATGCTGAACCGCGAAGTCGACAATCTGGCAGGTCTTACAGCCATTGACGGTGCTACCATCATCAATGACCAGCACGAATTGATTGCCTTCGGTGCCAAGATCAGTATAGCTGAAACAAGTACCCGCCTGGAGAGGGTAGCACTCATTGAGCCTGTTGTTGGTGGTGAGGCTGATACTGTCCATCCCGGGAAGATCGGAGGTACACGCCACCTTTCAGCAGCGCAGTTCGTTCATGATCAGCACGATGCTATCGCTTTGGTCGCATCCCAGGATGGCGTATTCACTATCTTCAGCTGGTCGCCAACTACGCAAACTGTCCAGGCCCATCGTATCGACACCTTGTTATTATAAGGTAAAATAATAGATGGTTCATAACGTTTTTACTTGTGAGAACGTAATGATTACAAACAGACATACACCCATGAAAAAGTACTACAACCAATTTCTTATCTTAATGACAGCTGCGCTGATGTTAAGTGCCTGCGGGACCTCCACTCAGATTATCGGGGTCTGGCAAAAACCGGATAGCAGAACCATAACCTATCAAAAGGTTTTGGTCGCTTCCCTGACCAACAACCTGACTGCGCAGCAAAAGGTCGAGACCGAGCTGGCAGCAATATTAAGCGGCCCTGGCGTCATCGTCACCAGGAGCGTGGATGCATTCCCGCCCAATATGGAAAGCAAAAAAAGTAAAGACAAAGATGCCTTGCTGAAAAAGCTCCGGGAGTTTGACAGTGACATTATCGTAACCAACACCGTAGTCGACAAAAAATATCGTCAGAGCTATAACAGGCCCTATTACGGCCCCTGGGGTTGGGGTGGTTACTGGGGTTATCGCGGATGGTATGGCGGATTTTATGATCCGGGCTTTGTGGTGATGGACAAAGAGTATTACCTGGAAACAAATGTCTTTGATTCGAAAAGCGGCGATCTGGTATGGTCAGCGCAATCCAGAACAAGTAACCCTTCCAGCCTCGACAACTTTATCAGAGACTACGCTCAAGTCATCGCTAAAAAGATGATAGAAGACGGAATAATTAAGCAGTACTAGCAAGCAAAAGTGGCTGTTTTTCATTTAAAGGCGCATTTTATAGAGATATCTATATCTTTGCGCCTTTATCATTAACGAATTACATCGCACATGATTAAATCTGTCTTCCGAATTTTCCTGCTCTTACTACTGCCACAATTTATACTTGGTGAATCTTCTGAAAACCTGGCTGCGGGATTTACCGTGGTCATTGACGCAGGCCATGGAGCCCACGACAGCGGAGCTCTCGGCAAAAACTCCAAAGAAAAAGACCTCGCCCTGAAAATAGCTCTCAAGCTTCGTGATAAGCTTAAAGCAAATGGAGTAAAGGTTGTGATGACCAGGAGCACCGATAAGTTCTTACCCCTTTATGAACGAATAGGCCTCGCAAACAAAGTTAAGGCCGACCTTTTTATCTCCATCCATTGTAATTCCATGCCGCTTAATAAGCGCAACAGGGCATCCATTAGAGGGACGGAAACATTTGTGTCAGGTTTCGGACGACTGGATGAGCAGGATATCGCTCTAAGAGAGAACGCATCCATTCTGCTGGAGAAGGATTACAAGAAGAACTACGCCGGTTATGATCCTAAAGATCCTGAAAGTTATATCATTCTTTCATTGATGAAGAATGCTTTCCGTACGCAGAGCATTCAATTTGCGAGTCTGATCCAGAAAGAATATAAAAAGTCGGGTAGAATCGACAGGGGCGTACATGAAAAGAGTCTGGCGGTATTAGCAAGAGCAGCAATGCCCGCGGTATTAACGGAGGTAGGATTTATAAGCAGCCCTGCAGAGGAGCAGTACATGAGGTCTGCTGCCGGTCAGAACGAAATTGTAACCGACCTCTCGAATGCCGTACTGGCATACAAGAAGTCGGTAAAAAAATAAGCCTGTTACTTCGATGTCATAGACTTCAGCGACTGCAGATCAGCCTTTAGCCTTTCTATTTCCGCCTGCTGCTCCTTAACGGATGCTACCAGGATAGCGATAAGGCTCTCCATTTCTACATCTTTGATTTCAGTCGTTTTAAAGGCATTTTTGCCTGCCGGAACCATTTTTTTCTGGCTTTTTACGATTCCCGGAAGTACCTTCTGTACGTCCTCCGCATTAAAGCCATATTGCTCTCCTGCGGGTAACTTTAGCTTGTTAGCCTGGTTTTTATCGTACTCAAAAGATATAGGTTCCAACCGCTCGAGATAAGACAAAGAATTCGTCAAAGGGCGTGCGTTTTGCTTCAGCTCGTTATTAGTCACTGAATTTGTTTGAGCTGATACTCCAGCAGATATACATAGAAATCCCATTAGGAATAATCCGTTTTTCCAATTAAACTGTGTCATAAAGGTATTTTTGAAGTTAATATATAATTGTCCCATTCAGGTCTGATGACCTGGTTAATGCATTGCCTGATAGGTTTAGAAATTACCTATGAAAGGTTGGGAGGAGGAGTAGGGATAGATGGATAAAAGGGAACGATTTGAAAGTCCCGGCTTATAGCAGGTTGTCTGAACAGACTCTTGCATATCGGTGAAAGCATACTTTCTTCACCGTCTGATAGCCAAACCTCTTTGGCCGACACCTCTTTGGTATTTTCAGCTTCTTTGGCGTTCGTTTCCGGATCAGACAAGACCATTTCAAAAGCATGAGCGCGGTCCGCTAAAATCAAAGACATAACAGACACGCCTGACTTTTCCAGTACGGCAAAAATTAAAAGGGAGAGTACTATAAACTTACTGAAAGTTCGTCTCATACTTCTTATTAAACGCTTTTATTCGCTATCTGTTTGCGCTATAAAAATACAAAACTATAACGCATAAAACGTAATTATCGTTTAAATTCTGACGTTGTATGGAATTCTACATCCGGAAAATCGCGTTTCGCCAGGTTGATAGCCCAGTCATTATCGGCCAGAAATACCGGGTTATTATCTTTATCAAACCCTATATGCGAAGAGCGTCTCTGCATGATTTCCTGTAACGATTTTTTGTCTTTAGCCGTAATCCAACTCGAACGGGAGAAGGACAGCGGTCGGAACGCACATTTTGCGCCATATTCATGCTCTAAACGGAAGCTGATCACTTCAAACTGCAGAGCGCCTACTGCGCCGATGATCTTACGATTGCCGGGCTGCTGTACAAAAAGTTGTGCCACACCTTCCTCCGTAAGCTGCTGTATACCTTTTTCAAGTTGTTTGGACTTAAGAGGATCCCTGTTCTCTACTTCCTTGAATATTTCAGGAGAGAAGCTCGGAATGCCTTTGAACTGCAGTTCTTCACCTTCTGTCAGGGTATCGCCAATTTTGAAGTTACCACTGTCATATAGCCCTACCACGTCGCCAGGCCAGGCTTCTTCTACCAGGGTCTTATCATTTGCCATGAAGTCCATCGGGTTCGAGAACTTCAGCTTTTTATTCAGGCGGGTGTTGAAATAGAACTTATTTCGTTCGAACTTCCCTGAACAGATTCTTAAGAACGCAATTCTATCGCGGTGCTTAGGGTCGAGGTTGGCATGGATTTTAAATACAAACCCGCTAAAGTTCTTCTCGTCGGCATACACCATCCGCTGCTCCGCTTCGCGGCTTGCCGGGCTGGGTGCAATATCAATAAACGTGTCCAGCAGCTCGCGTATACCGAAGTTATTGATCGCACTGCCAAAAAATACAGGTGCCAGCAATCCTTCCAGATACATCTCCTTGTCAAGTGGTCCGTAAATTCCTTCCGTAAGCTCCAGGTCGCTTTTTAGCTTGTCAAGATGCTTGTCAGCCAGATATTCTGCCAACAGGGGGTCATGCAGGTCTTTTACCTGTATAACCGGCTCTGTGACCTTTGATTTATCAGACTCAAATAAGTTAAGCTGATTGCCGTAAATATTGTAAACTCCCTTGAAAGTATGACCCTGGCCAATAGGCCATGACTGGGGGCAGACACTGATGGTGAGTTTTGTTTCCAGCTCATCCAGCAGGTCGAATGCATCCTTGCCTTCGCGGTCCATTTTGTTGATGAAGATAATCACCGGCGTATTACGCATACGGCAAACTTCCATCAGCTTTTCTGTCTGTTCTTCCACCCCTTTAACACTGTCGACAACCAGGATAACGCTGTCCACAGCAGATAATGTGCGGTAGGTATCCTCCGCAAAGTCTTTGTGACCAGGAGTATCCAGAATATTGATACGTTTTCCTTTGTACTCGAATCCCATCACAGAAGTGGCCACAGAAATTCCTCTCTGCTTCTCAATCTCCATGAAGTCAGATGTTGTATTTTGGTTGGCTTTGTTGCGTTTAACCGCACCTGCAGTGTTGATAGCACCACCAAACAAAAGAAACTTTTCTGTTAGTGTTGTTTTACCCGCATCGGGGTGACTGATAATGGCGAAGGTTTTTCGTTTTTCTATTTCTGGATGGACACTCATTGTTTCAAAGAAAGCGCTGGGGCTGTAACGTTATAAAAATTAATGGCTGCAAATGTACCATTTAAAAATGATAACATAAGGCGCTGGTGTCAGCTCAGAATAATGTTTGTGCGCCACCAGGCCTCAACCTGCCCAGATGCCTGTATGCCAGGTCGGTTACTTCCCGTCCCCGGGAAGTTCGCATCAGAAATCCTTCCTGTATCAGAAAAGGCTCATATACTTCCTCTATGGTCCCCTCATCTTCACCCACAGCCGTTGCTATTGTCTTCAGGCCCACAGGTCCTCCCTTGAATTTATCAATAATGGTTACCAGTATCTTGTTGTCCATTTCATCCAGGCCATGACTGTCTACATTCAATGCGTTAAGCGCATATTTAGCGATTTCCGTATCAATAGTCCCATTGCCCTTTATCTGGGCAAAATCACGTGTCCGGCGCAACAGCGCGTTAGCGATACGTGGAGTACCCCGGCTCCTTCTGGCAATTTCATAAGCGCCCTCATCACTGATCGGCGTCTTTAAAATAGAAGAACTGCGGAGTACAATGGTAGTCAACAGCTTCGCATCATAATACTCCAGACGGGAATTAATGCCAAACCGCGCTCTCAACGGAGCCGTAAGAAGTCCCGAACGTGTGGTGGCGCCAACAAGCGTGAAAGGATTTAATGATAACTGAACAGATCTCGCGTTCGGGCCCGATTCAAGCATAATATCGATCTTGAAATCTTCCATCGCCGAATAGAGGTACTCTTCTACAAGCGGACTTAAGCGGTGTATCTCATCGATAAACAGGATATCGCCCTCTTCGAGGTTGGTAAGCAAACCTGCAAGATCCCCCGGTTTGTCCAATACCGGGCCCGATGTGATCTTTATATTCACTCCCATTTCGTTGGCGATAATGTGAGATAGCGTAGTTTTACCTAGTCCCGGCGGGCCATGAAGCAAAACATGGTCGAGAGATTCGCCACGTAATTTAGCTGCCTGTACAAATATTCGAAGGTTTTCCAGAATCTTAAACTGGCCGGTAAAGTCCTCAAAAGCCTGAGGTCTGAGTACTTTCTCAATATCACGATCTAAGGAAGAGAGCCGTTCTGCGTCCGGATCTAAATTCTCATTCAGCATGCCGCTAAATTACAAAATTCATGATCAATGTGCTAAGTTTATTGGCAACCCGTTGAGAGGGCCGTCAGTGCGCTGTAAAATAGGAAAGTCCCGCTGATGCAGGACTTTCTTCGTTGTTTAACTGAGGGAAAAAGAACGATTTGTAAATTCTTATATATCTTACGCAATAAGAAAGCACTGAGAATAAGGGATCATGGTCTTGATGAAACGGTCTTTTAGTTTACCTAATACCGCAGACTCATGGCTGCTAGATTTTGATCCATTTTCTTCGGCTGTTCTTAATTTTATGATTTGGGCTGTTTTCGTCGTTTTCATAGTGTATATATTAAGGTGAAGGGTATTTAATCTTGTTCGTTATCAGATAAATTATTTTTTCTCAATTCGGCTTCTCTCTTCTGTCTCTGTAGTTGTTCGACGTCACGATTATCAGAGGCGTTCTCAGGGTTGGAAGGATTTTCCCATGAAAGTTCTTCCTTCATTTTCTGATCTGCCTGGTCCTCTTTCGGAATCTTTAATTTATTTACAACAACCATATTGTTCAATGTTATAACAAACGAGATGCTAATACTGTACCAAACTCGCCGAAACGTCTATATTCACTATAAAAGCCATCATCTCCCCTAAATGGCCAATGCCGGGCTCTAAATACTGTAACTTTTTGTAGACGATTCTGTCCTGAAACATCGATTTAAGGGTCTGGTGTATAATGAAAAGGACAAGTCGATGGTTAAACGGGCTGAATATTCTTATTTTTGTAAAACAAATACTGGAAAATATTATGGCGGAAACAAATACGTATAGTGAAGATAGTATAAAGTCCCTCGACTGGAAAGAGCATATTCGCCTCAGACCGGGGATGTATATCGGGAAGTTGGGAGATGGATCTGCTTATGACGACGGAATTTATGTACTGCTGAAGGAGATTATCGATAACTCCATAGACGAGTTTGTTATGGGCGCTGGCCGCACTATTGATGTCAACATATCCGAACATAAGGTTTCTGTTCGCGATTATGGCAGGGGCATTCCGCTGGGGAAGGTGATCGACTGTGTATCCAAAATCAATACAGGTGGGAAATATGACTCCAGGGCTTTTCAAAAGTCGGTAGGTCTGAACGGTGTGGGTACAAAGGCGGTTAATGCCTTGTCATCAACTTTTATTGTGCAGTCTTATCGTGATGGGCGGACTAAAATCGCCGAATTCAGTCAGGGCGCAATCATACGGGACGAGCCCGAGAAGGAGACCACTCAACGCAACGGGACAGCTATTACCTTTCACCCTGACAACACCATATTCAGAAACTACCGTTTCATTCCGGAATTTATTGAGAACATGATCTGGAACTATGTTTTCCTGAATGCCGGTCTTGTGATCAACTTCAACGGCAAAAAGTACTTTTCAGAGCGCGGGTTGCATGACCTTCTTGTCAAGAACACAGACGCAGAAACGATTCGCTATCCGATCATTCACCTCAAAGGGGAGGATATAGAGGTGGCAATGACGCATGCTCAGCAATACGGTGAAGAGTATTACTCATTCGTAAACGGTCAGAACACAACGCAGGGTGGTACCCACCAGGCCGCTTTCCGCGAAGCAGTGGTGAAAACGATAAGAGAGTTCTTCAAGAAAGAATTTGATGCTTCAGACGTCAGGGCCTCTATTGTAGCCGCCGTTTCAATAAGAGTACAGGAGCCGGTGTTTGAATCGCAGACGAAAACCAAGCTGGGTTCTCTGAATGTGGGTCCTGATGGGCCTACTGTCAGAGCCTTCGTCAATGACTTTGTTAAAAAGAGCCTGGATGATTATCTGCACAAATATCCTCAGGTTGCTGATGCGATGCTGAAGCGGATCCTCCAGTCTGAACGCGAGCGCAAAGATATTGCCGGAATCAAGAAGCTTGCCAATGAACGGGCTAAAAAAGCTTCGCTACATAACAGGAAGCTGCGCGATTGCAAGCTCCACTTTGACGACAATCACGAGCGTAAGCAGGAAACAACGCTCTTTATAACAGAGGGGGACTCTGCAAGTGGTTCGATTACCAAGTCCCGGGACGTAATGACACAGGGCGTTTTCTCACTCAAGGGTAAACCTCTCAATTGCTTCGGGCTTACCAAAAAGATCGTATACGAGAACGAAGAGTTTAATCTTTTGCAACATGCCCTCAACATTGAAGATGGTCTCGAAGGCCTGCGATACAATAATATTGTCATTGCGACGGATGCCGATGTCGACGGCATGCACATCAGGTTGCTGATTATGACGTTCTTCATTCAGTTCTTTCCTGATTTGGTAAAAGCCGGACACGTATTTATCCTGCAAACACCCCTGTTTCGTGTAAGAAACAAAAAAGAAACCATTTACTGCTACAGCGATGAAGAACGCAGAAACGCGATCGCGAAGCTGGGAAATAAGCCGGAAATCACGCGTTTCAAAGGTCTCGGAGAAATATCGCCGGATGAATTTGGTCTTTTCATCGGCAAGGATATCCGGCTGGATCCTGTTATTCTGAGAGATTCCAATAATCAGTCTCTTCTGCAGTACTTCATGGGGAAGAATACGCCTTCACGTCAGCAGCATATTGTTGCGAACCTCCGTGTGGAGAAAGATGATACTCTTTTGTTGCCGGAAGAAGAAGCGGAAACCGAAGAGTCTGCAGCCTAGGCCTAAGACTCGCGGGAGAAGGGTAACCAGGTTATTATCTGGCTGGAGTAGTTTCGATATGAAATGAGGCAGGGGGCCGGCTCAATCATTGAGCCGGCCCCCTGCCTCATTTCATACAAGCCGTTTACCTATTTATAAAGGCTTGATACGTTGGTGATCTTCCATCCCTGGTCTGTATTAGAGATGGTGACATAATTGATCTTAGAAAAGTTCTCATAATCCATGGTTACTTTTACAATGGTTTGAGCTTCTCCTTTTTCAATAATGGAATAGTCAGTCTTACAGTTCTGATTAATGTTCTCTGAAATTTTCAGAGAATTAATTAATTCCATTTTGTTGTAGTTAATTACCTTATTTCCCTGTGCAAGGGTGAACTTTACATTGTTGTCCAGGATCTCATCGATTCCTTTAACCTTTCCTAAGGATACTGCTTCTACGTATGTCTTTATTGCGTAGTCCATGGTCAGGTAACCTTTGTCGCCTTTTGCGTAACCCACAGAGGTAATAATGATAGAAACTAACAGTGCAGCGAGTATAGATTTTATAGCTTTCATAACATGGAGAATTAGTTGTTCTTTGTATATTGTAAGAACAAATATAGGGGGCAAAAGCTTGTTTTTTTACCCTCTCCATGCACTTTTAACCGAAATTCAAGGATGCTGAACCAGACTTGAAAATCCTGCAATTAATAGGTTTTAAACCATCAAGGTGTAACAGTTTTTTGACCTAAACCAGAATATATAGCATTGTGATTTCAGACATTTTCAGTCAAAAAAGCGTGACAATTGTCATATTTGCTTCTTCTCAAAGAATACCAGGAGCTGTTCCTCCACTAATTCGCCCATGGTACGGCATTTTTTGAAAGCTCCCTTCTTGTGATAGGCCCATAATTCCTTGCCCAACTGCTCCACTTTTTCTCTGGGTGATATCTCGTGTTTCTTCATTACCTGCAGAATATCGCTGAGTCGGTAATGCACAAGTTTCATCCGGTTGTAGATCAAGCTCCTTTCTTCCTCCTGATATTGCCTCATGGTCATTTTATCCATGTGCTGTATCCCCAGCTGAACGAGTTTGTTATTCTCTTTAAAATAATGCGGCAGGTAGAAGTTCCGGCGCCCCTCATAAGACTGCTGATCAAAATCTATCGCCCTTATCCGGTATTGGTTACCCTCAATATCCGGCGTGATGTGCACCACATAATTATAAGAGCGCATGTCTCCCAGTAAGCGAATAAAACAACGCTCATTGAATTTGACAAACTCCTTGCAGATACGGATCTGGTTAAACTTCGAGGTATTCGTTCTTTGTTGTATAAATACGTCTCCTGGCAGTCCCGAGATGTGTTCTTCGATCAAAGTGCTGTTATCTGTCAGGTAAGAGATACGGTTCGGTGAGAGGATATGTTCCAGCTCAATCCCATAAACCCTGGAGGCATCCGCTACTTTCACATAGAAGTAATCATAGTTATCGTTGAACCGGTTCATCACTCTGATCCGGAATGGCTTGGAATTCCCGAACGTACAGTAATCGATCTGCGCAATGTGAAGATGCTCCATGACCTTCATATCTCCGTCCGCATTCATCAGGGCGTAGATATATTTAAGATTTGGAAACAATTCATTCATTTCAGACTGGTCATAATACACCGTTTGCCACAACGTATCATTACCTGCTTTATCCAGCAGGGGAGTACTGAACTGAAAACGGAGCAGGTCAGAATACTGCACATGGAGTTTAACCTCCCGGTTATATTTCAGCAGATATTCTCTCAGCGGATCGTGAATGGGGTAAAAAAACTTTTTCTTGGAAGGGACGTCTGCTCTGGTCTCAAACTGCGTCATGATAGACTGGTTAAATTATTTTAAAATCACTTCGGTAGCACCATAGCCGAATTTCTCCTTGCGGGCGTCCAAAAATGTCTTCACATGATTATTCCGCCCCAGTGTCTTATGTATTTCTTGTTTAAGGGTGCCGTTTCCTATCCCATGAATGAAGGTGATAGAAGGGAGCTTATGCACGATGGCCGCATCCAGTGCTTTTTTGTAATGATCCATCTGGATCTTCAGAATTTCAGTATTGCTAAGAAACTGAAAATCATCTCTGAGCTTCTCAATATGAAGATCCACTTCGGCGGAAGGTTTCTCTATAACTTTCTTTTCAGCCACAGGCTTGAAAAAGCTCTCTTTCAGCTTTTCAGGGTCAATAACAAGATCGTCTTCATCAATCCGAAAGACCCAGGCCTCTTTGTTTAACTGCGCGACCTTTTTCCTGGCACCTGCAAAGTCCCTGGCTCTAAACTTCTCGGAATACTGGATGGCTTCCGGGATGGCGACGTTTGATTTAGAGAAATACAAGGCACGGATCACGAAGCCAGGCCATACGCTGAGGTCAGATAAGTTAGATGAATATATTTCGACCGCACTGTGTGGTTGTATGCTGCCGGCAAACTCCCCCTTGCTTACGCCCGCCTTGTCCGTTATCAGAGTGGTCAGTAATTGAAAGGAGGTATCGTTCACCAGATGAAAGTGTACGACAGAAGCTTTGTTCGGATCGGGGACTACCGCCAAAAAAATCCCTTTTGACTCAAATGTATCCGAGGGGGCTGGTGTGTCAGCCTGGTATTGCTCCGCTGCTCCGGGATATTTATGGCCGTGCACACGTGTTACTTTCGTAGTTAAGACAGGAATTTCAAAATCATCCTCCCCCGTTACACCGATCATGTCATCGCTGATGATGCGGGTAACATATCCTTCCATTCTTTCGTCAACGAAACGGACAAACTCTCCTAACTTAAATTCCATTTTATAATGTCTTGATTGAGTAACAAACTTAGATAAAAAATGCCTTTGACAGCAGGTTTTCCATTTCTTTTGTACTTTAGAAGGTGTTAAAGATCGCTTGGGACGCCAACTATTCTCACCCCTTGCCAGCAGGACACCGGTTCCCTATGCTGAAGTATGAGCTTATTCCCGGACAACTGATGTATGAGGGACTCATCAACAACGCGAATTTGTATTCCCCCGGCCTCGTCTCCGAAGATGTTATTCTGCTTACCCACCAACGAGACTACTGGGAACGTCTCCGTGACCTTGCATTAAGTCCGGCTGAAATCAGAAGGTCGGGGTTTCCCTTGTCAAAGGCACTGGTCGACAGGGAGCGGCAGATCGCCCAAGGGACCATAGAGGGTTGCCATTATGCCATGCAATATGGTATAGCTTTCAACGTTGCGGGCGGTACGCACCACGCAGGCTCTAACTGGGCAGAAGGCTTTTGCCTGTTAAACGATCAGGCTGTTGCAGCCAATTACCTGCTGCATCGCAAGCTTGCAGGCTCTGTTCTGATCATTGACCTCGATGTGCATCAGGGAAACGGTACAGCGGAAATCTTTCGGTCTAACCAGCATGTATTTACGTTTTCTATGCACGCGGAAAAAAACTTCCCCTTCCGTAAGGAGCAGTCGGATCTCGATATAGGCTTGCCTGCAGGAACCGGCGACGAGGAATACCTGGATATTTTAAACCACCACCTCGAACCGCTCTTTGAGAAGGTAAAGCCCGATTTTGTGTTCTATCTATCCGGTGTGGATGTGCTGTCAACGGATAAGCTCGGACACCTGGCTTTAAGCAGAGAAGCCTGTAAGATGCGCGATCAACTGGTTCTTTCATTATGCAAAAGCCGGAAGGTGCCCGTTCAGGTTAGCATGGGCGGTGGTTATTCGCCACAGATCATTGATATCGTCGAAGCCCATTGCAATACCTATCGCATCGCCGACCATATTTACTTTTAGGGGAGAGGACCAGGCCTCTCCACCAATTAGATCGCTGAGCTCTTTTTATTGACGCCGGTTTATTCGTACTTGCAGAGGTAGGAGCTCTGACGGCTTGTCCTTACTTTGAAGCTTGAATTGGCAGGAACATCAAATGACTGTCCGCTGGTGTAGGCTTTCCATTCGGATTCGCCTGGTAGCAAAGCAATAAGTTCGCCTTCAATTACCTGCATTGTTTCTTTAGCAGAGGTGCCAAATTCATATTCGCCTTCTTCGATAACCCCAATAGTGGATTTTCCTTGTCCGCTTGTGTAGCCTAATGATTTAACAGCCCCTTCGAAATATTCGTTTACGTGTATCATATGTAATATTTAGTAGCGGAATATCCGAATTTATCACGAAACACTGCTCGACAAAATGCAAGTATTAATGGCGGTAATAAAAAAAGCCCCAAAAGTTGGGGCTTGAAAGGTCGATTTCTAATTTGGGTAACTAAAGAATACCAGGATGAATGGTATGAATATCTTTGTGAGACCACTTGCTTGTCTTAAGGAAAAGTTATGCCACTTTCCTGAATTTGCTTAATCAGGTGGCTATCAGTGTGTGCACTCAGCTTGTTGATTTGAAAATTGTAGAAGAAGTCAACAGGTTGTAGATTTATTTTTGTCTTCCGGAGGTGGAGAAAAAACTCATTTGTTATAACATTTGCTCTTTTTCTAATTAATATCTATATTTGCACCTCATTTAAAAAAACTAATTAACTAACAATGTACGCAATAGTAAATATAGCCGGACAGCAATTCAAGGTTGCAAAAGACCAGCAGATCTTTGTACATCGCTTACAAGGAGAAGAAGGCGCTAGTGTTGAATTTGACCAGGTATTGTTAGCTGCAGACGGAAATAACATCAAAGTTGGTGCTAATGCATTAACAGGTGCTAAGGTTTCAGCTAAGATCGTGTCTCATTTAAAAGGAGATAAAGTAATTGTCTTCAAAAAGAAACGTCGTAAAGGCTACAAAAAGAAGAACGGTCACCGTCAGCAATTCTCTAAAATTGAGATCACTGGTATTACTTTGTAATTAACGAAATAATCCAACAAACAGAATAATAACCTGAATTGAGCAATCAATTCATAATATAAAAAACATGGCACACAAGAAAGGCGCTGGTAGTTCGAATAACGGTAGAGAATCACATAGCAAACGCTTAGGTATTAAGATCTTCGGTGGTCAGGCAGCTATTGCTGGAAATATCATTGTACGTCAGCGTGGTACTAAACACCACCCGGATAAAAACGTTGGTTTAGGAAAAGATCACACGATCTTTGCTCTGATAGACGGTACAGTAGTATTCAAAAAGAAAGCTGATAACAGATCATACGTTTCTGTTCTTCCTGTTGAAGCTCCTGCTACAGCAGAATAAATAAAAGGTACTTTAAAATAAAAAGGGGTGTATCATACATATGATCGCCCCTTTTTTTGTTCGGTAAGATTTTAGCTGCTGGTTGAAAGCAGGTGGCCGTTCACCGGGTAGCCGGTAAACAACCGTCTTCGGCCATCTCCGGCGCTTTCGCTCATGCTCAACAATACAAGCTTTATATGCAGGCGATAACAGGCGCAGATTCTCCCGGGATCAGTCCGACCTGGGGTATGAAAAGTCGGACTTTTGACTGGCTTTTCACTGGTTGTATACGCTTTCATACCGACGATGTATACACCTTTATATAAAGGCGTTCTATCCTGATCCCCTTGTCTTTTTAGTGCAAAATCGGCTCA
>NZ_JAZQRL010000016.1:0-2502 GCF_045629565.1 Arcticibacter sp.
CATGCAAAGTGCAGGTTTCGTTTTTCCTTTTCTGGTGAGATGTTTCGTTTCACTCAACAAGACGGGTGGCACAAATCCGTCAACGAAATCTAGTAGCACAGGATTAACAGATTCCTCCGCTCGTACACTCGGTCGGAATGACGGTGAGATGGAAGAGATTCCTCTACTAGCCACTTCATAACCCCGTCATCTCGAGCGAGGAACGAGCCGAGAGATCCCTAATATAGGAACACTGATGGAACAGATTCCTCCGCTACGGTCGGAATGACGATATATGAAAAGATTCCTCCTACGGTCGGAATGACAAAAGAGACGGGCGGAATGATGAAAGGGATGGTCGGAATGATGGAAGGGATGGGCCAAATGATGGTAAAATGGGAGATCCCAGGCATCGGTTATTAGGAACAGCAGGATAACAGGTACCATTTCAAGTATTCTAATATACATCTACGTTCAAATCTTTTTTCGCTAATATTATTTTTTTTATTAAATTGTTTCTTGAAAGCGCAGCTACGGGCTCATCGACCCAACCAGCTGTGCACCATACCGGCACCTCTCACCAAGGAGAAAAGCCCTGAATCCCGGGACTGCCGTAACCCCCTATGCTTTTACTTACAGATTAAACAGCCAGCTCCCCACTAAAAGGAGCGGTTCAAAAATATATTATCATGAAAAGACAATTATCTTTCATAAAAATACTGGTGCAGCTCATTTGTGACATGACACCTCCATCCGGGACCCACGCCCCCTCTATTGCAACACTCAAAACAGCATGCGAGCAGTTGGTAGCGTTTCTTTCCAACATCTTCCAGACTGCGGACGAAGATGATTTCCGAAAGCAATTCGATCTCTTTTTCTCTGCTATTGTTAACTTTAGCGATCGGCTCTACACCACCTCCCTGTCTGTCAAAAAAGTCAATACCCTTGCTGTATTTCAACTGTTCGACCAGCTCATCACACAAGCCGAAGAAGATTACCCCCAGTTTATATTGCCGTCACATGCCATGGCGCTGGCTTCGGTAGCAGCGGTTAAAAAAAACATCAGTCAACAAATTCCGGCCATCCGTATGGCGTTGCAGGAAAAACATATCAGTGATAAGCTGCTCACCCAACTCCTCAAAGCTTTACAGGATCCTTTTAAAAAAGACAAATACCCGGCATTCAGCTATGGCGACCAACGCTATCTCCTGCTGTTTGTAAATCAGCTGAAATCTATGGTTCGTGATGGAAGAACGAAAGACTGGAACAAAAGACTGCGCCAATTGCTCATCAAAAATAACTTTAACCATATGGGGATCTACAAAGTACTGGAAGAGGAAATACGCGACAGTTTAAACAAAATTAACAAGACCACCCGGCTGGAACTGCGCTTACTGGAGACCAATACCTGGCTGGAACAGCTGCAACCCGTTCATGACCTGGCCTACCAACCCTATGCCGACAGCCTTAAAACAATGCTATTGAAGTTTAGCAATATGCTCCACCAGCATGCTGTTATTAAAGAAACTGCCGACAGTACCAATACCAAGCTTCGCCTCAACCTTAGTGTTGATGAACTCACGCTGGAACTGCACTACCGTTACATAGAGAAGCAATTCCCTTATAAAAATAAGAAAGAAACAGCCCAGGCAGTAGCCAATAACATCAGCAGCAAGGGAACAACAGATATTTCGTCTCACTCGCTAAGCAAATTTGATAAGCTGGAGCTGAAGGATGCCGCCATAAAAGTATATCAAAGAAATAAGAGGATAACGGAAATGATCTTGAGGGATTTTGATTTGTAATATGGGCGTCATCGTGAATTTCCCGAAGCCAGTTCGGGATAAGTCATTTCAGGATTTCATCAACAAGGTGTTCTAAATTCGATTCTTAGTGGGATCTCCTGGAGACCCGGCATATCGCCAAACGCTCTTGGCTCTCCGGCCTCTTGACCGGCTAGGTCAAGGCACTTTTTTCCGCAAAAAGTGCCCAAAAACTCTCCGCTACGCCGCTTGCTTCTAAAGGCTCTGCGAAGGCTAAATTTCTGCTGGCCGCAACCGCCAAGGCGGAACTTAGAGGTTAACGGAGATTTAGTGCCTGGGCCTTATATAGCGCAGAACTTTATATTCGTCCTACTGAACTCGTTTCAGGATTTCATCAGCAAGGTGTTCTAAATTCGGTTCTTAGTGGGATCTCCTGGAGACCCGGTATATCGCTAAACGCTCCTGGCTTTCTGGCTTCTTAGCTGGTCCCGAACATACTTAGGGAGCCTGACAGTTGAAGCTAATTTATTCATTTTTTTTTGGTTCAAGTTACTCGTCCTTTAAGCTCAAGGTTTTTCGACCCTCATAGGCGAGCCACGGTCAGGTTCCTTTATTCGATAAGCATTTGATTGTTTTCAGTTGCTTTCATGTAAAGGCGGCATAAACATCAGTCAATATTCCATATTTAACCCTCTGGCAAGAGAGATTCGGTTAGGTTAGGCTATCCTTTCAAAACAGAGCAAATCACAAATTTAAAAAA
>NZ_JAZQRL010000017.1:0-1717 GCF_045629565.1 Arcticibacter sp.
AGTTTGGCACGTTCGCCTGAATCCATCAGGTTATTTACGCCTCCTTGCAATACAAAGGAGCTGACTTCTGCGGCCAGGGCCGTTCCCCGGCGCTTAAACTCACGGGCTCCTCCTTCGGCAAACAGCAACAGTGCTGGATTACTTTGGGCCAGGGAAACGGCCTTGTTTACATCGGTTACAATATCCACGCTGATCTCGGCAATATCCTGTATGGCCAGCAGCGAACGGACGGCACCGGATACCTCACTTAGACCGCGGTAGATCTGCTGCTGCAAATCGTTTACGATGACCAGCTGCCCGGTAACGGCCAGCTGCCCCCGCTGGATCAATGTCAGGTTATCATTGGTTTTATTGAGCTGCCCGTTGATAACGCCGGAATGGAAGGCCATCGCGCCCGCCGTGGTAGGGTCCACATAAATCTGGGCAAAAACAGGGCAGCCTGCCAGGCATAGTCCTGCTAATAAAAGTAGTCGTTTCATACAAAATCAGGTTTAAAAAATTCAGTGGAACCTGGTTCAGGTAGCCCATCACGGTTGATCTGGCGGACAAATGCATCCAGGGACAGGCCACTTTTTTGCAGATCCGAGACAAAGGCTTCCAGTGCGGTCTGGTAAGTCCCGTAGGCGTTCGTATAAATCTCCACTGCGCTTTTTTCCGGCTTTTCAGTGGTGTAGGCCAGATACTGAAAAATGGAAACTTCTACTCCGTATACCTCTCCCGAAGCGCCGCGACGGATATAGACCTCTTTAAAACGCCCCCTGTTATCGGTGTTGTCCAGCTTGTTGATGGTAAATATCTTCTTCTGCTCGGTTTCGGTGACGGCCAGGAGTTTGGCGATCTCTTTATAATTCTCCTTGAACTTACTCTGGTCGAGCAGACAAATGGTATCCGAATTATTAAGGATACTATCCTTGACCACGGCATTGCCGAGTATGTCCCCCAGTTCCTGGGTGACCACGATGGCCTCGCCCCAGAATTTCCTGACTGTCTTGTACAGATAAAGAATGTATGAGGCCATCAATGGGGATGCGATAGCCTTCCACGCTTCTTCAATGATCAGGGCTTTGCGCTGGTCCTTGCGGTGCCTCATCTTCTGGATGAACACATCCATAATAATCAGCGTCACAATGGGAAACAGGATCCGGTTCTCTTTCACCGCATCAATTTCAAATACAATAAACCGTTCAGAAAAAAGGGATGTGTCCGCAGGTTCGTTCAGGATGCTTTCAAATTCACCGTTACGGTAAAATTTCTTTAGCACATATCTGAATTCGTCCAGGTCAAAAGGTATCCTTTCTTCGCTTTTTATCTGAGGTACCTTTTCCATAGCAAACTCATAAAAGGAATTAAAATCCAGTTGCAGAATCTTGTTTTCCTTTCCGTCGTTACTGCTAAAGTACTGGCTGTAGTAGGCTGAGATGACATTGGAAATCACATCACGCTCCACGGCGCTTACAGTTCCTTCGGCGCCCTTCCATAAAAGGCTGATCAAGGTAACAAGGAAGTCCTTTTTTTCAATATTATATTCACCTTCAGAAATCGCAAAAGGATTCATAGTGATTGGTTTGTTATCCGACCAGGTAATGTACTTGCCATTGAAATAATCACTCATACCTGAATAGGAATGTCCGGTATCCACGATCACCACATCCATATTATAGAGCATATACTGCTCAATCAGGGCATTCATAAAAAAACTTTTGCCAGAGCCTGATGG
>NZ_JAZQRL010000018.1:0-2371 GCF_045629565.1 Arcticibacter sp.
ATGGCAACATCGATATGACTACAACTGCAACAAGAAAAGCACTAAACAATCTACGTATTCTCATAAATATCTCTCCTCGTAGTGGATAAAAATGGTGATATACTAGCTCTCTATTATACCAGCAATTCGAATTAAATAGGATTAATTTACTATATTTACACTAAATACTCATGTAAGAATTGAATTCCCACCTTCTTCATTTCATTAAACTGTGCTCGATCGATTCAACCTCAAACACTAGAACGAAACGAAGACGTTCAGAGGGCTGGATTAACCAACGCGTTCAACGGTTGCTAGATGCGGCGATGTCCTGAACTGCTAGGTTTCAATCTGTCGGATTGTTAAGCACTGAATCCCCGGATCCGCTTATCCGCTTCATACTGTCTCCATAATTCTAGTGGTAATGCATCCTTATTCTCAGTGAGGAACTCAAAGGGATGCTTCCTTTAGTTATAGCTAATTCTACCTCCCAAGCACATGTCTTGTTATATTCCACCATTTCGTTTTAATGTTAAGACTACATTTCCTTTTTTGTGGCCCTGATCGACATACCGATGCGCCTCGGCGGCTTGCTCCAAAGGATAACAACGATCGATGACCGGTTTCAGCCGACCCCTCTCATTAAGCTTTTTGAGAAAATCTAGTTGTTCCGCGTTTTGGGCTGCATTCCCTCCAATGACTGTTTTTCCTGTAGTCATCAAATGGATTGGTCCAAAAACCACTGGACCCACCGTAAGGTAATATCCTCCCTTCACAAGCAGGCTCTTGCAACGCGAGAAAGTAGTCTTGTATACCGTGTCAAAGATAACATTGTATGTCTCACCATTACTCGTAAAATCCTCTTGCGTGTAGTCAATGACCCTATCTGCTCCGAGCGATTTGACCAAATCCTTATTCACGGTACTGCATACCCCGGTTACTTCAGCCCCAAAGTACTTGGCAAGCTGAACAGCAAAAGTGCCTACACTGCCTGACGCACCAATGATCAGAACCTTTTGCCCGGGCTGGATATTACCTTTTCTGAGAAAATACAAAGCGGTGCTCGCACCAATAGAAAGAGTGGCGGCTTCTTCATAGCTCATATTTATCGATTTTGTCACCACCACTCCATCTTCGGGCAAGCATTTATACTCGGCATGGGCACCAAATTTCAGCTTCATTGTAGATGCAAGAACCTGATCACCAACCTTAAACCGTCTAACTGCTTTCCCGACTGCTTCCACTTCACCCGCTAGCTCCATTCCGTATATCGGATTTTTCGGTTTACTGAACCCTAGAGTTATTCGAGCAGGGAGCCAAGCTATGGCAGGAACGTCAAGACTTCTCATTCTACTGTCACCGACATTAACTGGAGTAGCATACACTTTGACCAATATTTCATTGTCTTTAGGTGTTGGTTTTTCGACCTCAACGAACTGAAGAACCTCCGGTAAACCGAAACTAGACGCTGTAATTGCTTTCATACCTATTCCTCCTTAACTTAATGTGTTGCTCTGCGGACAGCCCATTCGGCCACTGCAAGATTGATCACCCAGGCGGCACCCATAAGCAGATCATGGCTGAGCTCACTCGGCTGGCCGATGATCATTTCCCAAACCATCAGGATTAGCATTTGCGTACCCGCGCCAAGTCCGATCGCATAGCCGCGAGTCATCCATGCGCGGTGTCGGATCACGTCCGCAGTCCGGCAATGAGCCACTTTGCTGAACCTTTTTTTTCTGGTATTTTAATTTTCTGATATTTATCTTCATCGTAAAGTTTCGTTCTCATATTTCAGCTCCGTTTCCGTCCAGACCAGAGCGCATAGCCCAGCCAGGCCAAAGCTATCCCCACCGGCACAGCAACTTTCGGCTCGTGCTCGGGCGGAAGCAACGCAGCTATGGAGGTTGTTATCTTCTTACGATTCAAATTCATTTGTTTGTCTCCTTTTTTTGTCTAGGATCAACCTGTAGGACCGAGACCAAAGGCAGGCCGAGATCCCGCACCTTCCTCAACAAGCCATGTAATTCTGCCTGATCGACCACTGGGCCATAGAGAATGGTTGTTCCGTCGCTTTCGTAGGTGAAGCTCATGCCCTCAAACCGGTCTGCCCACCGGGCATCAAGATGTCCCTTAATGCGAATTTCGTACAGGAAATGCGCGTGATGGTCATCTGGTGATCCGTATGTTTCACTCATAATTTGTGCCTCCTTCTTGTTCCTGATTGGATAAATCTCCACACTAGTTAAGAGTTTTTCTTTCTATAACGAAGATACATGCTCCTGTGGTGAGACGGCATCACCACATGTGGTGATTAATGTGGTGATTTTTTATTGGATGAGTGTGCGGGAGTGACAAAAAAAGCCCTGGCACATGTGCCAAGGGTGGTGTT
>NZ_JAZQRL010000019.1:0-3344 GCF_045629565.1 Arcticibacter sp.
TCCGTTCTGCTAAACCTCTATTCCCATAGTTGTCGGAAAGGCGCTATGAAATTAACTACATCTTTCATTTTTTCGGGATTTAAATGATAATATATTTCCCTTCCAGTGGATGTTTTGATAAGTAAAGAATAAGTTTTCCTCTTCTCGGCATATTCTATTGGTAAGTATTTATTTATATTAGTATTAAAAGTTTTTTAATGTAATTGCAAACAGACAAGTATGGGGACGACACTAACAGAACGCGATATCCTCGAGCAGCAAAGCAAACTCTACAAGGCTATGAAAGATGGTGACCTCGGTTCGCTTGACGAATTACTGCATAAAGATTTGTTGTTTGTTATGCCCAATGGCGAGGTCATAACCAAAGAAATTGATTTAAAGACCTATCGTGAGGGAGCACTCAAGATAGACGAATTGCGACCAGAAGTGGAAAACCTTAACATTATTGATGATCTGGCAGTCCTCACCTTAACAATGGAATTAAAGGGAAAATTTAATAATGTACCGTTTGAAGTCACCTATCGTTATATCCGCTTCTGGAAAAGTTTCGCTGAAGGTATTAAAGTAGTTGGCGGAAGCGGAATAGCTATTTAATGAGTGTATTGTCATACGCATGGGGGGCAATTTGGCGTTAAAACCGAGTCATTTCATTGGAGTCCTGTAGAATATCGTTATAAAATAAAAGTCATTAACCAATTGTGAAGTGATTCTGTGTGCATGCAGTACTAAGTATAACATAATATTGCGTATAATCAAAAAAATTGCCGTGATCTTCGTCAACCGTTATGTAAACTGCTTTTCATAAATTGTAATTATGAAAAAAATAAATCTAAAACATATACATAGTTTGAATGAAGAGGCCCTACGTGGGCTGGATTTCTACGAGGAAGAAATTCGCATTCTGCAAGAGCGGCTCGAAGATGTCGCAAAAGAAAATTACGATAAAGAAGCGATGTTAAAGGTGGAGCACTTCCAAAACCAGCTCATCATCCAGAGAGATAATATCGACGATCTGCGCCATGCCATTCGTAGGCACCTTAGTGTCATTAAGGAGCAACTGGAAAAATCTAGTGAATATATCTCGGAAAATGCTGACCAAGAGGAGACTACTTTGTATGAACAGTACCTTGAGCTGGAAAAGACAATTAATGCGCTTAGGCACGAATTTAACCATTTTGCCGCCGAATGGATTTAATTCATCATCCGGTATCCATTAGGCGTAACACCTGCTTTTTGTTTGAATAAACGGGTAAAATGCTGCGGGTATCTAAAGCCCAATTCATAGGCAATTTCACTCACAGATTTATTCATGTCAAACAGCCGCTCTTTCGCCACGTCTATCACTTTTGATTGAATGTATTCCTGAGCAGACCTGCCGGTTTCTTTTTTCACCAGGTCACCAAAATAATTGGGTGATAAATTTAAGGCTTCGGCGCAATAAGCAACGGAAGGCAAGCCCTCGTTCTGCGGTTTATCAGATGAAAAATATCCTTGCATTAAGGCTTCAAACCGTTCCAGGATTCCTTTGTTGGCATTGTCCCGTGTAATGAACTGGCGGTCGTAAAAACGGATGCAATAATTAAGCAGCAATTCAATGTTCGATGCAATCAGGACTTTGCTGTGTTTATCTATATTTTGATCGAGTTCATACTCGATTTTTGAGAAGCAATCTAGAACAATACTTTTCTCTCTATCTGACAGGTGAAGCGCTTCATTTACATCATACGAAAAGAAAGAATAATCCTGAAAATGTTTGCCCAACTGGGTGCCGCTGATCAGGTCGGGATGAAAGAGCAATGTCCAGCCTTTCGGGGCAAATGGTTCAACTATGGGTTCCACGCCTAACACTTGCCCAGGCGCTACAAACACCAGACTTCCTTCCTGGTAGTCATAATGATTTCTTCCATAGCGCAACTGGGCATGGTTCAGTTCTTTCAGGCTCACCGCATACAAACCAAAGCTGTATGACTTAGCGGGGCATAGGTGGCGCTTTCGATGCGTCAATCACTTCAACCAGAGGGTGTTTAATCATTAAGCCACGTATCCTATTGTATTGTGCGATGCTGTCAATTTTTACGATCTCTTCCATACCTTGATTCCATTGTTGCTATAAAATTAAACATTTTGGTAAGTCCTCTTGATGCCGGCCTTCCCAATCAGTAATACTGGTAGGGAAACCCGTAATCTGTATACAAAACGGCTCAACCTTCTTCCGCAATTTTGCAGTAGTAAACATAAAAATTATTAAAGATGAAAACACGACAATTAGGAAACTCAGGATTAGAAGTGTCCGAACTTGGTTTCGGCTGCATGGGACTAAGCCACGGTTACGCTAACCAGCCGGACCGTAATCAAGCCATTCGCGTGTTGCGCGACGCCGTGGAACAGGGGATCACCTTCTTTGATACGGCAGAGGTTTATGGTCCTTACACCAATGAGGACATTGTGGGAGAAGCGCTGCAGCCGTTCAGGGGCAAGGTGGTGATTGCCACCAAATTTGGATTCAAGAATGGATCGAACGCTGAACTTGACAGTCGCCCGGAGACCATCCGCAAAGTGGTTGACGAATCACTCAAGCGACTGCGCATCGATACGATCGATCTCCTCTACCAGCACCGTGTGGATCCCACTGTGCCCATGGAGGATGTGGCTGGCACGGTGAAGGATCTTATTGCCTCGGGTAAGGTGAAGCACTTCGGGCTATCAGAGGCTGGAGAAGTTAACATCCGGAAAGCCCACGCCGAACAGCCTGTGACGGCGCTGCAGAGCGAGTACTCCCTTTGGTGGCGAGAACCCGAGGAAAAGGTCTTTAACGTACTTGAAGAGCTCGGGATCGGTTTTGTTCCCTATAGTCCGCTCGGCAGAGGTTTTCTGACCGGCAAAATGAATGCCGACACGGTATTTAAGAAAGAAGATGGACGGAGTTACTTCCCACGTTTTCAGAAGGAAAATATGGAAGCTAATCAAGCCTTTGTGGATATTCTCGACCGCGTTGCGACGGAGACGGGTGCCTCCCCCGCGCAGGTGGCGCTTGCCTGGATTCTGGCACAAAAGCCATGGATCGTTCCCATCCCAGGTACCACCAAATCGGAACGCCTGAAGGAAAATATCGGCGCTGCAGCTCTGGAGCTTTCTCCCACGGAGCTTAGCACGATCACCCAAGGCGCAGATCGTATTGAAGCCAGGGGCGCCCGGTTTCCAGAAAGTTTGGACAAGGTGATAGACCGGAAAGTTAATCCTTGATTTGCATACAACCTTCAGGGCTTTGCATACAGCTATTAACATGTTCTTAGCGAACTTTGACATACTAATTTAATATGATGAAAATGAAGAAAATAAATTTA
>NZ_JAZQRL010000020.1:0-24582 GCF_045629565.1 Arcticibacter sp.
TATATTTTACGGTGTGACTTGCATTCTGATTGAAATCAAGTGCCTTTGCCGACTTCGCGCTGATCACGACAATACGGATCGTACGGTTCTGCAGCATTCCTTTGAAAGTACCTTTGCGGGCAGCGATGGTCAGGGATTTAGACGCTTCATTGTAATTGAAATCTATCGTAGAGAAAGCACCTTTTTCATAGTTGTAGTTTGTTCCCTCATCTTCATATAAAGAGAACTTTGCATCTTTTCCAGTGTACACGAAAAGGGTAAGCGGATCTGCAGGTTTTTCTGAGGTGTATTGCAACTCAGGCCCTGTAGGAAGAATGGATCCTTCTTTAACAAATACAGGCATTTGCTCATATGGCGCATCCACGCTGATCTGCTGTCCGCCTTTGTAGTATTTACCGGAGTACAGGTCGTACCAGCCTTGTCCGGAAGGAAGGTAAACATCGCGGTCCCTGTCTTTGTATTTATAAACCGGGTTGATCAGTAAGGAAGGTCCGAACATGAAAGCATCATTCAGATTCGATGCTCTAAGGTCCTGTGGAAAATCCATCATTAATCCACGCATCATGGTATAATCCTTCTGGTAGGTATTTCCGGCCAGCGAATAGATGTATGGCATCAACCGGTAGCGCAGCTTATTGTAATACAACATGGATTTGTATGCGGGATGCGTTTCCGGAGCGATGTTGTATATCTCTCTGAAAGGAAACTGTCCGTGTGAGCGGAACAAAGGCACGAAAGCACCGAACTGATACCAGCGGGTATTGAGCTCTCTCCACTCTTCCAGGTCTGCACCTTTGGCTTGCTCATAGCGTCTTTCTACAGAGAAACCGCCGATGTCCATGGTCCAGTATGGCATACCAGACAGGGAGAAGTTGATTCCTGCACCGATTTGTGCTTTCATATCTTCCCAGCGGGAAGCGATGTCACCGCTCCATGCTGCAGCCGCATACCGCTGTAAACCTGCATAGGCAGAACGGGTAAGGATAAATACACGGTTGTTGGGGTTTGTTTTACGTTGTCCTTCGTAAATACCTTTGGCATTCACCAGCGGGAAAGCATTGAAATAGGTTGTTGATGATCCTTCGTAAGTTGGGTTCATCAGATCTTTACGGTCTTCCACAGACAGGTTAGAATGCATATCCGGCTCTGTAGCGTCCATCCACCAGGCATCAATTCCTTTGCTGTACAATCTTTTATTCACGAGATTCCAGAGGGCCTGACGGGCTTTAGGGTTGAAGGCATCGTAGAAAGTATTGGAATATCCTTTTCCAATCCAGTCCAGGCGACCTTCTTCTATGTTTCTCTTGTATAGAAAGTTGTTTTTATCAAATTCGTCATAGACATCGAAGCCTTTATTAAACTTAGGCCATACGGATATCATCAGATTTACATGCTGCTGATGTACCGTTTTGATCATCTGCTCTGGTGAGGCAAAACGAGCGGGATCAAACTCCTGACTTCCCCATTCGGGTTCTTTCCAGTATGACCAATCCAGTACGATGTTGTCCAATGGAATCTTTCTGGAGCGGAATTCCTTTACGGTAGAAAGGATATCGTCCTGTGTTTTGTAACGCTCTCTGCTTTGCCAGAAACCCATTGCCCATTTCGGCATAAGCACTGCTTTTCCAGTTACGGTGCGGTATCCGGAGATCACCTGGTCTGCATTCTGGCCGTAGATGAAATAGTAGTTTACGGCTTGACCGGATTCGGAGCTCAGCGCAAAAGTGTTCTTCAGCTTTTCAGGAGCCGGCGGCAGACAGGTCAAGCCGAGATAAGATTCTCCCCCATCAGGGATCCATTCGATCTTAACTTTGGTTTTCTTATCTTTCTGCAGTTGAAGGTCCAATGTCGCAGAACCGGAGTTCCAGGCCTGACGCCAGAAATCGGCGACCAGTTTGCCATCGAACCATACTTTTATATAGCCTGCGTATTTCAATTGCAGCTGGTACAACCCACCAAGGTCGCTTTCCACAGTTCCTTCGTAGTTTACGATGGCATCCTGCATTTTAATGTTTTTTGGAAATTTGTGCTGATCTGTTAACCAGTTCATGGAAAGTTCGGAAACCGGGCGTGTGAACAATACCTTTTCCGGTGCCGTTCTAAGCGCATAGCTGGCCGTTAGCCATCCTTGTTTGTTGTCTTTGGAAAACAAGCGAAGCGCAGATAGCGGCTGGTAGTCCCGGACATCACCCGCACGGGTGATCGAGTAGTTGTCCCACAGCAGTCCGTAGCCTTTGTTGGAGATGAAGAAAGGCACAGCGATCTCTGTGTTGTACTGAACCAGGTCTACCCTGCGGCCCCTATAGTTCACGATGCCTTGCTGGTGCTGACCAAGCCCGTAGTAGGCTTCGTTTTCCTGCGCATCAAATATTTGGGACACCTGGTAAGAAGGCTCGCCATTGAAAACCCTAGGTACGAGTGCAGGGTCAACGACTTTACTTTGGGATAGCAACACCGTACCGTTAAGATCACGGTAGGTGATCAAGCCAGTTTCAGTTGAAACCTCTACTTTCAGCGCACCTGTCTTCAGCGTCACCATTTGGTTTTCTGAATCTGCGGTAAATTGTGCCTTCGGACCTGAGGTCTTCACGGACATTAACGAACGCTCTGCAGGGAACTCATCGGTGGCAGTTGCAGTTACATGGATGATCTGTTCAGATACAGGTTGAAGACGGATTTTTTTGATTCCGGTTAAGGAATGGTGAACGGAGACTTCGATACCCGAAGCTGTTCTCACGTAGTCCTTGCCCTGCTGGGCTTGGGCATTGAGGCAGACGAAGAAGCTGCCTAAAAAGATCATGGAATTGATCCTGAGTCTAATCATAAGATGCATGATGGTTTATATCCAGTTAATTGGCCTAAAAGTAGGCCGAACTGAAAATCCAAAGGGCATGCAAATGATAACAATAAGGTATTGAAATGTTAACAAAACGTCCTTATATCTCTTTCACGGTCTTTTTGCCGGATTTTGAGCTTGCATAGGCGGATGGGAGCATGTCAAACTCCTGCTTAAAGTACTTACTGAAGTGTTTGGGATTGCTGAAGCCCACCTGGTAGGCAACCTCGGCAATGGTGAGCTGCGATTCCAGCAGTGGTTTCGCCTTTTGGAGCCGGTAAAAGCGGATGTATTCCACAGGCGATTTGCCGGTCAGCGGCAGGATCTTTTTGTACAGGCCGACCCTGCTCATGTTCATATCTGCACTGAGCTGATCTACCGAATAGGACGAATCTGCGAGGTGTTTTTCGATGTGCAGGGAGAGCTGCCGGATGAACTTATCGTCGACAGACTCGATGTTGTTTTCCACCGGCTTGACCGCTACCTGTTTCTGATAGGTCTTCCTGGATAAGGCCTGCTGCAGGAGCAGGTTCTTGATTTTGGACAACAGGATCTCGAAGTTAAAGGGCTTGGTCATGTAGTCGTTGGCACCCGTTTCCAACCCGGTCAGCTGCTGATCCTCATTGGTCAGTGCAGTTAGAAGAATTACCGGGATGTGCGCCGTGCGCTTGTCGGTTTTTATTTTCTCGCAGAACGCAATGCCGTTCATTTCAGGCATGCTCACATCACTAACCACAAGGTCGGGATGCATAGAAAGCACCTTCTGCCAGCCCTCCTTACCATTTACCGCCTCAACGATCTGGTAGAACTCCTTCAGGTTATCTTTCAGGTAAAACCTGAAGTCGTCATTGTCTTCTACCAGCAGCACGATCGGCTTTTTACTTTTGAGATCAACGGGCGTATCGGGGAAGGCTTCTTTACCACGCGTTTCCGGCGGGCTGATCAGCAGCTGTTCCGGCTCCTCTGGAAGTAATTCAGCTGACGGGGCTTCTGCTGCCCGGCTTTCCTGGAAGACAAAGATCATGGTAAAAGTACTGCCGGAATCCAGTATGCTATCGACGAAGATCTCGCCGCCATGAAGTTTGACGAACTCCCTGGTAATGGAAAGACCGATCCCACTGCCCTGATTGACTATAGAATCCGGGACATCACTCTGGAAGAACCGGTCGAAGATCCGGTCTTTCTTTTCCGGATCTATACCGATACCGGTATCCTGAACCTTTATCACCAGTTGGGTATGCCGCTCCGCCATCTGACGTGTTTGCAGCTCAACCTTGACTGCACCGCCCTGGGGGGTAAATTTAAATGCATTCGATAAGACGTTGAATAGGATACGCTCCATCTTGTCGTGATCAAAAGCAGTGAAAAGACTATTGTGCACAGTATTAAAACTGAGCGTAATGTGCTTGCGCTCGGCGACATCGCTGAAGGAAAGACAGAGTTCACGTAAGAAGGCGATGATGTCTCCCGGTTTCGGGTGCAATTTCAATTCATGTACCTCCATCCGTCTGAAATCGAGCAGCTGATTGACCAGGTTCAGCAGGCGCCGGCCGTTGCGCTGGATCATTTGAAGCTGTGGCTTCTCCGAGTCTCTGGCCTGGCGGATCAGTTTCTCCAGCGGCGTAATGATCAGCGACAGCGGTGTGCGGAATTCATGGCTCACATTGGTGAGGAACTTGATTTTAAGCAGGTCCAGCTCATGCATTCTTTTTGCCTGCTGACGTTCCTGTTCGACCATAAATTCTTCCCTTGCACGTTGGATGCCACGTTTACGCATATACAGCAGTCCGCCGCCGATAAACAGGACATAGCAGATGTAGGCTACATTGGTACGCCAGAAGGGTGGAGAAATGAAGATCTTCAGGCTGGTTTCATTGTTCACCCAGTTGCCCGATGCATCTGTAGATCTTACCTTGAAGGTATAGGCTCCTGGATCGATATTGGTATACGCCGCCCGGCGGATATCACCCGGAAGCTCCTGCCAGCCCTGGTCGAAACCTTCCAGTTTGTACTGGTACTTTATTTTACGCGGACTAAAGAAGTTCAGTGCCGCAAACTCAAACGTGAGCCCATTCTGGTCGTAGCGCAAATTCAGGGTGTCGGTAAAAACGATAGAGTTGTTTAAGATAAGCTGTCCATCCATTGGCTGTCCGATGCTGACGGCCTGGTTGGCGATCTGCAATCCGGTCAGGACGATGACAGGTTTACTGTTGTCACTCCTGATGTTTTCCGGTCTGAAGAGGTTAAAACCATTCGCCCCGCCAAAAAGGAGCTCACCCGCGCGGGTACGGTATCCGGCGTTCGCATTAAAAGCGCTGCCCTGAAGACCATCATGTTCATCGTATTTTCTGAAGGCGTACGAGAATCCGGTTGGCTGCAGCTTTTTCACCAGGATTTTGAAAAGTCCGTTTGACGTACTTACCCATAGATTTCTGCTGTCGTCTTCAACAATCTTTAAGGTGGCTTTTTCTGTCAGGCCCTCCTTGCTGCCAAAGTTTTTAAACTGCCTGGTTTTCGGGTTCAATCGGCTCAGACCTTCACGTGTTGCAATCCAGATGAAGCCATAACTGTCCTGCATGACATCATACACAATATTGTTGATCAGCGTATTCGCTTTTCCTGGTTCATTCTTGAAATGCACGAAACGGCCGTCGGGTGTGAGCTTATCTACCCCCTCGGAACTGCCGATCCAGAGATTGCCTTGGCGGTCTTCGAGCAGGCAGGAGATAAAGTCTGAACTTACACTATTTGGCTGTCCTGCTCTCTTATGGATGAATGTTCCCGTGCGCCGGTCGAGCCTGTCGAGCCCCCCGCTAAGAGTTCCTACCCATAGTCGGCCCTGACGATCTTCGACGATGTCCCATACGCGGTCATCGGCAAGACTCTGTGGATCCTGCGGATTGTGCCGGTAGTGCTTGAAATTTTTGCCGTCGAAGCTGCTCAGCCCGCCGAAGTACGTACCGATCCAGAGGATCTTCTGTTTGTCGATGTACAGGCTGACAATGATGTCATTACTCAAGCTATTCGGGTTGGATGCCTGGTGTGCATACCTGGTAAACTGACCGGTTTTACGGTTGAGGTAGAAGAGCCCTCCCCCGTTGGTACCAATCCAAAGGTTTCCTTTTTCATCTTCGACGAAGCGGTTCACATCATCATACGTTAATCCGTGGGGATTTGCGACTTGATGCCGGTATAGGGGGAATTTCAGGATCTTTTCATGGTAAAAGCTTATACCTTTCTTGAAGGTGCCGATCCAGATGATACCGGAATCGTCTTTGTATAGACTGGTGATGCTATTCTGGCCGATGCTTTTCACATCATCTTCCCTGTTGACCAGGTAGCTGATGCGGAAAGTACTTTTATCGAGCAGGTTGATGCCACCATGGTCGGTACCGATCCAGATCAGCCCATTGGAATCCTGCAGGATCCCGTTGATCAGATTGTTATTGAGTCCGGCGGGTCCTTTGTCGATATACCGCTTAACCCCACTGCGCGGAGAATAGTAGTCGATACCATGCTGGTTGTTGAGCGTATAGATCCAGAGGTCAGAACTGCTGTCGACGAAGAGCTGATATTCCGCTAAGGCCGTAGATGTTGTCTGCCGGAAAAGGTCAATTCTGCGGGTAACACGCCCCGTCTTGTGGTCAAGCGCCTCTATGGATTTATCCTGGTGGATAACCCAGATGTCGCCCTCCGGCCCTTTGTGTATGGCTGCAACCGGGGCGTTTGCCAATGTGGATCCTTTGCTTCCATTACAGGTAAAGTGGAGTGTTCTGCGTGTGGAAACATCGTATTTAAACAGCCCGTCTGCTGCTGCATTAAACCAGAAGTTACCTTCTGCATCTTTGAGGATGTCACGGATTTCACGTGCCTTGATATTCAGCCGTTTTAGGTAGCCGTTCACATCGCGGATGAAGCTTTGGCTGATGTTGTCGTAGACGTTGGCACCACTTCTGGTTTCCAGGTACAACTTATGATCCGGAAGTTCAAAGATGTTCGTTATGAAGTCGTCGGCAATGGAAGTGGTGTCACTTGCTTCATGCCGGAAGGTTTTAAACTGGTAACCGTCATAACGGTTTAATCCGGACAGGGTTCCAAACCAAAGAAAGCCCTTGGCGTCTTTCAGGATCGCATTTACCTGATTGTGCGACAAGCCATTGGAAAGATCGATCCTGGAAAACTGGATCTGATCCTGTTGGGCAAATGCAGTAGTCGATATTAAAGCAAATATCAGTATAACAAAGTATTTCTGCAGCGACATTTAGTTTAATTCACACCTGAGGTACCTATTCAGGGGGACAAAATTACACTTTTTGATGCAATATATGCCTATGCTAAAATTATACTGCCGTTGCCGCCCCGGGTAGGGCTAAATCTTTGTTATACTGATTTGTTTATTTTTACAGATCGATTCTCTTTATGCTATAGGTCGATGCTCCGCGAACCGCGGATGTCATCCGATGCTGCACCAAGCAGGATGGTATATCTTCCAGCTTCGTGCACCCATTCGTTGCGGGTTTCGTGGAAATATTTGAAGCTATCTTCATCCAGGCTAAGTTCGACCATTTTGGATTCCCCAGGTTTAAGGAACACCTTTTTAAAGGACTTCAGTTCCTTCTCCGGGCGTTTCAGTTCTGATTTATTCTGGTTTACGTAGACCTGGACAACTTCTGCACCTGCTCTGGAACCATTGTTTTTAACCCGTACCTTAACGATCACGTTCTTTCCTGCTTTGGTAACGGCCATCTCGGAATAGCCGAATGTGGTGTAGGACAAGCCATGGCCGAAGGCAAACTGAGGTTTAACTTTATAGGTATCGAAGTAACGGTAGCCCACAAAAATATCATCGTTGTATTTAACGATACCATTTGTACCCAGGAACTCACCCAGTTTATGCGCAGGGGAATCGTTAAGCTTTCTAGGAAAGGTCATGGGTAATTTTCCCGACGGGTTAACCTCACCGTAGATCACTTTGGCAAGTGCATTGCCGCCTTCCATACCTGGATACCATCCTTCAATTACGGCAGGGGCATCATCGATCCATTCCGAGACGTCGATGGGTCCGCCGCCCATCAGTACGATGATGGTTTTAGGATTTGCTTTTAGAACCGCTTTGATGAGCTTATCCTGCCTGAAGGGCATTTCAAGGCTCGGCTTATCCACACCCTCTGCGTCATAAGCATTGTCATCCCATTTGGCGTAGTCGTACCCATGTGTCCACCCGCAGAATATGATGGCTGCATCTGCGCTTTTTGCTGCAGCAACCGCTTCATCGATGAGCCGCTGATCGGCTTTCTGGCCTCTCGCGATGGTATATCCTTGTGCGTATGCTATAGTCGTCTGTTTACCAAGCAGGCTGGTTAGGCCCTGTAAAGGAGTGATTTCATATTTGGCTTTCACCTGCGAGCTGCCGCCACCCATGGAGTTTTCTCTTGTTGCATTCTGGCCAATTACAGCAATTGATTTTACTGCTGCTTTTTTCAATGGTAACAAGTGGTTCTCGTTTTTCAAAAGCACGATGGCTTCTTCTGCAACTTTCAATGCCGTCAATTGATGTGCTTTGGTGTTGTAGCTTCCTTTAGCACGTTTTCCATCGATCATCTTGGTGCTGTACATCACGCGAAGTATGCGTCTCAGCTTCTCATCAATCACAGAAACCGGTACCGTTCCATTCTTCACCATGGTCAATGCCGAATCGGCCAGGAAGAAGCGGTCGTAGATGTTCTTATCCTGAGTGCCTTTGGCGGCGTCCGTCTGAGATACGCTGCTGTACATCAGCATCAGGTCTGTACCCATTTCCAGGTCTGTCCCATTCAGCAATGCTTCTTTCGTATCGTGTACGGAACCCCAATCACTCATCACCAGTCCTTGAAATCCCCACTGTCCTTTCAGGATATCGTTCATCAGGTATTTGTTGTGGGTTGCATACTGTCCGCGAAACTTGTTGTAAGATCCCATTACGGAGTGCACGTGACCTTCCGTTACTGCAGCTTTAAAAGCAGGCAAATAGATTTCTCTTAAGGCACGCTCACTCATCTGCACGTCTACGGTACCCCGGTCCGTTTCTTCATTGTTTGCGGCATAATGTTTTACGCAGGCGGAGACTCCTTGATCCTGCACACCTTTAATGTATCCGATGGCCATTCTTCCGGAAAGGAATGGATCTTCACTCAAATACTCGAAGTTACGACCGTTCAGCGGACTGCGGATGATGTTTACACCGGGGCCCAGGATGATGTCTTTACCACGGTAATTTGCTTCGCTGCCCAGTACCGATCCGTAGGCATATCCCAGTTGTGTGTTCCAGGTTGCCGCAAGTGCATTGCCGGTAGGCAGGTAAGTGCCTGCATCATCGACACCCTCATCCAGTGTCCAGTCGCGTCCGTGTTCCGGGCGTACGCCATGCGGGCCATCCGAAGTAGTGATTTCTGGAATGCCCAGACGTTTAACGCCGGTTGATGTAAAGGAAGAATTGGCATGCAGCATGCCGATCTTCTCTTCCAAGGTCATCTTGCCGATGAGCGTGGTAATTTTGGCTTCGGTCGCCGGATTGTAGAGGGCCTGCGCCTGCACGGCACCTGTGGAGAACAGAAGCGCTGCACAGATCAGATATTTTTTTGTTGTCATGTGTATAGATAAATGTTTATGTGGCCGCTATGCGTTTCAAGCGTCAGTATGATCAAACGCAGATTGTAAAGGTATCCTCGTTTTGTCAGAAGCGGGGTATGGGAATGTTAACGTTTGGGTATGTGAATGTAAACGAAAGCTCCTTGCTTGTCGTTTCATGTTGTTTTCACCATATATTTCTCTATTTTCAAGAATTATGACGCCACGGGTTAAATCGCGGCAAATACGGAAACGTAATTGGAAAACCACAGTTCATGTACAGCAGAAATAATGATGGTCTGATTTTGGTGTTTGCATGAGGGCTTCGTATTCCGGTTACTTCACCCAGCTATTCAAAACAATTAAATACCAATGAAAGAAAAAGACGCTAAACCTGCCCTGCAGCTCAGCCTGGTTTCACTTATGATTGGCGGCCTGAGTATAGGCATGACGGAGTTTCTGATGATGGGCGTACTTCAGGATGTCTCCAGAACCATAAACATTACGATTCCCGAAGCGGGACATCTGATCTCCATCTACGCATTAGGTGTGGTGATCGGCGCACCACTGCTGGTCGGGATTGCGGGTAAGTATCCACCTAAGCTCGTGTTGATGGGTTTAATGCTGATGGTATGTGTCTTCAACTGCTTTTTCTCCCTTGCACCCAACTATCCGATGCTGATGGTCGCACGGTTTTTCGCAGGCTTACCCCATGGTGCTTTCTTTGGAATGGGCGCAGTAGTGGCTAGCCGCCTTGCACCTCCGGGCAGGGAAGCGCGGTCTGTCGCGGTGATGTTTGCGGGCCTGACGGTGGCCAACATCATCGGTGTGCCCCTGGGCACGTACATCGGACACAATTTCAGCTGGAGGATCTCCTTCGGACTGATCTCTGTTGTGGCGCTACTCGCGATATTAAGCCTAAAAGTATGGATGCCGGCATTGAGGCCGGCAGCACAGATGAACTTCAGAGAAAGTCTTAAGATATTTGGAAAGATCGACATGTGGCTTGTTATTGGCATATCGGCGATCGGAACAGGTGGTTTTTTCGCCTGGATCAGCTACATCGCCCCGGTAATTACCCATGTATCGGGTTTCAGCAGCAACATGCTGACGGTGATCATGGTAATTATCGGGCTGGGTATGGCCTTCGGAAATTTCGTGGGGGGCAGGCTTGCCGACCGGTTTTCACCGCTGCTTACGACGTCACTTTTGCTTGTTTGTATGATGTTTGCCCTGGTTACTTTCGCCATCCTTGCCAAATACCAGCTGCCGACGATAGTGATGACCTTCCTGACTGGTGCCATTGGGTTTGCGGTTATCGCCCCGATGCAGATCCTGATCATGCAGGTTGCCAAGGGCGCCGAAATGCTTGCTTCTTCTGTGCTGCAGGCTACAGGGAATTTCGGGAACGCATTGGGTGCCTACCTCGGCGGTCTGCCTATCGCCGCAGGCATGGGTTACACTTCTCCGGAATACGCCGGCCTTTTGCTCGCCTTTTGTGGATTTTGCTTCTGCATAGGGCTGATCTGGAGAAGGAAAAAGCAAGCCAAGGCAGTCCCCTCATTGGAAATAAGCTAGCTTCTGGTTTGTCCATTTCCCCTCACGATCCATTTGTAGGTCGTTAGTTCAGCGAGTCCCATCGGCCCACGGGCATGAAGCTTTTGCGTGCTGATGCCAATCTCCGCGCCAAGGCCAAATTGTGCGCCATCGGTGAAGGCGGTAGAAACGTTGGCATAAACCGCAGCAGCATCAACCTGGTTAAGGAAAGATTCAATGGTTACCGGGTTCTCTGACACGATTGCTTCGCTGTGTTTGGAGCTGTAGGCATTTATATGTGACAGTGCGGCATCAAAATCCGGCACGGACTTTACGGCCATCTTATAGGAGAGAAACTCAGTTCCGAAGTGTTCAGGCTGGGCCTGATGGAGTAGATTGGCGGGATACTTCCCCTCCAAGATGTCGTAGGTTTTTTCATCTGCGAACACCTCCACGTCAGATTTAACCAGGGGTTCCAGCAGATCCGGCAGCTCTTCAAGTCTCGACTCATGGATCAACAGGCAATCCAGCGCATTACATACACTTACCCTCCGGGTTTTGGAATTGAAGATGATGGCTTTGCCTTTCTCCGGATCTCCCGCTGCGTCAAAGTAGGTATGAACAATGCCGGCTCCGGTCTCGATCACGGGAATCTTACTGTTCAGGCGTACATAGTCGATCAGCTGCTGACTGCCTCTGGGAATTAAGACATCCACATAACCGTAGGCATTCAGTAAGGCTTCTGTTGCTGCACGTTCGGCTGGGAGCAACAGGGCTACCTCCGGCGTAATTCCGTGACGCTCCAATACCTGATGAATGACGGCAATGACTGCCCGGTTGGAATCATCGGCATCGCTTCCACCTTTTAACACGGCAACATTCCCCGTACGGAAGCAGAGGGCAAATACGTCTGCAGTCACATTTGGACGTGCCTCGTAGATGACGCCAACGACGCCCAATGGTACGCTCACCTTGGAAATATGCATTCCATTCTCCGCGTCATGTTCAGAAAGCACCGTCCCGACTGGCGTAGCCAGACCGGCCACTTTCTTCATATCGCCTGCTATGGAAGAGATTCTATCTGGTGTAAGCAGCAGCCGGTCGTACTTTGGATCCTCCGGATCCATTCTGGCAAGGTCCAGTTTATTGGCTTCGATCAGCGCGTCGGTTGCGCCGACCAGCGCTTCCGCGACGTCGTACAGCACCTGCTTAATGGTATTGTCGGTTAACTTGACCAACGCATGGGAGGCCTTAACCGCTTTTTCGAAATATTCTTTGTATTCCATGACTAAACGACTGGATAAAAATAATTGTAATGGACCAATGGGCGCTGCTTCTGCTCCCCGATGTGCGCCCGTGCTTTATCAGCCCCATATTCTGCCACACCCAGGCCAATGAGGTGTTCCTGCGTATCGACAAGTTTAACGATGTCTCCTTTTTTAAATTCCCCGGTGATTTGTACGATGCCAACCGGCAATAAACTGCTTGCCTTTCCGGACAGCAGGGCTTCCTTTGCACCAGCATTTAACTGTACAATGCCAGTTGCTGCATTTTCCGAATGGGCGATCCACTTTTTCTTTCCGGAGGTGTTCTTCTCCGGAGCAAACCGGGTGTGCACCAGGGTATCTTGCAGAACCCCTTTCAGGATGTCAGGTGTGGTACCATTCGCAATCATCACGGGGATTCCAAGTTTAGCTACCTTCTGCGCCATGCTCAGCTTTGTGACCATTCCTCCCCTTCCGAACCCGGATTTGCCGGTGGTGATAAATGATTCAATGTTCCCCTGTCCTGCGCGGATTTCCCGTATCACCTCTACTCCCTCAGATTTCGGGTTCCCGTTGTAGATTCCATCTACATTGGAAAGAATAATCAACGCATCTGCGTTGAGCATGGAAGCGATCAATCCGGCAAGTTCATCGTTGTCTGTAAACATCAGCTCTGTTACGGAAACGACATCATTTTCATTAACAATGGGGATTACCTTATGCTGGAGGAGAATCTCGAGGCAGTTCTTGATGTTGAGGTAATGCATGCGGTCGCGAAAATCCTCTTTTGTTACCAGGACCTGAGAGCAGAGCATTTCTTGCTTTTCAAAAAGCTGCATATAGGTATTAATCAGTTTGATCTGGCCGATGGATGCAAGCAACTGCCGGGCCGCAACGGCATTTTGTTTCTCCGAGATGGAGATCAGGCTTCTTCCGGAGGCGACAGCACCTGAGGAAATCAACACCACCTCTTTGCCCGACTTCTTCAATGCAACGAGCTGCTCCACCAGGTGTTCAAAGCGCTTCAAGTCTGGTAGTCCATCTTCCCGGGTTAAAACATTCGAACCTATTTTAATGACTATTTTCTTGTAAGCAGCATTCATAATGAAGTGATAGACCTGTGTAGGGGTAAATCTATAGTTTATAAAAGGTTTTCACAAATTCCGGAAAGCTAAGATCCCAGCTCGTCGATCAGAATACTTTCACCGAACTTTAAAGAAACCGTCGCTTTTGCATCATGGTCAATACGAATCATCAATGATCCGTCGTAAGGTATTTTTTCCAGCAGTTCTATGGTTGTGCCGATCCCGATATTCAACCGCTGCAGGTACTGCAGAAAAGTACTGCTGGTATCGCGCACAGCAGCGACTTTGTACACGCATTCCTCCCGGGCCCCGGCAAGCGTTTGGGAGTACGACTTGGGTACCTTGCCGTTGGCTTTGGGGATGGGATCACCATGGGGATCATATTCTGGAAAACCCAGGAATTTCTCCAGGCGATCTGCCAGTGTGCTGTCCTGAATGTGTTCCAATTCTTCGGCGATATCGTGGATCTCATCCCAGTTGTACTCTAATTTTTCCAGAAGGAACACTTCCCATAAGCGGTGACGACGTACAATCAGCAAGGCACTTTTTTGTCCTAATGCGGTTAAGCTCACGCCGATCTTCTTATCGTATTCAATCAGGTTTTTGTCCACAAGTTTCCGGATCATATCTACCACAGACGCCGGATTGTTTTCCAGCGCATCTGCGATGGCTGTGGGCGTAATTTTCTGTCCATTTTCCTGTGACAACCTGTATATCGCTTTTAAATAGTTTTCTTCTGAGAGGGAATACATAAAAATTTTCAGTTTCAACAAAACTAGTAAAAGCTTGAATAATAAATAGGATTAGGTAAAACAAATTTATTTACTTTGCAATGCAAAATATTAATATTAGACGTACCTAATTTAAGAACGATGAAAACACTAAGTTTACTTGCACTGACATTCCTCTACCTTTCTGCAGCAGCGCAGACCGGATCACTTCGTGGACGCCTGACTGCAGACGATGATTCCGTTTTAAACAGCACCATAAGGCTGGTCAACACATCCTATCAAACCAAGTGCACTCCAGATGGATCATTCGTATTCAGCAGCCTGCCTGCAGGATCGTATCAGCTCCGCGTAACAAGTATTGGCTATCTTCCGGCGCAACACACCGTGCTCATCCGGGCCAATGAGGTAACGAGCATTGACATACGCATTGAAGCGGATCATGCGAGGCTCGACGAGGTGGTCGTCACAGGCGTTTCCAGCGCAAGCAGTGTGAAAGAAAGTCCAATCCCCATTTTAACCGTGCCGACCCGGAAGATCGATCAGGCAACGGAAAGTAATGTCATTGATGTACTGGTAAAGCATGTACCCGGGTTAACGGCCGTAAAAACAGGACCGAACATCTCCAAACCATTCATCCGCGGATTGGGTTACAACAGGGTGCTTACTTTGTACGACGGGATGCGCCAGGAAGGACAGCAATGGGGTGACGAGCACGGCCTTGAAGTTGATGCCTACAATATAGACCGTGCAGAGGTTGTAAAAGGGCCCTCAAGTTTGATCTATGGTTCCGATGCACTTGCGGGCGTAGTTGGAATAATACCATCCATGCCGGTTGCCGCAGACCAGCAGTTGCATGGAAAACTTATTACAGAATACCAAAGCAACAATGGATTAATTGGTAACGGCTTACGCTTGAGTTATGGAGGCGAGCATTGGTCCTCTATTGTAAGGGGATCCTACCGCATAGCGAAAAGCTATCAGAATGCAATTGATGGCAGGGTTTACAATACCGGTTTCCGTGAGGCGAATGCTTCCGGAACGCTGAAGTACAACAATGAGCATGGGTTCTCTACGTTGAATTTCACCTACTACAACAACTTGCAGGGTATACCTGACGGTAGCCGCGATTCGCTGACACGCAGGTTTACGCATCAGATTCAGGAAGGAAATGATGATAATATCAAAAACCGTCCGGTCGTACCGGATGCAAGCCTTAATTCGTATGCACTAAGTCCATTACATCAGCATATTCAACACTACCGCTTGTACACGAACAACAAATATAAAATCGGCAACGCGGAAATCGAGGCATTGCTTGGATTTCAACAGAGCAACCGGCGCGAATACACCCATCCAACCGCTCCGGAGCAGGCCGGACTCTCTGTAAAACTGAATACCGTCAACTATGGCTTAAACTACAATATGCCTGCTTTTGCAAACACGACATTGTCCTTTGGATTCAACGGCATGTATCAGCGGAACAAAAGTAAAGACGCAACGGACTTCCCGATACCCGACTATAGTCTTTTTGAGGGTGGGATCTTTGGCTATGCAAAGTGGAAGCGGAACAAATGGACACTGGGCGGCGGACTCAGATATGATCAGCGGAATGTGAGTGGAGATGACTTCTATACACGCACAGACCTGGCGACAGGGTTTGACCAGCATGCAATCCATCAGATCACTTCTACCGACTACCTCCAGTTTCCCGCATTCAAGAAGCGATTTACCGGTGTTTCGCTCGGGCTGGGAACAACTTACCAGGCGAATGATCAAATAAGTTTTAAAGCGAATATCGCAAGGGGTTACCGCGCGCCGAACATTACAGAACTTGCGGCCAATGGGCTCGATCCAGGGGCGCATATCATTTATCGGGGAAATCCAGACTTTAATCCGGAATTCTCGTTACAGCAGGACCTTGGATTTGAAATGACCGGTACAGCCATGCAAGCCTCACTGAGCATCTTTAACAACAACATCAATGATTATATTTTTTTAACCCTGGATACGGACCAGCAGGGAAATGCCCTTACGGATGCACAGGGGAACAAGACATACGAGTATCAGCAAGGGAAAGCACATTTATATGGGCTGGAGGCAATATGGAACCTGCAACCGCCTTTCTGGAATGGTTTTTCCTTCGACAATGCCCTGACGATTACCTACGGATACAACCGGAATCCGGTGTTTAAGAACCAGAAAACAGAAGGTGAATACCTCCCGTTAATTCCGCCGGTCCGCGTGTTGAGCAGCATAAGCCAGGATATAGCGTTTAAATCTGAGATCATCTCTAAGCTAAACCTTAAAGCAGAAGGCGACTTCAGTGGAAGACAGAACCGCTATTTAGGATTGAATGGAACAGAAACTGCAACGGCAAGTTACCTGACGGTAAATCTGGCCGCCGGATTGCAGGTTCGTTATTCAAAAGGACACAACCTCCAATTTCAGATTGGTGTAAATAATCTATTTGATGCAGCCTACCAGTCGAACTTGAACCGCCTGAAGTATTTTGAGTACTACAATGCTGCTCCAGGTGGCCGCCTGGGGATTTACAACATGGGAAGAAGCTTCAATTTCAAGCTTATTGCCGCTTTTTAAGGCAAGCGCGGAAACGACCTGATGAAAGAATTGACCGTTGGATTATTCCCCTATATAGTGCATTACTCATGCGCAATATATATTACTTTAATGTTAAGACTTAACATTAACTTATTATAGCGGTAATGCTGGGTTCACGTTGGCGTGGTTCTTTTGTAATGTAAAATCACAGCAAATTAACGATGCGTTTAAAACATACACTAACCTTTGCAGCCCTTTTAATATGCCTTTTCGGATGGACGCCGGCACAGGCACAGGACAAGGAAAAAGAACCAAAATGGTACGACACCTTCAACATCCGCGGCTATATGCAGGTTCGTTACAACCGGCTATTGGAGACGAACGACAAATTGAAGTGTGAACAATGTGACAAGAGCTGGGGTGAGAACGGAGGCTTTCTATTGCGCCGTGCCCGCATCGTTCTTTCCGGCCAAATTGGCAAGCAGGTATACTTCTATTTTCAGCCCGACTTTGCCAGTTCAGCATCCTCCTCTGGACTGAACTTCGGACAAGTCAGAGATGCATACTTCGACATTGGACTGGATTCAAAAAATGAGTACCGCTTCCGGGTAGGACAGAGTAAGATCCCCTATGGCTTTGAGAATATGCAATCCAGTTCGAACAGGTTGCCACTTGACCGGAACGACGGCCTGAATAGTGCATTCAGCAACGAACGGGATCTGGGTGTTTTCTTCTACTGGGCCCCGGAAGACAAGAGAAAACTCTTTGCCAGTCTGGTAAAAGATGGACTGAAGGGCAGCGGTGACTACGGTGTGTTTGCATTTGGGGTGTTTAACGGTCAAGGTGCGAACAAACCTGACCTGAACAGGTCCCTTCATACGGTTGCAAGGGTAAGTTACCCTTTTGAAATTGGAAATCAGGTGATTGAACCGGGAATTCAGGCCTACACCGGTAAGTTCGTGGTTCCGGAAGATGAGATCTCGGAGGGTGTAAAGTTTCTGGATGGCCGTAACTACCTCGACCAGCGTGTTGCGGCATCTTTTGTTCTTTATCCAAAACCATTTGGTATTCAGGCGGAGTTCAATGTTGGCGAAGGGCCAGAATACAATAAGCAAACGGATTCGATAGAGGTACAGAACCTTAAAGGCGGCTATGTCACATTTTCTTATATGATTAAGAAATTCGACCAGACCTTCATTCCATTTACACGCGTTCAATACTACGACGGCGGGAAAAAACATGAGCTGGATGCACGGAGTTACAAGGTGAACGAGCTGGAAATCGGTATGGAGTGGCAGCCGGTGAAACAGTTCGAGTTTGTGGCCATGTATACGATTTCTTCCCGAAGATTTGAAGATAGAATCTTGCCGGACAACGCCCAGCACGGAAATCTCCTGCGGCTGCAGGCACAATTGAATTTCTAGGCAGCACACAAATATATTTTGAACACTTACGATCCCACAGGGGTCTTATTGCAAGCGAAGCTTTAGATGATCTCTGGGGCTTCGCTTTTTAATAAGCCTATGTTACGACGGTTGTTCCAGTTCAACAATTGTCATCTGAAGCGGGTCTAACTTCTTAGGTATGATGCACCATTGATGTCTACAATGCCAGCAGTGGTAAATTCAAGCCCTTCACTGGCATAAACCGCTACCAACCGTGCCACCTCTTCAGGTTTGGCGACACGCTCAAAGGGACTTTGCTGCTTGATCGCTTCGCCAGACGCACCGTTCAATTTCTCTGCCGCCATTTCCGTAGACACAAAGCCAGGCGCAATGATGTGAACACTGATGTTGTGCGGAGCGAGCACGAGTGCAAGCGACTGGCTCATGGCATTAATACCTGCTTTGCTCGCGCCGTAAGCTGGGTTTTCGGGCTCTCCTCTGAAAGCACCCCGGGAAGAAATATTGATGATCTTCCCTGCCTGCTGCTTCACCATCAGCTTCGAAGCAAAATAACACATATTGGCCGGGCCAATCAGGTTGGCGTTCAGTGTATCTTCCCAACGCTGCTGCCATTGGTCAAAATCTGTTTCCAGGATTTTGTGTGGAAGATGGACAGCGGCATTATTCACCAGTATATCCAGGCGATCATAATGTTCCTGAAACCATGCAAAAAGCTGCTGAATAGATGTGGGATCGGCGAGATCCAGTTGGTATATGCGGTGATTTCCAGGACCAAGCTCTGCAAGGACCTGCTCTGCAGCTTCCTTATTGGCCTGGTAGGTGATGATCACGTTGGCTCCAGAAGCAGCGAACAGCTTAGCAGTGAGACTGCCGATCCCTCGGGAACCGCCAGTGATCAGTACCGTCTTGTTTGTAAAGTCGAAGGTCATATTAAAAATGTGTTGGTTGTAAGATCCTTAATTATCATCGAAATGCCCAGCAGCAGCGGTAAAAAGTTTATTTGCCAGGTCCCGGCGCCAGGTCGTACTTAGCATTCCATTTCTCGATTGTTTTCCCAAATAACGAACGGTTGATCATATCAACAGTGATTGCGGTCTTTGCTCCGGTATAAACATCTGAGGATGGCGCCTGCAGTGTACTCACGCAGTTGTAGAAGTCTGTCAGGGCATACCATGTGCCGTCCTTCAAAGGTCCTGTTTCAACGGGAATACCCCCATCTTTATTCCAGGTAATCCGGGTTGCACCGGTTACCCCGTCAACGGTTTCATGAAGTTCCTTCAGCGCCTTCTTTTCCGGGTAAAATACAGCCTGATCCACCAGGAGAGATATTGTTCCTTTGGATCCCTTAAATTTAAACAGGTATCCATCATGGCTATTGGCGCAGGTTGCGCCGAAATTACCGATCATTCCCGCTTTATCGTATCGAAGAACCGCCTGAACGTTATCATAGGTCTCCCGGCCGTCTTTATAGTTGTCGATGCCGCCCGTACTGTATACTTCATCGACATGGGTGTCGAAAGTCCAGTTGACGAAATCTATCTGGTGAGACAAAAGCTCCGCCGGTAGGCCGCCGGAGTATGATTTATACATGCGCCAGTTAATCTGCTTTTCAAGCGACGGGTCCGGTACCGGCCTCCGCCAGTTCCCGTTTCTATCCCAGCGGCAATCAATTTGCGTAACTTTCCCAAGGTAGCCTTTGTTGATCATCTCCTTCACCTTAAAATACAGCGGGGTATAGCGGTATTGATGACCGACCTGCAGAATCTGCTTCGGTTTCGATTGTACAATATCCACCAGCTCGATCGCTTGTCTGGTGTTGTAAGTCATTGTTTTTTCAAGATAAACGTGCTTTCCAGCCTGTATAGCATCTTTAGCGATCTGAAAATGCATATTCAATGGTACGGCGATAAGTACCGCATCAACGTTTTTGTTGTCCAGCACCGCCCTGTAATCTTTCGCAGAAGTGGCGGAAGACATCAGTTTCCGGGCATGTTCCAGGCGAAAGTCCAGCACATCGCATATCGCAACGATCTGGTACTGCGCTGGAAGCTGCAGGAGCACCTGCATCAATCCCGTGCCCCGGTCTCCGCAGCCAATAATGGCTACATTAATGCGCTGTCCCTCCAGGAAAGGTGTCACCGCTTTAAGAACAGTGCTGCCTAAAAGCATTGATCCGCCAGTGAGCCCGGCAGTTTTTATAAAATCTCTTCTGATCATTTCTTTTTTATTTGTTTAAATAAGCGTTTAAAGCCAGTCGAGGCTGTATCCGCGATAGATCCGTCTTCTTTTTGGTATATCAGATATATCTCCATCTCCGGATGGGACTTCAGGAATTTGAATGAATTTTCAACACCCATTCCCATGAAAACATTGTCAAATGCATCTGCGGTCATGGCTTCTTTTGTAAAAACCGTAGCACTGATCATCTCATTCTGGAAAGGATATCCCGTAAGTGGGCTAATCAAGTGGCTGATTTTTTTACCACGACTCGTATAATATTTGTGATAATTCCCGGACGTGGTTATTGCACCTTCAGGGATCTCGAGCACGGTTTCCATGGATTCCGGATCCATCCCATCGTCTCTGGGTGACTGAATACCAATGGTAAAAAACGTATTGCTGGACTTCTTAACACCTTTTACGCGGATCTCACCCCCAAGTTCAACCATGTAATCATGGATGCCCCGCGTTTCCAGAAATGAAGCGAGCACGTCCACCGAGTACCCTTGTGCGATGCCGTTAAGATCTATCTTCACCGCCGGATCCGTTTTAAGTAAAGAATCCTGTACGAGCATGAGCTTATCGGATCCCACATGTTTCGTAAGCTCGCGGATCAGTTCATCGCCAGGCAATGAATCCGACGGCAGCCGCCCGAAGTTCCAGGCTTGAACCAATGGAAATACGGTGATGTCAAACATCCTTCCGGAATCCCGGTAAACGTCCAGTGCACGTGATGCGACCTTCCTGAAATGGCGGTCCATCCGGACGCCAGACTTAGAACTGTTGAAACGGTTGATGAGCGACTCGCTTTTGTACAGCGACATGGAAGCATCGATTTCATTCAGGATGCTGTCAATCTGCAGCGAAGTAATTGGCTGCCCCGCTGTAAAGTACGTAATCGTGTAGGTTGTTCCCTGGCCATATCCGGTCAGGCTATACGCTTCAAATTTCTCCTGGTGCTGGGTTTTTAATTCTCTGTGCGGTAAAGCACCGGATTCCTCCAAGCCAAAAAACAGGGCGATTATTCCTATGGCGACATATATCAGATACATCCTGTTTGCAGTTGAAATTTAACGTGTAATCCTGCTTGTTTCAAGGAGGCTTTTACCGGAGATATCGTCTTTGTTAATGACTTGAAACTGTTTTCCCCCTTTAGCATACCTACTTCAATAATTGGTTAAATTATAACATTGACGTTTAAAAATGCAAATTCGCGTAAATTGAGACAAAATTGATACGGACGGCGCTGGCATTCACAATTGTTCTGTGTCTACCTTCGTTACTATTCTACCGCTGTCTCTATAGTGTGTTGAAATTTTTATAAATATGTCGAAATCTGCTACTAAAATCATCGCGTTGCTCCTTGTGTTTTCATGCTTAAGCTTCCTCGCCGCTGCACAAACGGTACATGAGCCTCAGAACAATCCGCCTGAATGGTCTAAGCCCTATCCACCCTTCAGAATTGCAGGAAATCTATACTATGTGGGTACTGATGACCTGGCTTGCTATCTGGTAGTTACGCCGAAAGGGCACATCCTGATTAACACCGGACTGGCATCCTCAGCTTCAATGATTAAGACAAGCGTGGAAGCGCTTGGCTTCAAACTACAGGACATTAAAATTCTATTGACCACACAGGCCCATTTCGACCATATGGGCGCGATGGCGGCACTAAAAAAAATGACCGGGGCGAAAGTCATGGTGAATGAAAGAGATGCAGCAGTGATGGAAGACGGTGGTCAGTCAGACTATGCATTGGGTGGTGCGGTGAGCAGTTATCAACCGTTAAAACCAGATCGCCTGTTGCATGATGGTGACACCATAGTCTTAGGTGATTCACGGCTTGTCATGCTGCACCATCCTGGACATACCAAGGGCTCCTGCAGCTATCTGTTCGATGTTAAAGATAAACAGCGCGCCTATCGTGTGCTTATTGCCAATATGCCCACGATCGTTACTCAGAAAAACTTTTCGGACATCCCAGCCTATCCACAGGTTGCAGAAGACTTTGCCTATACATTGAGTGCCATGAAAAGGCTGTCGTTTGACATCTGGCTAGCGACACATGCCAGCCAGTTTGGCCTCCATCAGAAGCACAAGCCTGGCTCGGGTTACAATCCGGCGGCTTTTATAGATCGAAAAGGCTATGACATGGCATTGCCTGAGCTGCAAGGACAATACGACAAAAAGGTGGCAAAACCGAACCTCACACCGGAGCTATCCACGAAATAAGCAGTGGCTTCCTTTGCACTACTGATCCGTTAGCAGAAGCAGGCCTTCATGGTTGCACTTAGCTATGCTCATTCCGGTATCCGTCACGCTATGTAGCTTGCAATACCGGAGGCACATTCGCTTTTTTCCTTGATCGCATATAGATCAGGAGCAAGGTAAACAGCACAACCAGGATGACCGGAATGACCAGTGTTAACCTTAATACTTCCGGCCCTGCCATGCTCTTCGCCTGCTGAACAGCAGCGCCCATCGGTGAATCCAGGGGGGCAGATAAGTAAGTTGCGGCGACCGCATCTGCCGGCAAATGGTTCACAATAAGATCATCATAATGCTTGCCCATGAAGATGCTGTAGATGGAGACGGCAAACATTCCGGCACCGCCGATCAGGTTTAATCCCAGTGCGCCCGACTGCGGAATATTTTCAGCCACAAAGCCAATCATCGTCGGCCAGAAATAACATACACCAACACCAAATACAAATGCGGCTAGGAAAATTGCGTTGCCGGTCAGTGTGCTTAACAGGTACAAACCCAGGGTTGCCACTATTGCAGAGATTAACAACACGCCTTGTGGAGAGAACTTATGGACCACTGGCTCCGCGAATCCACGGCCTATTACCATCACGCCGGTTGTCAGGGTCAATATCAATATCGGATTATCGGTCACATTCTTCAGCAACACGTCAATCCACTGACCGGTAAACAACTCCGTTACGGCAGTACCGAACATGCAGATAAACATGAATATAAAAAGCGGAGAAACGACTGCTTTGTACATATCCCCGGTCGAATAGCCTGAGGACACCCGTTCCGTTACCGGGAATTTGAGCGTAGAAAAAAGATAGCCATAGATAAGCGTCGGAATGAGCATCATGGCTACCTGCACCTGCCAGCTTATCGCTATGGAGTTGAACAAAAGCACCATCAAAGTACCCAGCATAATTCCACCAGGAAACCAGAGATGAAAGTGGTTGAGTTTGGTGGTTTTGTTCGTCGGGTATAACGACGCGACCAGCGGATTGCATGCAGCCTCTACCGTTCCGTTTGCGATCCCGATCAGTAAGGTAGAAATGAACAGCGTCCAGTAACCACCAGCAAATACAGTCATTAAAATTCCGGCGATATGAAGTACGAATGCCATCACAAGCAATTTCTTCATGCCAATGGTGTCGACAATAAAGCCACCAAAAATTATGGCCAGTGGAAATCCCCAGAAGGCCGCGGCGGTAATTACACCTAGTTCCTTGTTGCACAGGTGAAAGTCGGTTCCTAACTTATTCATGATTCCTGCCCGGATACCAAAGGAAAGTGCCGTTACCAATAATGCTAAACAACTCCCCCAAAATAATTTGTTACGTTCAATAGATTCCATAGTTTGTAATTAGAGATTATACTTTGATAATTATGACTTCACCACAAGGGCTACAAGCTTTAGCGTAATTTTCTTACAACAATTGGTACAGGCTTGAGAATATATTTGGTTACTGATCAAATGACTGCTTAACACCTCATCGGACAAGGGAGTTAATTGTGCATTTAATAATTGTTAATCAAATTAAACAAAAACTTTTGGAAGTAGAAATATTTGTTCAATACATAGAAATTTCACGAGTAGCATACCAGAAAGGTTGAATACTTGCACATCGCAACAGCTCTTCCCGCCGTTATTTTCAAAATCAAAATTCCCTCAAACGCAGCGACAAGGCTGGATTAGAAACCAAAGTTAATTTCTATGGTAAGAATTTTGCTAGCTACGCTGCAAAGCAGAATTTATCCAGCATTCACAAGCGCATGCCCTGCAGAGCGCCATGAACATGGGATAAAGGACGCTGGGACACCTAAAAACACTTTTATACACCTATGAAAAACATACAAACCCTGGAAGATGTACTGAATACACCACAAAAGAAGCTGGCCTTCTTTCAAAATCTGGTTCTTGTTGCCGCGGCCGACAATGTGCTCGACAACGATGAAAGTGAATTGCTGTTGTTTATTGGCGATAAACTCGGACTCACTTCCGAGGAGGTAATGCCGATGGTCGACAACCTTCCCATACTGAGTTTCATTATTCCGGAGGATGGTCTGCAAAGAACTTTAGAGCTCCAA